>NZ_WINV01000010.1:0-5397 GCF_009827835.1 Apibacter sp. B2912
AACCAAAAAAACCACTTCAATACAAAACAAAAAAAGCCTTGTATAATTCTATACAAAGCTTTCTTTTTTAAAAAACCGGCGGCTACCTACTCTCCCGCGTTTGCAGTACCATCAGCGCAAGTAGGCTTAACTTCTGTGTTCGAAATGGGAACAGGTGAGCCCTACCGCTATAACCACCCTAAATATCTTAATGGGATTTTATATAAATTTTTAAACGCTTACGGCCAATTCTATTAACTTTTATTTTTTTCTTGGACGAAATCTCCGGGTAATTAGTACTACTCGGCTATGACATCACTGCCTTTACACCTGTAGCCTATCAACGTGGTATTCTCCCACGACCCTATATCGAATTCTTATCTTGTGGCGAGTTTCGCACTTATATGCTTTCAGTGCTTATCTCTTCCAAACTTAGCTACTCAGCGGTGAACCTGGCGGCACAACTGATACACCAGAGGTTTGTTCAACTCGGTCCTCTCGTACTAGAGTCAACTCCACGCAAAATTCTACGCCCGCAATAGATAGAGACCGAACTGTCTCACGACGTTCTGAACCCAGCTCGCGTGCCACTTTAATGGGCGAACAGCCCAACCCTTGGGACCTTCTCCAGCCCCAGGATGTGACGAGCCGACATCGAGGTGCCGAACCTCCCCGTCGATGTGAGCTCTTGGGGGAGACTAGCCTGTTATCCCCGGAGTACCTTTTATCCTATGAGCGATGGCCCTTCCATGCGGAACCACCGGATCACTATGTCCTGCTTTCGCACCTGCTCGACTTGTCGGTCTTGCAGTCAAGCACCCTTATGCCATTACACTCTGCGCACGGTTGCCAAGCGTGCTGAGGGTACCTTTGAAAGCCTCCGTTACTCTTTTGGAGGCGACCACCCCAGTCAAACTACCCACCACGCAATGTCCTTCTGTTCAGAAGTTAGGCTCCAGATAAATAAAGGGTGGTATTTCAACGTCAACTCCTCGACTCCTGGCGAAGCCGATTCTTAGTTTCCCACCTATCCTACACATCATTTACCCGAAGTCAATACGAAGCTATAGTAAAGGTTCACAGGGTCTTTTCGTCCCATTGCGGGTAATCGGCATCTTCACCGATACTACAATTTCACCGAGCTCATGGTTGAGACAGTGCCCAGATCGTTACACCATTCGTGCAGGTCGGAACTTACCCGACAAGGAATTTCGCTACCTTAGGACCGTTATAGTTACGGCCGCCGTTTACTGGGGCTTCAGTCAAAGGCTTCGCTTGCGCTAACCTCCTTCCTTAACCTTCCAGCACCGGGCAGGTGTCAGACCCTATACGTCATCTTGCGATTTTGCAGAGTCCTGTGTTTTTGATAAACAGTCGCCTGGGCCTTTTCACTGCGGCTCCCTTTTTACGGGGAGCGACCTTTCTCCCGAAGTTACAGGTCTATTTTGCCTAGTTCCTTAACCATGATTCACTCGAGCGCCTTAGGATACTCTCCTCATCCACCTGTGTCGGTTTTGGTACGGGCGCTGTAAACTTGCCTTAGAAGTTTTTCTTGAGAGCTCTTACCTACACTATCCATTCCACCGTAGCTTCATGGTACTTTCACCTTCGGCATCGGCAACGCATTTTACTATTGCTGATTTACCTACAGACTTAAACGTACTATTCCGTCAGTACGCGGTAGTGTCATTACTCTGTCACTCCATCGAATTTACAGCCGGTATCGGAATATTAACCGATTTCCCATCGATTGCTCCTCTCGGATTCACCTTAGGTCCCGACTTACCCTCAGCTGATTAGCATAGCTGAGGAAACCTTGGATTTTCGGCGTGAAGGTTTCTCACCTTCATTATCGTTACTTATGCCTACATTTTCTTTTCTATACGCTCCACAATAAGTCACCTTACTGATTCTGCGCATATAGAATGCTCCCCTACCGAAATTTTCATTTCGCATAGCTTCGGTAGTATACTTATGCCCGAGTATTATCCATGCCAAACCGCTCGACTAGTGAGCTGTTACGCACTCTTTAAATGAATGGCTGCTTCCAAGCCAACATCCTAGCTGTCTGGGCAGTCTGACCTCGTTTGTTCAACTTAGTATACATTTCGGGACCTTAGCTGTTGCTCTGGGTTCTTTCCCTCTCGGACATGGACCTTAGCACCCATGCCCTCACTGCTAAGAAACATATAATAGCATTCGGAGTTTGTCAGGATTTGGTAGGCGGTGAAACCCCCGCATCCAATCAGTAGCTCTACCTCTAGTATACTCTTTCTTAACGCTGCACCTAAATGCATTTCGGGGAGTACGAGCTATCTCCCAGTTTGATTAGCCTTTCACCCCTATCCACAGGTCATCCGAAGACTTTTCAACGTCAACCGGTTCGGTCCTCCACTTTGTGTTACCAAAGCTTCAACCTGCCCATGGATAGATCACAAGGTTTCGCGTCTAATCCCACTAACTCAACGCCCTATTCAGACTCGCTTTCGCTGCGGCTCCGTAGCTGAACTACTTAACCTCGCTAGTGAAATTAACTCGTAGGCTCATTATGCAAAAGGCACGCCGTCACACCTTACGATGCTCCGACCGCTTGTAGGCGTATGGTTTCAGGGTCTCTTTCATCTTTCTTTTCGAAATACTTTTCACCTTTCCCTCACGGTACTTGTTCGCTATCGGTCTTCAAGGAGTATTTAGCCTTGGAGGATGGTCCCCCCATGTTCAGACAGGATTTCACGTGTCCCGCCCTACTCTTTTTCATACATATCCAGATTTCACTTACAGGACTTTCACCTTCTTTGGTTGTTCTTTCCAAAACATTCTGCTATCTAATTACATACTTTTGGGCTCTTCCGATTTCGCTCGCCACTACTCTCGGAATCTCGGTTGATTTCTTTTCCTCTTCCTACTTAGATGTTTCAGTTCGGAAGGTTTGCCTTCCCTTGCGGGAATACTATACTCTTGTATAGTGGGTTGCCCCATTCAGACATCTGCGGATCTATTCGTGTGTGCCAATCCCCGCAGCTTTTCGCAGCTTACCACGTCTTTCTTCGCCTCTTGAAGCCTAGGCATCCGCCATACGCCCTTAACGATTTCTTTTCCTTAGCCAATTGTATTGGCCGCTCGGTTTATTTTTTTATATAAAATCCCAATAATGTCAATGATCCGTATATAACACTGGTTCTTTTTTACTACTTCTTTCGTTTTTAGAACCTTGTGGAGAATAAGGGAGTCGAACCCTTGACCTCCTGCGTGCAAGGCAGGCGCTCTAGCCAGCTGAGCTAATTCCCCTTGTTTCCCTTTGTAGTCTCAGGCAGACTCGAACTGCCGACCTCTACATTATCAGTGTAGCGCTCTAACCGGCTGAGCTATGAGACTGATTGATTTCTATTTTCCTCGTTGCTCCTTTTACTCTTCTTCTTATGTCTTACCTTTTCCTTACAGGGGCTTTTCAGGGGTGTTATATATCTTGTGTTTTTTTAACTTTTTACTTACTCTTTTATTTGTTTAAGTAGGAAACACCTGGAAGTTGTCAGCTTCTTTTGGGGTTTTTATTCCTTGTTTTGACTTTTTGCTCTAAAAAAGAGATGTTCCAGCCGCACCTTCCGGTACGGCTACCTTGTTACGACTTAGCCCCAGTCACTAGTTTTACCCTAGGCAGCTCCTTTTACGGTCACCGACTTCAGGTACCCCCAGCTTCCATGGCTTGACGGGCGGTGTGTACAAGGCCCGGGAACGTATTCACCGCAGCATGGCTGATCTGCGATTACTAGCGATTCCAGCTTCATAGAGTCGAGTTGCAGACTCCAATCCGAACTGAGACCGGCTTTTGAGATTCGCATCTGGTTGCCCAGTAGCTGCCCTCTGTACCGGCCATTGTAGCACGTGTGTGGCCCAGGGCGTAAGGGCCGTGATGATTTGACGTCATCCCCACCTTCCTCGCGGTTTGCACCGGCAGTCTCATTAGAGTTCCCGACTTTAATCGCTGGCAACTAATGATAAGGGTTGCGCTCGTTATAGGACTTAACCTGACACCTCACGGCACGAGCTGACGACAACCATGCAGCACCTTGAAAATTGTCCGTAGAAATACTTATTTCTAAGTACGTCAATTCCCATTTAAGCCCTGGTAAGGTTCCTCGCGTATCATCGAATTAAACCACATGCTCCACCGCTTGTGCGGGCCCCCGTCAATTCCTTTGAGTTTCAACCTTGCGGTCGTACTCCCCAGGTGGGATACTTATTACTTTCGCTTAGTCACTGAGGGTTAATCCCCAACAACGAGTATCCATCGTTTACGGCGTGGACTACCAGGGTATCTAATCCTGTTCGCTCCCCACGCTTTCGTCCATCAGCGTCAATCGGTATTTAGTAACCTGCCTTCGCAATCGGGGTTCTGTGTAATATCTATGCATTTCACCGCTACACTACACATTCCAGCTACTTCAATACTATTCAAGATTAACAGTATCAACGGCAGTTCTACAGTTAAGCTGCAGGTTTTCACCGCTGACTTATCAACCCGCCTACGGACCCTTTAAACCCAATAAATCCGGATAACGCTCGCATCCTCCGTATTACCGCGGCTGCTGGCACGGAGTTAGCCGATGCTTATTCGTATGGTACCTTCAGAACATTACACGTAATGTGGTTTATTCCCATACAAAAGAAGTTTAAAACCCATAGGGCTGTCGTCCTTCACGCGGGATGGCTGGATCAGGCTCTCACCCATTGTCCAATATTCCTCACTGCTGCCTCCCGTAGGAGTCTGGTCCGTGTCTCAGTTCCAGTGTGGGGGTTCACCCTCTCAGGCCCCCTAAGGATCATCGTCTTGGTAAGCCGTTACCTTACCAACTAACTAATCCTACGCATGCCTATCTGTATCCGATTAATCTTTTAATATCTACCAATGCTGACTGATATGTTATCCGGTATTAATCCGGGTTTCCCCGGGCTATCCCAGTGATACAGGTAAGTTGCATACGCGTTACGCACCCGTACGCCGGTCTCTCTTGAAGCAAGCTCCAAAATACCCCTCGGCTTGCATGTGTTAGGCCTCCCGCTAGCGTTCATCCTGAGCCAGGATCAAACTCTCCATTGTAATTTCTTTGTTATTATCAATTTCAAGGCTTTTTCCCTAACTCAAAAGAATCTCTTTTCTTCCAGGTTGTGTTTTACTACTTTTTATCTTTCGTAAGCTTTGTTTAAAAAACTTTTTATTTCAACGATCTTTTGCGCTTCTCAGGTCCCCTCATCTTCTGTTTTTCTCTTTCGTTGTTCCTGACTTGCGGGTGCAAAGATAGCTACTTTTTCTTTCCCCGCAAGTTTTTTTGTAATCTTTTTTTAATCTTTTTTGCTAATTTATTACTAATATACTGAATACGAACCACTTAACCTCAAAAAAAATTTTTAATTTTTTTT
>NZ_WINV01000027.1:0-271 GCF_009827835.1 Apibacter sp. B2912
AGTTATAAATTCTGATAAAAAAATCTTTATCTTAGCCGAATAATTTTCACAAAGCCTAACTTATGAATATAACGTCTCGTTGTTTTTTGTATAGTTTATTTAGTGTAAATCGGAATCTAATTCCTATGGAATTTTTCCGCTTGTGAAGCTGTAAAAATAAAAAACGTAAAGGAAATTTTTTAATTCCTTTACTCCCACTAACTCAACCTTAAAAAAAACTAACTCCATGCCCGATAAAAAACCCGATCATTTAGCCTTAGTAGTAGAAGGA
>NZ_WINV01000018.1:0-532 GCF_009827835.1 Apibacter sp. B2912
TATTACAGAAATGAATCAGATGCCAAAGAAGCCTTTAAAAATGAAGCAAAAGGGATTTATACACACCTGACCGAACCTGAAATAAGTAACTATACCAATAGAGAACTATATAAAGAAGGATTATACCTAGTAGATGAAATCTATGTAAGAGTAAAAGACGAAGAAGGCAACTATTGTGATGAAGTATCGAAAGTAAAACTCTACGTATATCCATATTTAAAAGTAGCAAAAGACGAACCGATCATCTGTGAATACGAACCGCAAGGCAGTAAAACCCGAGTAGATTTATGGAGTTCGATTTATCCAATGTTGTCATCCAATGGAGAAGAAGCAAGAATAAAAAGCTTCTTACAAGATATGCGAGTGATTTTCCAAGACAGCAAAGGAGTAGAGATTGGCAGAGTAGAAGACACATCAGGACAAATACCTAATACTTTAACCGATTACGAACCCCCTGTAGGAGAAAAGAAAGTAGAAATAAAAGTCCTATTTGAAAACAAAGAGAACGGCTGTGGAAATGAAGGAACAATAA
>NZ_WINV01000011.1:0-5352 GCF_009827835.1 Apibacter sp. B2912
TGTTCAGATAAAGACTACTGAGTACGGCATAAAGCATACGGTTTGGGTACATACCGTGGGTATGGCTAAGGAAAAACTGACGGTGGTTGTGTATAAAAAATTGGGGGCGGATGATTGGGCGGATTCTTATAACGAAAAGCAAAAGTCCTTTATGGTGGCAACACAGGCAAAGAGATATGAGGCAGAAGTGGTGGGGACCGACGGCTTACTGTCGCTGGATTTTACCCCGGAGAGGGACTCGATAGTTCCGAGCCCTCAGGTGTTCTATATCGCTGTTTTTAAGGAGGAAAAGGATGCAACGGTTTGGGTGGAATTGGAATCTCAGCTGAAGACGGTAAACAGGGATTCGTACGAAAAGGTTTTTAATGAGGAGTATTCGCAGGTGGGCATTGCCATGCCCACTTTGGAGGAAGGGCAAACTCCTACCGCGGAACAATTAAAAAAGGTGGAATCTGGTTTTTTTCATTTTTTTAATCCGCTCTATGTTTCTGATCTGGGAAATCTTGAAGATTTATCTTCTGTTTCTTTGGTTACCGTGGCCAGGGGGAAGAATTTGATCAATACACACGAATGTCCCAGATGCAAGGCAGATATTACAGTTGATTTATTAAAACAGGTTTATAGCGGGGTAAAGGATACTAAAATATTAGAAGAATTGGCAGAAGCTTTAAATAAGTATAAAGATAAATTTAACATAGACACTTGTGCTCGAAAAGCACATTTTTTTGCACAATCTCGCGAAGAATCAGGCTTAGATTTGAAAGGAGCCTTAGAAGGAGAAAGTTTAAATTATGCTGCGGAAGATTTACCCAAACATTTTAAAGCTTTTCGAGAAATTCCAGAATTACAAAAAAAAAGTCCACCAAATAAATTAGCTTACCAATATGGAAGGACAAGCCAACATCAAGCCAATCAAAGAAAAATAGCAGAAATAGCATACGGCAATCGTAAGGAATTAGGAAACCAAGGAGGGGAAGACGGCTGGAGATTTAAAGGAAGGGGACTGCTTCAGATAACCGGGAGATATAATTACGGTGAGATTCAAAAGCAAATAGATCAACAAGCGCCCGAAAGTGGTTTTAATGTTTTTACTTCCGCAATTAATGAAAAAGGCTATACCCCATATCAGGCTGCCCTAACCGGAATGGCCGACTGGTATAAAGATAAAATGTTTTTACAAGCAGATGAAACCGGTAAATTTTCTGATGATGGTATAGTTGAGAATATTATTGAAATTTTAAATCCTGGAACTACAGAATTGTCAAAAAATAAAAGAAAAGTATGGTACAGAGGAGGAAAAGAAGGGAAATTATCCGTAGCCGTTGAAAACTCAACCAAAGTCCTATTTAAAGTAGCAGAATGTGGGAAAGTAGACGAACCTTTAAGTTTTTCAGAAGGCAGGGCGCCATGGATGGAAACCGCTATTCAAGAGATAATTAATTACGGCGGTAAACATGAGAAAGCAATTGACAAAAGAATAAGAGAATATCACAAAGCAGGAGGACTTTCAGGTAGTGGTAGTAAGATAGCATGGTGTGCCTCATTTGTATCCTGGTGCTTAGAAAATTCAACGCCCAAATTTGAATCACCTCATTCAGCTAGTTCAAGTATATTTTTCAATCACAGTACATTAGAGCCTTGTGAGGCGTTCTTTGGTGCCATAGCTGTATTTTCAGATTGTTATTCAAATGGAAAAATGAAAGGTTCAGGACATGTAACCTTAGTATATGGAAGATTATTAGATAAAAACACCTATATTGGTTTAGGGGGAAATCAAGGAAACATGATAACCCTTTCACCTAATTATAAATTTGATGGTAGCACATTCTATTCTTATACCGAAAAAGGAGTAAAAATATATAAAAAACTTAGAGGTTTTTTTAAGCCTAAAGGATACGTTATTAAAGAAGAAGATAAACTGAATAAAAATGATGAATATGCCACTATCAATGAAGCAAATAAAAAATTAAACCAAAAAACTCAAGATACCAGTAAAGGAGAAAGTTCAAGATAAAAAATATATGAAAACCAAATTATTATTAATTAGTACAATCACCCTTTTTGCAATAATGAATTGTCAAGAAAAAAAAGAAGTGAGTCTGACAAACAAAAAAATAGAAGAAAAAAAAATGGAAACATCTAAAATAAAAGACGTACTAATAAAACAAATTAAAGAAGGTGCTAGTTCAGAATATTGGGGGGAAACATATGGAAAGGAAGATTTAGATGCCTTAGTACAAATTGAAGACACTATTTTAAAAAATAATGGATATAAAACTCCTGAAAGGGAGGATTTTAATCAAAAAATAAAAAAGATTTTTGGAAGGATAATCGACAATCAATCAGAAAATTCATATTTAAAAATAGACAGATATGATAAATGCGATAAGGATTTAGAATATTATCCAACCTATATGGGGTTTGATTATGTATATGTAGCAAAAAAACATAATTTTATTACACGATTTGAACCTCTTCCTGCAATTTTAGATTATCAGAAAATATATCCTGAAGTATTAAAATATGAAGAAAATTCATATACGATTGATACTGCAGATGGTGAAATAGAAGTGTCGATGTGGAAAGATTTTGATGATTTACCGCAAGAAAGATATTTTAATAAACAACGTTTAATATCAAGAAACAAATATTTATTTAATGATGATAAAAGCCAGTTTCCATGGTTGGTAACGCATGATGAGTTTTTTATGGAATCTTTAGTTACAACATTTGGTTACACAGAAGATAAAAAACTATTAAAATGGGTAATGGAAAAAAACTATAAAAAAGCTAGAGATTTTATAAAGAAAAATTTATTTGTAAAAGATTGTGAAGGTAATTTAGAAGTTAGAGAAGGAATATTAAAATATATAGAGGAAACCACAAATAATGAAGAAAAAAATTATGTTACACAATTACTATATTTAAGTAAAAGAGACAATTGGAAAGATTTTAATGAAGAACAATATTTCAAAATAATAGCCTATATGGCTAATACTTTTGATCCATTATCAGATAATTATAGTACTGTAGGTCTTCAATCGAAAGGTAAATGGAGTATTCTGGGAATACTATATTATGAAAAGAAAATATATGAAGAGAATGGAGTAAAAATAAATAATGTTCCATTTACAGAAAAAGATTGGACAAGAATGCTAAACGAGTTTAAGAAAAATAATTTTTATAATTTACCTAATTTAAAATTAGCACTAAATATAGCTTTAAAAGTTGCAAAAAGCAATGAATAGTTTAATTAATTTAATCAAAATAGCATAAATAAATATATATAATTATATTATTTAAAAACAAGAAGCAATGAGATTAAAATAAAAAATTGTTATTGTCATCGAGATTTTACCGAAGAAGAAATGGAACAATTGCTGATCCATATGAACGGGAATACGAAACTGTGGACCGACGGATTGATTAATGACAACAGCGTAAAAAGTTTAACTAGGGAATTAAACCAAATGTTTCGCAGGTATGGTATTAATTCTTGTATTCAAAAGATAACTTTTTTGGCTCAAGTAAATGCAGAGACAGGATTTTTTAAATTATCGCAAGAAAAACCGAGTAAATATAAATCCAGTACTTCCTTTTATAAAGGGAGAGGATTGATTCAACTTACCGGTAATTTAAATAAGGATGGAACCGCTTATAGTGTTCCCGGACCTTATGAAAAGTATGGAAAATATTTAGCAGACAATGGTTATCTGAAAAAAGAAGAGGAAGGAATATTTATCAGCGATCCTGATTTGATATCCAAAGATCTACATTATGCCATAGACAGTGCCGGTTGGGAATGGAGTATTGAAAAAAAGGCACTTTCATATATAAGAGATTATGGTGATAAAGAAAAAAATGCGTACGCTAAATGGAAACGAGATACATTTCCAAAAGGAGTGGGAAAATCATTAAATGATATTGCATTAGCCTATGAAGAAACTATAGAGGAAGAAAAATACTTTTGGTTTCAATCAAAAATATTAAATGGGTATCCGCTCACACATAAAGATAAACCCGATCCGCATGGTTGGGAAAAGCGCAAAGAAGGGCTTAGAAAGTTAAAAGCATGGTTTAAATACGACAAGGCTGTTTGTAGAGGAGAGAAAGAGTTGAAACTAGATACAGGAAATAGGGCGCCATGGATAAATATTGCATGGGAAGAATATAATAAATATAAAGGACTTATAGAAAAACAAAGTCCATTAAAAGAAAAAATTAGTATATATTTTAAAGAATCTAATTCAAAGTTGAATTATAATGATCCTTGGTGCGCAGCATTTGTTACATGGTGCTTTAAACAAACAGAGTACTTGAATATAATTCCAGAAGGATGTACATATGCTTTTGCTTATACGGAATTAAATAGTCCAAAGGCTAAGTTAAGAGGAGTTAAAGGATGGTTACAAGGAGAAATATCTGAACCATTCATTGGTGCAGTAATAGTTTTTAATTATTCTCATGTTGCGTTTATAGTAGGAGAAAATAATGATGGATCTAAATATGTATATTTAGGAGGGAATCAAGGAGATAAGAGACAAAATCATCAAAAAATATGTTTAGGTTCTGTGAGTAAAAAAGATTCTAGTATTTATGCAATCATGAAACCTAAAAAATATATAATCTCAGATGATGAGAAAAAATTGCCTAAATATGATGTAAATATAGAAAATTCTGGAAATATTCAAGATAAAAATAAAATGAAAAAAATTAAATTTATAACTCTGTTATTACCTTTATTTTTTGGATGTCAAGAAAAGGAAAAACAAAATATCATGTCGAAAATACCTAATAATATGAATAATATTATAGAAATTGTTTTAAAAAAACAATTAGAAAATGGAGCAAATCAATATATAATAAGTGCGGGAGTAGAACTTCCTAAAGAAGAATTTTCAAATGAGGAATTAGATGTAAGTGTACATTTTGGAAAAAAAATATTAGATTCAAATGGATACAAAATTATTTCAAATAAAGATTTTAATAATAAAATTAAAACTATATTTAGAAGAAAATTAGATAGCACCACACAAAATAGATATATATACATAAATCAAAATAATATTTGTGATAAAACTTTTATAAAATATCCAAATTGGGAATTTCAAGGTTTTTACATTATAAAAGAGTGTAACTTTATTTCTAAGTTTTATTTTGTTCCAGAAATTGTAAACTATCAAAATGAATATTCTAAAATAGCTGAAATAGAAAATACAATATCATTAACAAAAAAAATTAATGATGAAAAGGTTTCTATCGAACGATGGAAAGAAATAAAAAATTTATCCCAACGAAGGTATTTTAATAAACAGCGTTTAATTTCCCGAAACAAATACTTATTTAATGACG
>NZ_WINV01000012.1:0-2947 GCF_009827835.1 Apibacter sp. B2912
CTTAAAATCTCCAGCCGTCTTCTCCTCCTTTATTTCCTAATTCCTTACGATTGCCGTATGCTATTTCTGCTATTTTTCTTTGATTAGCCGGGTGCTGAGCCGTCCTTCCATATTGATAGGCTAATTCATTAGGAGGCCCCTCTAATTTTCCTGTGCTGCTGAAGTTAATAAAATGTTTGGGTAAATCTTCCGCAGCATAATTTAAACTTTCACCTTCCAAGGCTCCTTTCAAATCTAAGCCTGATTCTTCTCGAGATTGTGCAAAAAAATGTGCTTTTCGAGCACAAGTGACTATGTTAAATTTATCTTTATTTTAAATTTTATTTAAAAAGGGATTATTATTTTATCGGTCTCGCTTTATGCTTATAATCTAAAGGTTGTGGTTCATCATTTAAATAATTTTCATAACCTTCAAATATATTTTCTTCTTTTTTCGCTGCTTCATACCACTCTTTAAATTTGGGTAAACCGTAATAATTATTCTTTTTAAATTCCTTATCATAAGTTCCATCATCCATAAAATTCCAAAAATACCCCATAAACATATGATTATAATCGTAATGTTTATCGTATTTATATTGTTCTCCCCAAGTTAATAGATAGGCTGCTATTTTTGCTATTTGTGCATCACTTAATTCTTTGTTAGCATTTAGATGTTCTATATTTGAAAGATATTCAGCTACATACATAATATATAAATTTTCATTTGGAGTGGACATTTCTTTTAGAATATCTAAGGTATTTTGATGAACTCGTATTTCTCCATTACAATCTTTAGTCCACAATAGTTTTCCCAATTCCTCCAAATCATCGTCTTTAGCATAGGTATGAAAAAATGGAAGATGGGTGTTTTCAAGTGCCCACTTCAATAGTCTTTTATCTTCCGTATAACCAAAGTCTGTTACCAAACTGCGCATAAAAAATTCATCATGCGTAATCAGCCATGGGAACTGACTTTTATCGTCAGTAAATAAGTATTTGTTTCGGGAGATTATTTCTTGTGGTAATTTTATTTTATACGAATTATCGGGATTAATTTGGATTAAATCTTTTAATAGATTCATATTCATATACATATGTTTATTCAAGACAAAAAACATATTATTAGTAATAATTGGCAAGTCAAATTGATTGTATTCCAAAGTTTCTTTTTTTCCATCCATCATTGAACCATAATAAACGATATAATCATCTCCTTTATTTATTCTAATGCATGTCGCATTTAAATCTATATTAAATATTAATTTTAACTTGTCTAAGAATTTTTCCTTAGATATATCTTTATAACCATTTTGTTTTAATCCAATATATATTAACTGACTTTCTATTATAAAATCTTTATAGTTCATTTCATACGGATCATCAAACTCTAATTCATCCGATTCTATTCTTTTTTGTAATTCTATATGCTTTTTAATTTCTTCTATATTCAACATAGTATCCGATTTTTTTAAAGTAAGGGTATCAATAGATTGAATTTCTTTTTTGTTTTTTTGTACTGTTTCGTTTTTCGGGGTTTCCTGACAAGAAATAGTTAAAATATTTCCCAGTAGAAATAATATATTTATTATCTGTTTTTTCATAAGTTATAATTAATTTGTTTTTCCTGTTGATGGTTCTGCTATAATTCCGAATTTTATATTTAATGCATCTGCACTTTCATATATATCATTATCCGTTAATTTGTCTTGATCTTTTATCTCATAGTCTTTAGGAACATAAAATCCATGAATTTTTTTAACATTTCCTATCATCTCTCCATAGGAATCGAATCGTATTGTATCATCTTGATTCCCTCCTAATAAAATATATCTTCCATCTTTCGTTTTGCCCATTAAAAATCCCGTATGCCCATTAGAGCCATTGGAATGTTTGTATACAACCAAACAACCATAAATAGGTTCAGATATTTGCTTATAATTATTTTTTGTTGCATCTTTTGTAGGAGCTAAAGAGGCTGCTGATTTTGCATGGTTATATGGCATATTTGTCTTAGGATTTATAGTCTGTCCTATTACCCAATTCATAAAAGCGGCACACCAAGGACCCTTTTCCCCATCCTTAGGATCGTTAAAATTATCACAATATCTAAGATACTTTTTAGCATTTGAGTACATGGGCTCTTTACCTTCTTTACAACCTTTCATTTCTTTAGCTATACTTTCTGCAAGTTCCATCCACGGTGCTCTTCCTTTGTTGTTTATAAACTCCAACTCTTTATTCCCTTTACAAATGGCTTTGTCGTATTTAAACCATGTTTTTAACTTTCTAAGCCCTTCTTTGCGCTTATCCCATCCATGCGGATCGGGTTTATCTTTATGACCTGGCGAATATCCGTTAAGTATTTTAGATTGCAACCTAAAATAATTTTCCTCCTCTGAATTAATATTTATAAAGATATTATTAGAGATTATTTTTGGATTTTATAATAAACTCTATATTTAAAAAATTGGTTATAACAGCATAAATGTCGTATAGACATAGAATTTTATTTTAATATATATAATAGTTCAATTTAAACTGTAATGTGTTTTTATTTTACATGATCATCTTCTTTTATACATTGTTTGTTGAATTAAACCTGTTATATTTAAATATATTTTTTATTTTATTGGTTCTGCTATACGCCTGTAATCATAAGGGTTTGGATCATCTTCCATTCCTTCTCCTCCATTAAAATAATCTTTTTCTTTCTTTGCTGCTTCATACCATTCTTTAAATTTAGGTAAACCGTAATAATTATTCTTTTTAAATTCTTTTTCGTAAGCCTCTCTTTCAAAATGATAGTAATAGAATCTGGTCATAAACATTTGATTATAATCATAATGTTTATCGTATTTATATTGCTCTCCCCAATACAATAAATGAGCTGCTATTTTTGCTTTTTGTTCTATTGTCAATTTTTCTTCTTTAATTGCAAAGGATGCCATATAATTTGATAAATACT
>NZ_WINV01000013.1:0-2573 GCF_009827835.1 Apibacter sp. B2912
CGTCATTAAATAAGTATTTGTTTCGGGAAATTAAACGCTGTTTATTAAAATACCTTCGTTGGGATAAATTTTTTATTTCTTTCCAATGAGGAATTTCTAATTCCTCGGTCCAATATGAATCTGATTTTATAATTTTTTTATCTTCAATTGATTTTGTTTCAGGATATTCTTTTTGATAATCTATAAGTTCTGGTATTGCATATAGACTAGTAATGAAATAATTATTTTTTACTATAAAAATACCATTGTAAATAGGATTTCTACTATAAATTTCATCTCTATTACATTTATCATATAAATCTACATATAAATATTTTTTATCTGACTTATTATCTATTATCCTATTTAATATTAATTTAATTTTATGGTTAAATTCAAGTTGTGTTGGAAATGTATAGCCTTGAGATACTAAAATTTTATTTATTATATTAATTGTGGCATCTAAATCTTTTTGAGAATAATTGTGGGATTCATATTCATCACCTAATGGGGTACTATCACCATCTTTTAATTGAGACATTAACGTTTCTTTTACCATATTATCATTTTCTATATTAATATTTGTTTGATTTTGCTTATTTTGAGAACATCCTTGTATGCTTAAAATTAGACTAAACAAATAGTTTGTTATTTTTCTCATAATTTTACTTTTTAATTATCTTGTTGAATTCAATGATTCTTTACCAGCTGTTTTAGTTGCTGGAGTAAATAATGGTTCTCCCAATTCTATTTTTGGAACTTGTTTTGGATGGAAATATTTTACTTTTGGATCTCTTTGTCTTAAAACTACATTCACAGTAGTTCCTTCTTGTTTTCCTGGTTTTGCCTGATTTCCTCCTAATTGTGCGTAAGCATTTCCAACTTTACCTACTACTATAGCAACGTGACCTTGGCTTCCAACTTTATAAAAGGTTCCATTTTTAGCCCAAACCATAAAAGATCCATAAAATGGTATATCTACTTCCTCATAACCAGAATATGAAAAAGAAACAGCATTTAAAGCATCTTTTCTTGGTATTTCTGGATTACCTATTTTCAAGCAATAATTAACAAAAGCTGCACACCAGGCAGTTTTATCTGTATATCCCTTATGTCCTATTTCAGTAAAAAAGTTTGCTATTATTGAATTATTACCTTCTTCTATTCCTATAAAGCTTCCAGCTACTTTTACATAATTAAGCATTGGATTATCTAATATTTTATTATAGTTGATTTCTTTCTCTCCCCTACAAACAGCCTTATCGTATTTAAACCATGTTTTTAACTTTATAAGTCCTTCTTTACGCTTTTCCCAACCATGCGGATCGGGTTTATCTTTATGTGTAAGCGGATACCCATTTAATATCTTAGATTGAAACCAAAAGTATTTTTCTTCCTCTATAGTTTCTTCATAAGCTAATGCAATATCATTTAATGATTTTCCCACTCCTTTTGGAAATGTATCTCGTTTCCATTTAGCGTACGCATTTTTTTCTTTATCACCATAATCTCTTATATATGAAAGTGCCTTTTTTTCAATACACCATTCCCAACCGGCACTGTCTATGGCATAATGTAGATCTTTGGATATCAAATCAGGATCGCTGATAAATATTCCTTCCTCTTCTTTTTTCAGATAACCTTGTTTTACTAAATAAGATCCATAAAATTTATAAGGTCCGGGATCATCGTAAGCAGTTCCTTCCTTATTTAAATTACCGGTAAGTTGTATCAATCCTCTCCCTTTATAAAAGGAAGTACTGGATTTATATTTACTCGGTTTTTCTTGCGATAATTTAAAAAATCCCGTTTCCGCATTTACTTGAGCCAAAAAAGTAATTTTTTGTATGCAAGAATTAATACCATACCTGCGAAACATTTGATTTAATTCCCTAGTTAAACTTTTTACGCTGTTGTCATTAATCAATCCGTCGGTCCACAGTTTCGTATTCCCGTTCATATGAATCAGCAATTGTTCCATTTCTTCTTCGGTAAAATCTCGATGACAATAACAATTACGTTTTTTCATCAAATTCTTCCCCCTGGCCACGGTAACCAAAGAAACAGAAGATAAATCTTCAAGATTTCCCAGATCAGAAACATACAGCGGATTAAAAAAATGGAAAAAACCAGATTCCACCTTTTTTAATTGTTCCGCGATAGGAGTTTGCCCTTCCTCCAAAGTGGGCATGGCTATGCCCACCTGCGAATACTCCTCATTAAAAACCTTTTCATACGAATCCCTGTTTACCGTCTTCAGCTGAGATTCCAATTCCACCCAAACCGTTGCATCGTTTGCATCCTTTTCCTCCTTAAAAACAGCGATATAGAACACCTGAGGGCTCGGAACGTTCGAGTCCCTCTCCGGGGTAAAATCCAGCGACAGTAAGCCGTCGGTTCCCACCACCTCCGCCTCATACCTTTTTGCCTGTGTTGCCACCATAAAGGACTTTTGCTTTTCGTTATAAGAATCCAACCAATCATCCGCCCCCAATTTTTTATACACGATCACCGTCAGTTTTTCCTTAGCCATACCCACGGTATGTACCCAAACCGTATGCTTTATGCCGTACTCAGTAGTCTTTATCTGAACA
>NZ_WINV01000019.1:0-465 GCF_009827835.1 Apibacter sp. B2912
GCAGATACTTTTATTACAGGAGGCTCATATGGTTTTACTTCTTTTCCTTGTTCATTTTGAAATTGGATTGGAATATTTTTAAGAAAATTAACAATTATATACTCATTTTGAAATCCATTATCTTTTCTTGAAAAACTAAACCTTTGCTTAGTTGTATCTTTTATAAATTCAATTCCATCCTCAAATTCAAAAATATTTTTATTCGTTAATATTTGAAGATATCCATTATTCTTTTTTGAAAATGAAAAAACATATTTTATACATTGCTCATTATCTTTAAAATGATCAATTACATAATATTTTGCTAAGTAAGTATTTTGCAAATGATAAATTTTTGGCGGTTGATTGGAGCAGTTATTTAAATATAATAAACAAAGTAAGTAAAATAAGAAAAATTTTATTTTTTTCATAATGTTAAATAATCTAACGATTGGTAAATAATTTCAGTTTCAAAAGGCTGATAAC
>NZ_WINV01000014.1:0-1803 GCF_009827835.1 Apibacter sp. B2912
GGTCATACCGGAGTAATTATCGATTACGAAGAAAAAAAGATAAAAAGGAAAAATGAAGAAGGAAAAGAAGTTGAAGAAACCCTGGAAATAGTTACCACCATTGAAGCGATCAGTTCTTCTGAAACTCCTTATGGAATGAGTTCGAAATTAATTATGGGAGGGGTTATTAAACTTAAATGGTTAAGAAATTCTTACCATTTGCTCGATCACCCTCTAACTAAAAATAGGCAAAGCTTTACAGCCTGTCGTTTTTATACTCCTAAAGTTCACTTTAGTAAGGCAGATAAAAAAATACGGTGGAAAGATCAAGGGTACACCTTTGAAATAAAGAAAAAATAATAAAAAATAAAGAATTATGAGAAAGATATTGGTCTCATGTATACCAGTATTGGTTTTATTTTCTTGTCAAGGCCAAGAAAATAAAACGGCAATACAAGTTAATAATGAAAATAAAGAAACAACAACAAAACCTATTGAAAAACCGACAGAAAATAAGCCCGTTATGAATAATGATATAGATTTAAAAAAAATAGCCGAGCATATTGAACTACAAAAACGGGTTTTTGTAGAAGATCATATTCCGGATAATGAGTATGTTGCCACCCGGGAAGATTTAGACTTACAACAACCCTTAATTGAAAAAACGCTGTTTAACAGCGGATATAAATTTCCGGAGTATGCCGAATTCAGAGAACGTGTAAAATATCTTTTTGGAATCGATCTGGATAAAAGTAAAGAAACAATAGTTGCATTATATCCCTATCATTTTGCTATTAATAGGGGAGTTGCATATTCTGACGATGAATTAAAGCATATTATATCAAAAGAAACGAATCTAACTTTCGATCAGTATAAATATACGTTTGCAAGGTTTGGATGGAATTTATTTATAGATAAGGAAAGAAAAATAATAGCCCCCATGGTTTTTCTGGAGGATTTAATAAAAATAAATAATATCGATAAAAAGGAGTATTCGGTTAAACAAAACTTGAAAGTAATAACCTTAAATAAATACTTAATGTATGGAGATAAAGCCGGTTTGATATATTTACTTTCAAGGGAAAAAGAATTGGCCCATGACTTATTATTAAATTTCAATTTTGATAAGGAAGATAAAATTAATAAAAGTGTTTTAGATAGTTTGTATAATCGATGTAATCCAAGAAGTTATGAGTTTGGGCAAGAGGTTAGAAATTTAATTTTCGTAGATAATTTTAAAACGGATGATAAATTATATATCAGAGAAGGAATATTAAAAACGATAGAACATATAACTAATGAAAATGAAGGCATTTATACCATAGATTTAATATCAAGTACATTATATCTATTAAGAGAGTTAGATAAAAGTGATTTAACTAAAGTGCAAAAAGGGTATAGTTATAAAATAATAGGGTATATGGCCAATACCTGTGATCCTCTATTTAGGAAATATCATTTATCAAAAACAGTAAGATGGCGCAGGGGAAATATTTTAGGCTCATATCACGCCTCATTAATAGATGATTTGGAGCCTTGGTATGATTTAAAAAACACCTTTATAGAAAACAATTACTATAATTTACCCCATTTAGAAGAAATGGTAGCTTATGCGGAAGAATTTACTGATAAGGAGACTCCGGAATAATTCAAGCAAGGTACACGTAAAGGCTCAGATATAATATAAATATTGGTATTCAAAAAAGATTACTTTTTTGGCTCAAGTAAATGCAGAGACGGGATTTTTTAAATTATCGCAAGAAAAACCGAGTAAATATAAATCCAGTACTTCCTTTTATAAAGGGAGAGGATTGATTCAACTTA
>NZ_WINV01000001.1:0-732916 GCF_009827835.1 Apibacter sp. B2912
TTGCTTTGCGATGGATGATTATTTTGGTAGAATCGCCGATGGGAACCTTTCCGTATCCGAAGATGGTGGTCTTGCCTTCAGGTAACTCTTCCAGATTTACTTGGTGTGTGCTTCCGTATTCCAGATAGGTTTTTATTCGGTCTTTTTGAGTATCTCCTTTGTAGTAGGCCCAATTGACCAGGCTGGCATCGTCTTTTTCCCTTACCGTGGCCTGAAGGGTTATTGTTTTAACCGCTCCGCCTATTTCAAAGCACACTTCTCGGTGGGAAGGGATTGTTTGCTTGGGGACGCTTGAAGAAACCAAATCTATTTTGCTTACCGAAGGAATGGTATTTCCTAATGAAGCCGCAACCTTCGGACTTATCATAAAGAGATCATACGATTCCCTGAGGTGTTTTTTAAAAATTTTAGCCGATAGTTTGACCCTTTGGCCGTGGTTTTTTATGGTGATTTTCCCCTTATACTTACACTCCCCGTAGGAAGCTTCCGTCAGTGGTTTTTGTTTGCCGAATTCGGCGTTTTGATAATAATCTTTCCATGAAATTTGAGGGGTGCAGACCGGCTGGGGACTGCTTCGGTTACACAATCCAAAATTCATGTGGTCTTGGTCATCTTCCAGCCAGGTGGCTATTTTCTTTTGGTTGGCCAGGTACTTGTCATCGTCCTTATGCTTTACTTTTAAAATACATTCGGGAATGCTTCCTCGGTTGCAGCTTACGCAAGCTCCTTCTACTACTAAGGCTAAATGATCGGGTTTTTTATCGGGCATGGAGTTAGTTTTTTTTAAGGTTGAGTTAGTGGGAGTAAAGCAATTAAAAAAAATTCTCTTTACTTTTTTATTTTTACGGATTTACAAGCGGAAAAATTCCATAGGAATAAGTTTCCGATTTACACTAAATAAACTATACACGAAACAACGAGACGTTATATTCATAAGTTAGGCTTTGTGAAAATTATTCGGCTAAGATAAAGATTTTTTTATCAGAATTTATAACTTTTACGGTTATTTTTACTTTAACTTGTTGATCATCACAAAGATGCTGTTGGGTTGTCTGAACAAAGTTATGGGTTGGTTTCAGGGTTTCTTTGAAAATAAGTATGGGCTATCTTGTTGTAGTTTATGGAATTACGGGGATTGGAGTGTTGTTTTTGTTATGGGTAACCGCCTTAAAAATTAATCTTTGAATCTGTATGGATTTTTTTTCTAAAAAAACTTTATATTATTCAATCCTTGTAAAATATTTTAATTACACTCCTACTATTTAGTAAAAAATCGAAAAAATTACGGATCGCAATACAAATAATAAGGCATATACCCGAAAAAGCCGTAAATTCGAAAATCGAATTCAAAATAAATTAATAGATATCCGCAGTATGCTTGATAATAAGAACCCATATAAAACTTCAATTTCAGAATATGGTGAATTTGGACTGATCGAACATCTTACTCAAAATTTCAAACCCAAACATCCCTCTACTCTACAAGGAGTTGGAGACGATGCCGCCGTGTTGAATCCAAAAGATAAAAAAGTTTTAGTTTCAACCGATATGCTATTGGAAAATATTCATTTCAATTTGGCTTATACCCCTTTAAAACATCTAGGTTATAAGTCTGTAGTTATCGGACTCAGCGATTTGGTTGCCATGAATGCTGTTCCGGAACAAATACTGATTTCCATAGCCGTTTCTAATCGTTTTCCGGTTGAAGCATTGGAAGAAATATACACCGGCATCCACCTGGCGTGTAAACACTATTCTATAGATTTAGTCGGAGGAGATACCACTTCATCCAACCTGGGATTGGTAATAAATATTTCTACCGTGGGTTATGCTCATAAAGACGAGATTGTCTACCGAAAAGGAGCAAAACCCAATGACCTTTTGGTTGTCAGCGGTGATTTGGGCGGTGCTTACTTCGGATTACAAGTATTGGAACGTGAAAATTCGGTTTTTAAAGTTAACCCAAACCTTCAACCGGATTTATCGGGATATACTTATATTTTGGAAAGGCAATTAAAACCTGAAGCACGTACGGAAATTAAAGCGTTACTTAAAGAAATGGACGTACATCCTACGTCTATGATCGATATTTCCGACGGGTTGGCCTCTGAAATCATTCATCTTTCCCAACAAAGTAACGTTGGCTTCTCCATTTATGAAGAAAAAATCCCGATGGACAGCCAGGTAATTACTACAGCGGAAGAATTCGGTATCAATCCCGTAACAGGGGTACTAAACGGGGGAGAAGATTATGAAATTTTATTTACCATTCCTATTGAAGATCATGATAAGATCAAACATAATCCTAACTTCACCATTATCGGTCATGCTACCGAAACGGTTGAAAATGTTTTGATAACCAAAGGAAATACACAGCGCATTCCGTTGAATGCTCAAGGCTGGGATGCTCATTTTTCCAAGAAAAACTAAGAGTATAAAACATTAATTTGTATACAAAAATTTGCAGCAATAGTAAAACAAGTAGTATATTTGCAAACTTAACTAATAACGGGACGGGATCCCAAAATAAAAAATTATGGCAGTAAAAATTAGATTACAAAGACACGGTAAAAAAGGAAAACCGGTTTTTCACATTGTTGTAGCAGATTCTAGAGCTAAAAGAGATGGTAAAAACATCGAAAAATTAGGAATTTACGTTCCTACGACCAACCCTGCAACCATTGAATTAAATGTTGACAGAGCAGTGAGCTGGTTAGAAAAAGGAGCTCAACCATCAGATACAGCAAAATCTATCCTTTCTTACAAAGGTGCTTTATTAAAAAAGCATTTGAACGGAGGGGTTAAAAAAGGAGCTTTTTCGGCTGAAGAAGCAGAGAAAAAATTCCAAGCTTGGTTGGAAGACAAAGAAAAAGCTATTCAAGCGAAAAAAGACAAATTGGCTTCTTCTAAGCAACAAGCGAAAAAAGAAAAGCTTGAAGCTGAAAGAAAAGTAAATGAAAGCCGTATCGCTGCTCAACAAAAAGCAGAAGAAGCAGAAGCTAACGATGCAGAGGAAGTAGTAGAAGCAATCATCGCAGAAGATGAAGCAGCTACGGATGCTCAGGCTGAAACTAATGAAGAACCTAAAGCCTAATTTAGATTCATGCAATTGGAAGATTGTTACTACCTAGGCACAATCACTAAAACTCATGGTCTGAAAGGTCATCTGATTGTTAAACTAGACACAGATGAACCGGAGGCTTACAATAATTTGGAATCGGTATTTATTAATATCAATGAAATGCCGGTTCCTTTTTTTCTAAATGAATGTCAACTCTATAATAAAGATTCATTACGTGTAAAATTTGAAGATACTTCTATCAATTCACAAGACTTAATAGGAACGCAGCTGTACCTTCCTTTAAATACATTACCTAAATTAAAAGGAAAACAATTTTATTATCATGAAGTTATACACTTTTCTTTAGTAGACGAAAACCTACAAAAGATTGGAGAAATTACTGAAATAAACGATAACAGCGCACAAGCTCTTTTTATTATAAAACTATCGAAAAATAATAAATTTATTTACATTCCCGTTATTAATGATTGGATTATTGAAGTAAACAGAAATGATCAATACATTTCAATGACTTTACCTGAAGGAATTTTGGATTTATAATTCATTGGAAATTTATTTTTGAAAATACCATTTCTAAGTAGTTTCAAAAATGAGAATTTAATTTGATTTATTTAAAAGTTAGTATATTAGTCACTAATACTCATAAAATGGAATATTTAGATTTTGAATTGCCTATAAAAGAATTAGAAGACCAGCTTAAAAAATGGATCGAGCTTGGTAATGAAAGTGGAGTAGATATCAATTCTACTTGCAAAGAAATCGAAAAGAAAATCGAACAAACCAAACATCAAATATACGATAACCTTACCCCTTGGCAAACCGTACAATTATCCAGACATCCCTCTCGTCCTTATTCGTTAGACTATTGCAGTGCCATCACTGATAATACGTTTATTGAATTACACGGAGACCGCAACTATGGCGATGATAAAGCCATGATCGGGGGATTGGGAAGAATTGACGGTAAAACTTTTATGATTATCGGTCAACAAAAAGGTAAAAATACCAAAGAAAGACAATACCGTCGTTTTGGTATGCCCAATCCAGACGGTTACCGAAAAGCGTTACGCTTGATGAGGGTTGCTGAAAAGTTTAACATTCCTATTCTTACCTTAATAGACACTCCGGGAGCCTATCCGGGACTAGATGCCGAAGAAAGAGGACAAGGAGAAGCCATCGCGTATAATATCGCTCAGATGTGCCAAATTAAAGTTCCGATTATTTGCGTAGTTATTGGTGAAGGTGCCAGTGGCGGTGCGTTGGGAATCGGTGTAGGAAATAAGGTTTACATGATGGAAAATACTTGGTATTCCGTAATTTCCCCGGAAAGTTGTTCCTCAATTTTATTCAGAAGCTGGGAATACAAAGAAGTTGCTGCCGAAAATCTTCGTTTAACCCCTAAAAATTCTTTGGAATTAGGCATTATTGACGGAATAATTAAGGAGCCCCTTGGCGGTGCTCATTACAACCCGGAAGGAGCCTTTATGTCTTTAAAAAATCAAGTTTTAGAGGCCTATAATGAGCTTTCTAAAATGTCTCCTGATGAGTTGGTGGAACACAGACAAAATAAATTTATAAATATGGGTGTATATAGCGAATAGTTATCTACTTACATTTACCATATTAAAAATAATACAAGCCCCTGTTTTTTATAAAGGGGCTTTTTCTTTTTTATCCTTCCATTTCAATACTTTCAATTGAAGTTGTATAGTCCTATTCAATATCTTTATACCCCTTTAATATAATAAAAGGGCTGTTAAATTTTTGAACTTATATTTATATAATTCTTATTAAAATTCTATATTTAAGCATGGAATTAGACCAAGCAATATCAATCATTCGGGATTATATAAAAAATAAACATTCTTCGGATAAAAGTGGACATGATTATTGGCATATTGAGCGAGTAGTAACCAACGCCCAAAATATTCTCCTTCACGAAAAGGCTGATCGTTCTAAAGTTTTATTGGCAGCCTGGCTTCACGATGTCGGAGATTATAAACTCCATAATGGAACGGACCGTACTGAAGAACTCGTATTTCCATTACTGTCTTCTTTATCATATCCGAAAAGTTTCGTTGAAGATATCATTAAAATTATTAACGAAGTTTCTTATAAGGGCGGACATAATCCCCCTCCTACTTCACTTGAAGCAAAAATTGTTCAAGATGCCGATCGATTGGATGCAATAGGTGCTGTAGGAATAGCCCGAGCATTTGCTTATGGTGGTACCAAAGGTCGAGAATTGTTTGATCCGAACGAAAAACCGACCGAATATACGGAAAGTGCTTCTTATCAAAAAAGTACCTCATGTACGATCAATCATTTTTATGAAAAGCTATTGAAGCTGAAAGACTTGATGAATACCGATATTGCTAAAGAAATGGCTGAAGAAAGGCATTTATTTATGCTTAAATTTTTGGAAGAATTTTATAAAGAAACCGGATACCCTAGATAACAAAACCGAATTAAAATACACTCTATACTGAAAACCACCGGGCAAGAAGATCGTAACTTTGCCATTTAATCGGCAAATCGAATTAATATTTAGTTTATGTTTAGTTTAAATTAGTTTAAACAATCAGAACTGCCACAGTGGTAATTTCAGTATATATTTTTAGACTCTAAGATCGGAATTTATTCCTAGTAGATGTTCATATTTTAGTAAAATAGGATTTACTTCCTGATCTAAAAACTCTTCTGTTTGTTCCGGAGCAAAGCCAATGAAATTGGATGGGTTAATCAATTTCATCAATTTTTCTTTGTCAATATTTATTTTTTCATCCTTGATAATTCGCTCGATTAAATCATTCGGCTTTCCTTCCATTTTTACTTTTTTGGCTGCTTCCATAGAATGTTGACGAATGATTTCATGAAGTTCCTGCCGGTCTCCTCCGTTTTTAACTCCTTCCATAATGATGTATTCGGTTGCCATAAAGGGCAGTTCTTCATTAATATGCTTTTCAATCATTTTAGGATATACGACCAATCCGTCCAGGATATTATTCCAGATTAATAAGATGGCATCTATGGCTAAAAATGCTTGAGGTATGCTCAATCTTTTATTTGCGGAATCGTCTAATGTTCTTTCAAACCATTGAGTGGACGCAACCATTGCAGGAGAAGTTGCTAAAGAGATCACGAATTTAGCTAATGAAGCAATTCTTTCAGATCGCATCGGATTACGCTTATAAGCCATGGCGCTGGAACCTATCTGATTCTTTTCAAACGGTTCTTCTATTTCTTTTAAGCTTTGCAACAAGCGCAAATCATTCGTAAACTTATGTGCAGATTGTGCAATATTGGAAAGTACTTCTAGTGCCTGAGCATCTATCTTTCGATCATAAGTTTGTCCACTTACTTTAAAAACTTTTTTAAAGCCGAAACGTTCTGATAATTTCCGGTCCAATTCCTTTACTTTTGAAAAGTCCCCGTCAAACAATTCTTTAAAACTGGCAGCCGTTCCGGTAGTACCTTTAACTCCTCTGAAGCGCAACGTTTCCAAACGATATTCTAAATCTTCCAAATCTAATAAAACCGATTGCAACCAAAGAGTAGCTCGTTTACCAATCGTTGTTAATTGCGCCGGTTGAAAATGAGTAAACCCTAAGGTGGGATGGTCTTTATACTTAAGTGCAAACGAATGCAATCCTTTAATTACATTAATCAATTTTTTCTTCACCAGTTCGAAACCGTCACGTATTTGGATAAGATCCGTATTATCCCCTACAAAGGCAGAAGTTGCCCCTAAATGAATAATGGGACGTGCTGCCGGTGCTGCATCTCCATATGCATGTACATGGGCCATAACATCATGACGAAATTTTTTTTCGTATTCGTCTGCTTTCTTAAAATCTATTTTCGATACTTGCTCTCTAAGCTCTTTTATTTGCTCATCTGAAATATCTAAACCAAGCTCTTTTTGTATTTCAGCCAGGGCTAACCATAATTTTCTCCAAGTAGTAAATTTTTTTTCAGGAGAAAAATTGTACAACATTTCATCACTGCAATAGCGGCTTTCCAACGGATTTTGATACGTATTCATTTTATCTTCTTGGTTATATTGATTAAATCAGCTCAAAAATAAGGATTTAATTAAGATGCTCCTTTAAAAATTTTAAATTATGAAAGTTTACTAACTCACTTTGCTTTTTGTAATTATTAAAAATATCTTTTTTTGGAAAGATTCTATTGTTAAAAAATGAAAAGGTGAATTACTTAAAATTCACCTTTTCCAGCTAAGTGAATTAGTATTTAAATGATACTAATTTTACTTAACAATAAACAGCTAAAACAAATATGAGTGTAAATTTACTCCTGATTCATGCCGAAAAAAGTTAAGGTAATTTTAGTTCCTTTATTTTCTTCGGATTCTATGGTATATTCTATATGGTTTTTTTCTAAAATACGAAGGGCAATGGAAAGCCCTATCCCCGATCCAGATACTTTTTCAGCATTTGGGGCTCGATAAAACGGACGACTTATTTGGCTTAATTGCATTTTGGGAATTCCAATCCCATGATCTTGTATCAAAAGATGTAATTTTCCTTCACGTTCATACAGTTGAATACGTACTAATTTTCTTTGTGAGAATTTAACCGCATTTTCAATTAAATTGAACAAGGCTATAAATAATTGTGTTTTATCTATATTAATGTAAAGCAACTCTATATTTTCCGAAGTAACATCTAAAGTATAATCTATGATCTCACTGCAGTCGGAATATTTATCTGAAACCCGTTTAATAATTTCAAATATGAGTTCGTCAATACGTATTTGTTCTGATATGTCTGTATTTTTTCGCAAATCGGAAACAATGAGCAAAATATCTAATATTTCTTGAAGCCGTTCTATTTCCTCCATCAATGTTTGGGATAAGGCTTGATATTCTTCGTGTGAACGGTTTTTCATGGAAAATACCTCCAAATTTCCTTGAATTGCCGCCAAAGGTGTTTTGAATTCGTGAGAAACATAGCTCACAAAATTTTGTTGTATTTTAATTGAATCGGAAATTTTTTTTAGCAATTCATTAAAGGTTTCAGTAAGATCGTACAATTCGTCTTTAACTGTATTTCGGCTCGTCTTCAATTCCATGGAATCGCCCGGAGTCATTTGTTTTACTTGGTTAATGGCTTCTCTTATGGGACGATAGGCTATATGGGCTATCCAACGGTTTAGCAATATGGTAGCCAATAACCCGAAAATAAAGGCGGATACTAATATTCCTATAAGGGGATTGATGTATTGATACACATCCTGTTTATTTTCCTTAGCAATGATTACGAAATTACCTTCGTTGTCATTATAATACATTCCATAACATAAAAAGTTATCGGTGGTAAAGGACAATTTCTTTTGATAGCGTATTTCATTAATTACCGATTCGGGAACATCTTGTATATTTCCATATTTTAATTGATTCAGATCGTCGTAAATTTCAAAGTAGGGATTGTTTATTTTTTCGTATTGCTTTTTTATTTTTTGAAATTCTTTTGCGCTTATTTCATCTTCTTCAAAAAAGTAATAGCCGATAATTTGAGCGGTCTTTTGTAAATTCCTGTAAACGGAGTTTTCAATGCTCCTTTTGTAGAAGCTGAATATCAGAAGCGCTACGGCAATAAAGACAATTCCCCAAAAACCGGAGCTTAGTAAACTTAATCTTGTCTGTATTTTCATTATTCAGCTAATAAAGATTTAATACGATATCCCCTTCCTTTTATGGTTTCTATGATTTTTGTTTCAAACTCGCCATCAATTTTATTTCGTAAATAAGAAATATATACTTCTACTATATTGGTGTTTATATCATGGTTAATTCCCCAAACACTGGTTAGAATTTGGGTTCTTGAAACAACTTTATTTTTATTTTCCATTAAGAATTTTAATAATTTAAATTCAAGATGGGTTAGAACTATTTCTGTATCTCCTCTTAGAATTTTATGCTCATCCAAATACATTTTTAAATCTCCGCATACCAATACATTGGAAGAAGAATCATAATTCATTTTCCTTCTTCTGTCCAATGCATGAATTCGTGCTACGAGTTCTTTAAAATGAAAAGGCTTGGTCAGATAATCATCGGCACCGTAACTAAGGGCTTTTACTTTATCATCGGGATCTCCTAAAGCACTGATTACTAAAACAGGAGTGGTTATTTTTTTATAGCGGATATACTGCAACAACTCCATTCCATCAATATCAGGCAGCATAATATCCAATAAGATCATATTCCAATTGGTATCATTTAAACGACTTCTTGCATCCACACCGTTCTCAACCAAAGTGACTGAAAAACCGCTTTCTTCTAATCCTTTGATCATGAACTCACTGATTTTTTTATTATCTTCTACCAACAACAACTCCATATTTTACTTTTTGCTTTATAAAGTTACTATTTTATGATTTAATTTTTCTTTTCTTGCGGTAAGCAAAATAAAAAACTTGCGGTAAAATAGTAAATGATAAAAGCATACAGGTGATTATACCCCCAACTATCATAATTGCCAAAGGCTTTTGAACTTCAGAACCCATTCCATTGGACATGGCGGCCGGTAATAATCCCATCGATCCCATAAGGGCTATCATCAACACCGGACGTATCCTGCTTTTAACTGCACTATCTATGGCTAATCTTAAATTTCCGGTTGAATTCATCTTTTTCTTCATCAATGCAATCAACAAAATGCTGTCAATAGCGGTAATTCCAAAGAGTATAATAAATCCTATTCCTGCAGAAATTCCAAAAGTGGTACCGGTTATCCACAGGGAAATAAAACCACCGATAAAGGCATAAGGCATGGCGCTTGCTGCAATTAAAGTGTCTTTGATGGTCCTAAAATTCATATAGAGTAAAAATAAGATCAATAATAAGGCACAAGGAACAATAATCATCAATCGTTGTGTTGCTCTTTGTTGGCTTTCAAATTCTCCTGCCCAAACCATGCGATTTCCTCGACCTAGTTTGACCTCTTTATTTACTTTTTCTTGGGCTTCTTTGATAGTAGAACCTAAATCACGGTCGCGAACACTAAACCCAACTCCGATGTACCTGCTGCTTCCATCTCTATAGATAAACGTCGGGCCGGTTACAAATTTGATATCGGCAATTTCTTTTAACGGAACATGTTTTCCATCCATGGTAGGTATTAGAATTTCTCCGATCTTATCTTCATTATCTCTGTATTCTTTTTGAAATCGTACTCTGACATCAAATATTTTTTCGCCTTCATAAAACTGGGTGGCAGCTTTACCTCCTATTGCCATTTCCACTACTGCTTGAGCATCTGCCATAGATACCGCATAACGGGCCATGCGATCTTCGGATAAACGGATTTGTAATTCAGGTAAACCGATGCTTCGGAACACATTCACATCTTCTACTCCTTTCACTTTTTGTATGATAGAAGCTGCATGATCTGCCATTTGTTCCAACTTTTGTAGATCATCCCCGTATATTTTAATTACTAAGGAACTTTTTACTCCTGCTACATATTCTTCAACATTATCTTGTATGGGTTGGCTAAAGCCGAAAACTGTTCCGGGATAAATATCTAAAGAATCTTTCATTTCTCGGATAAGTTCTTCTTTTTTAACTTTTTTCTTCCATTGATTTTCGGGCTTCAACTGGGCATGGAATTCTATGTTAAAAAACCCGGTTGGGTCTGTTCCGTCATTCGGACGTCCGGTCTGTGACAAGACAAATTGTACTTCATCAAAACTCCTCAACTTCTTTTTCATTTGTTGAGTGATTTTAACTGATTCGTCCAAATTAATACTGTTGGGTAAGGTAGCACGTATATAAATTGCTCCTTCGTTCATACTGGGTATAAATTCCGTACCCCAAAAACTAAATCTTACGATGCAAAGCACTAACAGTATACAGAAGGTTATAATACTTCCTTTACGATGACGGGATGCAAATAGAAAAATTTTATATAAATGGGAGGAAAAGAATCTGCTAATTGCATTTGATTTTTCTTTAACCGGTTTGGTAAGCAAAATTTTACACATAACCGGAACATAGGTAAGAGATAAAATTAATGATCCCATTAAAGCATATCCTAAAGTAAATGCCAACGGTGAAAACATTTTACCTTCCACTTTTTGAAATGAAAAGATAGGAAATAAGGCAACGACCAAAATTATCTGAGCAAAAAATATGTGAGAAGCAACTCCTCCGGCACTTTTTTTAATTAATCCCCCTTTGGACGATCTTATAAATCGTTCTCCTCCCAACTCTTCCGTTCTCTTTACCATCGAGACAAATATGATTTCAACAATAACCAATGTTCCCTCGAGCAACAATCCAAAGTCTAGCGCTCCCATTGAAATAAGGTTCGCCGGAAGTCCTTGTATTCGAAGCATAATAATGGCAAATAAGAAAGAAAGCGGAATAACCGTAGCCACAATCAAGGTGGTTCTCCAGTTAAACAGGAAAATAAATACTACAATGGAAACCAACACAATACCCTCGATCAGGTTTTTCATTACGGTATGGACAGTAGCATCTACTAAGGTTGTTCGATCTAAAAAAGGTACGATTTTTAAATTTTCTGGTAATATACGATCATTTAAATCGGCTATTTTAACCTTTAAATTTTTAATCACATCTCCCGGATTTTGTCCTCTCAACATTACCACAATACCCTGAACGACATCATCTCTATCATCCAACCCTACTTGTCCCAAACGTGGTTTTGAAGAAACAGAAACGTTGGCAACTTGTTTTACTCGTATAGGAGTGCTACCTTTTACTTCAATAAGTATATTTTCAATGTCTTTGATATTGTCCAGTAAGCCAACTCCGCGTACTACATAGGCTTGACTTCCTTTTTGTATAACATCTCCGCCTACATTTATATTACTTTTTGAAATAGCTTCATAAACCTCCAAAGGCGAAAGTCCGTAATTAGCTAATTCTGTAGGATTTACTTTTATTTCATAACATTTTTCTTCTCCACCGAAACTTACAATACTGGCTACTCCGGGAACCGATAAGAGCTCACGCTCTACAACCCATTCGTTAAGAGCAGAAATTTCGCGAACAGGAAGGTCACTTTTAATAGTATAACGGTATATTTCACCGGTAGCACCTGAAGGCGGTTCTATAGATGGATCGGCTCCTTCCGGAAGATCCATATCCTGCATACGATTTGAAGCATATTGCTGAGCAAAGAAATCATCTACTCCATCTTCAAAAATTACGGTTACCACCGAAAGACCAAAAAGAGAAGTAGAACGTACCTCCGTTTTTCTGGGAATGGTATTCATTTCCTTCATTATAGGAAGTGTAACAAATTTTTCAATTTCTTCTGCACTTCTTCCCGGCCATTGGGTTATAATTCGTACTCTTGTGTTAGTTACGTCGGGATAGGCCTCAATAGGTGTGTTTAGATAACATACAATTCCGCCGATAAATAAGAGTACGCTAAGAAATAGTATTAGTATGTGATTCCTTAATGAAAAGGCAATACATTTTTCAACAAACTTATGCATGTTTTGTTATTTGTTTTTTAAAGCTGAATAAATTAGTAATTGATTGTTAACTACAACATTTTCTCCTTCGGAAAGACCGGAAAGGATATATGCGGTTTCTTCGTTGTGACCTTGAAGTTGAACTTCTTTAACTTTGAAATTTTCTTTGGATTCTTCAACGATTACATAGTATTTATCGTCATCGAAAATGAGTGCGTTTACCGGAATTGACACATGGGTATTTTCTGTATTGTTTTTTAGTTTGATGGTCATGGACATTTCGGGCTTAAATTTCAAATCTGCATTTTCCATAACTATTCTTGCTTTCAAAACTCTTTCTTCAGAATCAAAAACTTGAGAAATGGATTGTATGGTTCCGTGAAATATTTCACCCGGATAGGATAAAGAACTCATTTCTACGGGCATTCCTACTTTTACAAATTGTAAATTACTCGCATATACATTGGCTATCACCCATACTTTACTTAGGTCTGCAACCGTAAATATAGGCTCAGCATCCGCAGATATGGTACTGCCTGATGTTATATTTTTGTTTATAATATACCCGGTCATAGGAGAAACGATGGAAGAGCTGCCGCTTCCGTTGGATCCTACCACAGACATATCCGTATGTACCCTTGCTAAAGAGGCCTCAGCTTGTTTTACTTTAGCTCTTGCTTCAACCAATTCGCTTTCGGATAGCATGTTGTCTTTGTACATGGATTCCGCACTTTTTAGTTCTCTTCTAGCGACTTCCAATTCAGATTGTAACCCGGATTTTTCGGAATGTAAAGAGTTTACTTCTAAACTTCGAACATTTGCCAATACTTGTCCTTGTTTTACTTGGTCTCCTAATGAAAAATAGGTTTTTGTTACCACCCCATTAATTAACGGAACATAATTAACGATCTTATCCGGATCATATTCTACTTTACCTGTAAGTGTCAATTCTTCTTCTTGTGGCTTTAATTCCGCTTTTATGGTTTTTACATGTTTAAAAAACGACCGGTTTATAGCAGCTTCTTCCTGAGTTTTTGATTGGTTATCTTTTATATGGGTGCAGGATAGGGCAAGTGCCAGAACGGAAAGTATGTATATATTTTTTTTCATGGGATTTATCTTATTTCTTTTCCAACAGTATATTGTAACTCTTCAAATTGTGTATAAAGATTTTTTTGGGTATTTAATAGGGTTTCTTTATTGGTTTTATAAGCATCCATGAAATCTATAAATTCCAACATGCTTATGTTTCTTTTCATCAGGTTTCTGGTATAAGCATCTAACATATAGTCCAAATCTTCGGAAATATTTTCTTTTTGTATATCTTTAAACAGGTGGTAGGTGTCAGAATAGTTAGTATAAGCTTCGGTAATTTCATGCTGTGCGGTAGTTACTACTTGTTTTGCTTGATATTTGCTTTGATCTTTGTTAACTTGGGCTAACTTTATATTTCCTTGATTTCTATTGAAAAAGGGCAAATCAAAGCTTACGCCGAACCCTATAAAATCTTTCCATGGGGCACTTATACGATCATAATTGACAGCAAAGGTTAAATCCGGTACTTTTTGTGCTTTTTCATATAATAAATCTTTATCAAAATAGTCAATTTGAAGATTAGCAATTTTAATATCGGGTCTGCTTTCAGATGCTTCTTCTAAAATTTTTGGTAATAAGATATCATCCGGATTTTTTACTTCATTGTCTCCTTCGATTATTTCAACCGTATTCAGGGGAGGTATATTCAATAACGATTTTATAATTTTCTGTTGTTCGTTATAATTATTTTTAACCTCATATATTTCTCCACTAAGCTCTAGTTGCGAGGATTGCAAACGAATTAAATCTTTTTTTGCTATATTTCCTTCAGCAACTTGATTTTTATAAGCCGCAATCAGCTTTGAAAGCGCTTCTTGCTGGTGATTTAATATTTTTTGATAGGATTGTAAATAGATGAGCTCTTGCAGCGATTTTCGTACTTCTAGTTTTAAGCCCCGTAATGTCTCCTCAAACTCTTGAACAGCGATTTCTTTCGAAACCTTTTCTCTATTTATTAGTTTACCTCTTTTTCTGGCTGTTTTAACCATTTGGCTAAGTTCCATCGTAAACTCCGTATTTTTAGCAAACTTTCCAAAGAGTGCCGGAATTTGCTCTTGTTCTCGTTGAGATTTCGTACTCCATAAATTTACATCACCTAACGAAAAGTTAGGATTGTCCCATAGTTTTGCTTGTACAACAGCAGCTTCGGCAGCATCTATATTCATTTTTTCTGCCAACAGCTGTAAATTTTGTTTGAGAAACAAACCTTCTGCTTGTTCCTTTGTTAATTGAATTACTTCTGCTTTTTGTGCAAAAACCATACTTGTAAAGAAGGTACAAACCAGTAAAGAAACGTATTTACGCATTATATAAGCATTATTTTTTGTCTTAAGACAAATTTATTTACCTAATATTAGAGTGCTATTTGACCCAAGTTATTTTTATATTAAAGGAACATTAGAATTATATTAGAAAAACTGTACATCTTCAAATAGTATATTTTATATTCTTGTTAGAGATATATATAATTATTAAAACATAATATATAAGTCATACTATTTTATAAATAGAAGGGGTGTGAATTTCGACTAGAAAAATATAGTAAATTATAATAACTTCCAATTATTTTAAAATATTATATAATTATTAAAATTATTATAATAAATATAAAATAAATATTTACATTTGTATTCAATATTATTATAACACATAGATACTACTTTCACTAAAAAACTTATGTAAACGTTTTTTGACAACATACTATCGAAAAAATTTTAAAGCTTGAAATTATTTAATTAAATACTTAATATACTTTTAAATACATATTAATAAAACACAAATCATTAAATGAATCTTATTTATGAAAACTAAATTTATTTTTTTAGGGATGTTATCAATTCCCATACTAGCATTAAGCCAAGTTGGCGTAAATACTAATAATCCACAAGGGATCTTTCATGTTGACGGCGCGAAAGATAATCCGGCCTCTGGTTCCTCTACCCCGTTTCAAGATGCGAACGATTTTATTGTTACTTCAGATGGTAGTGTGGGTATTGGTACTACTTCTCCCGATGCTTCTTCCATCTTGGAATTAAATGTAGACGGACTTAATTCCGGCAGTAAAAAAGGGTTTCTAGGACCTAAAGTGTCTTTAACTTCAAATTCTGATACTTTAACTATTCCTAACCCTGCCAAAGGATTATTAGTATATAATTTGGGTGATAACCCCAATTTTAAATATAATGGATACATTTACTGGAGTGGAACAGATTGGAGAACTTTAGCCGGGAATCCTTTGGTTCCAGGTTCCATTCAAAATTTAACGTGTAATGCAGTAATGGCTTATCCAAGTTTTTATAGTAGCGGAACTCCCTATTCAGGAATTATGACTATACCATATACCGGAGGAGACGGAGGTTTTTTTCCTGAACAAACTATAGGTCCTGTTAATGGCCTCACAGCAAGAATTGAAACTGGTCAATTTAGTATTGGTAATGGTACCTTGAAATACTATGTAACCGGAACTCCTACGGTAAGCACTCCTGATATTACTACATTTAACATTAATATTGCCGGAAAAAATTGTGCAGCTAAAATCGGTGAGGGTGAAGGTATAGCTCCCGGTGAACACATTTACTATAAATCCCCTGGTGTACCAGGAGATATTGGTGAAAATGTTGTAGGTAATCTGACTACCGGTACTGTTGATAATTATTGGTTAAGTTATTATGCTAAAGATCTACCCGTAATTGGTGGAAAATTAAGACTAGATGCATATTTTTCAAAGGGTATTAACGGCTCAAGTTATGCGGTTACTTATAATCCAAGATTAGTAAACATAAGTTCATCTCCAGTGAAATTATGGTTTGCTGCCATTGCTACTATTAACAACAAAAGTAGCTCTAACATAGTAATAAAACCTAATGGGTTTGTTAATTTGGATGATGGTTTATTTGATTCTGTAGGCGAAAATATGGTGATGAGTGAAGGTGGTACTCAGGTTATTGCCAGTTTGGTTACGGTAAATGAAATCATTACCATTGATGTTGCTCTTGATGATAAATGGTATAGAATTTATTATTATGGTTATATTGATAATATGGACACTAAAGATTTTTCGGATAACCAAAGAGTATTTTTTATTTCAGTTCAAAGATTATATTAAATTATATATATTGAATTACCAATAATTTTCAACTAAAGATATTTAAAAGTTAAACTTTTATATAGTAAGGAATTCTTTTCAAATTGAAAAGAATTCCTTTTTTCTAGCCCTATTAATTATTTAACTGATGCTGTTTTTTCTTTTCCGGCTTCCCAAACTTTGTATTTGACAATATATCCTTTTGGGGTATAAATTACTATGGGAAGTTTACTGTTATATGTAATAATGATAGATTCAGAAGAAATAAATTTTTCTTTTTTTACTATCTGTGGACAAGCCATTCGTGTAGAAATAGTCTTTCCTTCTGAAGAAAACTCATAAAAGCTATATCCCCAACCCTCTAACTCTTTTTCTTCTGTTTTCCCTAGTAAAGTATGTTTATTGCAATCTACTTTCATTATTTTTCCAGGAATAAGTTCTACTTTATAAAATTCTTCATTATTTTTCTTATCTAAAATAATCACATGACGCATCATGCCGGGTTTTGCCTCTGGAAAATTTACTAATTCTTTTCCGGGATCATTTTCTACTTCTTTTTGATGCATTGATTCTCCACTTAATTGAGTAAAAGATACTAAAATACTGCCTAAAATAATTCCTGTTAAAATTTTTCTAATTGTTTTCATTATATTATTTTTCAATTTTTGATTTATTCTTATAGATGTTTTTCTTACTATTTTTCCATAAAAAAATTTTAAATTTTTTTTTATATATTATCTAATTAAAATTTAAGCACTTTATACTTATATAAAATAGTATTCAATCGTATATAAAATAAAAAAATGTAGCTTCAAATACTATTTCAATCTACAATTTTAAGTTAAGTTTTTAGAAAACATTGTTATATTAAATTTAATAAATTTATCAAATACTAAATTTAAGGTTGCTTTCTCAAAGTTAGATATTTATATTTCTGTTATATTAAAATTCAATCATTTTAAAACCTCTTTAAATTTTTAGATTCCTTCAATATATCTGCTTTATTATTTCATGATTTCTTAGTATTTTTACTTTGTTGGATTTAAATTATATTTCCTCTTTATAAAATTTTATGTAATGAAAAGATTATCTTTATTAGTACTTTTCGAAGCGATAGTATCCGTTTCCATTGGCATATTAATGTCTAAAATGTCTTGGATTGGTCGAATGGGAATTAATTTATTTCGAGGTGAATATAAAATATTAAAAATATGGTGGAAAACCGCTCTTCTTGTTTTTAGTATTTTATTCATATTAATGCTTGTTCAATACCTCATCAAGCGTATATGCCATTTGACGGTCTCTCGGCTTTTCTTTTTTTTATTTTTATTACTCGGTTGTTTAGGACTTGCCTATACATATCATGATTTTTCAACGGTTTATGAACATAAAATCATGAAAGAACGTTTTCATTTAGGTGGTTATTTATTTTGGATCGGTTGGATTGCTTCTAATTTATACTTTCTTGTAACTCCCTATCAAAAATCAGTTCAAGTCAACGAATAATTATATTTATAAATGACTAACTATTCTTCCTAATATTTAACAATTATATTAAATATTTTAATCCGCTATCTATTTCGATTGAAAATTATATACTTAGGCTACAAAAATTTAACTTTACATTGCTTAAGTGTTTTATTTTATTTGGTAGCTATTTTTTTATTTAAAATGCTTTGATAGATAGCTATTTTTCGAAAATATGTATGTAATGAAATCTCTCCATGATCCTAAAATAAAACCATTTCATTCCATTTAATTTTATAAATACTTGAAATTATATCTGTTAAAAGGCAAGTAATTTTATAACTTAAACTTTTAAATACATTGCTTTTTTCAATAGGTTTAGGTTCGAATAAAATCTGTAACTTTGTTTCTGCTAAAAATATTTATAGGAGTGATTAAAGATATAAATTCTACTATCTCAGATGCTAATTTAAGCTTCCAGGAATTTAAAAAAGAAGTATTAAATGATTATAGATTGTGCTTAATCAGTCGTTATTCCAGTTTATTGGCAAGAAAGGAAGTTCTTTCGGGAAAAGCAAAATTTGCCATTTTAGGAGACGGAAAAGAACTTCCGCAACTAGCCATGTCTAAAGTTTTTAAGAATGGAGATTTTCGTTCGGGGTATTATCGCGATCAAACCCTAGCATTTGCAGTAGGTGAAATTACTATTGAAAATTATTTTGCACAGTTATATGCTGATACCGATGACCAAAGAGAACCGGAATCAGGGGGCAGAATGATGAATTGTCACTATGCTACTCATTTAATTGATGAAGAAGGTAATTGGAAAGTTCTTACGGAACAAAAAAATAATGCTGCAGATTTATCTCCCACAGCCGGGCAAATTCCACGTTTATTCGGATTAGCTTACGCTTCTAAAATTTACAGAAATTGTCCCGGACTTGAAGATAAAATACAATTTTCCCATCAAGGCAATGAAATAGCCTTTGGTACGATCGGGGATGCGAGTACATCAGAAGGACATTTTTGGGAAGCATTAAATGCTGCTTGTGCTTTGCAAATCCCTATGGTTCTTTCCATCTGGGATGACGGTTATGGCATCTCCGTTGAATCGTCTAAACAGAGAGCCAAAGACGATTTTTCTGAGCTTTTGGAAGGATTTAAAAGAACCAAGGAAAAAAATTCCAGAGGATGTGAAATCATTACGGCGCGAGGATGGGATTATGCCGAATTAATTGAAGCCTATGCGCTTGCAGAAAAAATAGCCCGTGAAAAACATATCCCCGTTATTATACATGTAAGTGAACTTACTCAACCTCAAGGACATTCCAGTTCGGGGTCTCATGAAAGATATAAATCTGCCGAACGTTTGGAATGGGAAAAAGAACACGATTGTATTAAGAAATTCAGAGAATGGATTATTGATTATGAAGCGTATGACCAAACGAACAATCAAAAAATACAAGTTGCAACCGAAGAAGAATTATTGAGTTTAGAAAAAGAAATTAAACAATTGGTTAGGGAACATCAAAAAAATGAATGGAATAAATTCCGTACAGATATGGATGCTCTAAGTAATCAAACGGTTTCTTTAATCTCCGCCCTGGCTGATGAAAGTGTTAAAAAGGCTTTTATAAATTTGGAAAAAGAAAACTTTCAACAGCTGTCTTTGCCTTATAAAAAAGATATTTTCCATTTTATACGTAAAGTTCTTCGAATAGTCAGAGAAGAAAATACACAGGCCAAAACAAATTTGCTTACTTGGTATAATCAAATTTCTGATAATGAAAGCCTTAATTACAATTCCAAATTATATACAGATACCCGATATTCAGCACTTCATGTTCCGTATATTGCCCCTGTTTATGGTGAAAATCCGGAATCAGTGGATGGAAGAATAGTAATTAGAGACAATTTTGATAAACTTTTTGAAAAATATCCTGAAATAATAGCCTTTGGTGAAGATGTAGGAAAGATTGGCGATGTGAATCAAGGATTTGAAGGATTGCAAGATAAATACGGATCCTACCGAATATCCGATACCGGAATACGAGAAAGTACCATTATAGGTCAAGGATTGGGAATGGCTATGAGAGGACTGCGTCCTATTGCTGAAATTCAATATCTGGATTATGTGTTGTATGGTATTCAAACTTTAAGCGATGATCTGGCTTCTTTAAGTTATCGTACGAAAGGAAGGCAAAAAGCTCCGTTAATTATCCGTACTCGAGGACACAGATTGGAAGGCATTTGGCATTCGGGATCTCCTATGGGCGGAATCATTAATTATATACGGGGTATTTATGTTTTGGTTCCCAGAAATTTTGTGCAGGCAGCCGGATTTTACAACACCATGCTACAAGCTGATGAACCGTGCCTGATTATTGAATGTTTAAACGGTTACCGACTGAAAGAAAACTTGCCGATTAATTTAGGTGAATTTACAACTCCGGTCGGAAAGATTGAAATTACCCGAGAAGGTAAAGATATCACTGTGGTGACTTATGGAGCAACATGGAAAATTGTTTCAGAAGCTGCCAAAGAATTACAGACATTAGGCATAGATATTGAAATTATTGATATTCAATCTTTAATACCGTTTGACCTAAGTCATGAAATTGTGGAAAGTCTTAAAAAAACCAACCGTTTGGTTATTGCTGATGAAGACGTTTCCGGAGGGGCAAGTTCGTATATTTTGCAAAAAATAATTGAAGAACAAAACGGTTTTCAATATTTGGACTCAGCTCCTAAAACTATCACGGCTAAGGATCATCGACCGGCTTACGGTTCTGACGGAGATTATTTTTCAAAACCTTCTGTGGATGATGTGGTTGAAAAAATATATGAGGTTATGCATGAAGTAAATCCCACCGAATATCCGAAAATAAGTTAACCCGTACATGTATCTTAAAAATCTTAGATTATTTAATTTTAAAAACTTTTCTGAAAAAAATTTCACTTTTTCCGAAAAAATAAATTGTTTTGTAGGAAATAACGGAGTTGGAAAAACGAATGTATTAGACGCAATTCATTATCTTTCATTGACTAAAAGTTACTTAAATTATTCTGATCAAAACAATATACGTTTTCATGAAAACTTTTTTTCGGTGGAGGGCAATTTTTCGGATGAAAAAACACAAGATTCGATCAGGATTGTAGTTCAAGCGGGACAAAAAAAAGTTATTAAAAGGAATTATAAGACGTACGAAAAGCTTTCCGATCATATTGGTAAATATCCTTGTGTGATGATTTCTCCCTATGATCGAAACTTAATTAGTGAAGGCAGTGAGTTTAGACGAAAATTTATGGATGGAATGATCAGTCAAATTAACCCTGATTATCTCCATCTGATTCTTAGGTATCAAAAAGCTCTAGCCCAAAGAAATGCTTTATTGAAATTGTTTTCAACGAACAATTATTTTGATGCCATCAGCTTAGAAATGTATGATTCTGAATTGATTGAACACGGAACAAAAATATATCAAATCAGAAAAGAATTTATCTCATCTTATGTGCCTAAATTTTGTAGTTTTTACTCTGCACTTTCCCAAGGTGAAGAGGATGTAACCATTGACTATACATCGGATTTAGAACAAAAAGAATTAGGCAGTCTCTTAAAAGAAAATTTAGACAAAGATCGAGCTGCTGCTTATACTACTCGAGGCATACACAAAGATGACCTCATTTTTAAATTATTTCAATACCCTATAAAAAAATTTGGATCTCAAGGGCAACAAAAATCTTTTTTAGTTGCATTAAAATTAGCACAATTACAAACTATCAAAGAATATTCATCTAAAAGTCCGGTTTTATTAATGGATGACATATTTGATAAATTGGATGATCATCGAGTGGCGCAATTGGTAAAATTGGCTCATGAAGAACAATTTGGACAAATATTTCTTTCCGATACGCATAAAGACCGAACAGAAAGAATAGTCCGACAAATCAGCTCGGATTATCTGATTTTTGAACTGTAATTTTCTAACTAACAATCCTATATATGAGTCTTAGAAGAAAAGAGCAAACGAGCAATTCTGCCATTAAAAACCTCATAAAAAAATTAGGAATGGAAGAAAAACTTCTTATTCTTGAAATGGAAGAAAAATGGAGAACGATGATGGGTAACCCTATCGCTAAGCATACTCAACGAATTTTTATAGACAATGAAACTTTATACATACAACTGGACTCGTCTGCTTTACGTCATGAATTAAATTACAGTCAAAACAAAATTCTTTCTGAACTAACTAAAGATTGTTCACAAACTTTTTTTACTAAAATTAAATTTATCTAGTCTTTTTATCTTACTTTTTAACTATAACAAGCATCTATACAAACTTTTTAATTTTTAAGAAGTAAGATTATGAGGGATCTTTATTTAAAAATTAACAAGTGGTTAGTAGTTATTGTAGAAAATCTTAAAGTTCCAACCTTCACTTTTTTTAAGAACATATAAAATTTTACCAACGTACTTAATTGATAAGTATTAATACTTTCTTAACTTAACTTATTAAGATAATTAGTTAAATTAGCCGATAGTATTTTTTATCATACTTATAAAACTCCTTTAATGGGATATAAACATAGGGTTCTAATAAAAATTTAGATTTTTCTTACTGTATGTTTTCTTAATATATAATTAATTTAAATAAATTTTAATGAAAAAAGGTATTATTATTCTGATTTCCATTCTAACCATTGGTTATACTAGAGCTCAGGATTATTCAACGTATCATCCTTCTGCTACTATGGTTAATGATTTAGTTCATACGAAGCTTAAAGTAGGTTTTGACATTCCCAACGAAAAGCTATTCGGTGAAGCCTGGATAACTTTAAAACCTCACTTCTACCCTACCGACTCTTTGACTTTAGATGCAAAGGGTATGGAAATTTCCTCGCTAACTTTAAATGGAACTAAAGCGTTAAAGTATACGTATACTAACGATCAGTTAAAAATAAAATTAGACAAAAGTTACACTAAAAACGAAAATTACACGGTCTACATCAAATACATAGCCATCCCAGGTTCTATTAAACAAAAAGGAAGTGAAGCAATTCATGATGCCAGAGGTCTGTATTTTATTAATCCGCGAGGAGAAAACAAAGACAAGCCCACTCAAATTTGGACACAAGGTGAAACTGAATCCAACAGTTGTTGGTTTCCAACTATAGATAAACCCAATCAGAAAACTTCAGAAGAAATATATATTACGGTTCCTGATAAATACGTGACTTTATCCAATGGAACTTTAAAAAATCAAACCAAAAATAATGACGGTACTCGTACCGATTATTGGAAATTCGATAAAAAACATGCCCCTTATTTATTTTTTATGGGTATTGGAGAATTTTCTATTGTTAAAGACAAATGGAAAAATATATCGGTAGACTATTATGTGGATAAGGAATATGAGCCCTATGCAAAGCAAATTTTTGGAGATACTCCTTCGATGATTGAATATTTTTCAACCCTGTTACAATATCCGTATCCGTGGGAAAAATACAGTCAAATGGTGGCAAGAGATTATATAAGCGGTGCAATGGAAAACACCACTTGTACGCTTCATGAGGAAAGTGCCTTACAAAAACCCGGACAGCTTGTAGATAAAAACATCTGGGAACCGGTTATTGCCCACGAATTATTTCATCATTGGTTTGGAGATTTGGCAACTACGGAAAGTTGGTCTAACCTTCCGGTAAATGAATCCTTTGCGAATTATTCGGAATATTTATGGCTGGAACATAAATACGGAAAAGATTATGCGGAAGAACACAGGGATAATGAAAGAGACGGGTATATGTACGGTGGTGAAAATTTTGACAAGGATTTAATTCGCTTTAAATATAAAGATCGAGAAGATATGATGGATGCCGTAAGTTATAATAAAGGGGGATTAATTTTACATATGTTGAGAAATTATTTGGGCGATGATGCATTTTTTGCCGGTATGAGCTTATATCTTAAAACCAATGAATACAAGGCAACCGAAGCCCACCAACTTCGTTTGGCATGGGAAGAAGTTAGTGGGAAAGATCTCAACTGGTTTTTCAACCAATGGTTTTTTGGCAATGGACATCCTAAGTTAAAAGCAGCCTATGCGTACAATGAAGCTAAAAAAACCGTAACTGTAACATTAACTCAAAGTCAAGAACAGAAATTTCAGTTTCCTCTGGATATTGATGTTTATGAAAACGGAAAACCTACCAGGCATCATGTTTGGGCAAAAGCTGCCGAAACTAATTCTTTTGAGCTTCCTTATAAATCTAAACCTCAATTGATAAATATAAATCCTGATAAAATTCTACTTTGCGAATTTAATGACGATAAAACTACAGAACAATATATAATTCAATATAAATATGCTCCTGAATACAGTTCAAGAAAAGAAGCTGTAAGTAAATTAGCGGATGCTCAAACTTCGAATACTGAAGCGTTGGAAACATTATTGAAAGCGGCTTCTTCTGATAAATTTGAAGGATTGCGAACATTTGCCATTTCAAAATTGGATGAAACTAATCCAACGGTTAAGCAAAAGTCGGCATCAGTACTGGAAAAAATTGCAACTTCAGACTCAAAGACTTTAGTTCAGGCTAAAGCTATTAAACAGTTAGCATCAATTGATGCTTCAAAATATAAGGACTTATTTATAAAATCTTTTAATAGTCCATCTTATAGTGTGAAAGCGGCCTCTATACTCGGAGTTTTAAAAGTGGATAAAAACGCGGCATCTGAGTTGGTTTCCAAAATAGATGACAAAAACCCGGGAAGTGATTTATCCCTAGCTATTGCCAAAACAGCAATTGTAACAAAAGATAATTCTAAATTATCCGTTATTTCAAAAAATTTCCTGAATCTTCTGCTTTCGGCTGAGTCGCAGGAGGAAGCAGACACTTATTTTGAAGGTCTGCAAACTATTATGATGGGAGATTATCCTAATGAAACACAAACTGTTGTTGATTCTATTTTAAAAATTTACCCGCAAGCTAAAAAATACAGCTTTGGTGAAGTGATGCTTCAAATTATGCAAGGTTCTTTACAAATGAAACAACAGGCTTCGAATGCATCACCTCTTAATAAAAGTCTTAAAGACCAAGTAAACTATATTACCAACGGATTGAATAAAATGAAATAAACAACCATTTTTAAAGTTGCATGAAAAAAGAGTAAAGATTTCACCTTTACTCTTTTTTTTATATATTTAAATTTCATTTAACATCCATTTACATGACAATTATTGCAGCTCTAGATGAAAATAACGCGATAGGAAATAACAATCAATTACTTTGGCATCTTCCCTTGGATTTAAAAAGATTTAAATCACTCACACAAAATCATGTGATCCTTATGGGTAGGAAGACTTTTGAATCGTTAGGACGGCCTCTTCCCAATCGTCAAAATATGGTAATATCTTCTAAAGCAGATTACCAGGTTCCGGATAACGTATATTTGTTTTCTTCTTTACCTGAAGCCATCGAAGTTGCACGTAGTAAAGATTCCAATCCGTATATTATTGGAGGAGGAACGATCTATTCACAAGCTTTAAAATATGCCGATACGTTAGAACTTACGTTAGTACATACACAAATAGATAAGGCCGATACTTATTTTCCTGATATCGACTTTTCAGAATGGAATAAAACTTTTGATGAATTTCATCAAAAAGATGATAAACACCTGTATGATTTCCGCTTTGTAACTTACCAAAGGAAAATATAAGTTATTTACTTTTAGTAACTATCCAACCTTTATCTTTTTTATAATTTAAATTAAACGTTTTTACTATAAAATCGGTATGAGGATTTTTATCATATCCCAATATGGAAAAGTCATTTGCTACCTTTTTAAGGGTAAGTACAGCTTTAGCTGTTTTTTTACCGGTCAATTCAATTCGAGCTTGTTCTTTGTCTCCTAATTGATATTCCAAAGACTTTACTTCAACTGTTTCTTTTTTTTGTTTTAGCACAAAAGGACGAGCTTTTTCGGTAAGCTTCACTTCATAGGTAAAGACACTGTCTTTACTGAGAAATTTCTTTTTTTGTTTAACCAAATTCAGGTTTACATATCCTTTCTCTTCTAATTCTTTATAGGCCTTAAGGTCGTTTTTATCTTTTTTAAGACTAAATTTTACTTCCCCTATGTTTATCTCCACTGTTTCATAAATGGGATTGGATTTTAAATAGGCTTCAATTGAATTTAAAGCGACATCTTCTGATAAGCTTGCTTTATCTCCACAAGCCGTAAAACTCAAACTTATTATAAAAAGGAAAGCAGCTTTCCATAATAAATTTTTTAAATTAATATACGTGGTATTCATACTGATTTTAACAATAAAATGAATAATCAATCAAAAATCATGCATTTCACAGTTAGCTTATGTCAATGTTGGAATTTTTGTCCAAAGATATTATAAATAGCCCCCGATAAGATACCGAGCCAAAAGACTATACCCGCAATAATTGTCCAAATGCAAAGAATGCGTGTAATGATGGATGATCTTCTTGCTTTATCATACATTTTTTGTTCCCAATATTGATTAACCCGTAAAGAATAAAATAAGGCAAATATACCCACCGGGGCAAAACAAGCCACAGTACAAATAATAGCAAATGCCAGATAGTTATCCGGAGCATCCTCTTTAAAAACTTCTTCCTCTTCTTGGTCTATGGTTTCATTACTCATAACCTATTAATTTTGGCATATAGAATTAATCATGTAAAAAAAATTTAATCCTCCCTTTTCTATGCCCAAAATTTTTTCATTCAAATTAATTCTAATTCTATTTTTTACCTTCTATTTGTCTCATCACTTCCAAAGCTACACGTAAAGCCTCTCTACCTTGCATTAAAGTTACCTTGATCGGTTGTTTATTTTCAATGGAATCGGCTAAAGATTCTAATTCATCCAAAATAGAATTATTGCTTTCAATTTCAGGATATTGAAATATAATTTGTTTTTTTTCGCCTTCTGCATTTTCAATAATCATATCAAAAGGTTGTATTTTTTCCGGTACTTCCTTGATTCTTATGATTTCGGATTTTTTTTCTAAAAAATCTATTGAAATGTAGGCATCTTTCTGGAAAAACCTACTTTTTCTCATATTTTTCATGGAAATTCTACTGGTTGTAACATTGGCTACACATCCATTTTCAAATTCAATCCGGGCATTGGCAATATCCGGAGTATTGCTGACCACAGCTACTCCACTGGCATGTATCTCTTTTACTTTTGATTCAACTATGGATAAAACAATATCTAAGTCATGGATCATTAAGTCTAATACTACCGGAACATCTGTCCCCCTCGGATTAAACTCTGCCAAGCGATGTATCTCCAAAAACATGGGATTTACTATATAGGGTTTAGCCGCTGTGAAAGCTGGATTAAAACGTTCCACGTGTCCAACTTGCCCCTGCACGTTATGTTCTTGGGCTAAACGAATTATTTCATCAGCTTCTTGTAATGTACCCGCGATAGGCTTTTCAATAAAAAAATGCTTACCTGCTTGTATGGCTTTTTTAGCATATTCAAAATGTGCAAAAGTGGGTGTTACTATATCCAATAAATCAATCTGATGTAATAATTCATCAAAATTTGTAAAAAATTTATATCCAAATTTTTTCTCTAATTTTTTCCCGTTTTCTTCATCACTATCGTAAAAACCAATTAGATTATATTTTTCAGATTGTTGTAATAATTTTAAATGTATTTTTCCTAAATGTCCGGCTCCGACTAAACCTGCTTTTAGCATAATATCTTAGTATTAAATTATCTATTTCTTTTTTCCAACATTATTTACGGATAACTTATTAAATCAATTCATCAGATGATAGGTAAGAATCCGTTATATTAATTTACAATAGTAAAATTGATACATCGTTGTTGTTTAGTTTCAACAATCTATTCTTTTTTTTAGTTTCCTATTGGAAAATCAAATGATGGAACAACTACAATTATTTTAAAGTTTTTAGTTAAGAAAACTTAGCTGTACTTGTATTCTTTATCATATTTACTTAACAAATGTAGTATATTTTAATGATAGAATCGACCATTATTTGTAAATCAAAGACTAATTATCTAAAAAAATCGGAAATAATTTTTTATGAAAAAACAGGTGAGAAAACAGGGGATTATATTAATAGATTCATCATGCAACTTAATTTATCTTTATTGAACATTATTCGGCATTTTAACTATTAATTACTATTGATTGACTATAACCTTTCTAAGATGTAAGCAAAAATGCCGGAATTTCAATTTTATTTAATCGTTTTTAATAAGCTTTTAAAGATCTTTAAAAAAAGATATTATTGCCATTTCTCAGGCAAATCCCTGATGATTTTCAATGCATTAATTGCAAGCGGAAATCCAATATAAGGCAATGTCTGAATGATAGCTGCTACAATCAGTTCTTTATTATTGCCTTGTTTAAGATTTGCAAAGTAATGAGAAGTAAGTTGATCTTCCGCTCCCAGTGAAACTAACACGCAATAACTTAATAACTCACGTATGGCAAGGTCAAGTCCTTTTCTTGTATAAAAATCTCCAAAATAAACTTCAGTAAGAAATTTGGCAACCTCTTCACCCATACCATCCGGCAAAGCAGACATTAACTCTTTCATATGATTTCCATATAGAGGAATCTGAATTTTTTGTCCTTCTTCGAATCTGGTTTCCTCTTGTACGGCACTTTGTTTTTCTAAAGGGAGAGAGATATTATTTTCGGTAAAAGCTTCATTCATACTGGCAATAGCATTTAGAGTTTTTGGAAAACCAATAATCGGGGCACATTGATAAATAGCTTCTCTTATTTCTATCGGTGTTACCTGAACGTTCAATGCGGCATGTACATGAGATTTTAATTGAGGCAGTTGCTGCAACGAGGCAAGAACTACACAAGTTATCAATTCTCGGGTTTTTATATTTAATTTTCCAACCGTAAAAACTTGACCAAAAATGAATTTTTGAAGAATTTCCATCAATTCGGGATCATTACCTTCTCCATTTAAGGCATTTCCTTTAAACAGCTTTTTAAAGTTATCTTTACAAATCTCTATTCTATTCATATGATTGATTTTTACTTATCAATTGTCTTAAGTTCTTAGGATAGATGATGTTTCTTTTTAAAATCTAAAATGAATCGTACGGTTTCATGGTCGTTATGTGAAAAGAACAAGGATTTTTCTTGATCTAAAGATTCTAACGAATGGATATCTTCCTCTGAAAGTTTAAAATCAAAAACATTAAAATTTTCAATCATGCGTTCTTTATGTGTAGATTTTGGAATTACAATTACCTGTTGTTGTATTAAAAATCTGAGTGCAATTTGAGCGGGTGTTTTATTGTATTTTTTACTTATAGAAACTAAAGTTTCATTCGTAAAGAAATTATTTTTTCCTTCTGCGAACGGACCCCAGGATTCAATTTGAGTGCCGTATTCTTTCATTACTTCTTTAGCTATTTTCTGTTGATTGAAAATATGGGTTTCAACCTGATTTACTGCCGGTTTTATTTCTACATGTTCGCAAAGGTCTACCAATCTATCCGGATAAAAATTACTCACTCCGATAGCTTTTGCTTTTCCCGATTTGTACATTTCTTCCAGGGCTCGATACGTACCGTAATAATCTCCAAAAGGTTGATGTATTAACAAAAGGTCCACATATTCGGTTTGCAATTTTTTCAATGATTCTTCAAAAGATTTTTTTGCTCTTTCATATCCTGCATTTGAAACCCAAATTTTTGTGGTTATAAAAAATTTAGAGCGATCTATATTACTGGATTTTACCGCCTTACCCACTTCTTCCTCATTATAATAGGCTTGTGCTGTATCTATGGAGCGATACCCCACCTCTATGGCTTCTGAAACTACTCGTTCGCAATCTTGAGGGGGTATTTGATAAACTCCAAACCCTAAGATTGGCATTTCATTTCCGTTATTTAATTTAATATAATCCATTTGAATGTGATTTTAACTTACTATCTATATAAAGGTTATTATTTATTTATTTCAGATTAACTGCTTGTTCAGAGGCCATATGATAATCTTCGTCTGATACCGGCTTCAACCAAGTATTTTCATTGGTTTGAGGATTACAGGTAATAGCTAAATGAGAAAACCATTCATCAGGAGCTGCACCGTGCCAATGCTTAACATTAGAGTCTATTTCAATAACATCTCCCGGTTTCATACGTATGGCTTTTTTGCCTTCTTCCTGATATAATCCAACACCACCTACAGCAATTAGTATTTGACCCCCGGAGTGCGTATGCCAATTGTTTCTACAACCGGGTTCAAATGTAACGTTGAATAAGGGAACATTTAATTCCTTATGGTTGGTAAGAGGTTGCAGCCATGATTTTCCGGAAAAATATTGTTGATATTCTTTATTTTCATTTCCAATTGGAAATTCACTGATTTTAGGTATTTCTGAATTATTCATTTGTTAACTAGTTATTTTGTGTAAATATTAATTTATTGGCTTATTCGCTGAAAATCAAACATGCTCGTACTTCATACACCGTGTAGAAATTAGTAGGTTTTAATTTGGATAATGAACTACTATAATTCTTTTATATAGAACTAATTATCCGACAAATGATTAACTAAAAAATAATTTTTATTTAAATTTTAGAAAATTTGCAATAAACTAAAATCTTTTGTCGGATAAATAGTTTAAAAATTAAATTTTTATATTTTCTATGTAATTTTTTATTACAATAAATTAGAGAGATTGCTTAGTAGGACGAACAATAACTTCACTTACAGATACATGTTGTGGAGTATTTATCGCATAAACTACTGCTTCTGCAATATCTTCCGGATTCAAACCGTAACCCTCTGTATCCTGCATTTTACGTTGATCTTCTAATAATTTTTCATCTTTCATTGTTTTGTACAGATCTGTACGAACAGCACCCGGAGAAACCATGGAAGATTTTATGTTATTTTCTCTCTGCTCTTGACGTAGCCCTTCCATTACAGCACGGATGGCTGATTTAGTAGCACAATATACTACAGACCCCGGATATACATAATGTCCTGCAACGGAATCGGTAGTGATGATATGACCGGATTTTTGTTTTACAAAATGAGGAAGAACCGCGGCTATTCCATGTAAAACGCCCAATACATTTACATGCAGCATATCATGCCAATCTTGAAGTTTACAATCTATAAGATAGGATGAAGGCATAGTTCCGGCATTATTGTAGATAACATCTATTTTTCCAAACTTGCTTATAGCTAAATCTACTACCGCTTTCACTTCTTCGAATTTGGCAACATCGGCTACTTTATACTCAATTTGAGCATTTGGAAGAGAATCTTTAATTGCTTTTAATTTTTCTTCTCTTCTGGCAGAAATAACCAATTTAGCTCCCCTTTCGGCAATTTTCCTTACGGTAGCTTCACCAATTCCACTGGAAGCACCCATCACAACTATTACTTTTTCTTTCATAACTTTTTAAATTAAGATTTTTTAAGTTTATAGTCATTTATAAACAAAGTTAATGCCAGTTCAATATTGGGCTTTTGTCGGGAAGATCAATTTTTTTTGTTCTGAGGAACGGTCACAGTTCTTCCGAAGGAGAAAATCCGTATAATTTTTTAAAAGCTGTATAAAAATGAGATATGTTTTTAAAACCTACTTCCCAACAAACATCTTTTACTTTCCACTTTTTTCTGTCTTTCAGCATTTCAAAGGCAACTTCGAGTCGTTTACGTATTAACCATTTTTGGGGAGGTATATCGCTGATTTTTGCAAAGTCTCGTTTGAAAGTTGCTAAACTTCTTCCGGTATAAGCAGCTATTTCATTCATGGAAAGGTCATACATATAATTTTCATTGAGAAAATCTAGAATATCGATTTTCCAAGGTTCTGTAAAATCAAATAGTATCGAATAAAAATTCTTATTGATGTTTAATAATGCTAGTACGGCTTCTTGTTCTTTTAATTTAATGATTTCATCAGAAGGTTGAAGCGTTGTGTCGAAATAGGGATTTAAAGATTGAAAAAGACTTATAATTTCAGGACGTAAAGGTAAAGTAAAAACATTTTCTTTGGGAAGACTAACCTCTTCGGGTTTCTCTTTACTTACCTTTTTATAATAAAAATCTCTTAAAAACGAACGTTTCAATGTCATGGTTATTCCTTTATATTGCTGATCGCCGGAATAAAATTTAGTCATTTTTATATTATGATTTCTCCGTACAAATGCACAAGTTCCTGCTTTTAATACTTTTTCTTTTTTTCCTTTTTCTTCAATGATTAATTTCCCTGAATATATATAGATCAAACAGTGGTCTTGAGCGGAATGTACACAACTAGTATTGTTATTGGCATAATAGGTTAGAAAAATTCCTGAATAATTTATAGTTTTCGAAGTGTCCATAGTTGGATATTCATTTTAAGACAGACAAGATAAGAATTTTCTTATGTATTAGTTATTAGTTATCTTAATTTAATTCTTAGGATTATTGATCAATCTTTAGCCATAAGATTAATTTATCATTTCTTGTTACATAATTCTTCTATAAAATAGTGATGAACTTTAGCAGACTCCGTTAATTCCGGATGAAAAGAAGTAACTAGCATGTTTTTTTCTTGAGCTGCAACTATGTGACCGTTCACACGGGATAAAATTTTAACATTTTCTCCTACTTCGGTTATATAGGGCGCTCGTATAAATGTCATGGGAATAGAACCGATTCCTTCAAAATTTTCTTCAATTGAAAAGCTGCCTAACTGCCGACCATATGCATTTCTTTTTGCGGTAATATCCATAACTCCCAGATGTACCGTACTTTCTTCTACCCGTTTAGCCAGTAAAATTAATCCGGCACACGTACCGAATACCGGTAATCCTGTTTGTATTTTGTTTCTGATTATCTCGAGTAAGTCTAAATCTCTCAAAAGTTTACCTATGGCAGTACTCTCCCCTCCCGGAATGATTAATCCATCCATAGATTGATCCATGTCTTTTTTTTGTCTTATTTCAAAGGTTTCTACCTTCAATTCTTGTAGTTTTCGAATATGCTCTATAAATGCTCCTTGTACTGCTAATACCCCTATTTTCATACTATTATATTTAGAATTAAAAAAGTCATTTGGAAAGTTTACACTTTTCAAATGACCTTATATTCATTTGTTTTATAAAAAAATTATTTTCCTCTTTCTGCCATTAGTAATTCAATTTCTGCTTCATTTATTCCAACCATCGCTTCTCCTAAGTCTTCAGATACTTCCAATAAAATAGTAGGATCGTTAAAATTAGTAACTGCTTTAACAATGGCCTGAGCTCTCTTTATCGGATCACCGGATTTGAAAATACCTGATCCAACAAAAACTCCTTCTGCTCCCAATTGCATCATTAATGCCGCATCGGCAGGAGTTGCCACACCTCCGGCCGCAAAATTAACTACCGGTAATTTTCCGTTTTCGTGTACGTATTTTACTAATTCATAAGGCACTCGAAGATCCTTTGCCTCATTGAAAAGTTCATCTTCCTGCATACCTTGTATCTTACGTATGGCTTCATTCATTGCGCGTAAATGTCTTACGGCTTGAACTACATCACCGGTTCCCGGTTCACCTTTGGAGCGAATCATGGATGCCCCTTCTTGGATTCTTCGCAGGGCTTCACCTAAATTCTTAGCCCCGCATACAAAAGGAACTTTAAATTTGGTTTTATTTACATGATAGGTATCATCGGCGGGTGTTAAAACTTCGCTTTCATCAATATAATCGATTTCTAAGGCTTCCAGTATTTGTGCTTCCACAAAATGTCCGATTCTGATTTTAGCCATAACCGGTATACTTACTGCCGATTGTATTCCTTTAATCATTTTGGGATCACTCATCCGCGAAACACCTCCTACAGCGCGTATATCAGCTGGAATCCTCTCCAAGGCCATTACTGCAACAGCTCCTGCTGCTTCAGCTATTTCTGCTTGTTCCGGAGTGGAAACATCCATAATGACTCCTCCTTTCAACATTTGCGCTAAATTTTTATTTAATTCGTATCTGTTGTTTTCCATACTCAAATTTTATCTTAATTATACGTACAAAAATAGCATAATATACGGTTACATTCCCTAAGTTTCCTTTTTTATTTTCTACCCTTTTTTTTCAAGAAATTGATATATTATTTTCTTATTTTAAAAAATCTCAAATATTTTGCTAAAAAAAATGATACTTCTTCGTAAAAATAGTAAAATTTTAATAAAATGATTAACAATTTTATGACGCAGAAATCGTAATAAACAGTAATTTTGCTGTACATGTTACTAAAATATTAAAAAATGCATAATTCAGAAAATAAAGAGTTTATAGCTCAGAATTTTAATCAAAAAAATTGGAATGAAATAAAAACGCGAGACAGTTGGATGCTTTTCAAACTTATGGCTGAGTTTACCAATGGTTTTGAAACAATGACTAAAATAGGCCCTTGTGTATCCATATTCGGTTCTGCTCGAACTAATCCTGAAAATAAATATTACCAATTAACGGAAGAAATTTCTTATAAGCTTACTAAAATAGGTTTTGGTATTATTACGGGAGGAGGACCCGGAATTATGGAAGCGGGAAATAAAGGAGCACAGGCTGCGGGAGGAAAATCAATTGGTTTAAATATTGAATTACCTTTTGAAACAGGAAGTAATCCGTATGTTGATCATAAATTAAGTATGAATTTCAATTATTTTTTTGTCAGGAAAGTTATGTTTCTCAAATATTCGCAAGGTTTTATTGTTATGCCCGGCGGTTTGGGTACCATGGATGAGCTGTTTGAAGCGTTAACTTTAATTCAAACAAAAAAAACAAGTAAATTCCCGATTGTATTGGTAGGTACGGACTATTGGACCGGATTATTGGAATGGATGCGAAAGTCTATGCTTGAAGATAATTATATTAAGGAAATTGATTTTAGTTTGTTCCGACTTGTTGATACTGCTGATGAAGCTGTAGGACACATCCATGCTTTTTATAATAAATACAGTATTAAACAAAATTTTTAAAACTATTTGGCATTAAATTTGTTTGCAGTTGCAGAATGAGTGATAATATAATTCAACCTATAATGAAAAAGTTTATTCTTTTTTTTGTTTTATCTTTTATATGTTTAGGTTTCTATAATTTTTATTCTTCGGATTTTTTTACTTCGATAACTAAAGTGGAATATGTTTCCAGCAGCAAAACATTAAAAGTTTCTTCAAAAGTTAACCTTGAACATATTGAACAAACCATTGGTAAAAAAGTAAATTCCAACGATTTTGATATTGCACTTAATAAATATCTTCAAAATAACGTTAAAATAAGTATAGATGATACTCCCGTGAATTTTACTTTTTCTTCTAAAAATCCGGATGGAAATGTAGTTTGGATTTATTATGAGGTATCGGGTATCAATTCGGTTTCATCAATCACTATAAAGAATTCTTTGTTATTGGATAAATTTCCGGATCAACAGAATTTTATAAATTTTATAGTCAATGGACAAAAGAAATCTTTAGTGTGTAAAAAGGGCTCTGAAAGCGGAAAGCTAACGTTTTAATCGTTTGATTTAACTACGTTTTTTAAATGATAATTATAAATTAAAATAAATTTCTTTTATGAAAAAATTAATGATTTTAGGAATTTTGAGCATGTTTATTTTTTATTCTTGCTCTTCTTCAAATTCTGTTGCTCTTGACAGATCTTCTCAAAGAGATGTAAGAGGTACATGGAATCTTGACCGCGTTTCATATTCTGAAAACATGGTAAAGGTTAAAGCTTTTGATGAATATGATGCTCAATGTTTAAAAAACAGTGTATGGTATTTTATCGCTAATAATAATAGAGGTAATTTTACTTTGCAGGGAGGTAACACTTGTCCGGCTTTAACTCAAAACTTTACTTGGTATATCGACAAACAAAATATGCTTGTTTTAAAATTGCTTAATGAAGGTGATAAAGCTAGAAAAGTAACTACAGGAACTACGTATTTATATGAAATTCTTTCTGAAAATGAATTTAAATTAAGTCAGGTTATCAGCGGAGTTACTATTACTTATCATTTCAGTAAATTATCATCCGGTAAATTAAAATAAATAACTTGAAATACACTATATAATTATAATTATGAAATCAATATTTAAAAGATTAACTTTAATCTTATTATCTGTTAGCATTCTAATGTCTTGTAACACCAATGATACCCAAAAAGGTGCCGGATTAGGAGCTGTTGCAGGAGGTGTTTTAGGTGCTGTAATTGGAAATAATGTAGGTAATAAAAACAATGCTGCTTTAGGAGCCGTTATCGGTGCTGCCGTGGGTGGAACCACCGGAGGTTTAATTGGACACAAAATGGATCAACAAGCACGTCAAATACAGGAAAGTGTACCGGGTGCTTCTGTTGAACGTGTAGGGGAAGGAATTAAAGTTGTACTTAATGAAAATGCTATTCGTTTTGATTTTGATAAAGCTACTTTAACTCCAACTGCTCAACAAAATTTAGATAAAATTGTATCTGTTTTTAAACAATACCCGGATACTAATATTGGTATTTTCGGATATACTGACGCAAAAGGTGCAGATCAATATAATTTAAACTTATCTGAAAACAGAGCAAAAAGTGTTGCTAATTATTTATCCAGTAACGGTATCAGCTCCAGCCGATTTACCATTAAAGGTTTTGGTAAAGCGGATCCAATTGGAGATAACAGCACTGAAGCCGGTAGAGCTTTAAATAGAAGAGTTGAGTTTTCTATTACTGCTAACGAAAAAATGATTCGTGATGCAAAAGCTGAATCCAACTAATTAATATATTTTATACTTTATATAATTTTGAATAGAAAGACAGACGAAAGTTTGTCTTTTTTTATTTTAAATATCCAGTAATTTTTCATCCATGAAATATTGGATGATCGCTTTTTTCATAAGCAAAGTTTGCTCATTGGGCTTTAAATCGGGCAGCTTTTCAATTAATTTATAATGCGGCCAGTTGTCTTTATCATATCCATCGAGTTTATAATATCCGAAAGGTTCCAATAACCTGCATACAGCTATATGTATCAGGTTCATTTTTTCGTCTTTTTTATACTTTTTATATCCTAGTCCTAATTCTTGCAAACCAATTAAAAATATCATTGTATTTAAATCGGGAATATCCTCATGTGCAAACTTCTCTTGGAAAAATTGTTCAATTTTACTCCAAAGTTGGGCCTCGTTCATTTTCAAGTCAAATTTTTATTCACGTAAATTTATAATAAAATTTAATACTTATTTACAATTGTTGAAACTATGCTATGGATGGGGATATTAAAATTAAGTTATTTAGCTATTTATTGTAAAAAGGAGGTTAAATTTATTTTATTATTTAGAAGAAAAGTACTCACGACCGGATTCGAACCGGCACATCCTATGGACACCACCCCCTCAAGATGGCGTGTCTACCAATTCCACCACGTGAGTTTAAAAGTTGTTTATTTTTAGCTTTGCAAATATACTAATATTAGTATTTCACCTCTAAGGTAATTTTAAATTTTTCCACACTTAGATAAGGAATTTTTTTATAGTGTAATCTTTCGACAGTTACTTACCTTCCCGTTTGAAAAAATCTTTTTCGATATTCATTGGGTGTGCAATTTTTAATTTTCTTAAAAATTCTATTGTAATAAGGCACATCCTTGAAACCTGAATAATAACATACTTCTGCAATGGTCATATTGGTTTTTTGAATCATTTGACAGGAAGATTCCACCCTAAATTCATTTAAGTAAGTCATTAAAGATTTACCCATCATCTTTTTAAAGAAAATACAAAATGACGATTTGTTCATATTTACTAATTGTGACATTTCTTCTAAAGTGATGGTATTTTGATAATTGTTCATTATATAAAGCTGTATTTTTTGCAACCGAAGGATTTGTTTATCTTCCTCTATTCGGTTACCTGCTAATATTCTATGATCGGAATTACCTAGTATTGTTAATATTTGAATGAAAGATGAAATCCTTTCAATTTCCGATTGATCAATCATCTGTTTCAAAATGTTTTGAAGTTTAGCCAAATGAGCTCCTATAAATGATATTGCTTGTTTATAATTTTGTATTTTTTGGATGTATGGGTGCAATTCGTTAAAAGTTAATTTACAATTATCAAGAAATCGATCAGAAAATGTAAGGGTAATGTTCTCAATCTTACCTTCTGCATTATAATCGGATTCTTCAAAAAGCCAACAATGAGGGATATGAGGGGGGATAAGAACGATTTCGTTGCATTGAAAGGGTTCGAGCCGATCCCCCATTTTTCTGGTTCCACTGCCGGTTATTATGTAGGATAATTCCCAAGTTTTTTGTTCATGGAAAGTTACCTGTTCATTCCAATATATTTTTACATGATCAAATCGAAAAGAGTGATTTTCAAATGTTGGCAAGTGAATGTATTTGATGTTTTTATACACTTACTAATTTTATGCATTATTTGTATGCAAATATAAGACAATAATAATAGAATATATTTCAATAGTTCAACTAATCATTAGTTTACTTTTGTTATCCGAATAAGAAATCAATATCTTCCAATGATGAAAAATATAACGGATTTAAAAGCTTCCAAGCCACATTATATAATTCTTGACGGTTTACGAGGAGTTGCAGCTATAATGGTTGTTTTATTCCATGTTCTTGAAATTTATACGAGCGGTGATCATAGCTTACAAATTATAAATCATGGATATTTGGCTGTAGATTTTTTCTTTATGTTATCCGGATTTGTCTTGGGATATGCATACGATGATCGCTGGGGAAGTATGACTTTAAAAGATTTTTTTAAACGCCGTATCATTCGACTTCATCCTATGATTATTGCCGGAATGCTTTTAGGGGCTTTATTATATTATTTCCAGGATGCTCCTGCATTGGGATGGAAGGCAACTTCTGATGTTTCTCTTTTGAAATTAGTTCTATTGATGATTATCGGCATGTTTTTAATTCCAGTCGGAAAAGGCTTAGACATTCGCGGTTGGAATGAAATGTATCCTCTGAACGGCCCTGCCTGGTCTCTATTTCTTGAATATATAGCCAATATCATTTATGCCCTTATTTTACGAAGAATCAGCAAATTAATGCTTTTTATTTTAGTACTTGTTGCTGCCGGAATTACGATTCAATATGCGTTTACAAATCCTATAGGTGACATCATCGGGGGATGGTCTATTGATGACCCTATTCAGTTAAGAATAGGTTTTACTCGTTTGGCTTTTCCTTTTTTAGCCGGATTATTGTTAGCGAGGATTGGAAAACTTAGTTTTATTAATCATGCTTTTTTGATAACTGCTCTTTTGTTGATCATACTTTTATCCGTACCTCATTTAGGAGGTGAAAATAACCTATGGAATCGCTGGTATGAATGCATATGTTTAATGATTTTCTTTCCTCTGATTATATGGTTGGGCGCAGGAGGAAAAATAAAAAATCCGAGAGCCATGACAGTATGTAAATTTCTGGGAGACATCTCCTACCCTATTTATATTACCCATTTTCCATTTATTAATATTTATATGGCTCATATTGCCAATCATCAACTTTCCTTGGAGCAATCATGGCAATATGGATTGCTGGTAGTTTTAATTTCCATCATTGTTGCTTATTTGTCCATGAAATTTTATGATATGCCGATTCGAGAATGGTTACGTAAACGATTTTTAAATTATAAAAAATAATCAATTAGTTTTTGGAAACAGAAATATTTTTTATGCAAAAGCATAAACAGTATCATAAAAATGTGTATCAAATAATGCGTTGTTTATATGACTTCGATTTTTTTATCTTTGTATAAAATTTTCTTTTGATATCTTATACCTTTAATGAACTTTTACCTTTTGGTTTTGAAATAAAAAATTTGACTCAGATGAATCAAAGGGCATGTTCTATAACCAGTAAGCCGCATAGAACAAATTTTTATCAAATTATACGGGTTACAAGCGGTAAAACAATTCAAAAAGTAGATTTTAGTCCGATTGAAGTCAGGGAAGGACAAATTTTATTTATCGGTAAAGATCAAGTTTTATCTTTTGATTTGGAATCTGCCTATACGGGTGAAATTATTTTGTTTACCGATGATTTTTATATTCGCAATGAATACGAAAGGCGCTTGATTAAGCAATCGGAGCTTTTCAACCCTTTTACCAAAAATATTCCTATTGAAACGCATGAATATTTAGATTCAATTTGGGAATTGATGAAAAAAATCTATTCTCCTGAACAAGATCCTTATATTCCCGATATTTTACATCATTTACTGAGTAGTTTTCTTATTTATTCAAATAAAATTACTAGTCATTCGTTAAATATTCTTTCTTCTTCATGTTATTCTGTTACTTTAGAGTTTTCACTCGCAGTAGAAAAAAATTACAAGATCCTGCGAAAAGTAAATGATTATGTCTCCAGTTTGGGTATATCGCCCAAAGCTTTATCAAAAGCTCTTAAAAACACTGTCGGTAAAAGTCCCAAAGAATATATTGATGAACGAATTTTATTAGAAGCAAAAAGACTTTTGGTTTACAGTGAACTCAATATAAAGGAAATTTCATTTGAACTGGGATTTGACGAACCCACCAATTTCAGCAAATTTTTTAGAAAGTGGGTAGGTATTAGCCCTATCGATTTTAAAAAACAACACCTGTCCTAAATTTATCAGCTTTGGCATACTTTTTATCATTACACTCATAAAATCCACACTTACCTTTACACGAATAAAATTCTTACAACAGTTGAAAAACACTGAATACGCCTGTTTTTATAAACATAATAAATTAAAAATACCAATAAGTGAATTGATGAATAATAAATAATAAATTTTTAATAATATGAAAAAAATAAGTTATCTAGTAGCGGTTGTCGGAATAGCTTTGTTGGCAGTTTCTTGCAACCAAACTAAAAATGAACCCGTTGAAGCTACGGATCAAACAAACACTGAAAAGGTAGAAGATCCTGCCACAGAAAACAAAGAACCTTCTAATAAAGAAAAAGTTAGGGAGTTACTTTCTTCATTTAGTACAGGAAATGAAGAACCGTTGAAATACATTAATCCGAATAAATATATTCAACACAATTTGGAAGCGGCTGACGGTGTTGAAGGGTTTAAGACCCTTGTGAAAAGTTTATCAGCCTCTAAACCGAGTGTTAACATTGTACGTATGTTGAGTGACGGGGATTATGTTGTTGCCCAAACGGAATATGGGTATAAAACTCCAACCGTTGGATTTGATATTTTCCGTTTTGAAAACGGATTAATTGTAGAACATTGGGACAATTTACAAGCTGAAAAACCGAAAAATCCAAGCGGACATACATTGATAGATGGTGATACTACTATCAAAGAAACCGATGAGGCCGGATTGAAAGCAAACAAAGCAGTAGCCGAAGGTTTTGTAACGGATGTATTGATGGGTAAAAATCCTTCCAACTTGGAAAATTATTTTAACGGAAATAATTACATTCAACACCACCCACTCATTGGTGACGGGTTAGACGGATTAAAAGCCGGCTTAGAGAAATTGAATAAAATGGGACTTACTTTCAAATATACTCAAATTCATAAAATTCTAGGAGAAGGAAATTTTGTATTAGTAGTTTCTGAAGGCGTTATGGCCAATAAACCCACTTCATTCTATGATTTATTCAGAATTGAAAATGGCAAAATTGCTGAACATTGGGATATTGTGGAAACCATACCTGCAAATGCTGAACATAAAAATAAAAACGGTAAATTCTAAATTTATTCATTGAGTAAAAAGGATTTTAAACAATAGTATAAGTTATCTATTATATAGTTTTAAATAATATTTCAAAATAAAAAAACCTGCATCAAGTGCAGGTTTTTTTACATTTTTGTAAATTATTTTTTTATGATTTTTTTAGTAACTATACCTTGATCGGTTGTAAGTGTTACTATATAAATTCCGGGATCCAGGTCTTGCACATTTATTTCGTTATTTTTAAGCGATGGAAAAGTTTTTACTAATTTTCCAGAATAATTATACACATCAATAGATAAAGTTTTAAAAGGTGATGTGATCTTTACAATATCAACAACCGGATTAGGATATATTAAAACTGATTCAGCCAAATTTTTTGAAGGATTTTCTGATTTAATTTCTTCAATAGCAAACGCATTCGTATTATTTTCAACAAATCTTGCTGAATTGGCTATGGTTACTTCGTACCTTAAATTTAGATCGGGAATTAAATCATTTTTCATTTCACAAATCAATGTTTTTCCTGCATTTTTTCGATTTGCATAAAACTTACCTCTACTTCCATTCACTTTTACCTCTTTTTTGGTGGCTTTATCATACCAAACATAGGTTGTTTTCTTTCCTCGAATATTATATTCAGAAGAAAGATCCAATATATCTAAGTAACCCTTTGTACCTCCCTGTAGAGTTGATTGTGGATTAAATGCGACAATTGCTACTTTAGCGTAATCACCTTTAAGGGTTGAAATTTTAAATTGATTATCATATGCAACTAATATAAATAATTTATTAGCCGTAATGTCTAACGAGCTTAATTGATTATACGCACAAACGAGATCACTTAATTTACTATTTTTAGATGTATTTAAAGAAGTAAGCTTATTATCATAACAATATAAGTCTACCAGCTCAGTATTATTGAGTACGTCTAATGTAGCTAGCTTATTTTCATAACAATATAATTTTTCCAAAGAAATAGCATTGGATACATTTAAATTTTTAAGTTCATTTTTAGAACAATCTAAATATTTAAGTTTTTTATTCGATACATCTAAAGTAATTAGTTTATTTTCAAAACAATTTAATCTATTTAATTTAAGATTATTTGATAAATCCAACGATGTTAATTTATTATTAGAACATTCTAATTGTTCTAATTCCGCATTTTTTGATAAATCTAAAGTGGTAAGTTGATTATTAGAACAATACAAACTTACTAATTCCACATTTTTTGATAAATCTAAAGTGGTAAATTGATTATTAGAACAATTCAAACTTACTAAATTAACATTTTTTGACAAGTCCAAATTATTTAATGAATTTTCGCTACAATCTAAAAATTTTAAGTTAATATTCTTAGATACATCTAATGAAGCTGAATAATTTTCTTTAAAAACTAATCTTGTTAACTTTAAATTTTTAGATAAATCAATTGAGGTTAATTGTGTTGAGTTTATAGATAATTCTTTTAAATTTCTAAAGTATTTCCCATCAAATTCTCCGTAAAATTTAGTTCCAATTAAATGTCTGTAATTACTTAAATCTAAAAAAGTCAAAACTTTAATACCATTTTTGTCTTCCCACCCAAATCTGTTAAAAAATTTTAAGAGAATGGAGTGAGGTTTACCATTTATGGCATCAACCATATCTTTCCAGGTCAACCCTAACTGTTCATAATTCCATTTGTTATCCTCTTCAGAATATTGCATTAAAAAATTCAAAATTCCTAAAACATCCCTTGGATCATAAACAGAGATTTTTGAAACATCAAAATTACTTACTAAATAATGTCTTTTTTCCAAAACAGGATCTTTAGCCAGCATTGTTACGCTTAATAAGGCACATAACAACATAAAAAATAAATTTTTTTTCATAATATTATTATTTTATAAATTTTAATATGCTAATATATCAATAATTATTTAAAAAATTAGTTATTAAAAATAAAATATTTTTTATTTGTAGATTCTAACATGGATCCCGTTTAATTTTTGAGAATCAATTATTTCCATGATTATCTATAGAATATGGCACAGCTAATTTTTAGCAAAAAAACATACGTAATAAGCAGGGAATTATATAAGCAATTGAACTATAAACTTTATTTTAAATCGGTCTTTAATGAAGTGTTTTTTTAATATCTAATTTTACCAACTTATAAATAAAAAAACCTGCACTTTATGCAGGTTTTTTTACACTTTTCTAATTTATTTTTTTATGATTTTCTTTGTTACTATACCTTGATCGGTTATAAGATTCACGATATAAATTCCCGCAGGTAAATCTTGTAAATCCAATTCATTATTTATTACCCTTGGATATCTTTTAACTTCTTTACCTGCATAATTGTAAACACTTGCCGATGTTACATTTGCTGTAGTATTTATTTTTAATATATCTATTACCGGATTAGGAAATAGTTGTATCGATTCTGTTTCATTTTTTTGAGGACCTACCCATACAAATCCTTCCGATATATTTTCATTTATATTTCTTGATGCAAATGATACGGTATTTTTTATCGTTACTTCATATTCTAAAACAAAGTTTGGAAATAATTCATTTTTCATCTTACAGATCAAAGTTTTGCCTGCATTTTCCGGACCGGCATAAAATTTACCTTTTAGCGCATAGACGCCGACTTCTTGTTGAGTTGTTTTATCATACCAGGTATAGGTAGTATATTTTCCATCAATATTATATTCTGAAGATAAATTTAACACTTCAAAAATTCCTTTATCTCCTCCTTGAAGCGTTGCTTGTGGGTTTAATTTTAAAGATTTAATTGTAAGAAAATTTCCTTTTAAAGTGGATAATTTTAAATTATTATTAATTCCATTTAATTCACTTATCTTATTTATTTTCGGAATTAACAATTGAGCTATCTTATTATTACTACAATTTAAGTATGTTAAATTAATATTTTTAGAGACATCTAAATTTGTTAATTGATTGTAATCACAACCTAAATGTATTAAATTTACATTTTTAGACATATCAAATACTTTTAGTTTATTGGAATAACAATATAATGTTATTAAATTAATATTTTTAGACACATCCAAGGTGGTTAATTGATTGTTATAACAATTTAAATTTGTTAAATTAACACTTTTAGACACATCCAAGGTGGTTAATTGATTCGAAAAACACCATAAAGCATTCAAATTAACATTTTTAGACACATCCAAGGTGATTAATTGATTGTAATCACAACCTAAATATATTAAATTAACATTTTTAGACATATCCAATGCTTTTAGTTTATTGCGACTACAATATAATTCTTTCAAATTAACATTTTTAGACACATCCAAAGTTGCTAATTGATTGTTATCACAACTTAAATTTGTTAAATTAACATTTTTTGATACATCCAATGTGGTTAATTCATTCAAAATACATTCTAAATACTTCAAATTAACATTATTTGATACATTCAAGGTTGTCAATTGATTCCAATAACATCGTAAATTAGTTAAATTAACATTTTTAGATACATCTATAGTTTTTAATGGATTCATGGAACAATTTAATTCTGTTAGATTAACATTTTTAGATAAATCTATAGCTTTCAATCGATTGTCATAACAATTTAAATATTCTAAGTTCTTAAAATATCTTCCATCAAAAACTCCATTAAATTTCCTGGAACTTAAATTTAATTTAGTTAAAACTTTAATATTATTGCTAGCTTTCCAACCAAATATCCAGGATAATTTTGTAAAAATAACCTCCGGATTTTCATTAATAGCCTTAGCCATTTCTTCCCAGGTTAACCCCGCCAGTTCATAATTCCATTTTTTTTCACTTTCCGAATATTGCATAAAAAAATTCAATATTCCATATACATCCATCGCGTCATAATTAGTGGTAGTGGATGCTACAAAATGTTCTCTCAAGTAATTTTCTTGTTTGGAAATATCTATTGTTGCCAACAGTGGTGTTGCTGTAAAACACCACAATAAAATAAAAAGTAGATTTTTTTTCATAACATTTTTTTATTTTTTATTATTTACATATGCTAATTTAATATATTTATTTTTATTTTAACCTTATTTAAAAATAAATAGTTAATTATTTATTTTATAAATTATTTTAAATAATTCTATTTTTAATTAAAAAATTTTATAGTTTTCAACATCTAACCCATTATTTTTCTTATAAAAAAAACCTGCTAAATAGCAGGTTTTTTACTTTATTTTTGTTTAACTTATTTTTTTATAATTTTTTTGGATAGTCTTCCTATTTCGGTATCTATATTCACGATATAAATTCCTGCAGGTAAATCTTGTAAATCCAATTCGTTATTTATTACCTTTGGATATCTTTTAACTTCTTTTCCTGCATAATTGTAAACACTTGCTGATGTTACTTTTGCTGCTGTACTTATTTTTAATATATCTATTACCGGATTAGGAAATAGTTGTATCGATTCTGTTTCATTTTCTTGCCCTCCTATGAGTTTAAAATTTTCCGGTATGAAGGTTGTTAAACTTTTGGCAGAAAAAGGTAAAATTTTTTGTATAGTTACTTCATATTCTAATTTAAAATATAAGAATATGGAACCACCTCTCATCTTACAAATCAATGTTTTTCCAGCATTTTTCGTACCTGCTATAAATCGCCCTTTATATGCATACATAGTTACCGGCAAACCGGTTGCTTTATCATACCATAAATAATATGTTTGCATCCCATTTTTAGATTTGAATTCCGAAGATAAATCTATGATCTCATAAAAACCTTTACTCCCTCCTTGTATTGTTTCCTGAGGTTCCACATAAGCATTTACTAAGTTTTTACTATTTATATTTAAAGTTGAAAATTTCAAAAAATTATGAGAACAAGATAATTGAAATACATCCATTGCTACATCAAGACTCGTTAGCTTATTATAGGAACAATTTAAAACATGCAATTTAGGATTCTTTGATAGATCTAATTTAGTCAATTGATTATTATGACCGTATAAAACTTCTAATTTTGAATTATTAGATAAATCTAAAGCTGAAATACTATTATTGTAACAATCTAATCTATATAATTCAAAATTCTTTGATACATCAATTTCAGTAAGCAGGTTTTTAGCACATAACAGATGTTGCAAGTATGAACAAACGGATACATCTATAGTTGTTAATTGATTTGCATCACATGCTAAAAATTTTAGATATTTTGAGTTTGATAAGTTTAATTGGGTAAGTTTATTTTCTTCACAGAACAGATTTACTAAATTTATATTATTAGATACATCTAATATAGACAAATTGTTATTTCTACAATATATTTCATATAAACTAATATTTTTAGATAGATCTAATGTATTAATTTGATTATTTGAACAATATAAATATTTAAGAAATATATTCTTTGTTAGATCTAAGGATTCTATTTTATTGTCATTAATATGTAATTTTTTTAAATATCTAAAATTTCTACCACTAAATTTTCCGACAAGTTTCCTATCTTCAAAACCATTAAAATCAATTTCAGTTAAAACATTAAGACCCTCTTCCTTTTCCCATTTCAACCTTGAAGATAATTTATCAATCAAAACTTCGGGTCTACCCATTAAAGTGTTATAAATATCTTTCCAGGTCAACTCGAGTATCTCATAATTCCATTTTTTTGTTTCTTCAGAATATTGCATTAGAAAATTTAATAATCCATAGACATCTCTTGGGTTATATTTTGAAATAAATGAGACCACATTGTTATTTACATTGTAATCTTTTTTATCCAGAATTAATTTTTTAGCCGGCATATTGGCACTTACAAACATGAACGCCAAAATAAATAATAGATTTCTTTTCATACTATTAATATTATATATTTTTATGCTAATATAACATATTTAATTAAATATATTATATTTTAAAAAAAATATTTTACATTTTTTTCTCATAAACTATTACCATACAAAAATCTTTTATAGATTTCTTAATCAAGAAAATGCGTTGATAAACATAAAAGATAAACAGCAATATATACGAATTATAACAGATATTTCTTTTTAACGAAGTGGTTTTGTATACAGTCTTTAGTTGTAAATAATTAATTCTATACTTACATAAAAAAAACCTGCTCTTAAGCAGGTTCTTTAATTATTATAATTTACTTTTTAATAATTTTCTTAGAAAGTATTCCCTGATCGGTTGTAAGGTTTACGATATAATTTCCCGCAGGTAAATCTTGTAAATCCAATTCATTATTTATTACCCTTGGATATCTTTTAACTTCTTTTCCTGAATAATTGTAAACACTTGCTGATGTTACCTTAGCTGCAGTATTTATTTTTAATACATCTATTACCGGATTTGGAAATAGTTGTATTGATTCTGATTCATTTTTTTGAGGGCCTACCCATACAAATCCTTCCGGTATGTTTTCATTTATATTTCTTGATGCAAATGATACGGTATTTTTAATCTTTACCTCATATTCTAAAACAAAATTTGGAATTAATTCATTTTTCATCTTACAGATCAAAGTTTTACCCGCATTTTCCGGACCGGCATAAAATTTACCTTTTAGTGCATAAGCGCCGATTTCTTGTTGAGTTGTTTTATCATACCAGGTATAGGTGGTATATTTTCCATCAATACTATATTCTGATGATAAATCCAACACTTCAAAAATTCCTTTAACTCCTCCTTGAAGCGTTGCTTGCGGACTTAATTTTAAAGATTTAATTGTAAGAAAATTCCCTTTTAAAGTGGATAACTTTAAATTGTTATAGTACCCATCTAAATAACTTATCTTATGAACTTTCGGAATAAGCAATTGAGCTATCTTATTGTTATAAAAATATAAATATATTAAATTAACATTTTTAGATACATCCAAAGTTGTTAATTTATTGGAATAACAATTTAAATATGTTAAATTAACATTTTTAGAGATATCCAAGGTTGTTAATTGATTGGAATAACAAGTAAAATATATTAAATTAACATTTTTAGAGATATCCAAGGTTGTTAACTGATTGGAACCACAATATAAATTATTCAAATTAACATTTTTAGAGACATCTAAGGTCCTTAATTGATTGTCATTACATTCTAAATATGTTAAATTAACATTTTTAGAGACATCTATAGTTGTTAATTGATTCAAATGACATTGCAACTGAGTTAAATTAACATTTTTAGACACATCCAAGGCTTTTAGCTTATTGGAATTACAAGATAATACTTGTAAATTAACATTTTTAGAGACATCCAAGGCAGTTAATTGATTCGAATAACAATATAATTCTTTCAAATTAACATTTTTAGAGACATCTATAGTTGTTAATTGATTCGAATAACAAAATAAATATTTCAAATTAACATTTTTAGAGACATCTATAGTTGTTAATTGATTATTTGAACAGTATAAATTTTCCAAGTTCTTAAAATATCTTCCATCAAAAACTCTATTAAATTTTTTGTTGGTTAAGTTTAATCGAGTTAAAACTTTAAAATTATTGCTAATTTTCCATGTAAATACTCCGGATAATTTTGTAAAAATAACCTCCGGATCTCCGTTAATAGCCTTAGCCATTTCTTCCCAGGTTAACCCCTCCAGTTCATAATTCCATTTTTTTTCACTTTCCGAATATTGCATAAAAAAATTCAATATTCCATATACATCCATCGCATCATAATTGGTGGTGGTGGATGCTACAAAATGTTCTCTCAAGTAATTTTCTTGTTTAGAAATATCAACGGTTGCCAACAGTGGTGTGGTTATAAAACACCACAATAAAATAAAAAGTAGATTTTTTTTCATAACATTTTTTTATTTATAAATATTAATTATGCTAATTTAATATATTTATTTTTATTTTAACCTTATTCAAGAAAAAAATATTTAAATTTTATTCTATAAATTATTTAAATAATTCTATTTTCAATAAAAAAATTTTATCACCTTTAATTTATATGAGCTATTTTCTCATAAAAAAAACCTGCTAAAAAGCAAGTTTTTTACTTTATTTTTGTTTAAATTATTTTTTTATAATTTTTTTGGATAATGCCCCTATTTCGGTATCTATATTTACTATATAATTTCCCGCCGGTAAATCTTGTAAATCCAATTCATTATTTATTATCCTTGGATATCTTTTAACTTCTTTTCCAGCATAATTGTAAACACTCACTGATGTTACTTTTGCTGCTGTATTTATTTTTAATATATCTATTACCGGATTTGGTGTTAGTTGTATTGATTCTGTTTCACTTTTTTGTGGACCCACCCATACAAATCCTTCCGGTATGTTTTCATTTATATTTCTTGAAGCAAATGATACGGTATTTTTTATCGTTACTTCATATTCTAAAACAAAGTCTGGAATTAATTCATTTTTCATTTTACAAATTAAAGTTTTGCCTGCATTTTCCGGACCGGCATAAAATTTACCTTTTAGCGCAAAGACACCGACTTCTTGTTGAGTTGTTTTATCATACCAGGTATAGGTGGTATATTTTCCATCAATAGCATATTCTGATGATAAATCTATCAATTCAAAAATACCTTTAGCCCCTCCTTGAAGCGTTGCTTGTGGGGTTAATGTTATAGATTTAATTGTTAGATAATTCCCTTCTAAAGTGGATAATTTTAAATTGTTATTTATTCCACTTAATTCATTTATCTTATGAACTTTCGGAATAAGCAATTGGGCTATCTTATTATCACTAAAATATAAGTATAGTAGATTAACATTTTTAGAGACATCCAAGGTTGTTAAATGATTGGAATAACAATTTAATGTGGTTAAATTAACATTTTTAGAGACATCTAAGGTGGTTAATTGGTTCAAATTACAATGTAATGTTATTAAATTAACATTTTTAGTGACATCCAAAGTTGTTAATTGATTGGAATAACAATATAAATCTGTCAAATTAACATTTTTAGAGACATCTAAGGCTTTTAGCTTATTGGAATAACAATCTAAAAATGTTAGTTTACTATTTTTAGAGACATCTAAGGTTGTTAATTGATTGAAATTACAATTTAAACTATACAAATTAACATTTTTAGATATATCCAAGGTTGTTAATTGATTCGAAAAACACTTTAAAACTAATAAATTAACATTTTTAGATACATCCAAGGTTGTTAGTTGATTTGAATAAATATTTAAAAGCATTAAATTAACATTTTTAGATACATCCAAGGCTTTTAGCTTATTGGAATAACCATATAATTCTTTCAAATTAACGTTTTTAGAGATATCCAAGGTTGTTAATTGATTGGAAGAACAATTTAAATATGTTAAATCAAGATTTTTAGAGATATCCAAGGTTGTTAATTGATTCGAATTACAATATAAACCTTTCAAATTAACATTTTTAGTTACATCTATAGTAGTTAATCGATTGCCAGTACAATATAATGTTTCTAAGTTCTTAAAATAATTGCCATTGAAAACTCCATTATAATTTTTGTAGTTTAAATTTAATTGAGTTAAAACTTTTAAACCATTGATATTTTTCCAACCAAATTTACCGGATAATTTTGTAAAAATAACCTCCGGATTACCATTAATAGCTTTAGCCATTTCTTCCCAGGTTAACCCCGCCAGTTCATAATTCCATTTTTTTTCACTTTCCGAATATTGCATAAAAAAATTCAATATTCCATATACATCCATCGCATCATAATTGGTGGTTGTGGATGCTACAAAATGTTCTCTCAAGTAATTTTCTTGTTTAGAAATATCAATTGTTGCCAACAGTGGTGTTGCAATAAAACACCACAATAAAATAAAAAGTAGATTTTTTTTCATAACATTTTTTTATTTTTTATTATTTATATATGCTAATTTAATGTATTTATTTTAATTTTAACCTTATTTAAAAATAAATATTTAATTATTTATTCTATAAATTATTTTAAATAATTCTATTTTTAATAAAAAAATTTATCGCTTTCAATATCTAACGCAATATTTTTCTTATAAAAAAAACCTGCTATACATAGCAGGTTTTTATTCTTTTATTTTTTATATTATTTTTTTACGATTTTTTTGGATACAAACCCTTGATCTGTTTTAAATATTATAAAATAAGCTCCAGCAATGAGATCTTCTAAATTTATTATGTTATTATTAATAATTGGTATTCTTTTTACTTTTTTACCGGAAAAATTATATATATCTGCGGATTGAACTTTAGATGATGTATTAATTTTAAGGTTGTCTATAAAAGGATTGGGAGAAACATGGAAAGAATTTAATAAATCTTCATTTACTCCTACCATTTTGAAACCTTCAGGTATAGAAGCATTCATATTTTTAGCTGTAAGAATCATAGAATTTGAAATTGTAACTTCATATTCCTGTTTAAATCCGGGAATAAAATCATTTTCCATATAACAAATTAAAGTTCTACCAATATTTTCGGGTCCGGCATAAAACATACCGTTAGATGCAAAAATATTCACTTTTTTATTAGTTGCTCTATCTAACCATACAAATGAGGTTTTTTTACCATTAATTATATATTCAGAGGATAGATCAATTAATTCTAGAAAACCTTTCGTTCCTCCTTTTATTATGGATTGCGGATTTATATAATTATCTTTAATTTTAAGAAAATTTCCTTGTAAAGTGGAAAATTTGAGTTGATTGTAATAAGCATATAAAAGATCTAAATTTGAGTTATTAGATATATTTAATGAAGTTAACTGATTGTAATGACAATAAAGATTTCTTAATTTACTATTCTTAGATACATCTAACTTGGATAACTGATTGGAAGAACAATATAACGTAATTAAATTAACATTATAAGTTACATCTAAGTCATTTAACCGGTTATTATAAATTATTAATTCTTTAAGATTTTCATTATTGGTTACATCTATGGATTTTATCTGATTATTATAGCATAACAAATTCTCTAATTTAATGTTTTTCGTAACATTTAATGTAGTTAATTTATTATATGCGCAACTTAATTTAATTAAACTTGAATTATAGTATACATTTACATTAGATAATTGATTATTACTGCAACTTAATTCTTTTAAATTAAAATTTCTATAAACATCTAAATTATTCAGGAAATTATTATCGCAAGATAAAACAGTCAAATTCACATTTTTAAATACATCTATTGTATTCAATTTATTATTATTACAATTCAATTCTTTTAAATAATAATTTTTCGTTAGATCCAAATTTTCTAATAAATTTTTTGAACAATTTAAATAAACTAAATTAGTATTTTTGGTAATATTCAGTTTATTTATTAAATTATTAGAACAATTAAGCTCTTTTAATTTATTATTACTCGTTAAGATTAGATCATTAAATTTATTAGATGAGCAAGATAAATATTCTAAATTCTTAAAATATTTCCCTTCAAAAACTCCGCTAAATGATTTACTATTTAAATTTAATTTTTGTAAAACTTTACTATTATTTATTTCTTTCCATGTAAATAAATAAGATAATTTACTTAAAACATTATCCGGACTACCATAAATAGCTTCCGACATTTCGTTCCAACTTAAGCCAACCAATTCATAATTCCATTTTTTGGATAGATCCGAATATTGCATAAGAAAAGTCATGATCCCAAAGACATCCATGGAATCATAATTTGAGTTAGCGGAAGCTACTAAGCTTTTTTTTAATTGAATTTCTTGTTCAGGTTGATGATCTAAAGCGAAAACTCGTGAGCTGATAAAGATTCCGACTAAAACAATAAGTACATTTTTTTTCATATTATTATTTTTATTTTAAAAATTTAAAATGCGAATATAAAATATTTTTACTACAATATACATTGTTACAGAATAAATTTAAGCATATTATTAAATTTTAAATTGTGTTAAATTAATTTTTATCACGGTTTATTGTTCAATTATTTTATATTCTTTATTAAATAATTTATAATTTTTATTAATAACTTATTATTTTACCAATGAAATTCTTATTTGAATTAAAATTAATACGCAAATGAAGCAAAAGAATACGCTTTATATTTTTATCAGAATAATATTTTTGATATAATAAAATTATATAGTTAAATTATTATTTTATCTTATCGCATATTTATATAGAAATTCATATAAATAACTATCCATCCAATTTTTTATTTTATATAATCATAAAAACACTATATTTTAGGAATTTCTCTATAAAATAATTTACAATTAACTTTTTAAAACTTAAGTTTTGCAATAATGAAAAAACACCATTATATATGAAATCCTCTATAAATATGTAATTAATTTTATTTTTTATACCATTACACCAAAAAGTAAATCATTTTGAATTTATAATTTAATTGGTTGAATTATCAACACTATTCAGATATTTACTTTGAAAATTTTAAAAAATATAAGTTTATGGCTTAAATTAAAGTTTTCGTAATTTTAAAAATAAAAATATGCAATCAAGGTTCAAGTTTTGATCATAACCTTAAATAAATATGAAGAAATGCTTATAAATTAGCAAGGCATATACGAAAAAAAAGGAGATGTTTATGATTTGTTTACGTACGCGAAATAAAAAGAGCTACAAAAAATTTGTAACTCATTGATTTTTAAGTGACCCCGGAGAGGCTCGAACTCTCGACCCATTGATTAAGAGTCAATTGCTCTACCAACTGAGCTACGGAGTCATAAACAAGAAAAGCTTGAGAATCTCAAGCGCGAATTTTCAAAATGTGACCTGGCTGGGGCTCGAACCCAGGACCCCAACATTAAAAGTGTTGTGCTCTACCAACTGAGCTACCAGGTCTCCCTAAATGTATATATAATCTATTCTTTGAATAGATTGTGACCTGGCTGGGGCTCGAACCCAGGACCCCAACATTAAAAGTGTTGTGCTCTACCAACTGAGCTACCAGGTCTTTATTTAGTGTTTGCTAAGCATTTTCGTTTAGCGAGTGCAAATATAATGACTTTTTTTGGGTATGCAAATATATTTGATAAAAAAATATGATATTTGTAAAAAATCTGAACGTATGATTATTTCTTTATTGGGTTATATGGGAAGTGGAAAATCTACTGTTGGCAAATATCTTGCGAAATCTCTCAACATAACATTTATTGATTTAGATGAGTATATTTCAGTTCAAGAAAATAAGTCCATTCAAGAAATTTTTTCCATCCATGGAGAAATTTATTTTCGTAAAAAAGAAAATTTTTATCTGAATGAATTATTAAATGGTGACAATATAGTGTTGAGTTTAGGAGGAGGTACTCCCATTTATCATCGCAACATGGATAAGATCAAAGAAAAAAGCTTCTCGTTCTATTTAAAAATGAATGCTTCGGAATTGGCAAAAAGGTTAAGTAAAGAAAAAGAACACCGCCCTCTTATTGCTCATTTAGAAGACGAATCTTTACCGGAATTTATTGCCAAGCATTTATTTGAACGTTCAACATTTTATGAGTCGGCAGCTTATAAGATAGCGGTTAACCAAAAAACTCCGGAAGAAATAAGCAATGAAATCATTACCGTACTAAAAAATACTAAATAAACTTTTAGTGTATTTATTCATCATCCCATTCCAGAGTATAATCGTCTAACTCTCTCCTATCCTTTTTGGTGGGCCTGCCTAACCCTTTTTGTCTATAATAGTTTTGCATTTGTGTTCTTGATTTCATCATTTCAATCTGTTCAGGATCTGTCAGGTCTTTAATATATAAAGGAACCAGTTTTGCTCCTACCCGATTGGGAGGAATTTGTATAACTTGGATCGTATAGTCAATCTGATTTTTTCTAATTTTATATGTTTCACCAACTAATATTTCTTTTGAAGGCTTCAAGGGAGCATCATCTAAAAATACTCGATTTTTCTTACATTCTTCGGTGGCAATTGCCCGCGTTTTATAGAAACGCACACACCATAAAAATTTATCTATTCTCATTGGTTGAAAAAATTGGTCTTTAAAATTAAATTTAATCGTAAATTAGCAACTAAATTAACATATTTTATTTACATGATTAAAAAATCCCTTTTAGCCGCCTGTATCTTTTCACTTTTATTTTTTGTTTCGTGTGGGAGCGATGATAATAATGCCTCAATCTTATCCGTTGATGAGCAAAATACAGCTGATGATATGGCTATTGTTAATTTTTTAAATAACTATTATTTTGATGAGCTTGGGAAAGTAACCAAATTTTCTGATACGGTTACTCCAACTGATAAAGAGCCTTTGAGTAAAAATGCAATAAAATCTCCTTTAGGATACTGGGTCGTTAAAAATCCGAAGGCAGATAAGGGCATAAACACCTCCAATATAGCTGACGGTAAAAACAATATACTTATTCATTATTCATTAAAATATTTTGTTGCTACTGAAGGAGGTAATGGATATTCAACCTTGAATACTTCATCAAGCACAATTGATAATTCAGGGGTTGCACAAGAAGACCCTTTCTTTTACAAAAAGCCCAAAAACGATACAATTCAAAGTGAAAACTATTATGTGATTAAAGGTATTGTTGACGGTTTAAAGGATTTTAAGCCAACTAATAAATCTAAAAATGACCTTTACCATGTATTACAAGGTTTAATTATCGTGCCTTCTCGATTGGCATACGGTAGAGAATCCAATTATATAAACAGTAAAGATGCAACGTTCATTTTAAATTTTGAATTGTATAAAGTCTGTCCTCAAGATCAAACATGTAATTAAATTTATATATTGTTTGAATGTATCGTTCAGACAATCGTATAATTATTGTTATCAACAATTAAGCTCTGTTGATTATTGATAGGGACAGTTCTATGTTATCCTCTAAACATCATATAGATTTGCTGCACAAAATCAGTAAAAGGTTCTTCTATATAATGCGGAAGTACATAGAAATTAATGACTTTTAATGCGGTGCAATTATCCAGATTATGAGTATTATTACGATCATCCATAACGTTGATATATGTTATATATCCATCAAAATTGCAGGCAATATTTATAAACAAAATTTTCTTGCCTGAAATCTGATTTTTACAAATAAAATCTTAAAGTTGCCGGCTTGTTTCGGCAATATAAGAAGTCAAAAAATATTTTTATACCTAAGAATTTAGATAATCTAATTTAATAAATTTTAGGATTATAGTTTTCAGGAAATTTAGCCATTTCCGGTTTATAAAAGTCTTCTATTTGGTCAAATATCTCTTCAATCGTTTGATTGCCAATATAAATTAATTTGGAAACACCGGTTACTTTGTTTTTATAATCGGCATAGGCTAGAGCAATAGGAACGTTCGCTTGCTTAGCTATATAGTAAAAACCTTTTTTCCATTGTAAGGCACGGGAGCGAGTGGCTTCCGGAGTATTTATTAAAGCCATCGAATCAGAATTTTTAATTAGTTCCGATGAATACTGAACCAAATTATTCCATTGACTTCGATCGACTCCTAAACATCCGAGTGCTTTGAAAAAGAATCCATACCATGGCTTGGTATAAGCATCTTTAATCATTACTTTATAAGGACTTTTTAAACACCAAAAACTGGCTAAACAATAATATAAATCCCAATTCGAGGTATGGGGAGCACAAATTAATACGCATTTTCTTAATTCATTAACAGGCACTTCATTTTTAAATTTCCATCCCATTACTAACAGCATTAACCTTCCTAGTAATTTTTTCATAATTTGATTACTTATTAAAAATAATTAAAAAGTTCAGTTAATTTACATTAACTGAACTTTTCACATGTATATAATTTTCTAATTAACTGAACATTGACATTATGTAATCCATAATAACTAACACCATCTTAAAGAGAATTTGTACCATGATCTTTTTATTTTTTTTCTGAATTAATTAAAACACTAAACTTTAAAAAAGTTATATTCAGGTGCACTACATACAGTTATAAAAACCTGAGCTTTAATTATCAGAATCTCTATTATATATGAACGCCCTAAATTTTTTGCTAAATTAAAAATTTTCTTTGAATTTAACTCAAATTATTAAATTAATTATTAATACTTTATCGAATTTTATTTACATTTTTAATAATCAATATTCATTTATTGTTCTGTTATCCTATAGTTGACGTAAGAATGAATTTCCAAAACCTTTTTATTAAAAAAAAGCCGCTATACACGGTTTAATTAAAAATATTTTACTTTTGTATTTATATATAATTTTATGACTCCCCTCGTATCAGTTATTATGGCTGCTTACAATGCAGAAAAACATATATCTGCATCAATTGAATCATTGATCAATCAAACGTATACAAATTTTGAATTGCTGGTTATTAATGATGGCTCATCCGATAGAACTCAATCAATTGTAGAAGAATTTTGTAAAAGAGATTCCCGAATCAAACTTATTAATAACGATAAAAACCTATTTGTTATAAAATCCCGTAATATCGGAATTGAAAATGCTAAAGGTAAATATTTGGCCATATTAGATGCTGATGATCTTGCATTACCCAATCGATTAGAAAAACAAGTTGAATTTCTGGAGAATAATCCGGATGTATTTTTAATAGGCAGCAGTGCTCATATAATTGATGAAAACAATACTATTTGTAATGATTTTATAGCTTTAACCGATTATCATGAATTAAAAAGAAACATTCTCAAAAACAATTTATTCTATCATTCTTCTATAATGTTTAGAAATGAAAAAGTTTTTTATCGAGAAAAAATGATTTATACGGAAGACTATGATCTCATTTTACGGTTATTTTCAGAAGGTAAAAAAATTGTAAATATACCTGATACTTTAATTTCATACAGACAAACCAATCATTCACTGTCAAAAACTAAAAACAGGCTGGTACAATGGTTGTTTATCAATAAAGCCCGTGAATTTTATCGAGAAAGTCTAGATAATGGTAAAGACAGTTATGATAGGTTTAATCCACAATCATTTATTAATATAGAAGATATAGATTTTCCAATTAATAAAAATGATTTGTTATATGCCATGAAAATTTGTTTTTACAGAAAAGATGCAGATCAATTAAAATTTTTAGTAAAAAAATATCGTAACAATTATTCTATTTCAATTAAATATTTACTTTATTTCCTTTTTTCTAAAAATAAATATATTTTTACTTTTTTATATAAATTTTATTCAAAATTATAAACCATGGATATATTAATTAAGTCTTTCAATCGTCCTTTTTACCTTGATAGATGTTTAACTAGCATTCAGAAATATGTTATAGGAGATTATACTATCAAAGTTTTAGATGATGGAACACCTGAAAAGTATCTAAACAAAATAAAAAATAAATATCCATTTATTAAAATTATAAAATCTGAAAATTATAAAGAAAAAGAAGAAGCAATTAAAGAAAATTTAAGCTCAGGAAAAGATATAAATGGTTTTAAAATTCCTACTCAACTTTGGATAAACTCAGTTAAAGAATCAACTCCTTATTTTATAATTACTGAAGAGGATGTTTGGTTTACTAAAAAAATAAATGTAAATGAATTAAATGAAATAATGAATAAAGAAAATATTTCTTTACTCAGACTTGGATGGTTGGGAAATCATAATTTTATAGAATATCATAAATTTGAACAATTTAAAATTAACTCCTACATATCTTCAATTTGTCCAAAACTTATAACGGCACCCTATTTTATTATGAAATCTTTTTTTTATAATAAATATAAATTTTACAGTATATTATATAGATTAAAATTAGCAAATAATAGTACTAGAGCAAAATATTGGATACTTAATTCAATTCTTATGGGAATGTATAAAAAAGAGTATTGGCTTAAAATATGGTATGATATAGATGGTGTTAATGAAAAAAAACAATTGTTAAATGCAGCAATGTATTTTAGAAAAAATAAACATAATAAAAATCTAATCGCTCAAATGAATGAGGAGGTTATGAAAACAACTTTCACTTCATCGGCAACTAATTCTTATCATAAATATGGATTTAATTTCGATGTAAATAAATATAACTATCTAATCAATGAAAAATGGTATAATGATGAATTTGATCCCATGCAAAACTTTCCTAAGGATTTTTCAGAAGATTACATCCTATCATTTTTGAAAAATGATAATAATCAAAAAATAAAACCGGAAGAATGGAAAAAATGGGCAGAAAAATTTAAACATCAATATCGAATTCAAGGTTGTGAAATTGATGATTAAAACAAAATAGATAAATTATAAAAAAATAAGCAGTGATTTAACTGCTTACTTTTTTTAATATCATAAATAAATCTAAGAAGTCATTACTCCTCCTCATCATTTTCGTATTTTTCGATTTCTGCATCGCAAAAATCAAATGCTTGTTGAATCAATGAATTTACTTCATTAGCTACCTCTTCTTCTTCTCCTTCCAAATCGTCGAACCATTCAACCTCTTCTTCTTCTACATTTAATATAAATCTAGGAAACTCTGTATGCACAACAAATAAATCTTCAGGAAAATCCGAATTGTCTGCCATTAAAAACTTAGGTAATTTCATATTGTCTTTATTTAAATTTTTATTCGTCTAATAATTCTTTTAACTTAATTAATTCTGCCTTCACCAACTCTAAACGAGTAATGATTTCAACTTTTTTGGATAAATTTTTTTGTGATTGTAAAACAACTTTTGCTCCTTCTAAGGTATATCCTTTTTCTTTTACTAAATGAAAAATTATTTTAAAATTTTCAATATCTTTTGGGGTAAAAAAACGGTCTCCTTTTTTATTCTTTTTGGGTGAAATACTATCAAATTCTTTTTCCCAAAACCTTATAAGTGAAGTATTAACATTAAAAGCCTGTGCTACTTCACCTATGGAATAATATAATTTTTCAGGAAGTTGTACGTTCATCATTCAAATCTAATGATTTTTTAATTCAACTTACTATAGTTCGTTTAAAAAATTGATCTTTTTTTAGAATTAATTGATACTACCCAAATAATCAATACGGATGCCCTAAAAATATTTATTTATATTTGCCTAAATTTGGTGATTGCTATTTACCGGTAAATAGGCAATCTTAAAAGGGAATTCGGTGAAAATCCGAAACAGGCCCGCTGCTGTAATCTTCTAGTACGTTTTAAGAGATATACCACTGAGGAGTTTCTTTCTTGGGAAGGTTCTTAAAATGAAGTAAGTCAGAATACCTGCCAAATTTAACTATAGTTTTACAAGCTTTCGTGGAACAAGGCTGAAACATTAAAAGCATTTCATATTCACTTTTCCTGTTTACTTTTCCGGAAACTAGTTTACTATATCTGTAATTTAAGATATTCGACTCCATGATGATGAACATCAATCATAAATATAGTGTATTTGCTTTTTTATTAAGCCTGATGAGTCCATTATCTTATTCCCAAGAAAAAAAAGACAGCATTACTGTAACAGAATTACAGGAAATACTGGCAACGGGAAAAAGAAATGATAAAGGAATAATTCCTTTCCAAGAATTGAAAGGAAAAGAATTAGAAAATCGAAACAGCTCTTCGGTAGCTGATGCCGTACGATTATTTTCAGGAATTCAACTTAAAGATTATGGAGGTGTAGGAGGAATGAAAACAGTTAACATTCGAGGAATGGGAAGCGAACACGTAGGTGTATTTTATGATGGAATAGCCATAGGAAATGCTCAAAACGGAATGGTTGATTTAGGAAAATTTTCCATGGATAATTTAGAATCAATATCAGTATACAACGGACAAAAAAGTCAAATATTCCAACCCGCTAAAGATTTCGGCTCTGCCGGAAGTATCTATTTAACCACCAAACGCCCTGTTTTTACGGGTGAAAAAAAAACTAATATAGGCGCTACTTATCGTTCCGGATCATTTCATTTAATTAACACATCCCTCCTATGGGAACAAAAATTATCCTCATTAATTTCATCTTCTCTTACTATGGAATATATTAATTCAGATGGAAAATATAAATTTCAACAAAAGAAAGGTAATTGGGATACTATCGCTGTAAGACAAAATGGTAACATAAGTGCTTTTCGAACAGAAGGAAATTTATTTGGCATCCTACCTCATGGTAAATGGAATCTGAAAGGATATTATTATGATTCAAGCAGAGGAATACCCGGTGCCGTTTTAAAAAATTCGTATAAAAGGTATCAGTTTGCTCAACAATGGGATCGTAATTTATTTTTGCAGGGATCTTTTGAAAAAATAATCAGCACAAAATACAGAATAGCATTAAACGCTAAATATGCTCATGATTTTACCCATTATAAAAATTTAGAAGTTTTTAATGACTCAATTTGGGGAAATAAATTTTCCAACCGTATTAACAATACTTATAAGCAAGATGAACTATATATTTCATCCTCACAACTGGTTACTTTATTTTCTTTTTGGGATATTTCTTTATCTGCAGATTACCAACATAACGGAATGAATGCCGATTTAAAAAATTTTGCTTCTCCTTCGAGAAATACAGAAATGATCGCTTTAGCTACAGCTTTTCATTGGGATAAACTTAAAATTCAAACAAGTGTTTTAGGTACATTTGTGCAAGATAAAACGAAACACATGAACAGCATGGGTACAGCTTCAGACAAAAATGAATTTACCCCCGCTGTTTTCTTAAATTACCAACCTTTACATTCTAAAGATATTAGCATTCATGGTTTTTACAAGAGAATTTTTAGAATGCCAACATTTAATGATTTATACTATACGGATTTTGGAAATTCAAATTTAAAACCGGAATATACTAATCAGTTCGATGCAGGTATTCGTATAAATAAAAACTTTACTTCCGGTAGTTTTACTCATTTTGATTTTACTATTGATGCCTATTATAATACGGTCAAAGATAAAATCATAGCTTATCCTAAAGGACAACAATTTCGTTGGACCATGTTAAATTTTGGTAAAGCACGTATAAAAGGGTTAGACTTATCTTCTAAGACTTCAATAGTAATAAAAAACGTTTTAGTTTCAACCTTTATAACCTATACGTATGAAGATGCACAAAATTTATCTTCTCCTATTTTAAATTATAAAAATCAACTTCCTTATATACCTTGGCACAGTGGGACACTTACTCTAGAGGCTGCTTACAGAGATTGGAATCTAAATTACAGCTTTATGTATACGGGAGAACGGTACAATTCTCCTTCTAATACTTCTGAAAATCATGTAAAAGCTTGGTATACTCATGATATACAACTTTCAAGAGAATTAATTTTTACTCATATCAAATGCAAAGCATCTTTACAAATCAATAATATTTTTAATAAATATTACGACATTGTAGCCAATTATCCCATGCCGGGTAGAAACTATACGATCATCATTAAATTAAACATATGAAAAAACTAGAAACTATGGTAGCAAGGAAATTTTTAGTACCAATTTTAATAATTATTACAGGGTTTATTGTTTCTTGTAGTAATGACGATTCATGGTATGAAGATGATTCAAACATTATATCCCAACCGGATGCCAAAAAAGGGTTATATATTTTGAATGAAGGTAATTATCAACAAAACAACTCTTCTCTATCCTATTTTGATTATGATACAGCTGATTTTTTTAATAACTATTTTACTAAAATCAACCCTGATCAAGGTGGATTGGGCGATACCGGTAATGATTTAAAAATTTATAAGGATAAAATGTATGCCTTAATCAACGGTTCCAATTATGTTGAAATTATGGATGCTAAAACAGCCAAGCATATAGGAAAAATAACAATTCCAAATTGCAGATACATTACATTTAACGGCGACTATGCGTATGTGTCTTCATATGCCGGTTCTACTCCCAACGGACAAGGATATGTTGCCAAAGTTGATATTGCTAACGGCACCATTGTAAATGAAGTTACTGTCGGACGCAATCCGGAAGAAATGACTATTGTAAATAATAAGCTTTATGTTGCTAATTCAGGAGGTTATTATTCTCCGGATTATGACACAACGGTTTCTGTAATTGACATGAACAGTTTTACAAAAATTAACGATATTGAAGTCGGTAAGAACTTACATAGAATACGTAAAGATAAGAATAATCATATATGGGTTACTTCTAGAGGCGATTATGCTAATTTAAAGCCTTTCGTTGCTGTTATTGATCCATCGACTGATCAAGTCATTAATAAACTGGATTTAGCGGTTTCAGACTTCACTTTTTATAAAGAAAAACTTTATTTTTATGGATCGGAATATTCTTCGGGAAAAACTATAAATAATTATGGTATTATAAATATAGATACGCAAAAAGTGATAAGTTCCGAATTAATCAAAGAGGGTTCAAAGTCTGAAATTATGTCTCCATATGGGATAATTGCCGATCCTGAAAATGGCAGCTTTTATATTGGAGATGCTATGGATTTTGTTTCCAATGGAAAAATATATCATTTCTCAAAAAATGGCGACTTACAATGGTGGAAATCAACCGGCGTATCTCCCGGACATTTTGCCTTAGTAAGTAAATAAATTTTTTAAACTACTATAGCTTTAAAAAAGTAAAAAGATTGATGAAAAACAATCTTTTTACTTTTTGGTACTATATCTTAATATCCTACCTATTATACTGATTAAAAATTGGTAAATAAATAATACTATTACTAAGTGTTAAGATAAAATATATAAATTGGCAAGGCATCTGAAATATAAAACAACTTATTATATTTCATAAATTTATCAAATATATAGGCGTTATTATAATACGATACTATTTTCATTTTTTAATTTCACAGTTTAATCAAAAATTGTAACTTTGGCAGCAAAACTTTACAAAAAATACTAAAAATATAATGAGCATCATCATCATTATTTTCGCAGCAGCCATTCTGAGTTTATATTCAGGTGTTTTCGGGCAAGGAAAATACTCTCAACCATTTGCAATTTTAGGATTACTTATCGCTTTGATCGTCTCTTTTTACGGAGATAGTCCTTTTTTCACACGATATGCCTCCATGTTTGCTTTTGATCAAACAGCCAAAATATTTACTCAAATATCTATTTTGACCACTTTGCTAATCGTATTCTTAGGAAAATATGCATTTCGTCTCATAGATCATCATCAGGCAGAGGTATATAGCTTAATGCTTTTTGCACTTTGTGGCGGTATAGTCCTTTTCTCCTACCAAAATTTAATTACTTTATTTCTAGGTATAGAAATTTTATCTATTCCTTTATATGTATTAGCAGGAAGCAATAAGAATGACTTACGTTCCAATGAAGCTTCCATTAAATATTTCCTATTAGGAGCATTTGCAACCGGATTTTTACTTTTCGGAATTGCATTAATATACGGTATAACCGGATCTTTTGATTTACAAACTATTCGTTTATACAGCATACAAGCGACTTACTACCCTACTATGTACATAACCGGTATAATTCTATTGTTAGTCGGGTTACTTTTTAAAATATCCATAGTTCCTTTTCATTTTTGGGCTCCGGACGTATACGAAGGCTCTCCTTCCCTAATCACGGCTTTTATGGCTTCCGTGGTAAAAATATCAGGTTTTGTTGCTTTATATAAATTGGTTGAAACAGCTTTTATCGGTCAACTAAACCAATGGCAATATATAATTTTCTATGCAGCAATTTTAACATTACTATCTGCCAATATTGTAGGTGTATTGCAAAAAAATGCTAAAAGAATGTTGGCATATTCCAGTATTTCGCATGCCGGTTATTTATTGCTAATTTATTTTAATACAGATGCTAATTCTATCTATACATTAGCATTCTATTTATTAGCTTATTCACTTTCAACTATAGGTGCTTTTATCAGCCTTATTTACATCGAAAGAATTTCAAATGGTATTACCGATATAAATGCTTTCAACGGGCTGGCCAAGAAACAACCCATCTTAGCTTTGGTAACTACAATCTCTCTATTATCTATGGCAGGTATTCCGTTAACTTCCGGATTCATTGCTAAATTTACGTTGTTTTCACAAGCATTATATACTCAACCGATATTAGTCATTATAGCTATTATAGGATCTGCAATCAGTATTGGATACTATCTTAAGCTAATCATTGCCATGTATTTTAAACCGGGTTATAAAGAATTAAATGAAGCTAAAAAAGCTCCAATTATTTACAATGTTATTGCTGTTATATTGGTAGTTTTAATAATCCTTTTGGGAGTTTATCCTGAACCTGTTTTTTCTTGTTTAGCTTTTGCTAATTAATAAACAAACAGTTTTTAATGTTGAGCATTATAAGATTAGTTCAACAATTTCATTTAAAAAAGATACGCATAATTATATCATACAAATAATTAAAGTCGCAACATAATTGCGACTTTTTTATTTACTTTAATTTGCTAAAAACTAGTATTTTTTTATCTCTTCATTTGTAAAATACAAAGTGTTCTTTGTTTCAGACGATTTGAGTTAAAATTAAATCGTTAAAGATATCCATTCCACTTTTTTAATTGATAGCTATTAAATCGCCGGTTCCTGTTGACTCAAACAATGGAAACTACCTAATCCCCAAATGATATCAGTGGAATCTATTCCTATTACATTTCTATTCGGAAAACATTTTTTTATGATATCCAACGCTCGTTTATCATTTTCACCATTAAAAATTGGTACAATCACTGATTTATTAGCTATGTAAAAATTTGCATATGAAGCAGGTAAACGACATCCATCGTAATATACCGGTTCTGGCATAGGTAATTCTATAACTTGTAAAGGAGAACCATCGGAAAGTTTCATAGCTTTTAATTGTTTTAGATTTTGTTGTAATATGTGATAGTTTTCATCATTTTTATTATCTTCTACCACAGCAAGTACGGTATTTTCATTTATAAAACGTACGGTATCATCTATATGACCATCTGTATCATCGCCAACAATTCCCTCATCGATCCAAAGGACTTGATTTACTCCATAATAATTTTTCAGATATTCTTCGATTTGACTTTGATTTAAATGAGGATTTCTGTTTTTATTAAGTAGACATGACTTAGATGTTAGTACCGTTCCTTTACCGTTAAATTCAACGGAACCACCTTCCATCACTATGCCCGGATTAAAAACAGGTAATCTTTCTTCTTTGGCTATATGAAGAGGTATTTCATTATCCAAATCATAAGGAGGATATTTATCACCCCAGGCATTATAATTCCAATTTACAACGGCTTTTTTATGTTCTAATGAATGGGGATTAATTACAAACGCGGGACCATGGTCGCGACACCAAGCATCATTAGTCGGATGAATATAAAAATTGATCATATCCAAATTAGCATTTGTTTTTTCTATATAATTCATGGCAAAGTCTTTCATCTCAACACTAACCACATTTATATTAACTTCTTCCCCATTAGATACTTCTGCAACAAATTGCGCATACGGAGCATAGATTTTTTCAATTTTACCTGGCCATGATAATTCTTTATGCGGCCAAGATAACCAAGTAGATTTATGAGGATAAAATTCAGCCGGAAAAATGAATCCCAATTCTTTAGGAGTTTTATTTAAAAATTCTTGCGGAGTATATTTCATATAATCTTTGCTTGACATATTCAGTCTATGTTTTAAATTATTATTTATTTAATCCAAAATTACAGAAATAAAAAAAATTAATCTATTTTTGTAAAAATTTTTAATAATTTCTATTAAGTGATCACTTCCATAAATAAGCACAAAAAACAATTAGTTTTGTTTTTTCTAGCAGGAGCCTTAAGTGCCGTAATTGAAATTTTTTGTATGAAATTACTAAGCTTGCCTAATATGCTGCCTCATTTTTTTTCTTTTGAAAACAAGTCCAACGCCTACCCATTATCCAATCTTTTATCTACCGGAGCGGGTATTTTGAGCAATTATTTTTTTAGCATTCGCTATGTTTTTGAACGAGGTAAACATTCCAGAAGAAAGGAATTTGTATTATTTTTTAGCCTTTCTATAATTACTATGTTTATGAGCTGGGGAGCATTTGCGTTTTTTCATTTCTTCGTTAACAAACCGATTAATTTTTACTTTTATACTATAGGAGATATAGTATTTTGTAAAGCTGCCGCTATTTTCGCAGTATCTATAATTAATTATGTAGCAAAAAAGAAAATAGTATTTTCTAATTAATAATCTTATAATCTAAATACAGTATAATATTTACTGTATTTAGGATTTTCATGCCTTGAGGTAAGTTTTAAGCTTACAGATGGTATTCCCTTTATATAGTGAAAAAAAGATCGTAATTCGATCTCATATATATATTTATTTTCTATAAACTATATCTATTGATTAAATTGTATTTCTAAGAAAAACCTTATCTTGTTGTATATCTAGAATTATTTTTCCTCCCATCATTAAGGCGCGTGTATCGAAAATATGTCCTCCGGGAAAACCAAATGCCATGGGAATATTGTATTTTTGAAATCGTAAAGAAATAATTTTATAGGCTTCTTGATCAAACGGTTCATCATAGAATTTGTTTTCATCTTTTGAATCCATTTTCGTAAAAGCTCCTACCAATAATCCTTTAATTTTATTAAGTACTCCCGCTCTTTTCAATCCGATCAGCATTCGATCAATATGATAATAATTTTCATACCAATCCTCCATAAATATAATTTTATCTTCCCAATGATCTAAGGATCTACTTCCTAACAGACTGTATAAAATGGATAGGTTGCCTCCTGTCAAAATTCCTTCAACTTTTCCTGTTTTATTAAAAGAAGTGCTTTCTATTTCATATTCAAGTTTTCTATTTTCTAAAGCATCCACAAGGGTTGTATAGGTTTCATCTGACTGTCCTTGCGGTAATGATTTACAAACGGTTGCATGTAAAGTAGGAATTCCTCTTCTATTAAAATGCTGATGAAAAACCGTATTATCCGAATATCCGATTAACCATTTAGGGTTTTCTTTAAATTTATTCAATTTTAAAAAATCCACTAGTTGCACTCCTCCATAGCCGCCTCGGGCAAACCATATAGCCTTAGCACGGGGATGATCTAATGCCCATTGCAAATCTTCCAACCTTTCTTTTACTGTTCCCGAATAATTATATCCGAAATAATAATGATTGAATGTATTTTTACCTATTTCATACTTCCAGCCTTGTTTTGTAATTAAATCTATCGCCGGTTGAATGTCCTCTTTTTTAACTGCTCCTGCCGGTGCTACAATTAAAATAGTGTCTCCTTTTTTAATAGGTTTCATAAAATTATGATATAAACTCATTACTATCCTGTTCTATTGATTGATTTAATTTTCCTTTTACATTTTACATCTAACAGGTATCTACAAAATGCATGCATTTTTAATTTTTTATGCTACATTGTGTCTGAAACCAATTGAGTAAAAGGACATATTCTTCTTCCGATAAATTCGCCTCTTTGTGCATCCAAAGATAACTGTTGAGGGGCATGGTTTTATTTTCAATTACTCGGTATAGGGATGAATTAATATGTTCTTTCTGATAACGATTATATTTACCATATTCCGAAAAATTAACGTATTCTTTCCCTTGATTTACATGTTCTTTAATAAACCAAGATATAGGAGCAATGGATGAATACCATGGATACTTTACTTCATTGGAATGACAATCGTAGCAGGCTTTTTTTAAAATTTTTTGTATTTCAGGAGTTGTATGTGTTATTTGGTTATAGTCTATTTTTTTGTCAACCGATGGATTTTCTTTATCTATTTGAATTAATTGGAAAGATAAAAAAATGATAATTCCATAAAGCAATACTTTTTTCATCAGTAATCAATTACCGTTTATAGTTTAAATATGGATACTGAATTTATAAAATCCAAACTTCATTAATATCCCATAAGGGTCTGACATCGATAACATTGGGATATAAATAGGTAGGTTCTGCCGGTTTGAAATTTTCCAGATCTGCCGGATCCCAAATTCCGTTATTATTCTCATCCACCAATATACGAATCAAATATTTTCCCGGTTTCATGTTTTGAAATACAAAAGTATCTTGTGATCCATAAATATTTTCCAATACTTCGTATTTTTCATTTACCAGTTGAAAGAAAAATTTTGAATCAGGCTTATTTTGTAATCTGATACTTAAATTTCCAAATTCATTATGCTTTTTGGTTTTAATAACATATGACAACGTATCTTTATTAGTTTGATTTAAAAAATCTTTAAATGATTGATCTTTGATGGTTACCTTGTATTCCGTATCATAAGCTACAGGAAATTTAATAGCAATATTTTTAGCATTTAAAGAATCTATTTCCGCATTAAAATTTATGGGTTCATTATTTTTACTAACTTCTATTCTGTTTTTGTCAATCCGATTAATGTAATTGGATGCTTTTAACATAAAACAGGTAGTGGGTGAAACTTCTTTTTCGATGGGTGTAATTGACAACTCAGACTTTAAGGTATTATCATATAATAAATTAAGCGTATCTACTTTTTGAAGGTATTTTAAAAGTAATTTTATTCTAAATTTCTTTTCTGTTTTTTTGAATTCTGCATTATTAAAATATACATATAAACTGTCAGCAAAGGGCTGATGTTCTATTTTATAAGAAGGAAAATCATGATCAACAGGAGTTATACTTAATTTATCGGGGTGTCCTTTAAATTTAACTTTTATTATGCCTTGACCCTCTTGTTCTGCTTTTAAAAATTTGTACGATTGCTTTACAGGAGACAATACTAATGAATAAGTTTCCGGATACAAGGGATTAATATCTTTTGCAGCAAATCCTACCATTTCTTTATCCGTGTCAGGAATTAAATTTGAATTTAGATCATTAAATGCCAATAATCTATACTTTCCTTCATGCAAATGTTTTAATTTGAAATTTCCTGCAGAATCTACTCTTGAAATGTAATAGGGTTTATTTTTTAAATTTACGGAATCTTTACCTGATTTATCTTTTTCAATCTTATACAAGGATACGATCGTCGGGTTTGCCAGTTCTTTTTTTAAACTTTGCCTAACCGTACCATTAACTTGTAGACTATCAATTGTATTTCCCGTAGAAAATGTATAGGAAAAATTGTTTAATTTATTTCCTTCGTTATTATCTTGAATGCTCGATCCAAAATTGATAGTATAGGTAGTATTCGGAAGTAACGGTTCATAAAAACGAACGGTTACGTATTTCCTTGCTGTACCAACCGGAGAAATGGTTGGGGTAATTGCAGGAGGTGGTGAAATTATAACCTGCTGTGCTATGTCTCTCAAAATCACATATTCATCAAAATTTAATACAATTTCCTTAGTATTAGGATTAACATTTGTAGCTAATGTATCCGGTTTAGAGCCTAAAAATTTAGGAGGTGTAATATCTTTAGGACCTCCGCTTGGACTCCCAACTCGTGCACATGAAATTATTAGGCTGCTTACTACAAGAATTTTAATTATTTTATACATATACAAAGTTTAGTATAGTGTTTACAAATATACTTATTGTGTCCCATTGTCAAGTATTTAATTCTTAATTTATCTTCATCGATGTAAATTTTTGTTTTATACTTGTAAATACCTGATTTTATTGACTCAATAAATCAGGATAATCTGATGTATGACCGGGCACTAAAGTAAAGGGAGGAACCGGGTATGATATCAATTATAACAGGTTGACTATATGCAAAGTTAATGAGATTAGTGAAGATAAAAATTTATATAACTATAAACTATTGCTTCTCTTAATTTTTATTTTACTGAACTAAAGGGTTTTCTTTTAAAAACAAGGAGGGATATTGTTTTTTATAATAGCTGACAATCATTTGAGATACAAGATTATAAGCAATAATTCCTTCTTTTTGCGAATTTGATTTAAGGTATATATTATTCATATAAGAAAATACATCTGATCCTAACCCTGACATTCCCAGATAATATTTTTTTTCTTTTTCTCGATCCAATTTCATTCCTTCCGAATAATTTCGTAAAAGTAAATGCACAAATGCAGAATCATTTACATAGATTTCTCGTAATAGATAACTTAATGCTTTATATTTAACACTATATTGAAAATCTTTATTGGGTGAAGATTCTCCCATATAAAAGGAATAAAAGTTTGCTTCATCTTCTCTCGCCACTCCTACCTGATGTCCCATTTCATGCGCTATGGTAAAGGGGATCGATGTATCGGGAATTCCTTTAGCAACTTGAGCTTCTCCTGTAAATGGATTATAATATCCCAGTATTCCCAATTTAATTAAAATGGAATTAAAGATTGATTTTTTAACGTTTTCACTTTGCCTCGGAATACCATAAAAAGCACTTTGTTCTTGATTAATTATTTGAATCATCTTTTCACGGTTGACCGTAAATTCTCCTTTTTTATTGTTGGAAACTTCTTCCTTTAGTTTAACACATTCATTCAACAAATGACCCGCAACAATTTTATAATCAATTAGAAATAATTTTTCTTGAGAATTTTCATATTGGGAGAAATTTCTATAGTTGTATAAAAGCCCAAACGACAACATAAACCATCCGTATAAAATGTTTAAAAGAAGTAAGATCTTTATAAAACATGCTGTTATTTTTTCTTTCTTCTTTTTTATAAAAAAAACAAATGCTTGTATCAAACATGCTAAGATAAATACGGCTAAAATTATATAAAATATATCTCCTATTGAAATTGAAATATTTCCGAATACTGAATTTAAAAAAAACTTTACTTTTATTATAAAACGATAATACCAACTATCCGTCGGATTTAAACTCAATTTTATAACTTGAAATATGAAAAATTGCAACAAAAGTGAAGATAATAAACCGCTTATACTTACTTTTATTTTCTTCTTATTTAACATATTTATTGAAATTTTATAGCTTTTATAGGAGATATTTTTGTTATTAAATAAGAAGGTAAAAGTAATACTATCCCGCTAATAACTAAAGAAACCAAAGATATAATAAAAATATAAAAGAAATTTATGTAAACCGGTACTGAACTTACATAGTAATTATCAGGATTCAGTTTTATAACCTCAAAATACTTTTGAATATATAACAATGCAATAGCAATGCAATTTCCCACCAACAATCCCGGAATCATTATGAAAAGAGTATAATTTATAAAAATTTTTCTAATTTGTTTATTTGATGCTCCCAACGTTTTTAACATTCCTATTGAATTGGTTCGCTCAATAATCAGAATAAGAAGCACCATGATAATATTTATGACAACTACAACCATCATAATCGACATGATTATGAAAATATTGGTATCAAAAATACGTATCCAATCATTGATTTGTGAAAATGTTGTTGTTGCCTTTTCTGCATAATTATTAAATCCGGCACATTCTTCAATTTTAGGGAAAACCGTGTCTAAATCTTCAATATCATTTATAAAAATATCATATCCTCCTATATCATCTCCGTTCCAATGATTTAATTTTTGGATATGTTGTATATCTCCTATCAAAAAGACATCATCAATTTGTTTTATATCTGTCCTGAAAATTCCCTTCAATGTAAATCGTCTGTAAATAGGTGTTTGATTTTCTCTTACAAAAAACATGACAAAGGTTGAATCAATATCCAGCTTCATTTCTTTGGCAATTTTTTCGGACAAAATCACCTCATTACTTATCGAATTTTTAGAATAATTGGGAATTTCACCTTTAATCATGAACTCTTTAAATCGTTTGCGGTCAAAATCTTCCGAAACTCCTTTTAAAATAACTCCGGCAAAACTTATATTTGTTCTAATTACGCCGCTTCGGGTAGCATATTCTTGAATATTGGAAACCTCAGGATTATTTTTTATTTTTTCAAGCTGTACATTTTTTCTATTTAGTTTGGAACTGTTGAATGAATTGTTACTGTCGTAACTTCTAATGGTGATATGACCGTTGAAATCGGCCATTTTTTGTTTAATGGCTTTTTTAGATCCAAGCCCTATAGCCATAGTTAAAACAGACACTACGATACCTATTGCAATAGCCGTTTGACCGATACGAATGATGGTTTGCGAAAGATTATTTTTATTACTTTTTGATAAAGCTATTTTTTTGGATATAAACCAGGTAAAATTCAACTCGGAAATTTTTTTCAAATATAATTAATTGTTTACTATTTTAACCTTTTTTACCCTATTTCGTTATATAATCGAGGATTTAAATTTATGTGCATATATATTTTCTATAAATTGAATCGTTCCATATTATTTTTAGTTAGTATTTTTTGTAATCATTAATGATTCAAAGGTTTAATCGTACCTTAACTAAAATATAGATAATACACTTAATTTCAGAAACATTCTATTAGATAAAAACAATTTAACAGATTAATTCTTATAAAATTTATACTATCCGACTTGAACGCCAAAAAGATGCCCAACGAAGGCTGCTAATCCCATCGAAAGAGTACCCCAAAAAGCAATTTTGAACATACCTTTTAGCATGCTATACCCTCCGGTCTTTGCAGATATGGCTCCAAGTATAATAAGAAAGATAATTGAAAACAAATATTGCATTAAAACCATATGATTGAGAGGTGCAAAAATCGACAAAAGTAATGGTAAAATTCCACCCGATAAAAAAGAAAATAAGGACGCTAAAGCTGCTTGCAATGGACGAGCTTTAGATATTTCATTAATTCCCAGCTCATCCCTCGCGTGGGCTGCTAACGCATTATGATTCGTAAGTTGTTCAGCTACTTTAATTGATAATTCCTTATCTAATCCCCGTTTTTGATAAATTTTAGCTAGTTCTTGTAATTCAACCTCAGGTGTCGCATCTAATTCTCTCTGTTCTCTGATTAAATCCGATTTTTCAATATCCTCCTGAGAACTTACCGAAACATATTCTCCTGAAGCCATAGACATGGCTCCGGCAATTATCCCCGATACGGCAGATAAAATAATAAATTCTCTATTGGTACTAGCTGCTGCAACTCCTATTACTAAACTGGTTGTAGAAAGTATGCCGTCATTTGCTCCTAAAACTGCTGCACGCAACCAACCGATCTTATGAACATAATGTTTTTCTGAGGTATAAGATTTTTTTTCCATCATAATGAATTAATCATCAATCATTATACCTTAATTGGATTTATTCGTGCGCGAATTCTTCTAAAAATTCATAAATCGGATGCATAATTTTATATAGATTCGTAGTATATTCTATAAAGCTATTAGAAAATAATTTTTCTTGGGCGAAGGGTTTGGTTACATAAAATCGTTTTAACTTCAAATATTCAACAGCCGGGCTTTCTATATCAAATCCTGCAGGTACTCTTTTTAAAACATCGGAATCTCTGGATAAATCGCCGATTTCTTTTTTGAATTTGCTTTCAGATAGAATCGATTTAAATTCTTCAAAATTTTCTTCAATACCTTTTCGAACGTTCTTTACTTGTTTCGAAGTTAAATCATAAAATCCGCAGCTTAGAAAATTATTATTCGGTTGTATGTGTATATAAAATCCTGATCCTTTTTTTTCATTGAATACCGCTCCAAAATGAGTTTTATATGGAGTTTTGTCTTTTGAAAATCGTATATCTCTATAAATCCTGAATATACATTTTTTAGGATTTAAATATCTAGTTTGGATATCAAATTGAGAAATTGATTGAAGCAGCTCAGTCACTAATTGCTCAAAATCTTTACGTGAATTTTCATACCGGTCTTTATTTTCAGTGAACCATTCTCTATTATTATTTTTAGTTAATTCTGATAAGAAATTTATAGATTCTTTATGTAACATGCCATTTTATTTACTATATACAAATATATCAATAAACATTATATTTAATTACAAAAATAAGAACATTTATTTATCTTGTCGTTTATGCATGAAATGTTAAAATAAAAAACGTCCTGAATTAAATTAATTCAGGACGTTTTTTTATATATTATTTTATTATTCCCATTCAATAGTAGCCGGTGGTTTAGAAGAAATATCATAGGCCACGCGATTTATACCTTTAACTTCATTGATAATACGATTAGAAACTAATTCTAAAAATTCGTAAGGAAATTTTGACCAAGTAGCCGTCATAAAGTCTACAGTATTGGCTGAGCGTATCACTGCTGTATATTCATAAGTCCTTTCATCCCCCATAACTCCAACCGATTTCACGGGCAAAAGAACTACAAATGCCTGACTTACTTTATTATATAAATCGTGTTTATTTAATTCCTCTATAAATATATCATCTGCTTCCTGTAAAATTTTTACTTTTTCTTCATCAACTTCTCCTATCACACGTATTCCTAAACCGGGTCCGGGGAATGGATGACGGTATACCAATTCTTTTGGAATGCCTAATTCAATACCCACTTTTCTAACTTCATCTTTAAATAATTCTCGCAAAGGTTCTAATAATTGGAGATTAAGTTCATCGGGTAATCCACCTACATTATGATGTGACTTGATTACTGCTGAAGGTCCTTTTATAGATTTGGATTCTATTACATCGGGATATATAGTTCCTTGAGCAAGGAAATCTATATTTTCCATCTTAAAAGCTTCTTCTTCAAAAACTCGTATAAATTCATTGCCTATAATTTTTCTTTTTCTTTCCGGCTCATCTACACCTTTAAGTTTAAAGAAAAACCTTTCTTCTGCATTTACTCTTTTTATATTCATATGGAAATGCTCTCCGTACACTTTCATCACTTTGTCTCCTTCATTTTTACGCAATAAGCCCGTATCTACAAAAATACAGGTAAGCTGATTTCCTATGGCTTTATGTATTAAAACAGCTGCAACAGAAGAATCTACCCCTCCGGAAAGTCCGAGCATTACTTTTTTGCTGCCAACTATCTCTCTGATCTTTCTGACTTCTGTTTCTATAAAATCAGAAATCTCCCAGTTTTTACTGCATTGACAAATATCAAAAACAAAATTTCTTAATATATGCTCTCCATAGTCACTGTGGGAAACCTCAGGATGAAATTGAACAGCATATATTTTTTTATTTTCATGAGCAATACATGCTATAGAATTAGTGGATGTTCCAATAAGTTCAAAACCCTCGGGTAATTTAGTTACTTCATCAAAATGACTCATCCATACTGTAGAGTTTTCAGGTAAATTAGTCAGTAACGGAGTATTCTTAACAATTTTAAAATCAGACTTCCCATACTCTCCTTTTATTCCTTCCGATACTTCACCTCCTAAAATTTTAGCCGTAACCTGCATACCGTAGCAAATTCCCAAAACGGGTATATTTTGCTCGTATAATTCCTTTTCAACCAGATGAGCATCCTTTGAATTAACGGACGAAGGTCCTCCGGAAAGTATAATTCCTTTAGGCTTGTGTGATAATATTTCTTCTAATGGAGTATAATAGGGTAAAATTTCAGAGTATACACCAAATTCGCGGATTCGACGTCCAATCAATTGATTATATTGGGAACCGAAATCCAAAATGATAATTCCATTTTTCATTAAGTATCGTATAAATATATTTTTAATGCCACCGATGAACTTTATTTAAATTAAAAACCTTATGATATGTATGTGTACTTAAAATCAGTTTATACTAAACTGAAATTAATGTATATATTTTTGAATCATTGGTTTAAATATTTCAAAATGAGTTCCGGCTGAATTTTAAATTAAACAGAGTTTTATTTTTAAAATTTTGCAAATTTAAAAAATTTATAATTGATCTCTACATTCAGCATTTATGGCTTTATAACATATTTACTCCATATAATAAATATATGTTAAATTATGGTAAAATGCATTTAATTAATAGTACTATTATTTACAATTAATTAAAACCAAATAATTATTTAAAATAACATAAATAATTCAATATTCAGCCCTATTAAATATATTTATATAAATATATTTTAATTTATATTATACAATTTAAAATTAGTAAAAGAAAATAAAATTATAGATTTTATAAAATAAAAGTCTTTTTAGCTTGATTAGTATTAACAAAAATTTATAACATCTTGTTTAGTGATTGTATCTCCTCCCAAAATAATTAATCTCTCCACAACATTCCTTAATTCTCGGATATTTCCGGTCCATTCAAAAGTTTTTAATAATTCAATAGCTTCTTTATCAAACTTTTTAACTTTAGAACCCTGTTCTTCTGCAATAATTCCTGAAAAATGTTCAATTAACAGAGGGATGTCTTCAATTCTGTCTTTCAATGCAGGAACTTTTAGTTCAATAACAGACAATCTATGATATAAATCTTCTCTGAATCTGCCTTGTTTAATTTCTTCTTTTAAATTTTTGTTCGTTGCAGCAATTACACGAACATCTACAGAAATTTCATTATCACTACCGACTCTGCTAACTTTTCCCTCTTGTAAAGCTCTTAAAACTTTTGCCTGAGCTGATAAACTCATATCACCTATTTCATCCAAAAACAGGGTTCCTTTGTCAGCTAATTCAAATTTACCTTGCTTATCTTTTACTGCTCCCGTAAAAGATCCTTTCATATGACCGAAAAGTTCGCTTTCAATTAATTCAGAAGGGATAGCAGCGCAATTTACTTCGACGATAGTCATTGCGGCTCGATCACTTTTTTCATGTATGGAATGAGCTACCAATTCTTTACCTGTACCATTGGGACCGGTAATTAATACCTTGGCATCTTTTGCAGCTATTTTATCAATTATTTCTTTAATTTCGTTTAGCTTTTTAGAATTTCCGATCATTTCATACTTCTTGCTTACTTTCTTCTTTAGTATTTTATTCTGAGAAAATAACTTTTGGTTTTCAGTGATCAAATTTTTCTTATCCAATGCGTTTCTTACTGCACTTAATAACCTGCCTAAATCCGGGGGTTTAGGAATATAATCAAAAGCCCCTTTTTTAATACAATCAACTGCAATTTCAATAGTACCGTGTCCCGAAATCATAATAAAGGGCAATAAAGGTTTTTCTTTCATGACCTGACATAATAATTCCTCACCGTCCATCTTTGGCATTTTGATATCACAAATTACGAGGTCATATTCATTCTTGTCAATTAATTGCTTAGCTTCCAATCCATCTTTAGCCTCATCAATCTCAAATTTTTTATTTTCTTCAAGCAGTATGTTTTTTAAAACTCTTCGTATAGTTTCCTCATCCTCAACAATTAAAATTTTTGTCATAAATTAATTTATTTGTACATACAAAGATACTGCTTTTAGGTTAAAAATTGATTGCTATATAGTTACTCATTTAGATTTATCCTAAATAATGTTAATAAATACTCTCAATTTCACATATCAATAATTGTATTAATTTTGCTATTTGTAAATAATGAAGATGAAAAGACAAGCGGAAGCTAATTTACCCACCGAATGGGGAGAATTCGAAATAATAGCATATTCGGAAAATGAGAACGATTGGATGCCTCATCTGGCAATGATCAGTAAAAATACGGATTTAAGTAAAACCGTAAATATTCGTATACATTCTGAATGCATTACAGGGGACTTATTTCATTCGAAACGATGTGATTGTGGAAAGCAATTAGATGCGGCCATGAAATATATCCATGAAAATGGAGGGGTTCTCCTTTATTTAAGACAGGAAGGTAGGAATATCGGAATTATTAACAAACTTAAAGCATACAATCTTCAAGATAAAGGTCTCAATACTGCTGAAGCTAATATTGAATTAGGATTTCCAGCCGATGCAAGAGATTTTAAAATTGCCGTGGAAATTTTGGAGGACTTAGGTATTCAATCTGTAAATTTATTAACTAATAATCCGGAAAAGATATCGTTTATAAAAGATAGTTCGATTAAATTTATCCATAGAATCCCTCTTGAAATTAATCCGGAAAAAGAAAATTTAGAATATTTAAAAACTAAAAAGGATTTCTTCGGTCATTTTCTGAATAATATTTCTTAAAAAAATATATTTACTCCATTAAAGGAAAATTATTTTCAACGTGAGTATTTATATTATTTTTTATATTTTATACTAAATTTTAGGGAATATGGGTTTTCATTCAAATTAAAATCCAAAGATTTTAATTAAAAATATAACTAATTAAATGATTAAATTCCATTAGACCCAATAAAAAGTTTAGAGTTCATCTATATCATTTATTAAATCTTTTAATAACAAATATATTTTTTTATAAATTTGATGAAATTATCACTATCTATTAAATAATGTCAACAAATTTAACCTCACATTGGGAAGATAAACTTCTTAATCGTTTTTTAAAATATGTTAGCTTTCATTCAACCAGCGAAGCAGGTATAGAAAAAATACCCAGTACTGAAAGACAATGGAATATAGCCAATTACATTTTCAATGAATTAAAATCCATAGGATTGGAAAATGTTTCCATTGATGAAAACGGTTATGTTATGGGTTTTATTCCTTCAAACAGTTCTCAAGAAATACCAACCGTGGGATTTATATCTCATTATGATACTTCACCTGATTTTTCAGGAGAAAACGTGAAACCTAAAATTTGGAAGAATTATGATGGTAATGATTTACTTTTAAATGAAGTCACCGGTTTTACATTAAAAGTTACTGAATTTCCTGAGCTTAAAGATCACATGGGAGAAACTTTGATAACTACCGATGGAACCACCTTACTAGGAGCTGATGATAAAGCCGGAATTGCAGAAATAGTTACTGCTGCGGAATATTTATTACAGCATCCCGAAATTAAACATGGAAGAATAGCCATTGGATTTACTCCCGATGAAGAAGTTGGAAAGGGTGCCGATTTATTCGATGTAAAAAAATTTGGTGCTAAATGGGCGTATACTGTAGATGGCGGTGAAGTGGGTGAACTGGAATTTGAAAATTTTAATGCCGCAGGAGCTGTCATATCAATCACCGGTAAAAGCGTTCATCCCGGATCTGCTAAAGGAAAAATGATTAACGCGGGCTTACTGGCTGTTGAATTTGCAAATGCCATGCCTTCAGAAGAAACACCGGCAAACACCGATGGCTATGAAGGATTTTATCATTTGACAAAAATTACCGGTAACGTTGAAAAAGCTCAATTGCAATATATCATTCGAGATCATGACTTTAAAAAATATGAATCAAGAAAAGCCTTTATGAAGGATGTTAGCACGAAACTTAATTCCAAATACGGCGAAGGAACTTTTAAAATTGAAATTGAAGATCAATATTTCAATATGAAGGAAAAAATTGAAGATAAAATGTACATCATTGACATTGCAAAAACCGCAATGGAAAAGGTAGGAGTTACCCCTAACATTAAAGCAATCAGAGGAGGCACGGATGGTTCTAAACTTTCCTATATGGGATTGCCTTGTCCGAATATATTTGCCGGAGGTCTTAATTTTCACGGACCTTATGAATTTGTACCTTTAGAATCTATGGTTAAAGCAACTCAAGTAATAATAGAGATTTCTCAAAATATAAAGTAAAAATTAAAATTCACTCCGTATGAAAAAAAAATATGCTGTTCTTTTTTACCTTTTTTCTCTACTTTTTATAAATGCTCAAACAGGTAACAAAATTATTGTTAAGCTGAAAGATAGTTCTCATGGAGAATTGAATCGCGCGAATAAAGTATCCGGCATAAATAGATTATTTTCGTCGAGTAAAGCAGAGAAAATCGTACTGAGCGAAAAAGACCATAATACCATTTACACCGTAGAATTTCCGGAACATTCTGATTTAAAAAAAATTATTGAAGAATATTATAAAACCGGAGAAATTGAATACGCCGAACCAGACTATATTTACACTACTCAAGTTCAATCTGTAACTGTTCACCCAAATGATCCGTATTATAAATATCAATGGGGATTACATAATGACGGATCGATTTCAACCGCTATAAATAATTATCCTTCCAAAATAGGTGCGGATATAAATATGGAAAAAGCCTGGGAAATTGAAAAAGGTAGCGATTCTATAATTGTGGCAATAATTGATACAGGATTAAATGTAAATCATCCGGAACTTAAAAACCGATTCTGGTCTAATATAGGTAAAAATTTTATCGAGAATCAAAACCCAAACGACTTATCTTCCACCAATGACCATGCAACCAATATAGCAGGTATTATCGCAGCAAATGCTAATGATGGTATGGGGTTTGCCGGAATTGATTGGTATTGTAAGCTTATGATTCTAAAAACTTTGGATAACGACGGTTCCGGGTATACAACTGCTATTGCCAATGCAATACATTACGCCGTTGATAATGGCGCAAGAGTAATAAATTTGTCATTGGGAAGTAGAAATTATTCCCAATTAATGAGCGCGGCTATTGAAAAAGCCATAAAAAATAATGTGGTCGTAGTAGCAGCTATGGGAAATGATAATAGCATTCAAGAAAACTATCCCGCAGCCTATCCCGGTGTAATTGCGGTTGGAGCTATAAATGCTGAATCTAATCGTTCTAAACCTTTTTTTCGCACATGGAATACCGGAAGTAATTATGGAAATCATATTTCTGTTGTAGCTCCCGGAGATGTTATTTGCAGTATACATGATAATTCAATATTTAATCTAAATAATTGCTTAAGTGGCACTTCACAGGCTACTCCTCATGTAGCAGGATTGGCTTCTCTACTTTTGGCTCAAGATTCACGCAGAACTCCTGCCGATATTAAAGCTATTATTGAAAATACAGCTGACGACCAAATGGGTAATCCTCTAGAAGATACACCCGGTTGGGATAAGTATTACGGATATGGAAGAATCAATGCTTATCGTGCTCTTTCAGAAAAAATTATTGATGAAAATGATGATTTAAATAAAAAAAGCGTAAAAATATATCCCAATCCGGCTAAATATAAATTTACTTGTGATTTTCCTTCAAATACTACACAAATTACCATTTTTACTAATTTGGGACAGATTATTCAATCTAAAACTATTAACGGATTGACTAGTGATAGCTTTTATATTTCCCAACCGGGAATATATTTTATACATTTTCAATTAGATGACGGTAAAAAAATTTCCAAGAAAATAAGTATTATAAAATAAATCCTAAGAGATAATGGATTTAAAAACAACTTTCGGTAGATCACTGAAAGTTGTTTTTTTATTCTATTGGTAAGAAAAAACGAGCCGGATTTTTTATAAATAATTTTAATGCTGAATAAAGTATTTTTCCCATTTCTTTAGTCGGCACATTAACGGATTTCATAGCAACCCATAATGATAACGAAAAGCTTACCAGAAAGTTAAATAATCCTATCCCGAAAATTCCTACAAATCCTAAAATAAAGTCTCCACATGAAATATCAAAGTTAAAAAATGATAACGCCATTGCATAATTACCTCCTGAAAATGTAATATGGCGAATATCGAAAGGCACGCCTAAAAAGTTACCGATCAGAAATGCGCTCCCCAAACAAAAACCTAAAAAAACATTTCCCGAAATACCTCCTATTTTTTTATTATACCAATTGGCCCAGCTCCTTCTTCTTTTTTCTTTGACAAAACGTTTTAGTAAAGGATGATTATAAAGCCTTTCCGGTATATTGTGATAACGGGTATAATTTTCTGTGATTCCTGATATTAAACCGGATATAAACAAAAATAGTCCGGCAATGGAAGCAAACCAAAAAATTTTAAAATCAAGGTGAACCACTTCATCTCTAAAATCGGTTGCTTTATGCAAGTTCAATAGCTGAATTCCTGTAAAATACGACAAAAAGTAATATAATCCTACGCCAACAATAAAAGCTGCAAAAACATTACCTATAAAAGCGATAAACTGGCTTCTGAATATTCTTGAAAATAACAATCCGAACTCTGTATAATCATTGGCAGATTTTTCATCTTGATTTAGAGCATGAGCCAATGTTGCCGCTGTCATGGCGGGTTGTTTGGTTGCTAAGGTCCAATGAATTAAATATATAGAAGCAAATCCCCAGGAATAATTTAGACTGTACAATAAGGCTTGGATAAAAGGCGTATAAGTACGCATACCTATTTGAGCTTTTATAAAACACAAGATAGCCACCAAAAAGCCTCCTCCCATTGCAGAATAAAGCATTTGGATGTATTCTTTTGATGTATTGGTTATGTATTTTTTTCCCGCTTGTCTATTGTGCCATGTTACTAAAGAAGCAACTACATAAAGTGTACTTTGAAATGAGTTTGTAACACTACTTTTTGTTGAGTATATACCCAATAATTTTTTAGTAATGTTAGCCATTGCAAGGGATAATGATTTATTATCCAGTAGATACAGAGCATTTAAAAGTATAAGTATACGATCCAATTGTTGTCTTAAACAGGTTACTTTAATCGTAATCGGTAAAGATATACCTTTACTTTCTTTTTGATCAATGATATTATCTAAGTAAATTTTACATAATTTTATTTGATCGGATAAAGTATCTATTTTTTCTTGATTTATAATTTCATGATCTTGTAATATCTTTATAAGACTGCTGGTTAATTTTTGAAATGGGTTTTCTTCAATATTTCTTATGTAACTCATTTTAAAAACTTCAGTATCCGCAGCTCCTCCTATAACCCTATCAATTAATATGAGTGCTCCTTCTCTGATTTGTTTAATTACATATCCCCTATTACAAATAATTACATCATCGTTAAATAAAACTTCATAAAATTTTTCCCATCGGTCCAGCGGAATCAATTTCATGAAATTATGGTTTACATTAGAATAAAGAACTTCATTAGCTAATGAGAGCAGCGTTTGGTCATCAGAAATTTGAGGTAAAATTTTGTTACCTATTTGTCTGAAAAATAATGATATCAGTTTATCATTAGTAAATATTCCAAAATCCGTTAAAAATTTCTGCATGTATATATTCCTGAATAAAGGAATAAGACGCCCGATAAATTTTTCTTTTATGGAATCATTAGTATATAATAAGTTGGTAATATAGTCTATAAAATCAATAGAGTTATCAAAATTTTTTCTACCGTATTTTAGTAAACTTAGTAAAAAATTACGCTCTTCTCTATTATTTAAAATCTTAATTAATTTTTCTTCCATCTTTATCTTCCGACTAACTTTAATATCTCATTTTATATATTGTATTTTTATCTGTATACTATATGAACAAGTGCATATCGTCATAAATTAATTATAACGATATACAAGTAAAAATAAATATATTGAATCTATAAAGTTAATGTATCTTTTCCAATAAAGCGGATATTTCTTTTAAACCTTGAATTTTTGCATGAATGGCAGGAGTATTTCCTCTTAAATCTGCGATCGATGGATCTGCCCCACTTTCTAATAATAATTTAACTATAGAAGGCCGATTAAACGATGCCGCATACATTAATGCAGTAGCTCCGCTATAATTAGTTTCATTAACGTTTGCGCCTGCATTTATTAATTTATCTGCAATGCTATCAAACCCCTTAAAACATACTCCCATTAATGCGGTATTACCCGAAGCATCTTTTTCATCTACCCTAGAATCAAATTCCAATAAATAATCAACGATTTCCTCATGACCATAATAAGTAGCTAAAAGTAAAGGATTATAACCGCGTCTGTCTTTATAGGTTAATAGAGATAAATCTTTTTTCAAAATTTCAGTTACAAGATCTAAATTGTTATCTCTTATTGCTTGAAATAATACTTCTGGATTTCCCATATAAAAAATATTAAAAAAAATCTGCCGAATAGTATTTCGGCAGAGTAAAAGTTTATTAGTGAATATTAATTTTTAGTGTATATTTTAAATTCCAAGTGCTTTTCTAACACCATTTCCGTATTCAGGATCTGCTTGATCAAATAATTTCAATTGTCTCTCAATTATTTCTCTGGATACACCTTGCATAGCATCTTTGATATTATTAAAAAGCCTCTGTTTTTCTTCTTCCGTAAATAATCTAAATAAGTCTCCGGGTTGCTTAAAATCACCATAAGTATCATTTTCCTCAAAACGATTTATATCACCATGGATTTTATAAGGCGGTTCTTGAAACGAGCGATCTTCAACCGGTCCATTTTTAGAATTTGGCTCATAATAGGCATCCGGATTTTCGTTTAAATTTTCAAAAAAACGCATTTGTCCGTCTTTATAATAGGGATTGTTCTCTGATAAAGGATGATTTGCAGGTAAAAACTCATAATGAGTTCCTAATCTATAACGGTGCGCATCAGCATAAGAGAAAATTCTGGCTTGTAAAACTTTGTCCGGTGAAAAGGATATTCCGGGAACTATATTAGATGGTGAAAATGCTGCATTTTCAATGTATTGAAAATAATTGCTCGGATTTTCATTTAATTCCATAACTCCAATTTCAATTAACGGATAGTCTGAATGAGGCCATACTTTAGTTAAATCAAAAGGATTATAAGGAGTTTTTAAGGCGTCTTCTTCCGGCATGATTTGAGCATAAACGGTCCATCTAGGGAAATCTCCTTTTTCGATTGCCCCGAATAATTGTTCTTGATAATATTCTCTGGTTTTACCGGTAATATCTTGTGCTTCTTGATTAGTTAAGTTTTGTATCTCTTGTTGAGTTTTGAAATGAAGTTTAAACCAAAAACGTTCTCCATTATTATTCCAAAACGAAAATGTATGTGAACTGAAACCATGCATATGCATCGGGCTTTTAGGTATACCTCGGTCTGACATCAATATAGTAACTTGATGTAAGCTTTCCGGAGTCAATGACCAGAAGTCCCACATGGCTTCACTTGATCTTAAATTTGTTTTAGGGTGTCTTTTTTGTGTGTGTATAAAATCAGGAAATTTATAACCGTCTCTAATAAAGAATACCGGTGTATTATTTCCAACCATATCCCAATTTCCTTCTTCTGTATAAAATTTCAGTGCGAAACCTCTAACATCCCTATCTAAGTCTGATGCTCCAGATTCACCTGCAACCACAGAAAAACGTGCCAACATTCTGGTTTTTTTCCCGATTTCTGAAAAGATTTTTGCCCGTGTGTAGCGGGTAATGTCATGAGTCACCGTAAAGGTCCCGAAAGCCCCCCAACCTTTAGCGTGAACTACTCGCTCCGGTATACGTTCTCTATTTTGATTGGCTAATTTTTCAATTAGTTGATAATCTTGTATTAGAACCGGACCTCTTAAGCCTGCCGTCAATGATTTTTGATTATTAGCTATCGGATTTCCAGCAGTAGTAGTCAACTTCTCGTTGCTCATTTGAATTGCTCTTTAAGTGTTAATAAAGTTTTTTTTGAGTGTTTAATAAACCTTTACATCAAATCAATTGATTGATTTTAATATAGTATAAATATTCCTCATATTATAATATTTATATGCAATATAGCTATTACTATGCCAAATTACAAATTATTATCCAATATTATTTTCACTTTTAAATTTTAACATTGTGTATATAAAAAAATATTAACAGTATAATTAACACATTAAAACACATATAACAAATATTATATTGATTATAATAATAAAACATGATATTATAGTAATTAGTAAAAATTATATGATTTTTGTTAGTAATATAAAATTTTAACGTTTAAATAAATCAATTTTTCAATTTCCTTTAAAAATTAAAAAATAATTTTTTACAATCTTACCCATTTTTATACAAGATATTTCATTTTTAATATTTTATAAAGACATAAGAATAGGTAATGTGAATAATTTAGATATGAAATTTTAAAATTAGGTAAGTCAACATTCATAGATATTTTATTGAAATCCGCAGCTTTAAATAGAGTTGAAATAATTCAAAACGATTAAACAAAAAAAACGGTTTTATCAACCGTTTTCTTTAATTACATATTATTATTAATTTTTCTTTCTTTATGGTGTGAATTTTTTATGCAAAAAGATTAAATATATTTTTGAAAATAGTTATTTATTCTAAAACCTTGAGTTTAGCAAATTTTAACAATAATTTTTTATCTCCCTCATTTTCAAAATTTATAAGTGCTTTAGCATTTTCGGGATCTCCTTCAATTGATACTACAGTACCTTTTCCGAAACGGTCATGCAAAACATGATCTCCTATTTTTAAATTGGCAACAGAACCTCCTACCGGATTTGCTAATTTTGCATTAGATATGGGCTTTAAGTTTTGTGGTGATTTGATCGGATCTTTCGACTTCTGATAAATAGGATTGGGTCCTTTAGGATATCTAGGTGCGAAATCATCGGCAAAGATATCCGAGTTCAATCCCGAATTATTTCTTATCGAATTCGTAAAACTGATATTTAAAACTTCCAAATGTTTTTCACTGATTTCTTCCAAAAATCTACTCGGCTCTCCATCCACTATTTTACCCCATCTGAAACGTGTGGTAGCGTACGTGAAATAGGCTTTTTCTTCAGCTCTGGTTAATGCTACATAAAATAATCTTCTTTCTTCTTCTAATTCCTGACGGGTGTTTAATGACATTTGAGAAGGAAATAAATTTTCTTCTAAACCAACTATAAAAACCACCGGAAATTCCAACCCTTTGGCTAAATGGATCGTCATTAATGAAACTTTATCATCGTCTTCTTCACCTGAATCTAAATCTGACGCCAAAGCTATATTTTCCAGGAAAAAATTCAAACTAGGATCCCCTTCATCCAACTGTCTTTGTTCATCTACAAAACCTTGTAAACTGTTTAATAATTCTTGTATATTTTCTACTCTTGAAATTCCTTCAGGTGTGTCGTCTTCTTTTAATGTTTTTAGAATTCCTGAGGTAACGGCAACTTTCATGGCAACTTCATATACGTCTTCTGTCTTCAATAAAACCTGAAAACTTTTAATCATAGTCCAAAAGTTGACTAATTTATCAATGGTTGGTTTATTTAATCCTAAAGAATTTCCTAAAAACTCAATCTGTTCCAGAATTTCATCCAAAGACTTTTGCTGTTGATCTGCTCCTACAATTAGCTTATTGACAGTTGTATCTCCTATACCTCTTGCAGGATAATTTATAATTCTTAATAGTGCTTCCTGATCTTTTGGGTTCACTAATATTCTTAAATAAGCCAAAAGATCCTTAATTTCTTTTCTTTGATAAAAAGAAAGTCCTCCAAATACTTTATAAGATATATTTTTCTTTCGTAAGGCTTCTTCTATAGCTCTTGATTGGGCATTGGTGCGATAAAGTACGGCAAAATTTTTATTTTTTTTCTGTTGAGACATTTTTAATGAAAATATCTCTGATGCTACATAATTTGCTTCATCCGCATCCGAAAGCGCTCTATAAACAGGAATTTTATCTCCCGAAGGATTTTGCGTCCATACATTTTTTTCAAGTTGATCCCTATTTTTGGCAATCACCTCATTCGCTGCTTCCACAATAATTTGAGTGGATCGATAATTTTGTTCCAAAGGAATTATTTTTGCATCCGGATAATCTTTTTTGAAATTTAGGATATTTCTAATATTTGCTCCCCTAAATGCATATATAGATTGCGCATCATCTCCTACCACACATATATTTTCAAATCTGGATGCAAGTGCTTTTACAATTAAATATTGAGAATGATTCGTATCTTGATACTCATCCACCATAATATAGCGAAAACGGTCTTGGTATTTTGCTAAGGATTCAGGAAAACGGGTAAGCAATTCATTGGTTCGAAGCAAAAGGTCATCAAAATCCATTGCTCCCGATTTGAAACAACGATCTACATAGGCTTGATAAATGTGACCAATTTTTGGTCGCATAGCAGCAGTATCTGCTTCAATTAATTCCGGGTTATTAAAATATGCCCGAACCGTGATTAAATTATTTTTATAACTTGATATGCGTCCTAAAACCTGTTTGGGTTTATATATATCAGTATCAAGCTGTAGTTCATTTATTATTTTTTTTATAACATTAAGACAATCCTGTTGATCATAAATAGTAAAATTAGAAGGAAACCCTAATTTATTTGCTTCTGCACGTAAAATTCTAGCAAAAACGGAATGAAATGTTCCCATCCATAAATTTTTAGCTTCAGTTCCTCCAATTAATGCAGCTATTCTTTCTTTCATTTCTCGTGCTGCTTTATTCGTAAAGGTAAGCGCAAGAATATTAAAGGAATCTACTCCTTTATCTATTAAATGAGCAATTCTGTAAGTTAAAACCCTGGTCTTACCTGAACCTGCACCTGCTATTATCATTAAGGGCCCTTCTGTAGTACTAACTGCCTGTTTTTGAACTTCGTTTAAATCTGCAAATAAATCTTTCATACGAAGTCAAAGTTAGGAATTATTCATTAAATTTCTATATAGTGATTTTGATGGTAAATCAAATTTCAACGTTTTTCAATTTATAATGTTAACAATTTTAATTCAAAAAAAATTCTCTGATTTTAACTAATCAGAGAATTTAATAATGTGATTATATTTGTTATTTATAATTTCGGTCCTGCTGCTACTAATTTTTTACCTTCTTCAGTATCCGTATATTGTTTAAAGTTTGCAATATATTTAGCTGCTAAGTCTTTAGCTTTTGTTTCCCATTCTGATACATTAGAATAAGTAGTTCTTGGGTCTAATATATCGGATACGTTTGGTAATTTAGTAGGGAAAGTCAGATTTAAATATGGGATTGTATTAGTAGCTGCTTTCTCAATAGATCCATCGATAATGGCATCTACTATTGCACGCGTATCTTTTAAAGATATACGTTTTCCTGTTCCGTTCCATCCGGTATTTACTAAATATGCTTTAGCTCCATGTTTTTTCATTTTAGAAACCAATGTTTTTGAATACATGGTTGGGTGTAACGAAAGAAATGCTTCACCAAAAGCCGGTGAGAAAGATGGTAAAGGTTCTGTAATTCCTCTTTCAGTTCCTGCTAATTTGGAAGTATATCCACATAGGAAGTGATATTGTGCTTGTTCTTCATCTAAAATGGAAACCGGAGGCAATACTCCAAAAGCATCTGCTGATAAATAAATTATTTTTTTAGCATGTCCGGCTTTAGAAGGAAGAACAATCTTATTGATATAGTAAATAGGATAAGATACACGGGTGTTTTCTGTAATAGATTTATCTTTGAAATCTACTTCTCCATTTGATTTTACAACTACATTTTCTAATAAAGCATCTCGTCTGATAGCTCTCCAAATATCCGGTTCTTTTTCCTCGGAAAGGTCAATTACTTTTGCATAGCAACCTCCTTCATAGTTAAATACTCCGTTATCATCCCATCCGTGCTCATCATCACCGATTAGATAACGTTTCGGATCAGCAGATAGAGTAGTTTTTCCTGTACCTGATAAACCAAAGTAAATGGCTACATCTCCGGCTTCTCCAACGTTTGCTGAACAGTGCATAGAGGCCATTCCTTTTAATGGTAAATAGTAATTCATCATGGAGAACATACCTTTTTTCATTTCTCCTCCATACCAAGTTCCTCCAATAATTTGTACTTTTTGGGTAAGGTTAAACATAACAAAGTTTTCTGAATTCAAACCTTGTTCTTTCCAGTTTGGATTGGTAACCTTAGACCCGTTCATAATGAAGAAATCAGGCTCTCCATAGTGTTCAAGTTCGTATTGAGATGGACGTATAAACATATTGGTAACAAAATGTGCCTGCCATGCTACTTCCATAACAAATCTGACTTTCATTCTTGTATCTTTATTGGTTCCACAATAAGTATCAACCACGTACAATTTTTTATTAGATAGTTGTTTAGCTACTAAACCTTTTAGATTATCGAAAGTTTGTGGAGTTGTTGGTACATTAATTTTACCATCCCACCATATAGTATTTTCGGTTACTGAATCTTTTACAATATATCGGTCTTTTGGCGAACGTCCGGTGAAAACTCCTGTTTTTACGGCTACGGCTCCTGAAGTAGTTAATTCTCCTTTTTCATACCCCTCATTTTTAGGATCCATTTCCGCTTGATATAGTTGTTCATAGGTTGGATTGTGAACAATTTCTTTAATACCTGAGATCCCATGTTTCTCTAGTGATTTTATTAAGTTTTCCATAATTTAAAATAAATTAATTTCTTTTTTTTGTATATACAAATCTAACAATATAAATCTACATATTTTTTTCTCTTATATATGATATAACTCACTAGTCGAAAAAATGTAATTATTAAAAAATTAAAATTTATGGCAAATTATCAGAATATTAAAATAACAGATCCCTTCTTAATTTGAGTATTATGTTCTAAAGTGGCTTATTTTTATCTTATTTGCTTAAATTCACATAAGCTAATCTTTTTAATGTTAACGCAGCAATTACGAAATAAATCAGACACATGATCCACATTTGAAACCATAGTTCTTTTATTTCTATAAGTGAAGCTCCCGATTGGGTTATTTCCAAAAAGCCTTTTACGGCTAACGTAGTCGGAAATATATAAGATATTACTTTTATCCATTCAGGAAATGCCAATGTTGGCCAAGATACCCCGCATAGAAATAATGAGGGGATAGAAAATATAGTGACGATCATAATGGCATCTTCTCGTTTTTTAAAAAAATTCATCGAAAATATTCCTAAAAATGTAACGGAGAAGATAAAGGGAATTAAAAATACAAATACCTCAAATGGATTACCCCGTTGTGGAAATTTAAAAAGTCCCATAACCAATCCTACTTGTATTACCATCAAGATCATTGATATTAACAAATAAGCACCTGATCTACCCAACAATACCGGAATAGTTCCCAACGGCTTTTTAATAAAAGGGTATAATTTTGTATATGATTTTCGTTCTCTTTGTGTTCCTCCCAAAACTCCCATAGCAGAAATTTGCAGCGTTTGTATGGCAATTAAAAATACAACCGGCATAACAAAAGTTGCATATCCCGAATCTATGTTAAATAACGGAACAGATACCGTATCAATAGGTCTTCTTGAGGCAACTGCTTGTTTTTGAGGCGTTCCACCCGCCATCAATTTATTAACTTCAATTTGAGCACTATAAGTTCCTATAGAAGCGGTTACAGAAGTTAAAAACTGTTTGTAATAAAGCATGTATGATGCATCACAATAAACAGAAATGGAAGGTACTTCCCCTCTTTGTATTTTTCTGGTAAAATCTTTAGGTAAAAGAATAATACCTTTAACCTTTCCTAAATTAAAAAGATTTTCAGCTTCTAATAAGCTGGTAGCAGAATGATCTATTTTTACCTGTTGAGATGAATTTAACATTCGTGTAATGGTATGAGTCATCTGTGACTGGTCCTGGTCTACAACAGCTATAGGTATTTTAGTAACTATTTCATTAGAATAAATATATGAATATAAAAAGCCAACTATTATGGGACTAATAAGATAGGATGATTTTACGGCTGCATCTGAAAATATAAGACGAATTTCTTTTACAAATGTTTTGCCTATTACCGATATATATTCTACTAAATCTTTAAACATAATATCCTCCTTTTTTTAATAATCGATTATAGCCGGGCATGGACGCAAATCCTATCAAACAAAATATCATAAAAGCTATTATATAACCGAAGTTAAGACTACCTATCGCAATTCCTCTAACGGCATAATCAATAATAAACCGCAAATAAGAAGTAAATGGAAACGTATAACTCAAATATTGTATCACATCCGGTAAGCCTTCCTTAGGAAAAGTATATCCGGTAAAGGAAAATGCTATGGCTGAATAAGAACCGCCTAGGGTCAAGGCCGAACGCAAATCTTTATTAAAGCTGACGTAAAATAATCCAAATAACTGACAAACGATTACAAATACTATAAAATAAATATTCACAATAAGAAAATTACCTCTTAAAGGAATTCCTATTTTATAGTACAATAAACTATTCATAAAAAAACCGATTAAAGAAAACAAAAGGGTATACGGTAAAGTTTTGGCCCAAAATGAAACCCATACATTTCCTCTACTTTTTACATATAGTTCTCTGCCTTTTCGGTCTTTCAGTACTGATCCTAACACATAGATTGATACTACCATGACTATTATTTGCAAGGCCATAGGCATTAAAGCAATAGTAAGATAATAGGAATAGTTTGTGTAGGGATTAAACAGTATATGTTGTTTTGAATTTATGGGAGATGTAGCTGCTAAAGCTTGTTTTTGAGTTAGTCCTTTTTGTGTTAAGCCACTGATGTGAGCTCCGGCAGCAAAAGATCCTACCGTTGATTGAAAGGCTTTATTAATCAATCCACCGGCTAAGAGATAGTTATTATTGTAATAACAAGCTACCTGAGTATCGATGTTTCTATAAATATCATTTTCAAAATTTGCCGGAATAATTATTAAGGCAAAAGCCTTATCCGTTCGTATCATTTTCTCCCCATCTTGTTGATTCTCCACTTCAGCCACGATATCCATAGAAGATGTAGCATTGAGCATCCTTCCCAATTCTCTGGATGTATTCGATTTGTCTTGATCTAATAAAACAACGGGAAATTTTCGTGGTACTCCTTCCTGCAAAAGACTAGCATAATATAAAAACAATCCACAAGGCAAAATTACAGCCAAAAACATTAATCTTGGACTGGTCAAAAGCCTTTGAACCTCATTTAAAAATATGGAAAAAAAGCCTTTTTGCATTAATCTTTTTTCAATGATTTTTCATCAACTAAGGCACTCATACCGGGTCTTAAGCCTTCCACTTTTTCCATGGGATATGCTTTAATCTCAAAGGTTTTCATATCAAAATCGCCTTGAGTTTTGGTAGCACTCCATGTAGCAAAGTCTCCTTGAGCGGCAATATATCGAACTTGTAATTTTATTTTTTTATTGTTTAACGCGGGAATTTGTGCTTCGAAAGTGGAACCTTTTTTAAAACTTGACATTAAATTCTCTTTGATGTTAAACACCACCCAAACATCATTTAAATCAACCAGATTTACAATTGGATATCCCGCACTTACAACCTCTCCTCTATTCGGAATTATTTTTAATACTTCGGCATTTGAAGGTGAAAGTACTTTAGCTTCTTTTTTATAAGCTAATACCTCTTCTATTGCTCCTTGCGCTTGGTTAACTTGTGCAGATGCTGCTTCTTTATCCTCACTTCTTGACCCATTTATTGCCATTTTATAATTTGCATAGGCTGCTTTCTCTAATTCTCTGGAAGCCTTACTTTGAGTATAAGCTTCATCTCTTTTTTGCGCAGATATTACTTTATCGTTATATAAATTCTGCATTCTTTCATAAGTCTTATCTGCTAGCTCTGCTGATGCTTTTGCTTGTTGCCATTGATTGTAAGCTCCTTGTATTTGTTCTGTTCGAGTTCCTTTTTTGGCTTTTTTATCTTGAGCTTCTGCTGCAGCTTTTGCAGATTCTGCTTGTACTAATTTAGCATCTAACTCCGGTGTACTTAAGACAGCCAACAAATCTCCTTCTTTTACCATATCTCCTTCTTTGATTAGCACCTGTTCAAGTCTTCCCGCAATTTTAGGTGATACATTAATTTGAGTAGCATCTACTTGACCTTGAATGGTTACTTGGGTCGGTTTATTCATAAACCATATAGAAAGGCCTATTATGGTTACAATTATTATGATACTTATGATGGAACTTATAAGTTTACTTTTCATATAAAATGATTATTGATTCGTATATTTTATAAAATCTTGACTTAATCCGCTATATTCTAATAAAGACGCTAAATCGACCACATAATTATAACTGGCTTGTATTTTTTGCAACTTTATACCCGATAAATTAACTTCAGCATCGACCACATCTGTTGAGGTTTGAACCCCTTCTGAAAATCCTTTTACTCTCACTCGAAGTAATTCTTCTGCTTGAACTATTTGAACATCTAAGTTTTGTATTTGTTCTTCTTGTTTTTGTATGTCTTGAAATATTTTTTCAATCAGAGTCCGAATGTCTTTTTTTGCTTTATCTTGAGAATATAATACACTTTCTTTGGTTGCTTTTGCTGATTTTATTTCATTTTTGTATTGCAGACCGTTAAAAATAGTATAGGTCATTCCTAAACCCAAAGACCAGGGTTTTCTATTTTTTTTCATACCTCCTATCGGGTTATTATGAATTAAAATTGAATTTCCTAGAGCTGATATGGTTGGATAATAGGTTGATTTTTTGGATTTAATTGATTGTTCGGTTAATTCAACTTGAAGTTGAAGCTTTTGTAATTCCGGATAATTTTCAACGGCGAAATCCTGGTAATAATCTAACGGATGTAAATAAGGAACAATAAAGAATGGAGTTGTTAATTCTTCATTAACTTGATCTATTCCTAAGGTATTTGCTAATGCTACCCTTGCCAATTCAGCATCTTTTTGAGCGGCAAGATATTGTCGATTAGCTTCTGATACGGCAACATCTGCTTGAAGTTTTTCAACAGGTGCTATCAACCCTTGTTGTTCCATTTTAGTTGCATTATACAAATGTTGATTCATTCCGTCCAACACTTGTTTTCTTACTAAAAGTGCATCTTCAGCTAGTTTAACTTGAAAATATCTTTCGGCTAATTCCGAAATCAGCTTATTTTTAGTACTTACTAACTCTTTATTTCCTATTTCTGCCTTTAATTTTGAAGCTTCAATTGCGGCATTAATTTTTCCTCCTGTGAACAATGGCCAAGTAAATTTAACTCCTCCTAAGGCTATATCTCTTTTGAGGAGATTTACATCCCAATTTCCTAATTCCTCAGGATCAGAAATATTTAAAGCATCCGCAACTTCTGATCTGGCACCATTTAAATTGGTTCCAATTTTTTTATCTCGGTATATACCGGCTCCAAAAATGTCTAATTGAGGAAAACGTAATCCTTTGTAAGATTTTAAGTCAAATTGATAGGCTTCTTCTTGCTTCTCGGCTGCTTTAATCAGATTATTTTCTTTATACATAATAATCTGAGATTCAGAAAATGATAGTGATTGAGAACAGAGTCTTAAAGATATGCTAAAAGCTAACACTAATGTCAAGGAATTTCTGATATATCCTATCATACTTTTATAAATATTATAATTACAAAAATATAATATTTTTTAATATAATTTATTTTTAATTGGGGTATCCATTGTAAAGTTATTAACTTTGATTTGTATATATTTTAAAAACAACATCATAGTTATTATATATTATCTAAAAAAACAATAAAAACCTAAAAATAGTATGTCAAAATTATTTAAACCTTTATCTTTAGAAGGTAACACGCTAAAAAACAGAATCATAATGTCTCCCATGTGTCAATACTCTGCTCATGATGGTTTTGCCAATAATTGGCACTTAATACACTATGGAACCCGTGCGGTGGGAGGAGTTGCGGCAATTATTCAAGAGGCCACTGCCGTTTCCCCTCAAGGTAGAATTACCTATAAAGATTTGGGTATTTGGAAAGACGAACATATTCTTAAATTAAGTGAAATTGTACAATCAATTCACGATAATAACTGTTTAGCGGGTATCCAATTAGCTCATGCAGGACGAAAGGCCAGTACTCCTATTCCCTGGCTTCCTAATGAAAAACTGGATGAAGGATATAAGAAATGGGCTATAGTAGCGCCTTCTCCTGTTCCTTTCGACGGCAATTCACAAAAACCAAGAGAACTATCTATTGATGAAATAAATATCATTATCAATGATTTTAAAGAAGGAGCAGAAAGAGCTGTGAAAGCAGGTTATGATATTATTGAAATACACGCTGCTCATGGATATCTTATTCATGAATTTTTATCTCCTCTTAGTAATGTAAGGAAAGATGATTACGGAGGTAATTTTCAAAATAGAATTCGATTGTTGGTTAGAATTATAGAAGCAATTAAACAAATACTTCCTAAAAGAATTTCTCTATGGGTTAGAATTTCTGCTACCGATTGGATAGAAGGCGGTTGGAGTGTAGATGAATCTGTAGAATTGGCCGAAATAGTAAAAAATTTAGGTGTAGAGGTTTTAGATGTCTCATCCGGTGGTTTAACTCCCCATGCTAAAATACCCAATAAACCTAATTACCAGGTGCCTTTTGCCAATAAAATAAAAAATAATTCTGCCATAATAACCGGAACGGTTGGATTGATAACCCAAGCTGTTCAAGCAGAAGAAATACTCGAAAATAACGAAGCTGATTTAATTTTCCTGGGTAGAGAGCTGTTACGTAATCCATACTTTGCTTTAGAAGCCGCCCATATTTTAGAAAAAGACACCTTATGGCCCCTACCCTATGAAAGAGCTAAATTTAGATAAGACCTTCTTTTTATGATTTCAAAAAATTCATTTTTATTACCAATTATATTATTAGATGGTATTATTTTTGAAAATAAAATTAAGCTAAAGTGAATTTAAAATTTTATATCTTTACAAGTATGAAAAAAACTGCTATATTAGTTTTTCTCCTATTTTTAGGAAGTTTCATTTCCGCTCAATCTATAACATTCAGTCAAGATCAGATAGATTATGGAATAATTAAAAAAAATTCTGACGGTAATCAAATTTTCAAATTTACCAATACAGGTGACAAACCTTTGATTATTTCCAACGTTAAATCATCATGTGATTGTTCTGTACCTTCATGGACCCGAACTCCTATTTTACCGGGTAAATCAGGTGAGATAAACGTTAAGTATAATACAAAGAATCTTGGTAAATTTTCCAAATCAATTGAGGTATTCAGTAATGATCCTAAAATTTCAAGAAAACTTTTAAAAATTAAAGGGGAAGTTCAATAGTTAAAAAAATAGTTAAATATATATCAAACATGAAAAAGTTCGTTTTAAGTTCGGCATTCCTATTGGGAGCATTCATTTTCAGCAATGCTCAGGAAATTAAAATTACCAATTATGAAAATAATACGGTAGATTATGGGAATGTAAACAAAGGATCTAATGGCAAAAGAATTATAAAAATTCAAAATGTGGGAGATAAACCGTTAATTATTTCCAATATAAACACTTCTTGCGGATGTACGGTACCTCAATGGACTACAGAACCTATCGCTCCCGGAAAAAAAGGAGAAATTACGGTTACCTACAATACTTCTAATGTAGGAAGATTCAGCAGAACCATTACCATATCTTCTAATGATGAGAAAAAACCTAATTTACCGGTAAGAATAGAAGGTGTTGTTTTAGCTCCTGAAACCAATCCTGATAGCGATAAATAATTGTAATAATTTATAATACTTAAAGTAAGGACATTGCATAGTTCAGTGTCCTTTCTTTTTAAAATTAATAGTCTTTTTATACGTCTGTATATATGTTTTTTGTAGCTTTGTGTTTTCACACTAAATTCATTATTTACGTCTAATAACTTCTTATTTACATGAAAAAGATTGTTAATATTTTTCTTTTTTTAGTTTTTTTGATAATTATTGCCGGATGCATAATGCCATCTTTTCTTCCCAAAAAAATAGAAATTATAACTACTAAAGAATTTAACAATCCAATGAGTGAAGTCTTTGCGGAATTTAATGATCTTGAAAATTACGCTTCTTGGGGGTTATTAATTAATGAAGATTCTGTAAATACACGTATTAATTATTTTGCCCCTTATAAAGGTACAGGAAGCAGTTTAACTTGGAATAATTCTAAGGATCATTCCATAGGTAAAGGAGAATATAAAATTTTAAAAAGTAAAATAAATAACACCATAAAATCTCAAATAATTTTTGTAGAAAACGGTGTAGTTTGTATCGAGGATATAAATTTTCAATCAAACGGAGGAGTGACCGATGTAACCATCCACCTCACAACAGAAAATTTTACTTATTTTACTCGCATTTTTGCTTATTTATATTCTCATAAATTGGAAGAAAGCTTAAATAAAAGTCTTGATAAACTTTCTATATTATTGCAGAATGGACGATCCAATAAACAACTCCACGAAGGTGATGCTGAATATATTGATTTCAAAGGGATTCAATTGTTAGCCATTAAAAATGAAACTTCCACAAATGCCGAGGATGTCTATAAAGCTATGTATAAATCTTTACATGAAATATCAAATTATTTAACAGATAGTTTAAAATATTCTTATAAAGATATTGATAATCCTATTGTTTATTACAGTACTTATGACACATTGGCTAAAAGTACTATTTTCTATACTGGTTATCCCGTGGAATCCAATATAAACCCTCCTAATTCTGCTATGAGCTTGATAACTCTACCTGCCGGAAAAGCAATCACTACCCCTATAAATGAAAACGTACATACCCTTTTTAAAACCCGTTACATTTTAGATAAATATGCTAAAGAAAACGGAGTTAAACTTAAAAATAGTTACTGGGAAGAATATCAGGATATCCCTCAATCTTTAGATGATGATGTAAAAGGAAAAGCCTTTTATTTAATTACCGAATAAATGTAAAATCATAGTAATGAAAAGAGCTTTAATAAGTGTTTCAGACAAATCCAATATAACTGATTTTTCAATTTTTTTACAATCTCAAGGGTATGAAATTATTTCAACCGGTGGAACTTATAAGCATCTAATATCCAACGGCCTTAATGTCACCGAAGTTAGTGAATATACCGGTTTTCCTGAAATATTGGATGGAAGAGTTAAAACGTTACATCCTTCTATTCATGGAGGGATACTGGCTTCCAGAACAAAAGAAGAACATTTACAATCCATTCATGATCTTAAAATAAAAACTATAGATATGGTTATTGTAAACCTGTATCCGTTTTTCGATAAATTAAATAAAGGATTATTAGAGCAGGAGATGATTGAATTTATTGATATAGGCGGACCAACTATGCTACGATCTGCAGCAAAAAATTTTCACTCTGTAACGGTTATATCTCAAATTGAAGACTATTCTTTAGTAATAGAAGAGTTAAAAAAAGATGGAAATACTTCTTTAGCTACACGAAAAAAATTAGCCGGTAAAGTGTTTAACCTGACATCTTCTTATGATGCAGCCATATCCAGCTATCTTTTGCAGGATGATTATCCTAAGTATTTGAACACTTCTTATGAAAAAGTTGAAAATTTAAGGTATGGAGAAAATCCGCATCAAAAAGCAGCTTTTTATATAGATAAAACCAAAAATGGAGCTATGAAGGACTTTGAACAATTACTAGGCAAAGAACTTTCATTTAATAATTTCCGAGATATGGATATGGCCTATAAAGTTGTTAATGAATTTTCAGAAATTTCCTGTTGTGCGGTAAAACATTCTACTCCCTGTGGAGTAGCTCTGGGAAATACTATAGTTGAAGCTTATCAAAAAGCATTTGAATGTGATCCAATTTCAATTTTTGGAGGGATCATCGCTTTTAATCGAACAGTTGATGAGGAAACGGCTCGTTTGTTGATTACCGTTTTTTTGGAAATAGTTATTGCTCCATCATTTACGGGCGAAGCTTTACAAGTATTATCTTCTAAAAAAAGTTTGCGCGTTATAAAAGTAAACAACCCTGTATCGGATTCAGTTGAATTCGTTAAGGTCGATGGCGGTTTATTAGTTCAGGACGTGGATCATGCTGCAGCTACTGATTTTACACAAGTAACAAATTCAGCTCCTGATAAAAAACAATTGGAAGATTTGATTTTTGCTCAAAAAATAGTAAAACATGCCAAATCCAATGCTATTGTGGTTGCTTCTGATTTCCAAGCCCTGGGTATTGGTTCGGGACAAACTAATAGAATATGGGCGGCTCAAGAAGCAATTGAACGCGCCAAAGAAAAAAGAACCGATCATTTGGTTTTGGCTTCTGATGCATTCTTTCCCTTTCGAGATGTAGTAGATACCGCCGCAAAGAATGGTATAACTGCTATTATTCAGCCCGGAGGTTCCATACGTGATAAAGAAAGCATTGAGGCTTGTAATGAATACAATATTCCTATGATATTTACGGGAATACGTCATTTTAAGCATTAGTATCATTGATATTTATATCATGCAATTAATTTCAACCGGCTAATCCAAATATTTTTTTTATCTTTACTTGATGAAATTAATTCAGTCTATACTTTTGATTTGCTTGGTTTTATTTGCAAATCTTAATCTCTTCATATACCAAAATTGGTGTCATGGAGAAAATATTGGCTATACCATTAATTTCAAAAAATTTTCCAACGAATTAAAACATTCTGAGAAAAAGGATTATCCTTCTTTTGAAAGAGATTTTTGCTGTAAGGACGTCCTAATAAAATCGAACGAAAACAGCTTTTTTTCATTTGATTCCAATTTTCAATATTTAATTTTTACATTTTTAGGAATTATTCCCAATGTAAATTGGGATCTATTTAATTGGGCGTCTTCTCAACAAGAGGGTATAGCACAACTTTATTGTAACCCTCCTCCCCCTGTTTATCAATTATATAAATTTTATTGTCGTTATACCTACTACGGATAACGTATATTTTTTCATGGTTCAGCTTATTCTATTTTATATAAGATAGGATAAGATGCATTATTGTATGTAATCCATGTTCAGTAATGCGGGTTTAAAAATCAATTTTTTATAACTAAATAACAAAAAATGAAAAAATATATAAGTATGTTTTTGCTCGTTTACGGTCTATTGGCTGTAGCCCAGCATAAAACATTAAAAGGTCGTATACTAACTACTTTGAAAAACGGAGAAAATATACCCGTTCGGGGAGCTGATGTAAATTGGAAAGAACACCCGATTATGAAAACTGTTACCGATAGCTTAGGCAATTTTGAGCTGATGTACCACGACGGTCTCTATACTATTGAAGCTGAAAAGGACGGCTTTATTTCTCAAGAAAATAAAATCGATGATGTTGATCATCCCCTAGATATTTTTTTAGAACCCAAACCTTCTTCTTCAGAGAAAGTATTGGATGAGGTTGTTGTCCGACAAAGAGCCAAGGCAGTAAGTATAAAAGCCAATTCTGCTGCTCTTACCTATACAATTAATAAAACGGAATTGTTGAAAGCCGCCTGTTGTAATTTGGCTGAAAGTTTTGAAACAAATCCTACTGTGGATGTTTCTACAACCAATGTAGTAACGGGTTCAAAACAAATTAAAATGTTAGGACTAGATCAAAAATATACTTCCTTAACCGTTGATAATATGCCGGAGGTTAGAGGATTGTCAAGCGCCAGTGGAATAAATTTTATACCCGGCACATGGATAAACAGTATTCAACTTACTAAAGGAGGCAGCACTGTTACTAATGGCTACGAGGCTATAACCGGTCAAATAAATACTGAATTGATGAAGTATAAAGATAAAAATTTTACCACTATCAATTTTTTTGCAAATCAAAATGCTCGTTTGGAATTTAATGTTGTCAATGCATCTTCTATTTCCAATAATTGGAGTAATACCACATTAACTCATTTGAGCGGAAGGTTTGCTAAAGAAGATATGAATCATGACGGATATCTTGATAGTCCTCTTTCCAAACAACTAAATGTAATGGATATCATCCATTATGACGGTATTAAAAAAAACGGATGGGGTTCTCAAATAGGTATTCAGGCGCTTTATGATAAACAGATCGGAGGTCAAAAAAAATTTAGAGAATCAACTGACCGTTTGACCCAAAATCATTATGGACTAGGTATTGAAAATACACATTTTGAAATCTGGAATAAAACCGGATTTGTCTTTCTTACTAAACCTTATCAAAGTATAGGTTTACAAACTAAATTTATTCATCATACTATTGATAGTTATTTCGGTCAAAGAGTATATAATGGAAATGAAAATTCATTTTTTACCAATTTATTATTTGAAAGTATCATTGGTAACACAAATCACAAATATACCTTAGGTGCAAGTTATCTTCATGATGCTTTCAATGAGGATTTTGAAAATTCCAATTATAAAAGAACTGAAAATGTACCCGGGATTTTTGCCGAATATACTACAACTGTAATTAAAAATGTAACTTTAGTATTGGGCGCCAGAACTGATTTTCACAATTTGGCGGGAAACCAAGTGTTACCAAGAATTAATATTAAATATTCTTTCTTGCCTAAAACAACCCTTCGATTAGCTGCGGGAAAAGGCATGAGAACAGCCAATATATTTTCTGAAAATATACAGTATTTTGCTTCGTCTCGTAAAGTACACATTCAATCAAACCATGGCGATATTTATGGTTTAAAATCTGAAATTGCATGGAACTATGGAGGTAGTTTAATTCAGGATTTTAAAATTGGAGCTATCAAGAATACATTTACAATCGATTTTTACCGAACGGATTTTAAAAAACAAGTTCTCATAGACTTGGATCGATCGTCTCAAGCGCTTTGGTTTTATAATTTAGATGGAAAATCTTTTTCAAATACTTTTCAGGCAGTATGGGATATTATTCCTATTTCTAATCTGGAATTGCATTTTGCTTATAAATGGTATGATATTAAAGCCGATTATATGGATGGCAGGCGACAAGTTCCCTTTACTTCTAAAAACAGAGGCTTATTTTCTATATCATATTCTACTCTAGAAACTGAAAACAAAAGTAAATGGGCATTAGACTTTACATTGCAATATATAGGAAAACAAAGACTTCCGGATACTTCTAAAAACCCGATAGAATATCAGCGAAAATCGTTTTCGCCTAATTATACTTTAATGAATGCTCAACTATCCAGATATTTTACAGATAAGTTTAGATCTTATCTAGGAGTGGAAAATTTGGGAGGCTATAAACAAAGAAATCCTATTATAAATCCGGAAAACCCTTTTGGTTCTTATTTCGATACTTCTTTAATTTATGCTCCTATTGTATCTTCAATGTTTTATTTGGGATTTGATTTTAAATTATAAAAATTATTTACATTGACCTGTAAACAAAAAACGACTGAATTTTATTCAGTCGTTTTTTATTTTACTTATTAATTAGTGAATCCATAATTAATAACTTCTTCTAAAGTTATTTCTTGGCTTTTCATCTCTTGGTCTAGCTTCTGAGACATTAATAACTTTACCGTCAAATTCTTTTTGATTTAATTCCTGAATTGCCGTTTTAGCTTCTGCATCTGCCATTTCAACAAATCCAAAACCTCTGGATCTTCCGGTTTCACGATCTTGTATTATTTTTGCTGATTCAACTTCTCCGTACTCTGAAAATAAGTCATGTAAATCTTCGTTGGTCAACCTGTAATTCAGGTTTGAAATAAAAATGTTCATATAAAAATTTTAAAAAATTGGTAAAAAATTAATTGAGAAGAAATCAGACTAAAAACTAGCTATTCAAATTAAAAAGTAGAAGGAAGTATAATAACAATCTCAACGTGCTAATTTACACAATTTTATCAATAAACTCTAATTTTATTTTTTATTTTTTATAAGAATAAAAAAATGCTTTTCATACTTAGTTTTTACACTTATCTTAAATTTTAAGAGTATTTTATTATAAAATTTAAATGCAAAATATTTTTATTTTATCTAATTTAGAAGTAAATCTGCTATATGTTGCGAACGGGTGTATTTTTAAAATTCTAAAATTTCTATTGATTTATGAAATTTTAACTTTGATTGAAATTATATTTTCGAATAATCATTGATTTCAAGTAAAAAAATAGCTTATAATATTTTAATCATTTTTTTTGCCATATAATAACCAAATATACAACCTATGCAATCCGCCACCATATCAGAATATTCAAAGGTTCTTCCCAATTTCATATATTCTTGTAAAAATTCGATCAAAATTCCATATAAAGTACTTGTTCCTATTATTAGCAATTGATTTTTTTTAGGAAATGAAATTTTAGCTAGAAATGATAAGCCAATAAATGAAATGACATGAACTACTTTATCATTTAGTTGTGAAAAAAAATTAAAAAATTTAACTTCATTTTGAGGAGCTCGTAGCAATAACCATGTCAATATTCCAAAATATAAGAAAAGTATAATACGTACATTTTTATACCGTTTAGGTAACCAGTTTTTTATAGTCTTCAGCATTCAATAGTTGATCTAATAAAGTATTATTTTGTATTTGAACCTTTATAATCCAACCTTTTCCATATGGATCGGTATTTACTAAATCCGGCAAATGTTCAAGCTCAAGATTCATTTCAAGTACTTTTCCATCAACAGGCATAAAAAGGTCTGATACAGTCTTTATAGCTTCCACAGTTCCAAAAATTTCACCCAACTTTAGTTGATTGCCGAGGCTATTTACATCTATATATATAACATCTCCCAATTGTTGTTGTGCGTAATCAGTTATACCGATAAGTGCTGTGTTACCTTCAATTTTTATCCAAACATGATTAGAACTATAAAGTAAATCCAATGGAGTCTTCATATAAAAGTTTAATCTTTACAAATATAATTAATTTCCAAAAGTAAATGTAGCACTTAATCCTGCTCTTATCGTTGAAAGCGGATATGCAGTTGAAACCTTATATTTAGTTATCATTTGCTCATAGAAGAATTTAAGATTAAAATTCTTAGTAAAGCTATAATCTGTAGAAAATTTCAATGAAACTAGCTTTTGTCCTCCCGTTACCTGTGAATCCAACTCTACCAATCGTCTAATGGTAGTTTTGTTATCTCTAATAGAAACGTCTCCTCTAATATTTAAATCGCCCGTTACCGGTTTAGTAGCTCCTCGATAACGCAATTTTAACTTAACATCTTTTACAATATATCCCAGACCGAAAACTACTTCATTGCCATAATCTTCTTGTAGGGTGTAATTTGTTAATCCTAATGAATAGATTCTATCTTTATTGTAAGCTATTCTAATTTGGATATTATTTCTCATAGTGACATCTACTCCTGCAAGTGGACTGAACCCTTCTGACATGACTACTGTTCCATAGGTGTAATAGTTGTATCTGTTTCCGTTTAAATCTCGTTCAGGTGCTGTTGAATCGTTTTGTGCCAAATAATAATCGGGATTAGTTTGTACCCCATTAACGGTATAGTTTGAAATATAACTATGATTAATTCTAAATTCTTTGAACCAATAATTAATAAATGGAATATTTTTTAATCCTCCATAGGTAATTTTCCAATTTGGAACCGGCATACTGCGTTTATAACCTAACTTTTGACTTCCTGCACTTCTTCCTGAAAATGCAGATACAAAAGAAGGTAATAAAACTTCTGAATTGGTTAACCCATAACCATCAACATATCCGTCGTTATTGGTATCGACTATAGGTTGACCTTGTTTTGCAGCCACTCTTTGTGATAAAATCATTGAATTGCTAATCATTTTATTATATACATAATCTCCTGATTTGAATGCAGTCGCAAAAGATATAACTGAAGAACTGAACATAGCAGATCGATTGACGAATGTATTAGCAATTTGTCCTGTTAATGGATCTATAGAATTAAACCCTGAATGAGATAATGTTTTTTGATGATTACGCATGATATTTAAATCAATTTGTAAATGGTTAATCGGTTCTAATTGCAGGGTAGCTGACAATTGCGAATTATTTGTTTTCACATATGGATTGGTCATATATTCATTTAACGAAACCCAGCCTTCTGTTACTGCTTTATTCCTTAAATCGAATTGAGAACCAAATAAAAATCCGAATGTAGGACCACTTGTTGAACCGGCATATCTACCTACTCCAAAAAAACTTGGTTCAGGCAAGAATCCCGGCAAAATTGTTCCTTTATTCTCGTTTACCTGAATTTGACCTCTTTTAAAACTACTTGCAATCATCCATAAATAATCTGTAGCCTTATACTTATTTTTAATAGTATATTTTTTAAAGGATTTAGGTTTTTTTAAGGCAAAATTTGTTTCATAAGCCCTATTTAAAGAATCTATTTCTCTTTGTCTCTTACGTTTTTTTTCTTCAAATTTTTTATAGTTTGAAAAATAATTATAGAATTTACTGAAATCAACATTTCCTATGACTGTTATAGTTTGAGCATTTTGTGCAGTATTTCCCAAACTTCTTTTTCTTGGATCGGCATTTGCAGGATCGTATGAAGTTTGGAAATTAGAACCCGCTTGCCAATCGTATTGACCTGTATATCCTACTTCCATAGAAGTGAAATCTAAATAAGGAAGTAAATGTATAGGTACTCTATAATTTAATTGGAATCTTTGATTAAAATTGATAGGTCTTCCCGCAGTAAACAATCCATTCCAGATCATTCCGTCATCCGGTACTCCGTTTCCTATATCATCTAATATGGTTCTTGTTCCTGAAGAGAAATCTAATTTAAGCGAACGTGTTAGATTAAATCCTATATTGTATTGCCAACCGAACAAGAAATTATTGGCAAAAATAGGAGTATAACTGTTAGGATTATTATTGAGATAAGCATTGATATCTCTGTATTGGAATTCATTATAGGTTCTCGCAATATCAGCTTTAAAAGATAAACGAGAAGGAACCGGATTAAAGTTAACTTCTTTTAACCATTTTAAATATTTAGCAAATCGGCTGGTATCTTGCACCGCTCTCATTTTTTTAAATGGTTGATAATAAACACCTTTAGGCGAGAAGTTATAATCAATATAGGCTTGTAAATTTTGGTATATGTTATAAGTTGTATATATATCTCTAAAATAATCCGTGGAATAAGAAAAAGAAGCCGATAAGTTTTCTACATCATAAAATCTAGGTGTTTTACCGGTGGTTCTGTCTTTTCTTAAATTCGAAATAGAAATATTTTTTTGTGAGGAATAGCTTCTCACCACTTTTTTAAGTTCATTTTTTCTTGGATCATTTTTTAACTTCACATCATTATCCAACGGATTATATTTTGGATCTATAAATGTTTCAGACATACTAATGCTAACCGGTATTTTCATTCCCCATTTATCCGGAAGAACTCTATCTACATTTACGGCAGCACTTACCATATATTGTTTGGTTTCGTCTTGGCTTCTTTCACTCGGTTTACTATCGATTGCTCCAAAACCAACCGATTGATACGTTCCGGATGCGGATACTTGAGCAAAATCAGCCAAATTAAAATTGATACTTGCATTGGCTGCATATCCTCCTTCGTTATCAATATCAGATAAACGAAGTTCATCCAGCCATAAAACAACATGCTTGTCTATGCTGGAAGTATTTCTTACCCCCATCATTATGGAATTAACATTTCCTATGGAAGGTCTACCTTTAACATAGATGATATTATCATCACTACCGGTTACATAACTACGATATCGAACAGTACTATTATATAAGTTATTCTTATCTTTTTCATTTTTTGCAGCTACTAAATCTTTTAATTTTAATTCAATCGTATTTTCAATCGGCCATATATCAATAGCAGACGTAGCAGTATTCGGAGTGTATTTTAATGGGAATTCATATTCATAGTAATTATCTGACAAATCACTACCGATACGGATGAAAAACTTAGCTTCTTTATCTACAATATTACTTGAGGCATCTTGCATATTTTCAGCGTGTACAAACATTTTTAATGTTTTGTAACGTCTCATGTCTAATGCAATATTTTTATAAATACCTCTAGGTTCTGAATTTTTTAAATCTTTTATTTCTAACTTTAATGAGGATTCATTTTGCATTTGCGTTCCGGTAGTATTACCTAAAATTTCTCTGCTTATTCCCGGAGGCAATACATATGGTGGTCGCGATGTAGAATTTTCTTCTAAGTTAACAGCGCTGATAATGACATTTGATACAGGTAAAAGGGTTGCATTTCCTTCGTCTGTATCTTGTTTGCTTTCTCCACTAACTGAGGAAATATTTTTTTCGTATTTTCTCCAATCACTTCTAACTAAATCTAGAGTTGCAAAACGTAACGTTGCAGTATTGGAAAATCCTTTCATTAACATACGTATATATCGTACGTTATTTAAAATTTCAGCGGAACCAAATTCATATGCATTCACCGGAATTCGAACCAAATACCAAGTTGTATTTCCTTTTTTTCCGTTGGGTAGTGATACTTCAACCTCTTTTTTATCAACAACCAATGGATTTTGATTATTTCTTAAATCGGAATCTAGTAAAGAAAGACGATATTGTGTATAATTTTCTGTTTCATCTAAGTTAAAATCTTTATTCAAGTCTTCTGTATCCGGAGACGCTGAAGAAGCATCCATAGAGTTTGAAGGTGAGTTGCCTTCTAAATTCCTGTAATATTTATATCTTCCTATGATTGAATTTTTTTCATTAGATGAATCCCATGCGCCATGTAAATAAAATACGTAATCATCTGCAGACGGGTCAACTTCACCCGTTATAGGATTTACATAATTGGCGTTACTACCTATATCGTATCCTTTATTTTTATAGTAATCTGCTTCTTCAAAACTTGTTAATCCGTCATATCCAACGTCTTGTTTTCTCCTGGCCTCTCCTTCTGTGTCAAACGCATATACTAACGGATAATTTTTAGGTTGTTTCCCAAGATTAGTGGTTGTCATTTGACTTATATCGTCAGTGATACCATTTTCATATTGCATAAAGCCGTCTTTTAAAACATCTTCAGACACATTTCCTAACTGAAGAATTAATTCAGGCTTATTTCCTAACGGATTAGATCCCGGTGTTTTACTGTCAGCATACGGGTCCATCATCCAAAATTCAAGATATTCTATATTCGCTTCAGCAAAATTTGTTACCGATATGGGTCTCATTAAACCTCCCCATCGTTCTGATTCAGGATCTTCATTACGTGTATTAAAATTATACGGCCCTCTTTCTTTGGGATAAAAAGATACATCAAACGTATTCATGTATAATTGTTCTCCGGCTATGTAGTCTCTATCCGTGAATATTTCTTGATATTTAACTCTTCGTTGTAAATGTAAGGATAATGCATTATTATCTATACCCGCCGGTTGACCTCCACCAATTCCAAAAAATCTAGGGTCAATATTATACCAACTAATCAATGCCCTTCCATCGCCATTTCTTATATCATTCATATAAGTATTACCAAATCCACCTTTTTCGGGTTTACTTGCGATTCCCCAATAGCCGGGTTCTTTGAGACTTATTTTTGATGCAGTTGTTTCAAAATCATCAATGTAAGAGTTATCATTTATTGTTTTATTTTCACCCGGTAATAAAGCTGCTCCTTCTACTTTAAAACTTACATTGGATTCTGCTTCCGTTTTAATTCCCGGAATCCAGTTGGTAAGCTTTGTTAAAAAAGGAAATTCTTTATTCAGCATCATATTAAATCCGATCATTGAATTATTAACCGGTTCAGAACCAAATTGTACTTTTTGCGTTAATGGTCTTTCTTTATAATTAAGAAAGGTCGCTCCCACTATAAATTCATCACTGAATTTATGTTCCACATTTAATCCCATGAACCTTTTTTTCTGCATATTGAATGCAAATTGATTCTCAAGACTTATATTGATTGGAACACCTGAATTTTTGTAGGTTTCATTAATAATGGTTACCATTCCCATTTGGTAGTCCACTACATAATCAATTCCTTCATTTAATGTTTGACCGTTTGCCGTAACTTTAACTGACCCTCTCGGAACGTTAAATGCTCCCAGGGATATACCGTTACCTATACTTCCTTTGAATCTACCTTCAATAGTGTATCGATTGGCTAGAGGATCTGATGTGACTATATTACCTCCTTTTAGATTTTTGTATAAATTTTCAAATATAAATTTTTCTTCTACTGATTTACTTTTTAAGAATTCCCCGAATGGTTCTACTTTAGTAAATATCAATTTACCTTTCTCTGAGTTTATAGTAATTCCTTCTACAAAGTCAAATATACCATCTCCTTTACCTGTACCGGTAGCATCGTTATTTTGATTTAACCTGTCCCAATTTAATAATTGCAATAACTGTAAATTTCTTACATTGGGATCCGGTAAATAATTGATTTTCCCTTGAGAGGCGTCTTGGTACATAACATTAACCATAAAACCATCAGGAGAAATTTGAGATGCATCCATTGAATAGATGTTTTTCATCATTAAATCCCACATAGGTGATTCGGGAGAGACGATTTGATTAGGTTTTAGCAATTTTAAGATCAATACTCCGGTAACTTCATTGGAAAATTCCCCAACTTTATATATTTTGCCCGGATTTTTAGAATCTGTATATTGAAATGCTACCGCTAAAAGTTGATCATTATTTAGTTTTTGATTTAATGATATATATCCTAATTGTGGATTATAAGTATATTCTGATTCAGAAAGTTTTTTTACTCTTTTATGAACAACAAATTCTTTTCCACTTTCATAATTCTTCATAGTTGCTGAAGAAGTTGAGGTGGGTACAACCGGTAAAGAAACACCATTCACGCTATTGTATGCTGTGGAAGCGTCCCTGATTCCAGATAAATTTGAAATGGTACTATATAAATTTAAATTTGAATTATCGGGAAGTTGTCCCGTGGTACTTTCTCCTAAGTCTCTTAATGCTATAACGGGATGCTGCTCTTGAAGGTTTGAGTTTCCCAAATCGATTCTCCACACTTCCATCTTAGTGATATTAATGGTTGAACCAATTACCGGATAATTCTCCAGAGCTTTATCGTAATTGTTTCTGAAATAGTGCGTTAAGAAATAATGTTGATTTTCATCGTAATCAATTGCTTTAATTTTAAATGTATTGATTACTCCTCCTCCTTGAACTGTTATATTTCGTGCTTCGGATTGTTGTTCTGAAAATACGGTAGTCAAAAATGTTCTCCCGAATTGAAATTCCCCTTTGATTCCAAAAAGTGATTCAGCGCCTGTAATTAAACTGGTGCTAAGGGGCATATTTACATTACCAAATTCAATTTTCTTAATTATATTATCCTCTCCACCGCTTGTCCCATTGGGTAAGTTCGCCCCACTTCCCGAGCCCGGAATCCATGCTAAATTTAATTTATTTTCGAAGTTGAAACCTGCCTGAGTATCATAGTTTACCCCTAAATGTACATTATTACCAACATTTCCTATAAGACTCATTTGTATTCTTTGCCTTAAATCGATGGTAAAGTTCTTTCTGTTTTGTGGTAAAATTTGCGGATTGTCTATTTTTTGATGCAATATTCCTAAATCAAAGGATGCAAATCCTGAAGGTTTTAGTTCAATTTTATTACCTCCGAATATTTGCTCAAATAATTTGGATTTAACCGTAATTCCCGGAATAAAGCCTTTTTTTTCTACTTCTCTTCCTTCTTTTTTCGCTCTTCCTATTTCATCTTGTAAACGTGAACGTTCTTTGTAATATTCATCAAACTTTTGTTGCATTACATATTTAGTATAGTCCTCGGCTGTCATAGTTATCGGAGTACCGACAACTACACCTCCCAGCTTGGGATATAATATGTAATTTCCACTTTTATAATCATAATACGCCTCATATTTTACAGGGTCATCCAATTGCAAAACTTGTTCATCATCATTTTCCTGAGCAAATAAAACACTACCACTTAAACAAAATATGGTTGCCAATAGCAAATAGTCACGAATATACCTTAACACTTTCAACGTTTATAGTTTTTTTAAAGTATCCTTGATAAGCTCTTCTACTTCGATATCCGGATTATCCTTTAAAATTTTATCAATTATTTTTTCGGTAATTTTTTTAGAAATACCTAACACCTCCAATGCACTTAACGCTTCAGATTTGTTTTTATTGCCTAAATTATAATCTAATATTTCAGACGTTTCAAATATAGAAATTTTATCCCGCAAATCAACTATTATTCTTTGAGCGGTTTTAGCTCCTATTCCTTTAATTTTTTGAAGTGCCAGGTTGTTTCCGCCGGAAATAGCGGAGGTTATTTCCGATACAGACATTGAGGACAACATCATAATGGAGGAAGCCGGACCTACTCCATTAACACTTATTAAAAGATTAAATAAGGATCGCTCGGTTTTAGTTGAAAAACCATATAACGAATGGGAATCTTCCCGTATAATTTCTTGAATATATACTAGGGCTTTTTTTTCGTTTTGAATGTCTTTATAGGTTTGTAAACTTATAGTGGCAAAATACCCCACTCCATTGCAATCTATAACTACACTGGAAGGGGATATTTCAAAAATAATTCCTGACAAATGGGTTATCATTTTTGTTTATTTTACGGAAATACTAATTATTTTTTTTCTTGAGCAGCAAGGGCAGCAAGGGTTGCCAGATTTACTATATCTTCTACCTTAGAATTTTCTGTAATTATTTGAATAGATTTATCTAATCCTAATAGAACCGGACCAATAGATTTTATAGACCCAATACCTTTTGCTAAACTCGCACTTAAATTAGCTGAGGTTATGTCAGGGAATATTAAAACATTTGCCGATTTACTTCCTAATTTGCTAAAAGGAAATTCACTTATTAATTGTTCATTTAATGCATATTCGGGCTGAATTTCTCCGTCAATCAGCAAATCAGGATTTGTTTGGTTAAGTTCCTTAACCACTGCATCAGCACTTTTAGATGCAACTGAATTTCCAGCAAAATTTTCATTAGATACCATAGCTATTCTAGGTTCAATACCCATTTTCTTTACGAAATCGGCTGTAATTTGAACTGTTAAATCTAAGTCATTACTGCAAGGATTTCTGCTTAATGAAGTGTCCGAAATAAATATCGGTCCATTTTTAGAAAGAAGAACCATAGCAGATGCTACTTTTATATTTGATGATTCAGAATAATCTACCACTTTTATAATTTGATTTAAAGCTTCTGTATAATCTTTAGTAAATCCGGTTAAAAATGAATCTGCCTCACCCATTTCAACAGCAATGGCTCCTAAATATTCGCTGTTATTTAATAATTGAGCAGCTTGTTGTTGAGAGGTTATTCCTTTTCCATTTTTTTGCTTTAGATCATAAAGATACTCTACATATTTGTCAAATTTATGAGTAGACGAAACTGTATCTATATCCAATATTTCTGCCTCAATTTCTAAATTATAGTATTGCTTTGTTTTTTCAATAAGATCTTTTTTACCTAACAAAATTGGTTGAGCGATCTTTTCCTCAGCAATGATTTGCGCAGCTTTTAATACATTGTATTCTTCAGCATTGTCGAAAATTATTCTTTTTGGATTACTTTTGGCCTTTGCCTTAAATTGTCTTATAATTTTTTCATCGTTACTTCCCATTCGATCTAACAATTCTTCTTCATACGCATTCCAATCAGTAATAATGTGTTGTGCTACCCCGCTATCAATTGCAGCCTTAGCCACTGCCATCGAAACTTTAGTTATTAATCGCTTATCAAATGGTTTAGGGATGATATAATCTCTTCCAAACTTCATATTTTTAACATTGTAGGCTTGTATCACCTGCTCAGGAACGTTTTGTTTAGCCAAATCAGCTAAGGCTTTTACTGCAGCTAATTGCATTTCTTGATTTATGTCAGTTGCTCTAACATCTAATGCTCCTCTGAAAATATATGGGAAACCTAAAACATTGTTTACCTGATTAGGATAATCACTTCTACCGGTAGCCATAATAACATCTTTTCTAGTTTCAACCGCCAAATTATAATCAATTTCGGGAGTTGGATTAGCCATGGCAAAAACAATCGGATTTTCATTCATAGACAAAAGCATTTCAGGAGAAACCAAGTTTCCTTTAGATAATCCAATAAATACATCGCTGTTTTTCATAGCATCTTCCAAAGTTCTATCCGGAGTATCTACAGCAAACTCAAGCTTTTCTTCATTCAATCCGGTTCGTCCTTTATAAATCACCCCTTTACTGTCGCACATTAATATATTTTGTGGGCTGGCTCCTAAAGCTTTATATAATCGAGTACAAGAAATGGCCGCTGCACCCGCGCCACTGACTACAATTTTTACCTCTGCTATATTTTTTTTGGAAATTTCCAATGCATTTAATAAGGCAGCGGCTGATATAATTGCTGTTCCATGCTGGTCATCATGCATTACCGGAATATTTAATTCCGCTTTTAATCGTTTTTCGATTTCAAAAGCTTCAGGAGCTTTTATATCTTCTAAATTAATACCTCCAAAGGTTGGAGCTAACGATTTAACTATTTCAATAAATTTGTCCGGATCTTTTTCATTTACTTCAATATCAAAAACATTGATTCCGGCAAAAATTTTAAATAATAAACCTTTACCTTCCATAACCGGTTTAGAGGCATCTGCACCAATATCTCCCAATCCTAACACGGCGGTTCCGTTGGAAATTACTGCTACCAAATTACCTTTTGAGGTGTATTTGTAACTATCTGCATTATTTTTTTGTATTTCTAAACAGGGTTCCGCCACTCCCGGAGAATAGGCTAATGATAAATCTGTTTGAGTTGAATGTGGTTTGGTAGGTATAACTTCTATTTTACCTTCTGGTTTGGAACTATGATATTCTAAAGCAGCTTCTCTTAAATTTTTTTCTCGTGACATTGTTTTAATAATATTTTGACATACAAAAGTAAATATTTTTATTTTATAACATAGATTCTATTTTTCACCTATAGTTTATATGATAAAAATATATAGGGTTAATAATTTATTAACTTATAGACAATCACTTAATTAGTATATTTTTAAATTAAATGTTACATATCCATAAATTTATATTTTTTTAAAATATATAATTACATTAATTATATCGTAATAATATAGTTAACTAGCTTTTCCAATGGTTTTTATATTTTATTTTTCAGATATTTATTTTTAACGGGCTTACCCTTACGAAATGCGCCTAAATATGTATATTATAGGTAATATTTGTTTAATTTTGTAAGCTAATAAATTATTTATGAATAGTACTCTACAAAGTAAATTAGATAAATTAAAGGAGAACGGTTATAATTTATCTATGAATCAAGTAATTATGGATGGGTTTACCGCTTGGAAAAATATTATTTTTTATGGAGTATTTAGTATTTTGTTTACCTATATTTTTACTAACTTAATTAATAATTTATTGGGTCGCTATCTAGGAACTAATATAATTGATCTGGAATTTATTAAAGCGATTAATAAATTAAATAATCCTCAAGCGTTTAACAAAATTTTCCCATTAGTTCAAAACTATATATCTAATCCTTTAATAATTGTAAAAAATTTATTGTCTTCAGTTATTGGTATTCTTTTATACCCCTTAACTGCAGGCGTTGTTTATTGTGCTTATCAAACAGATAGAAACGGAAAAGCAAGTTTTAAAGAGTTTATAAGTGGCTATCAAGGTACTAAGTTTTTTAAACTTATTGGATTAGCTTTTATCGTACTAATTTTACATTTCATTAGTATTTTCTTTTTGTTTATTCCTTCTCTTTATTTTACACCAGCTTTTATTTTAGCCGGAGCTTTAATAATTATTGATGATGTCCCCTTAATTCAAGCTATTACTTATAGTTTTAGAATCGTAAATAAGAAATTTGGAAAAGTATTTTTATTATTAGTAATTTCATGTTTGGTTAGTAAAGTTTTAGGAATCTTTTTGTGTGTTGTAGGTATAATTTTCACGTATTCTTTTTCTCAAGCCATGGTTTATTCTTTGTATAAAAATACTGTTGGTTCAATAGATGTTGATGATGAAATAAATGAAAATTAATCAATCTATTATAAAAAAACATTTTGAGTCCTATTGGGATTCAATTAAAAAATTACGAGTAAAATATAACATCGTAATACGAAAATTCAGGAATCAAAATCCTCAAGCATTTATTTACTTAGCAAGTACATTAATTGGAATAATTGGAGGAATAAGTGCGGTAATTTTAAAAAATTTAGTTAGTTTAACTGAAGAACTGATTTATCATAATAAAAATTTTAATTTCAATTATTGGACTATTTTTTTCCCAACCATCGGCATTATTTTGACCGTTATTTTTATTAAATATTGGGTTAAAATGGATATAAGTCATGGAGTTGAAAAAGTCTTATTTGCTATTTCCAAGAAACGTAGTATAATAGATAAAAAAAATACATACAGTTCGATTATAGCCAGTTGTTTAACCATCGGTTTTGGAGGATCTGTAGGTACCGAAGCTCCCATTGTATATACAGGAGCAGCCATTGGCTCTAATATAGCCCAGGAATTTAAACTTAACTTAAAATTAAGAACTTTATTCATTGCTTGTGGATGTTCCGCAGCCATTGCTGGTATTTTTAAGGCTCCGATAGCTGCCATTATTTTTTCGCTTGAAGTTATTATGATCGATTTAAGTATGTGGTCATTAATACCTATTTTAATTTCTTCAACTACCGGGGCTTTAATTTCCTATTTTTTATTAGGTGATAATATATCGTTTTATTTTGCGATTTTTGAGCCATTCGATAAATCGAAAATTCCTTACTATATAATTTTAGGTGTTATTTGTGGTTTTTTTTCATTGTATTTTATAAAAATCGGTCGTTTAATTGAGAAGAAATTTTCAACCAGTAAAAGCATCTATTTAAAAGCTATTTTGGGCGGTTTAGCAGTAGGTATCCTTATCTTTATTTTTCCTCCGCTTTTTGGTGAAGGGTATATCGGGCTGCAACATTTAATGAGTTCTCACCCGGAAAGTATAGCAAAAAATTCTTTCTTTTATATATTGAGAGAAAATGATTATTTTCTTATTCTTTTTTTAGTAGGCATTTTGTTTATAAAAGTGGTTGCCAGTAGCTTTACTACTTCGTCCGGGGGTATTGGCGGGGTATTCGCTCCTGCTCTTTTTACCGGAGGAATTTTAGGTTTTGTATTTACAAAAATTATTAATCTTACTAGCTTCACCAAGCTTTCTGAACATAACTTTACTTTAGTGGGAATGGCGGGTGTAATGGCAGGTATCATGCATGCTCCCATGACCTCGATTTTCCTTATTGCTGAAATTACAGGAGGATATAGTTTATTATTTCCTTTAATTATTACTTCTACCATTGCTTATCTTGTGAAATATCATTTTGATAAACATTCTGTGTATACCTATAATTTAAAAAGAAATAATGAGATGATTACTCATAATAAAGACAAAGAGGCTATTCGTAGAATGAATATTAAAAATCTTATAGAAAAGAATTTCGTTAAAATTTCTTTATCTTTATCTTTTTCTGAGTTTATAAATGAGGTAATTCCTTCTTCAAGTAAAAAGTTTTTTATCGTTGAAGATTCGGATCAGAAATTTAAAGGATATATCATTTTGGATGATCTTATTAATATTTTGCTTCATAAGGAACGTTATGAAAGTTTACATATTGTTGATCTTATAACCCAACCGTCTGAGTGTATTTCTTTACTTGATGATAATGAAACTATTTTTAGAGTTTTCGATAAGTCAAAATCTTTGTATCTACCGGTTGTTGAAAATGATCAATTTATCGGAATGCTTTCTAAATCTAAATTATTGGATAAATACCGAAAATTAATCGTAGATTTTTCAGAAGATTAAGTTATTTATTTAATAATACATTACCGGAATTAAAAACTATTGGAATAATAGATTTCTTATGTCGCTAAGTATTAAGTGTAATGCCGGTAATGTTTACTAAAAAATTATTTTTATTTGTGTTTACTTATTTAATTCCAAGAAAACATCGGAAAGACACTGTATAATGCTTTGAGCTGTCATAGCTTCTTGAGAAAATTTCTCTGAGGCATAATCCCCTGCTTTACCATGAATGTAAACTCCTAAAATAGCTGCCAATTTTGAGTCATAACCTTGTGCCAATAATCCGGTGATAATACCAGTTAAAACGTCTCCACTTCCCCCTTTTGCCATTCCGGCATTACCTGTAGCATTATAATAACAAAGACCATCCGGTAATAAAATTGCTGTGTTATGCCCTTTAATGACTATAACAATTTCATGCTCTTTTGCTTTTTTCCTAGCAAGTTCGCATTGCTCTAAAGTAGAATTAGTTTTCCCAAACAATCGCTCAAATTCTTTAGGGTGTGGAGTGATTATAGAATTTTTAGGAACTAAATTTAATAAATCTTTGCTTTCTGAAATTATATTGAGAGCGTCAGCATCCAAAACCATCGGATTTTTTTCATTTTGCAGCATTTTTTCAAATGCCATTTTTGTTAATACCTCTGTACCTAGCCCTGGGCCTATACCTATGGTATAATTTTTAAATGGAATTTGTATATCTTCTATATATTTATCTCCGCATGAGAAAAACATAGCTTCGGGAGCAACGGTTTGAAGTACTAAACTGCCGTATTCAGGAGCACCTGTAAATACTAATCCGGTACCCACGCGCAAGGCTGACAATGTAGAAAAGGTAATAGATCCCATTCTTCCGTAGCTTCCACCTATTATAATGGCTTTTCCGAAAGTTCCTTTATTACTGAACGGACTTCTTCTTTTATAATTTTTTTCAAAAAAATCATTTTCTATAAGGTAATTATCGGTTTGTTCATTTTCAATGAATTTTTTATCCAAACCTATATCCAGTACATGTATTTTACCGGCATATTGTGCTGCTTCAGGATGTAAAAAAGATCTTTTATAAAATTCAAAAGTCAAGGTTTCATCTGCCCTAAACACCGTTTGGTTTTCTTCGGGAAGTGAATCTGTAAATAATCCTGAAGGTATATCAATTGAAATTTTTATAGCATTGATTTCATTTAATTTTGAAACTATTTTTTCAGCTTCTCCTTTCAATTTGTTATTTAATCCTATACCAAATAAAGCATCAATAATAATCGCTTTTTCTTCATTAACTTCAAAATCATCTCCTTCAATAAAATCTACTGATTTTGGAAATTTATCAAAATTGATCTGAGTATCTTCTGTAAAGTCAGAAGAGGATTGTATAATAAAAGCTTCGACATTATAATTTTCATTATTCAACAATCTAGCTAAAGCTAAACCATCTCCTCCATTATTCCCTTTTCCACAAAAAATGTAATAGGTATATTCGTTCGAGTATCTGCTTTTTAGCCAATCAAAACAAGCTAAAGCTGATTTTTCCATTAAATCTAAGGATGTTGTCATTTCACTTTCGATGAATTGACTTGCACATTCTTTTATTTGCGTTGATGTTAATATCTTCATAAGTATTGTTAGTTTCTAGTTATTATAAATCTCCAAAGTTTATTCTTCCAAATTTCTCCTGCATAGTCTATTCCTACTCGTACGGTGGTAATAAAATTTGGTTTAATTTGAGAATCTTCAACCCAAATTTTTTTAGAAGAAGCTAAATCTTCTCCATAAAAATCTTTATTTAACTGTAATAATTTGCCAATTCGTCCCGGACCGGAACATTCCTCAACGCCTCTTATTAATACTGCTTGAGGTTGGTTCTTTTTACCCGTAACAAAGTTTAGCATCCAATATATTCCATATATCAGATAAACATATACTTTTCCTCCTTCATGGTACATAATCTCTGTTCTTTTGGTTCTACCTTTACTTGCATGACAGGCTAAATCTTCTTCTCCTCCGTATGCTTCTGTTTCCGTAATAGTATATTTTACTATTTCTCCGGAATCATAAACTCTTACGATTTTTTTCCCTAATAATTCCTGCGCTACAAAAAATGCTTCTTTTTGAAAAAATTTAGTATCGATTCTCATTTTATCTTCACATCGGTAAAAATAAGTACTTTTTTTGAATTATAAGTTATTAAAATAAAATTTGATTAATAAAAATAACATTTTATTTTATTTATATAAAATCACCTGATAAAATCAAGTTTTTTTTATTTATATATCAAACATTTATCAAATTATTTATAATTTTAAAAAAAATACTTAAAATATATTTTATTTTATAAAGAAATATAATATATATAGAATTTATATTTTACTCTTTACGAAGTTAAAATTCGATTTTATTTTCTTCTAAACTTTCAAAAATGAAAATAAAGTTTCGCTACCTATACTAATTCTGCCGCTTTATTGTCAATACTATTGTTTTTGCTTAATTGTCTTAAGTTATCTAATGTTACTAATGCTATTTGTGTTAATGCTTCTTCTGTGAAAAATGCCTGATGCGCCGTTACTAAAACGTTAGGGAACGAAAGTAATAATTGTATTTTGTCATCTTCAATGATGGTTTCAGATAAATCCCTAAAGAATAATTTATCTTCTTGTTCATATACATCAATTCCTAATGCTCCAATTTTTTTAGATTTTAATCCGTCAATAATATCTTGTGTATTAATTAAACCTCCTCTACTGGTATTAATTAAATACACGCCGTTTTTCATTAAGCTTATCGTATGTTTGTTTATTATGTGATGTGTTTCAGGGGTTAAAGGGCAATGTAAAGAAATTATATCGGATTGTTTTAGTAACTCTTCTAAGGTAACGTATTGAAATCCTTCTTTTTTTAGTTCTTCATTGGGATAGACATCATAAGCTAAAACGTTTGTCCCTAAGGCTTTTATTGTTTTACAAAATACTTTACCGATATTTCCTGTTCCTATAACACCCACCGTTTTTTTATAGATGTTAGTTCCCAGTAATCCATTAAGGGAAAAATTTTGCTCTCTAACTCTATTGTATGCCTTATGTGTTTTTCTATTTAAGGTTAAAAGCATCGCCAATGTATGCTCTGCTACTGCTTGAGGAGAATATGCAGGAACTCTACATACTTTTATTTCATATTTTTTAGCAGCTTCTAAATCTACATTGTTGAATCCTGCATTTCTTAATGCTATATATTTAATTCCTCTTTTTTTTAGTTTTTTAATTACCCCTTCGTTTAATTTATCATTTACAAAAACGCAAATGGCATCGGTTCCTTCTTCAATTATATTGACTGTATGTTCATCCAAATTGGGTTCAAAATATTCTAAATCAAAATTAAAATTTTTGTTACATTCATTAAAGAATTTTATATCATAGGGCTGTGTTGAAAAAAATGATACCTTCATATTTAAACTTTTATCATTAAACTTAATTTTTATATAATTACAAATATTGTACAAAATTATATATAAATTTTTTCCGGTATAAAGTTTATTTTTTTAAAGATAAAATATAAAGATGCGGTATAATAGGTAATAAATTTATATTCAATAAGTTAATCTAAATAACAAATTTACATATTGGTTATATTAAATAAAAAAAGAACCGTAAATAAATACGGTTCTTTATGAATTATTTTAGGAAATGGTTTTATTATAAGGATTATTGTCCTTCTTCCATTTTTCTTTTTAATTCTTGTAATTCGTCTAAATCACCTAAAGTAGATTTTTCAACAGTTTGATTTTGTGATTTAACTTGTTTTTCAGTTTCTTCTCTATTTTCTTCTTCACGGAAAGTTCCGGTATGAGAAACTACAATTCTTTTGAATTCTTTATTAAATTCAATTACTTTGAATTCAGTTTCATCTCCTTTTTTAATTTTGGAACCGTCTTCTTTTTCTAATAATCTAGATGGACAGAAACCTTCTACTTCAGCGTCTTCAAATTGAACAGTAGCTCCTTTGTCGAATAGCTGAACTACTTTTCCTGTGTGTACAGTTCCTTCAGCATATTTAACTTCGTATTTTTCCCAAGGGTTTTCTGTTAATTGTTTGTGACCTAAGCTCAATCTTCTAGCATCTGTATCTAATTCTAATACTACTACATCTAGTACGTCACCAACTGAACAGAATTCGGAAGGATGTTTAATTTTCTTAGTCCAAGATAGATCTGAAATGTAAATTAACCCGTCTACTCCAGCTTCTAATTCAACAAATACTCCAAAATTGGTAAAGTTTCTTACTGTTCCTTTGTGTTTAGAACCAATTGGATATTTTGCTGTTATATCAGTCCATGGATCCGGAGTTAATTGTTTCATACCTAAAGACATTTTTCTTTCTTCTTTATCTAAGGTAAGAATAACACATTCTACTTCATCCCCGATTTTAACAAAATCTTGAGCTGATCTTAAATGAGTAGACCAAGACATTTCAGAAACATGTATTAATCCTTCTACTCCCGGTGCAACTTCTACAAAAGCTCCATAGTCTGCTAAAACAACTACTTTACCTTTGATTTTATCTCCAACTTGTAAGTTTGGATCTAATGCATCCCAAGGGTGTGGTTCTAATTGTTTCATTCCTAATTGGATTCTAGATTTTTGATCATCAAAATCAAGAATTACCACATTAACTTTTTGATCTAATTGAACTACTTCAGATGGATGATTTATTCTGCTCCAGGATAGGTCTGTAATGTGGATTAATCCGTCTACACCTCCTAAATCAATAAATACTCCGTAAGAAGTTATATTTTTAACAACTCCTTCTAATACCTGACCTTTTTCAAGTTGTCCGATAATTTCTTTTTTCTGATCTTCAATATCTGCTTCGATCAATGCTTTATGAGAAACAACTACATTTTTAAATTCGTGGTTAATTTTAACGATTTTAAATTCCATAGTTTTTCCTACGTATTGATCATAATCGCGAATTGGTTTTACATCAATTTGTGAACCCGGTAAGAAAGCTTCGATGCCAAATACATCTACGATCATACCTCCTTTAGTTCTTGATTTTACATAACCTTCAACGATTTCGCCGGTCTCATGAAGCTCATTAACTCTATCCCATGCTTTAAGCATTCTTGCTTTTCTATGAGAAAGTTGTAATTGACCGGTTTTATCTTCTCTTTGAGCAACCATAACTTCAACCTCATCTCCAACTTTAAGATTAGGATTGTAACGGAACTCATTCAAAGAGATAACTCCTTCTGATTTAAAGTTTATATCAACGATTGCTTCTTTGTCAGTAATACGAACAACTTTACCTTTGAAAACTTGATTTTCGTCAAGCTCTCTCAAAGAAGTATCATACATTTTTTCTAACTCAGACTTTTCTTTTCTATCCTCAGCATTTAATCCAGATTCAAAAGAATCCCAGTCAAATTGCTCAGGAGCAACATTTACATTTTTAAGAGTTTCTTGCTCTTCTACTAAATTTTTAGTCTCTTCGGACATATTTTTATAAACATTGTATTCCTTTGCTTTTCAATGTAAGATAAAGGCGAAATTGATGCTTAGGAAGTGGTTATACTTGATGTTATTACGATTTTCTTACTTTCGCCAAATCGAGGCGCAAATATACTAAAAAAATTTTAATTAAACTTAATTTTTATCTTCTTTTTTACTGATTTACTTTAAGTTAATCAATATTTATTAAAAATTACTCACTTTTAGATCATAGAAATATAATTAATTAAATAATAGTTTATTATTCCTTTATTTAATTTATTAACCATCTAAATTTCAAAAGACTACTCTATAAAAAACTAATTTTCTTTACAAAAATACTAAGTAAAAAATACTAACCATTAAAATAAAAATCAAATGATAATTCCAAATAAGTTTTTGTAAACTCATGAATTCGAGTATCCTAAACACAAAGCCATATAAATTTATATACCCGGTTCAATTATTAAATTAAATTATAATACAATTCATACTAGATATACTATAATGATCTTTTGGTTTTTAAAATTAAAATAAGACTTATCTATTATAAATAAAAAATCTTACTAATTCTAGGAATAATGTTATTAATAGGTAAAAAAATTGTATTAAATTTGAGGTATGGATTGGTTTGCAGAATGGTTTAATACTCCTTATTATCATATATTATATAAAAATCGTGATGATCAGGAAGCTCAAGAATTTATAACGAATTTATTAAAATATCTTGCCTTACGTAAGGAAAGTAAAATTTTAGATTTGGCTTGTGGTAAAGGTAGACATAGTATTTTTTTAAATAAATTGGGATACGATGTTATCGGCGTTGACCTTGCACCGGAAAGCATTGCTTATGCAAAGAGTTTTGAAAATGAACATCTTAAATTCTTTGTTGCAGATATGAGAAGAAGTAATTTCCCGAACCATTTTAATGCCATTTTCAATTTATTTACCAGTTTTGGCTATTTTAATGATGATGAAGATAATTTAAAAGTTTTTCAATCTGTTTTTGAACAATTGTTAAGTAAAGGAATATTTGTGATGGATTTTATGAATGTTTCCTTAGCAATGGATACACTAATTAAACAAGAGGACAAAGAAGTCGACGGTATTTTATTTCATCTGCAGAGGAAAATTGAAGATGGTTTTATTATAAAAGATATTACATTTCAAGATAAAGGTAAAAATTTTCATTTTCAAGAAAGAGTAAGAACTTTTAAACTGAATTATTTTGAAAGTCTGGCCAAAAAAGTAGGATTTACTTTAAAAAATGTATTCGGTGATTATCATCTCCTCCCATTTGAAGAAAAAAATTCTCCCCGTCTAATTTTAATTTTTGAAAAATAAATGGATTATATCGTATTGATTTCTGCTGTAATCATCGGAGCAGGAATAGCTTATTTTTTCCAAAATAATTCAAAATTTAATAAACAACTTTTAATGTTTAGTGCGGGATTGCTTTTAGCAATTACTGTATTAGACATGTTTCCTTCCTTGTATATAGATGGAGGAATTAATGCAGGAATATGGATTATTATCGGGGTTTCCATACAATTAATCTTAGAAGGATTATCTAAGGGAATCGAACACGGTCACTTACACAGCTCAGAACATCATACGGACAGCGTTATTCCGATTAGTGTAATGCTGGGGCTGTTTATTCATTCATTTTTAGAGGGAACTCCATTGGAAGTTCATCATATACATAATCATGTTGCTCATGATCATTCTATGCATTCTTCAAATATTTTATGGGCTCTAAGCATCCATAAAGTTTCGGAATCCATTGTTTTATCTACTTTTTTATTTTCTTTACCTATTAAAAGGATATATTCTTTCTCTATTCTTGTTTTGTTTGCCGTTTCAGCTCCTATTGGGGCTTTCTTTGGTTCATTCTTAGATCCTCATATTTATCCTAAATTGTTGGGTATCGTAGCTGGAATTTTTTTACATATCTCTTCTGTGATTATATTTGAAAGTAATGAGAAGCATTCCTTAAATTGGCAAAAATTACTTTTAGTATTTAGTGGAATGTTCGTAGGTTTTTTAATTTCTGTAGTTTAAATATTCGTTTTTTATCTATAAAAAATTCCCCTAAAATGTTAGGGGAATTGATCTTTATATAAAAATATGATTAGTTGACGGGTATATCTTTATTTACATTTTTACTTCCGATTAATGCATAATAAAGGATATAAGCAAATTCTATGATAATTAACCAATAACTGGATAAAAAGCCGAATAAATCAGCAAAATAATTTTGTATGAGAGGCAAAATTCCTCCTCCACATACCATCATCATAAAAATTCCGGATGCTGCTGATGTGTATTTTCCTAATCCTTCTACCGCTAAATTAAATATACCTCCCCACATTACGGAAGTACACAATCCACACAATACAAAAAATACGATGGTAATAGGTAATTCTGCAAAACCTATAGATATATCCGATTTAAATACTGGCATACTTACCGTAGAAGAAATAGGACTAATAATTGCTAAAACTATGAATATTAACCCTAGAAGTGAGGTAAAGGCCAACATAGCCTTACTGGATATACGAGCCCCAAGTGAAGCTCCTATTAATCGACCAATGAGCATTAAAAACCAATAGGTTCCTACTACCGTTCCAGCCACAGTTGTATCAATACCTAAACCTCCTTTGTCTGGTGCAGAAGTCATAAATAAATTGGCGGTATTGGGAATTCCTACTTCAATACCTACATATATAAATATGGCTACTACTCCTAAACAAAAATGTCTAAATGAAAATGCGCTATATTTTCCTTCAATTTTTTCTTTTTTATCTAAAAAAGGTTCCGGTATATTTACCAACAACAACACGATAAAGGCAAGGACAAATATCCCCATAGCCAAGAAAAGAGCGGGATTTGCTTCTTTTATGGTTGCTCGTGATGCATTTCCGATTAAATATCCTACCAACACAGGTACAATAGTTGCTCCCATTGAATTTATTGAACCGCCTAATTGCAGCAAAATATTCCCTTTTTTACCTCCTCCTCCTAACGTATTTAGCATAGGATTTACAACGGTATTTAACATACACATAGAGAACCCGGAAACAAAAGCTCCTATTAAATAGGCAACAAAACTTTCCATTCCTCCGGATAGGTATTGAATTCCAACGCCTAAAAATCCAACCACAATGGCTACTAAGGCTGTTTTTTTATATCCTATTTTTTGTAACAGCATACCCGCCGGAATACCCATAAATGCATAGGCTATAAAGTTTGCAGCATTACCTAGTTGAGACATAAAGTTGGATGCCCCAAATTGATTTTTGACAATTATTCCCATCGGATTTTGTAAGCCTGTTACAAATGAAATCATAAAAAACAGGGCAAACATCATTGCTATAGGTAATGCGTAATTTTTTTCTTTATTAGTCATATCTAGTATTATTTTTTAATTATTATTATAGGTTAAAAAGAGTATTTAAGACCAAACTCAACTGTAAAAGGACGGATGTATGTTCCTGAAAGAATAGTTCCTTCCTTCTTTTTAGCTTCTTCGGAAGTTAAGATCAAATCAGAATCCCCCATATCTCCTTTAGCTCCCCTTTGATTGAATAAATTTATCACAGTTGAAGAGAAACTTAAGTTTTTGGTAATAGCATATTGTAAACCGGCAAAAGTTTCCCAACGACTTGCAAAATATATTGTATTCGGTCTATTGGCATATTGTTTACTGAAATATCTTGCACTCGCCCAAATCCTTAAATCTTTCCAAACATAGCTCGGATCAATCTCTAATAAAACTTTAGAAATACCCGTTACATATTTGTCTGTGAAATCATACTTAGCTGCTGCACCGTCTTTAAATTTAACTTCTCCGACAAAATTTTTATATTTTGGACTTTGTAAAGTGATCAAAAAGTGTAATTCAAAGTTTTTTATGGGTTTTGATATGATATCTGTAGTCCATCCTATGGTTTCAATATCATAATTTGTAGTTTCTCTTTTCACTTCTCCCGGATTATTGGGATTGGAAAAATTTACTGTTGAACGATATTCATTACGAGTGATATAGGTTGCCTTAGAAACTATACTTGCTAACGGATGATTGAAATATACTCCAAACCCTGCAGTTGGTATTTTAGATTTTTTGATTTTAGGATCAACTCCAATGTTATAGTATTCTAAGTGTCCGGCTTGTTCATTGTAATTAACCTCACCTAGTAAACCAAATTTAGGGGTCATTTTATATACTGCATTTAACATGTAGGATTGATTAACCCAATCTTTATTTATATCAGTTTTAGGTCCTGTTAATGTTTGCAATCCTAAATTTCTGTCCTGGTAATCTCCCCGTAATGCTTGATACTCAATACGTCCACCCAAATTTAATTCTAATTTATCGACCAATAACCACTTATCTAATATATATAATGCTAATTTATTTTCATTCCCATTATGATATTCTAGTCCTTGATTTAAATTAAAATCTCCATTGGCATTTGCCGTACCTCCTACTTGAATTAATTTTCTTGGATTCGGTGCCACCTCTTGAAAATACATAGCAGATTCTGTAGCATATTTATCCACTTTATAATGCCATTCGTTTAAACCAACTTTCAAATCGTGGTTTCCTATCTTTTTACCTAATTCAACGGTACCGGTTATAGATTTAACAGGAGTTTTTCTGGTTGCTAATATTAATACCCCTTGTGCGTTATTTCCCATATAAGCTTCTCCCGTATCAGCATATACATACTCTCCCGGTTTCGCTTCGGAAACTCCTGCCATAATAGGTATGTAAATTCCCACTTTGGATGAATGGTAACGAACCATGTAATTTAAATAAAATCCATTATCAAATTTGTTATTACCTAGTAAATCAACTGTATGGGATTCTGTTCCGAAATCGTCTAATATATCTTTTTCTACCATATTTCCGGTAAAAGCATCCATTAATGTTATTTTTCCGGATCTTTCATGATACGATTTCCGCCCAATTTTAAATCCCGATATTTCACTTACATCCCCATCTTTTCCATACATAAAAGGGCTGTAATTATATGTTAGATTTTTAACATTAACATATTTATATAATACTGAAACAGAGCCTTCTCCTCCTCTGTATTTATAGTCTTGAGTTAAGGCCATTTTATACATTTGAGTTTTATCGGCATAATATTTATCTATAATTGATGGTTTAAAAGTACCCGGGTCAAAGCTCAGATAAGCACCGGCTGAATATTTAAGTCCCTTAGTATTTACAGGTCCGCTCACATTTGCACTTCCTCTCATTAATCCAAAATGATTGGATTCCAGGTTAATTATACCTTGAAGCTTATCTGTGCCTAGATTATCAAACGTATTTAAGGAAAAACCTACATCTCCAATATTGATAAAGGTTTGTCCTAAGTCAAATAAACCCGTACGATTAAGGGTAACATCGGATCTCCATGCTTTAGTAGGTAGTTCCGGCCAATAGTGGAATACTACCGGAAGACCATTCTCAAGAATAGTAGTACCTCCTACTGAAGCGGGTAGACCGATATTTACATCCCTGGGACCGGTACTATTTGCTGCATTTAACATGACATTCCTATCATTTTTCTGTTCTATGTCTACTTTTATCGTATCATTTTTCGTTTGATTTTGACTATATATTTCATTGGTACTAATAAGTAATAAAAGTACTGACAATGAATATATACTATTTTTATTTCTCATCTTTTATAAATTTTATTTCAGTGGTTACGTGCTCTGCTCTTTTTTATATACACAGAGTTTTATGTTCTTTGAAATTGATGAATTATAACAGTATCAAACACTAAAAATTTTTAAGCCGACTTAATGATAGTTTTTCATGAAAACCATATATTACAATAAATTAAAGTATTTATACTATTATGTAAATGCGTATAAAACATCTTATTCAATTATTTAGAATGCAGTAAATTTTAATTGATTTTTAACTTCTTATTTGATTTATTTTTATTTGCCTAATACCTTTTTTCCTTTTTCCACATAACTCATATCTCCAAAAGATTCAATCGTAAACTTTCCGTCTTTGTAGATTACCTTGGAAACTGCTGCATTTCCCATATGTGTACCTGTTATTTTTTTACCGCTACTGTCTAAATCTGAAAGAAAAACGCTAATTGCCATTCCATGAGCGACTAATAATATGTTTCCTCCTCCTGATAAAGCCTCTTTTTCTGCTATTTCACGAATGGCTTTCTGTCCTCTCGCTTTAACATCTTCATAATTTTCTCCTATTCCTAAGGTTTCTAACGTTTTAAATGTGTTCATGGCTTTCTTTAATATTTCAGGATTTTTTGCCATATCGGCAAAAAGTTCTTTTGATGATTTATAGTGTAAGTAGAGAGCCGCATCCCCCCACATTTTCGAGTTTAAATCACCTTCGTAGCTGCCAAAATTGGTTTCCCTTAGTTGAGGTACTTCTGTTATTGCTAATTTTTCTTGACCTTTAGTATCTAAGACTATACGAGCTGTTTGTCTGGCCCGTCCTAAGTCACTGGAATAAGCTGCTTTAAAATTTACATCTTTAATTCCTTCCCCTAGAAACTTAGCCACTTCCACTCCTTCGGGTGTTAAAGGGGTGTCTGCCCAACCTTGCACTCTATCCATGGTATTCAATATAGTCTTACCATGGCGGGTAACATATAAGATTACCGTCTTATCTTGTTTCGTTGATTTTTTATTTTGCCCATAAACTTGTGGGTTAATTGATACGGTCAATAGCATGAAAACTATCAACTTAACGTTTAGTAGTACAGAGTTTTTCATTTATTTACATTTTATTTATTTAATTATTAAAATACAACACCACCGGATAATGATCTGAATAGAGATCAGTAAATTCATCTTTAATTACATCACATTTTATAAGATCTTTTTTCATATTTCCGCTAACATAGAGATAATCATATCTTACCGGAGATTTAGATTGATCATAAAATAATTTTGTTGGCGCGGTCGCTTCAAATTCAGGATGGAATAAACGAAGTGCATCTATAAATCCAAAATCAAGTATTTTTTGCTGGATAGTATAATCTAACTCATTGTCTTTACCTAAATTCAAATTATACGGTCTTTTCTTTCTGTCTTCCCGTATAAAATTTCTGAGTTTATTATCTTTATATGCACTTTTATCCAATGGAGAAACTGAATTTAAATCCCCCATAAACAACCATTTATCATTAGATGGTTTGGATTGGATGGTAGCTAAAATTTGATCCACTTCATAACCTCTTTTCTCAGATGAAAATGGGTGAAAATGAGTAACTATAAAATGATATCCTTCAATTTCTGCTTCTATATATCCATGAATATTATTATCTAATACCCGATGAACATTTACAATCGGGTATTTTGAAGTTATGGCCACCGGAAAAGTTACAGAGCCATCGGTAGAAGGTTCTCTGACAATAACACAATAAGGGTGACCATAACTTTCAGCTAATTTTCTTAAATTTTTTGGATTCGCTCCTTCAGGGGCAAACTCATAAATTCCTGCAGTAAATCCATTCATTTCCTGCAAGGCTAAAATATCAGGATCTTGTTTACGAATCCATTCAGCAAATTTGGATTTATCTTTAGTTGAGTCCTGTTTCATTCCCCAGTATACATTATAGCTAATCAACTTTATTATTTTCTTTTTGGTAATGCCTTGTGCATGAATATGGCCTAAAGGAATTAGAAGGAATAAAAAGAAAACCAACCTATATTTAATATAAATCCAATACTTGCTCATTTTTTATTTTTTAAAATTTAAACTTAGTTTTAAATTCCAGAGTAAAAGGTCGGATGTAAGTTCCTGCTACCGGTTTATTATAATAAGGAGTAGGATCTATAGCTGTATTAGTTCCAGATATAGAGCCTTGTGCTCCACTTTGGTTTAATAAGTTAACCGCACTTACTCCAAAACTCAGGTTACTGTTATATTTAAAATCTATACCCGCAAATGTTTCCCATCTTCCTGCAAAAAACAATGAATTGGTATAATTTGCATATTCTTTACTGAAATATCGCGCACTTCCCCAAAATTTAAATTTCTTCCAATTATAGCTTGGATCTAATTCTATTATGGTTTTTGATACGCTTCTTGCTATATTCCCATCGTAATCATATTTTACATCATACGCTTCAAATTTGTAATTTTTGTATTCGGGATTTTGTAAGGTAAATAACATATGAAATTGAAAATTTTTAAATGGTGTAACCAAAGCATCGGTTGTCCATCCTATGGTTTTAACATCATAGCTAATAGTTTTTTTCATGTAATCGGTAGGATCTTTTGGATTGGTAAAAGTGGAATTATTTGTAAAATTACTTCTCTGAATGTAAGTAACTTTAGATACTACTCTTACCAAAGCATGGTTAAAGTATACTCCGAAAGAAGCTCCTGGTATTTTTGACTTTTTAATTCCCGGATCATCTGCACCTGCATAACTACTTAACTTTCCACCTAATTCTCCATAGGTTGCTTCTCCTTGAAGTCCAAATGAAGGCATGATTTTCCATAGTGCATTGACTGTAAAAGTTTTATTAATCCAATCTTTTTTAACTTTTGTTTTATTTCCGGATACCCAATTAGTCCCTGCTAATTTTCTGTCTTCTCCTTTATACCATTCTCCGTTAATATTTTGCCATTCTAATCTCACACCTCCTCCCACTTGTATTTTTTCGGAAGGCGTCCATTTTTCAGTACCATACACAGCCATTTTGTTTTCTCCACCGGTATAGTATTGCATAGCGCCGTTATGATTATATCCTCCGAATTCATCTGAACCTTTTCTTGGCATCCAAGTGCCGGTAAGTGGATCGTAATTTTCTTGAATTAACAGTGACGGATTTGGAGTCACTTCATGGTAATAGGAATAAGAAGCTGTATTATAATTGTTTATGTGGTAATACCATTCATTAAATCCGATATTCCAATTGTGTTTAGACGTTTTTTTGCTTAATTCCACGCGACTCATATAAGTATTGAATGGAGCTCGGGGGGTGAAAAGCATTAAAACCGATTGTACTTTTCCATTATAAATGTTATCGGAACCTACATAACGGAAACGTGTCTTACCTTCAACCGGATTACTTATGGATGAATAGTACGGATTAAAATATCCGGATTCAGCATATTGATATCTAAAAATATAATCCAGCTTCATCCCATTTGTAAGGCTATTTTTTCCGATGATATCGAAAATATGATTTTCTCCTCCACTTCCTTTCATTATATCTCGAGTAGTATATTCTCCTGAAAGCGGATCTATATAATGCACCAATCCGGATTTTTCCAGATAGGAATCTCTGCCTAATTTGAATCCTTCTACAGCATCTACTTTTCCATTGGAACGATAGTAATAAGGATTTTGTTTAGTTGTTATCGCTTGTGAGCTGATAAATTTATATTGTACTCCAATTTCTCCTTTTCCGTCATTATATTTTTTATTTATAAATACTTTATAAATTTGAGTTTTATCTAAAAATTGAGAAAAGGCTGATGTAAATGTTCCGGGATCCATATTAGCATAAGCACTAACCGAATAATAAAATCCGTTTTTCATCGGTCCGCTTACATTAAAGCTTCCTCTTAATAATCCGTAAGAATTGGTGACAAATTCACCTTTACCTTGTAATTTATCTGTTCCTTTATTGGTATAAGTATTTACTGATACTCCCACATCCCCTACGCTTATAGCGGTTTTTGCAACATCTAATACGTCCATCTTTTCAAAACTGGAATCTGACCTCCAGGCCCTCACGGGCATTTGTACGACGTAGTCCATCACAACCGGTAACCCATTTTCTAAAATAGTAGTTCCTCCCACACTTGCCGGTAAACCAATGTTTACATTTCTTGGCCCGTTATCGGCTGAGGCATTTAACATCACGGAAGTGTTCTGATCTTTTTTTAAATCTGTTTTAGTTTTTAAACTATCAGATTTATTCTCTTGTGCCTGTATCAAATTCATAGTAGAAACAATCATAATAGCACTAAGAGACTTAACTGCTCTTCTCATACTTAATTAATCTTTTTGTGGTTTTAGTTTAATTATGACTTTATATTTTATATCATTATAATTTTGTTTTTTTATTTATAGCATATCATTAATCAAAACTTATATTTATTTTTTTATACCGTATTTTGCAGTCCTAGAATCTTTGATGACACCTTTCCAATCTAAACCAAAACCAAAATTATAGACATTCCCTTCACTGTCTTGATGACATTCCATGTCAAAAGGAATATCTTCTTTCTGTTTTTCAACCGTGTTCATATTTGCAGGCATTTGAAGGGGTAATAATCCGGAGGGTTCGTACTTCCCGGAAATAATATCCATTATGGCTTGTTCTCCAATTCCAAATCTTGCTATTATCCCATCCACTCTAGATTCAAATTCATTAAAAATCATAGGACGACTGATATTTACTACTACTATGACCGGTTTATTTCCCATTTGACTTTTAGTAGTTAATATGGTAGATAGATCGGATGAATTGGAAACGGTTACTGTTTTATCTTTATAACTTCGATCTTTAATTGAAGGGTCTATTACGGGGTCTCCTGCTGCTATACTGTGCTCACGCGCATTTGTAGCCGTATAGCTGTTATATTGTAAGGAGATGGGAACGTATCCATTTCCTCCATTATTTCTATCAGCTATATCATATCCCCCGCCATCGTTGTTAGTTTGAGGACTTGAAACAAAGACTATGGAAAAATCTGCTTTTTCAGGATCTTCTGTAACATGATAATATTTCTTAACTAACTCTATATTAACCGAATAATCTAATTTTGGTTCAGACCATTTTCCCCACCAATCTTTTATGGAAGGTTGATAGTTTTTTGGTATATATACCGTTTTTTTATCTTTTATAGGTAGTATATGTTTTTTATTTTTAAGCAATACCACTGATTTTATTTGTGCTTCATAACCCGCTTGCATAAATTCAGGATTTCCAACTGTTTTAACGCTTTGCTCAACGTTTAAATACGGATTTTCAAACAATCCCAGCCTGAAAATATTTTTTAATAATCGTATTCCTGATTGCTCAAAACGATTTCTCATATAATTATTCCCGTATTCCTTTACTCCCATTTTGTAGGCTTCTAATATGGGTTGCATAACATTGTTGCCTCCAAATTGATCCATTCCGGCCATTAAGGCAATATAATGTCTTTGAGCTATCGTTTTATTTTCCACTCCCCAAGGCTTACCTTTAAATTCATCCGGAGTTTTACCCTCATTGGCTGTTATCAGCCAATCTGTACATAATACCCCATCATACCCAAACTTATCTCTAAGTAAATCGGTAATGATATATTTATTGAAACCATTTGCATAGTTACTTCCGTCTTTTGATTGATTATATGAAATGGTGTAATAAGGCATAACTGCTGAAGCTTTGGAAGTTTTTCCATTGAGATTAAAAGCTCCGTTAACAAAAGGGCTCATGTGTGTATCAAAATTATTTCCTGGATATACTGCATATTTTCCAAACGCCCAATGTGCATCTCTTCCGCCCTCTTCCGGTCCTCCACCCGGCCAATGTTTAACCATTGTATTAACACTTTTATATCCCCATCCGTCTGCAATTTCATCTTTACCAAAAGAAGTTTGGAAACCATCTATATAGGCCCTGGCCATATCTGTAGTTAGTTCCGGGCTTTCTCCAAATGTCATGTAGATTCTATACCATCGGGGTTCTGTTCCTAAATCTATTTGAGGAGATAAAGCTGTAGTTATTCCTAAAGCTCTATATTCTTGTGCTGCTATATTACCAAATTTTTGTACAAGTGACGGATCAAATGTTGCTCCTAAGCCTAACCCATCCGGCCAAAGTGATATGGCGCCTCCTGCTCCTGCATTAAATTCAGATTTTATATTTCCGGTAACTTGATCAGAATGTCGGGGATCTGAACTTGTATTTCCCGGAATTCCTAATCCCAACCCTTCCACGTATGCTTGCATTTGATTGTTCCATCGTGCCGCAACTTCAGGGCTTTGAACCGAAGTTATTAATATATGTCTTAAATTATCCTTTTGCAGAAATTTTTTTTGTGCGTCTGATAGTTCCCAAGGTTGTGCACCACTGGCAGAAAAGATTTTTCCATTATAGGTTCCAGATGCGAATCCACTATCGTTTGAAGGTATAGCTTGGTGATTACTATAAAGCATTAATCCTGCGATCTGTTCCAAGGACATTTTTTGAACTAAATCTTTAGCCCTTTCATCTGCAGATAATCTCCAATCTTCATATTTATCAAGTTTTCCGTTTCTATTAAGGTCTTTGAATTTCAAACCGTCAACAGTTATAATTTTTACACCTGATAATGGGGAATATCCTAAATTGACTCCATTTCCATTATCGATTAAAATAAATTCTGTTTGCTGCGCCTTTGAAAAAAAAAGAGACAAGATTGTTAAAGTAGTAAAAATCTTTCTTCTCATATATGTAGTTTTTAATTTATTTTTTATAAAAATTACTATAAACATGTAAGTTTAACGTGTTTATACAAATATAAATTAAATATCCTATTATAGTATAAATTATCAAAGATACGTAATCTAACCTTAAATAGTTATACATTTAAATATATCATTATCATATAATTAACAATATTGTAATTGATTAATATCATATTTAGAAATGACTAATTTTATCTAATATTAAGGTTAAAATGGTGTTTTTGATGCTTGGAAACCTTACCATTTCATTTACTTATTTGAAGTAAATGTTAATTTTTTAACAAAATTTTAATTTCTCTTTATTTTAATGGCTGAACAGGGGTATCCATAAATTTAATACATATAAAATTAAATTTATTTTATTTTTTATACCTAATCGTATGATTTAAATCAACATTTGATAAATATTTACAGTTTCAATGATATCTTTTATTAATTTTAGTCTGTAAAGAGATAGTTAAGCTATTTCAAACATTAGTATATATACTTATTAGTTGTAATAAATTGAGCACATTAACCATTACTAATAAGATAATTTTACCAACATTTATTGAATATTTATTTTTATTATAAATATTTTTATTTTGTACTTTTGAAACATAACTAAAATTAAAAACAAAAAATATGATTCTTCTAGCAGATTCAGGTGCTACTAAAGCCGATTGGATAGCCATTGATAATAATGGCAATCGTATATTCTCAACACAAACTAAAGGTTTAAGTCCCGAAGCCATAAATAAAGAGGAAATGATCAAAAGATTAAATGAACGTTTTGACATTTACCAAAATAAACCCGCGGTAAAAAAAATATTTTTTTATGGGGCAGGATGTGGAACTGATAATATGAAAGATATTGTAAGAAATGCTTTAACAGAATCTTTTCCTAATGCTGAAGAAATTGTGGTTGAAGAAGATACCTATGGAGCCGTTTATGCAACCACACCTCCGGGAACTCAAGCCATAGTATGTATCTTAGGTACCGGATCCAATTGCAGTTATTATGACGGTGAACTTTTACATCAAAAAGTTTTATCTCTTGGATATCTTTTAATGGATGATTGCAGCGGTAATAAATTAGGAGCAGATTTGATTCGTGCCTATAATTTCAAAACTCTTCCTCATGAATTATCAATAAAATTGTCGAAAGAATATAATATGGATATAGATTTTATAAAAGAAAATCTATACAAAAAACCTAATCCCAATGCTTATCTAGCCACATTTGCTAAATTTATTATTCAAAACAAAGATCATGAATTTATTCAGCAAATCATTGATAAACAAATTCAAACCTTTATCGATTTATATATAAAACAATACGATAATTGTACTCAAGTCCCAATCAATTTTAATGGTTCTATCGGTTTTTATTTAAAAGATGAATTAGAGAAAAAATTATCTGAAAATGGAATGAAATTAGGTATAGCTTTACGAAGACCTATTGATGGTCTGATTGACTATATCTGTACTCATAGACTTACTTAAAATTTGAATTTTAATTGGTTTAAAAGGAATGAGTATGTCATTCCTTTTTTCTTTTTGGGTAGCTAGATTTTAAAATTAATTTTATTTTTGTTTAGTATTAAACTATAAAAATGTCTAAAACAATTATAATTACAGGAACCTCATCCGGCGTGGGATTGGCATTGGGAAATTATTTATTTCAGAAGGGTTACAACGTATACGGTTTGAGTCGTTCAGTACCTAAAAATGCTAAATTTACTACTATTCCAACTGATATAACTAATGAAAAAGAAGTTGATGATGCATTAGATCAAATTCTTGCTAAAAATTCAACCATTGATCTGTTAATCAATAATGCAGGAAAAGGTATGGTCGGGCCTGTTGAAAACGCTAAAAAAAATGAAATTATAGATTTATTTACCCTAAATATTGTAGCACCCTCTTATCTGATTTCAAAGGTTTTACCAATTATGCGTAAAAGTAATAAAGGTAAAATTTTTAATATATCATCGATTGGAAGTGAAATGGGTTTACCATTCAGAGGTTTTTATTCCGGTTCTAAATCTGCATTAGACATGATTACAGAATCGTTACGTTATGAATTAAAAAATTCTGGTATTGAAGTATGTACAGTAAATTTAGGTGATATACGAACAGATATAGCAGCTCATAGGATTAAAAGTGATATTTCGGTTGACTATGTTAAAGTTTTTGATAAGGTGTATGATCATATGAATGCGGATGTTTCAAATGGTCTAGCCCCCGAAACTATTGCTCCCTTTATTGAAAAATTATTTACTCAAAAAAATAAATTAAAACCCCATTATTATTTTGGTACAACCATCCAAAAATTATCTATTTGGGTTAAAACCATAATTCCTCAATTGTGGTTTGAAAAAATTATAGCTAAATATTCGGGTTTATAACAAAAAAAACCTCTTTAAAAGAGGTTTTTTGTACTCAATTTATAATTATTTAGCTGAAGCACGTAGCATCCATGCCATAGATTCGTGCTGTTCCATAACTCCGGTTAAAAAATCACTGGTTCCATCATCTTTATTTTTGTCAGCAGTTGGTATGAATTCTGCTCGGATCAAACGGATGATCGTTTCATGATCCTGACATAATTCTACCAATATAGTCTTTTCATCATCCACTTCTTCCCCGTCATGTTCCAGTAAGTCTACTACTGCACTGTATTGTTTAAATGATCCCAGCGCATAATGACCTAATTTCCTTATCCTTTCTGCCACTTCGTCAATAATTTCCGCAATTTCTTTATATTGCTCTTCTAATAATAAGTGTATAGATCTGAAATGTGGACCTTCTACATTCCAATGAAATTTTCTGGTTTTGGTATAAAGAAAATATTCATTGGCTAACAATCTGTTTAGTGCATCGGACACTAATTGTTTATTTTCTTCACTAAGCCCTATGTTGGCTTCTATGTGCCTTACTTTTTCAGACACAGGTTTTTTGGTTTTTGTTTTCAAAATAAATTTATGTTATATAGGTTTTTCGTACTCTATAATTAATAATTGATTATTGTAACCTTTTCAATCTAAACAATAATTGTTGAATGGCTTCTTGATAATCATCAAAAATGGACAACGCATAGTCATCAACAAATAATTCTCTACCGTCTTGAAGTAACAGGTAAAAATTCTCACAATGTTTGATAATATCTTTAGGCGTAGGAGTTTCTTTGATAGTTACTTCAATATCTCCAAATTGCGCATAAGCTGTTTCAACTAAGCGGTCAATTACATCTAATACTGAATCAATAGCCTGATCTAAAGCAATATGTGTTGCATAACTTCCTTTGCCGGTTACTTGCCAATGATATAGTTTTAAACTGCTGTTATATGAAAAAATTTCACCAAAAAATTTACCTAATTTTTTGTTTTTTGAAGAGTCGTTGTAAGTGCTTTTCACTACGTTTTGTTCTTTGATCATAATTTTAAATTTTTAGTCTTCTATTTATTAATATTTGATTTGTACTTATAAAATGCAAATATCAGACCTAAAGCGTTTAACTCTATATTATTTTAAAATCCTATGATAAAGCTGTAATTTGTTTTTTATAGTAAACTGTAAACTTTTGAATTTTATGAATAAAAAAAGATCGTCTGATGAGACGATCTTTTTTTTATTAAATCAGATATAAAATTATCTCATTTTTTTATAGGCATTTATCAGCCCATTAGTTGATGAATCATGTGTGGTTATTTCTTGATCTCCTGATAATTCAGGCAGCACTTTGTTAGCCAATTGTTTGCCTAATTCTACGCCCCATTGATCGAAACTGAAAATATTCCAGATAACTCCTTGTACAAATATTTTTTGCTCATATATAGCAATTAATTTTCCTAGTAATTTAGGTGTTAGAATTTTATACAAAAAGGAATTGGTTGGACGATTTCCTTCAAATATTTTATATGGTTTTAATTTATTAATTTCCTCTTCATTTTTACCCTGATCTTTTAATTCTTTATAAACTACTTCTTCCGTTTTACCAAAAGCTAAAGCTTCTGTTTGAGCGAAAAAGTTGGATATAAGTTTTTCATGATGATCTGAGACTTTATTTAGTGTTTGAGCACCTGCAAAAAAATCACAAGGAATAAGTTTTGTTCCTTGATGTATCAATTGATAAAATGCATGTTGTCCATTGGTTCCCGGTTCTCCGAAAATTATTGGTCCGGTCTGATAATCAACTTTTTTACCGCTTCGGTCTATATATTTACCATTGGATTCCATATCTCCTTGTTGAAAATAGGCTGCAAACCGGTGTAAATATTGTTCATAGGGAAGTAAAGCAACATCTTCCGCGCCAAAAAAGTTATTATACCAAATACCTAATAGGGCTAAAATTACCGGTATGTTTTTATTTAGTTCCGTATTTCTAAAATGTAAATCAATTTCATTTCCTCCTTCTAATAATTCGGTAAAATTGTCATATCCGACAGCTAAACATATGCTCAGTCCAATAGCTGACCAAATAGAATATCTTCCACCTACCCAATCCCAAAATTCAAACATATTGTCTTGGTTGATTCCAAATTTTGTTACGGCTTCTTGATTGGTTGATAGGGCGACAAAATGTTTGGCTACTTCAGATTCTAATTTTGCTGATTTTAAAAACCAATCCTTTGCTGTTTGAGCATTGGTCATAGTTTCTTGAGTAGTAAATGTTTTAGATGCCACAATAAACATTGTTGTTTCCGGATTTAACGGTTTCAATGTTTCTACTATGTGAGTTCCATCAATATTGGATACAAAATGTAAATTGAGTCTGGTTTTATAATATTTTAGCCCTTCTACAACCATTAAAGGTCCTAAGTCAGAACCACCAATACCAATATTAACCACATCAGTAATTGCTTTTCCTGAATAGCCTTTCCATTCGCCCGAAATTACTGATTCAGAAAATTTTTGCATTTGCGAAAGGACTTTGTTTATCTTAGGCATTAAATCTTCTCCATCAACTATAACCGGTGTATTTTTTCGATTTCTTAATGCTGTGTGTAAAACTGCTCTATTTTCTGTCTCATTAATTTTATCGCCACTAAACTGCTTTTCAATAGCTTCTTTAACTTGGGTTTCCTCAGCCAGTTGAATTAATAATTTCAATGTTTTTTCTTCTATTCTGTTCTTAGAATAATCAAAAAGAATATCATTAAATTGTATTGAAAATTTATCAAATCTTTGAGGATCTTCTTTAAACCATTGACGAAGGTGTTTATCTTTTATTTGGTCGTAATGTTCTTTTAATAATTGCCATGCGCGGGTTTCTGTTGGATTAATCTTAGATAATGCCATAATACATTTATTTATAATACTAGCAAATTTACTTATTTATCACTTTTAATCAACAAAAAAACCTCTGAAATAAATCAGAGGTTTTTATATTATTTTTTTATTTATAAAATTAAAAACTGAATTTTTTAGTAACTCCTACGTGAATAGATTTTCCAAACGTTAGGTCAAAATCTTTGCTCTTGTTATAATTTTTATAATCCAAGGCTACGTTTTCTTTTGTGTCGCTCCATTCAACTCCTCCAAAAGAAACATTTAACCCAAAATTATTTTTAAAGTTTATAAATAAAGCAGGGGCAAAATCGATGTAATATCCATATCCTCTAACTCTATTACCTTCGATCATATCAGCCTCATTATAAATTGGACTACCTGAATCTATTTTGCTATCAGAGCGATACTGTTGATATCCGGCCCCTAGATCTGCATATATACCAAAAGTTTCATTAAAAGGTTTATAGTAACGAACAAAACCACCAATTCTACTTTCGTAAGCTTTATCTTGTATTTTTGTATCTAGAAGTTGATCACTTGAATAAGTATGTTTATCAAAAGATAGGCTGGTTTTAGCTCCTACAAACCAATTATCTGCTACTTCATAAGCTATTACAGGTGTAAATGTAACATTATTGGTTTTTTCGTCATTATAACCATTAACTCTTTTAAGGCTAAAATCTGTACCCAAAAGGATAGAATTCTTTTGAGCTTGGGCAGACAACACACTAAAAAGGGTAAGGGTTGCTATTATAATTTTTTTCATGCTTTTTCTTTTTAATTAGTTATATAACTTGCGTTAAATAATTTTATACTATAATTAAATTATAGTGAAAAGTTTTTAGAAATACCAATATTGAAAGCATTTCCAAAAGTTACATCAACCCCATTAGATTTATTTTTTGTTCCTTTTTCTTTTAAGTGGTTGTATTCAACTCCACCAATGCTAAAATTCAATCCAAAATTATTTTTGAAGTTAATGAATAATGCCGGATTGAATCCGATGTAAAATCCATCTGCTTTATTTTCATATTTTGCTAAAGCATCGTGTCCTTTGGTTTTTTGCTCTTGCCAACCTGCACCCAAATCAGCATATACTGCAAAAGTTTCACTTAATGGTTGTGAATAACGTATAAAACCTCCGATTTTTGAAGTTTTAGTATCTCCATCAAGTAAATTAGATTCTTGAAGTGCTTTACTATCTAAATCCGCTTTTGTAAAAGCTACTTTTGCTCCAATAGTTAAATGATCAGTAAATTGATATCCTAAATAAGGAGCCCATTCGTAAGTGTCCAATTTTTGTTTTCCTGAATTTCCTCCAAATTTGTTTTCGGTGTGGTTGTAACCTACATTACCTCCTAATAAAATACTGTTTTTTTGTGCATTCATAGTTGATAATCCAAAAACTACTGCTGCAAACAACACTAACTTTTTCATAATTTTCTTTTTTGTAAAATAATTTAATTCAAAATTTATTTAATTCTAATTCTTCCACTTAAAACGTAGTAGAATCTAAATTTATCCAATTTCGTGTTAAAACTATACTAAATACCGTGCCAAAGTTAACATTATGTTAAAAAAACATCTTATTTTCTGTTATTTTATATTGGATCAATATACAAATAAATTAACTTTGTATGATTATTCAGTTATAATTTTATAAACAATATCTAAATTTAGCATGCAAATATAAATAAATACTCACTTATAAAGTAATTTGATACTTAATTTATTTTTTTTTCATGCAAATTTTGTGTTTTCTATTAAATTAATATTAATTATTAAAGTAAAAATATTAGTAAATAAAAATTTAAATTGATTTTTTTTAACAAATATTACCACCTAATTAATTGATTATATACCAAATTCAATTTTTAACATTTTTTTTATTTGTTTTAATTTATAATTGAAAAAAAACAAAATGAGTCATTTTAGAAAAACATATTGTACATAAAAACACAAAAATGCCTAAAAATAAAAAGCTTTTTTTGTATAATATATTTCGTATTTTATATAAAATTTTATGCCTTTATATAGTAATAATGAGATGAGAATTTATTATTCTGCTTTTTTTACCATTTTAAAGCAATATTTATACATTAATATACTGTTTTTTTCATTTTTTGACTAACTAACTTTTCTTTAGCATATAAAATAAAACAAATAAAAAAAGAGTATGATAAAACATACTTTTTTTAGATTTAAGTGTTAAATAAATCCTTTTAAATTAGGCTTCTACAGGATTTTATTTTTTTAGAATGCTTATTAATATAGATGAGGTATTAAGCATTTTAAATGGTAACAAATTGGTAGTAAATGTACATTTTGTTTATCTAGCCAATATTTTAAAAATCATTAAATCCTTTTACTTTATTGGATTTTCCAACTTTTTTTAATTTATTAAATATGTACAATTTGTTTTCCCCCCTATATATACATAAAAAACCTCAGAATTAAAATTCTGAGGTTTTCCAATTATACTTGTGTATTATTCTTATTTTTATTTCACTTCTTCGAAATCAACATCTTCAACATTATCTCCTCCTTGATTAGGATTACTTGATGATCCTTCTCTTCCGCCTTGAGCTCCCGGATTTGCTCCTTCAGCTGCTTGACCGGATTTATATAAATCTTCTGAAGCGGAAGCCCATACGGCATTAATTTTTTCCATTGCTGTTTCAATTGCCGGAATGTCTTTGCTTTCATGTGCTTTTTTCAAGTCTGCCAACGCATCTTCAATCGGTTGTTTTTTCTCTGACGGTAATTTTTCTCCAAATTCTTTTAATTGTTTTTCTGTTTGGAAAATCATTGCATCCGCAGAATTTAATTTCTCAACTTCTTCTTTTCTCTTTTTATCTGCTTCAGCGTTAGCTTCTGCTTCTTTCTTCATTTTTTCAATTTCTGCTTCACTTAATCCGGAAGATGCTTGAATTTTTATGGATTGTTCTTTTCCGGTTCCTTTATCTTTAGCCGATACACTTAAAATACCGTTAGCATCAATATCGAAGGTTACTTCAATTTGTGGAACTCCTCTTGGTGCCGGTGGTATATCCACTAAATCGAATTTTCCGATTTCTTTATTATCGTTGAACATAGGTCGTTCTCCTTGCCCTACTCTAATAGTAACAGCCGGTTGATTATCTGCTGCAGTAGAAAACGTTTCAGATTTTTTAGTTGGAATGGTGGTATTGGCATCAATTAATTTGGTAAATACACCTCCGTAAGTTTCAATTCCCAAGGAAAGTGGAGTAACATCTAACAATAAAACATCTTTTACATCTCCCGTTAATACACCTCCTTGAATTGCAGCTCCAATAGCAACAACTTCATCTGGGTTCACTCCTTTGGAAGGTTTTTTACCGAAAAATTTTTCTACTTCTTCTTGGATCACCGGGATACGTGTTGAACCTCCGACTAATAATACTTCATCAATATCTGATGTTTTTAATCCTGCATCTTCTAACGCTTTTTTACAAGGTTCCATAGATCTTTTAACAAGATCGGCTGCTAATTGTTCAAATTTTGCTCTGGTTAACGTTTTTACCAAATGTTTTGGACCGGAAGCTGTAGCGGTTATATAAGGTAAATTAATCTCTGTTTGAGTAGATGAAGATAATTCTACTTTAGCTTTTTCAGCGGCTTCTTTCAATCTTTGTAATGCAATTGGATCTGCTTTTAAATCAACACCTTCTGCAGATTTGAATTCTTCTGCCAACCAATTAATTATTACATCATCAAAATCATCTCCTCCTAAGTGTGTATCTCCATTAGTTGATAATACTTCAAATACTCCGTCTCCTAAGTCAAGAATAGAAATATCAAAAGTACCTCCTCCTAGGTCGTATACTGCTACTTTTTGGTCTTTATGAGCTTTATCTAATCCGTAAGCCAAGGCTGCTGCTGTAGGCTCATTTATAATTCTTTCTACTTTTAAACCGGCAATTTCACCTGCTTCTTTCGTTGCTTGTCTTTGCGCATCATTAAAATAAGCAGGAACTGTAATTACTGCTCGATCTACAGTTTCTCCTAAGAAATCTTCTGCTGTTTTCTTCATTTTTTGAAGAATCATAGCTGAAATTTCTTGCGGAGTATATAATCTTCCGTTAATATCTACTCTTGGAGTATCGGAATCACCTTTTACTACTTTATAAGGAACTCTTGAAATTTCACCTGCATCTGATGAAAATCTAGTACCCATAAATCTTTTTATGGAGTATACGGTATTGTGTGGATTGGTTACTGCTTGTCTTTTAGCAGGGTCCCCCACTTTAATTTCTCCATCTTCCATAAAAGCAACTACGGATGGAGTAGTTCTTTTTCCTTCAGCATTAGTAATAACGGTAGGATCGCTACCTTCCATTACAGCTACACAAGAATTCGTTGTTCCTAAATCAATTCCTATAATTTTACTCATGTTTATATTTTTTCTTTAATTACTTATGGTTATTAATTATACTAAATACTACTATTATTACTTATATAATTGCTTATGCAATTTCAATGATTATGCCATGAAGCATTATATAAACATTTGTCATAATTAATTTTTTGCAAGCTGACATATTGTCTAAGCATTTTTACTTCACCTTACGATTTTATATAATTTTATCTATAATGATAATTAAAAAGGTAGAACTTTAATGCTCTACCTTACCCATTTAATCTATTTAATCTATAAATTGGTTTATTCCTTATCTTTTAGATATTAGATAAATGTTTTACTGCATTTAGTAAAACATTAGCACCGGCATTCATCCATTCCGGTTTAATTTCTTCCTTTTCATTATGACTTATTCCTTTAATACAGGGTATAAAAATCATGGAAGTCGGGGCTATTTTAGAAATATTACACGAGTCATGTCCGGCTCCTGAAACCATTGTTCTATGGGGATAATTTAAATTCTGAGCTACTTTGCGTACCACTTCAATGCAGGTTTTATCAAAAGGTAAGGGAGGAAAGGATAATATAGGACGGATGCTATAGGTTAAATTTAATTTCTCGGCTATTTGATGTATTTTTTCAGACAATTGTTGATCCATCCTTTGTAGTCCTTTTTCTGAAGGATGTCTAAATTCAACTGAAAACCAAGCTTTATCAGAAATTACATTTCTTGAATTGGGGGTAATTTTTACCATTCCAACAGTTGCCCTGCCCTCCGGTTTTTCATTTTTTCCTATTGTGTTGACTTCAAGCACTGCCTCGGCAAGTCCCAGTAAGGCATCTTGGCGTACTTCCATAGGGGTTGTTCCGGCATGAGAAGCCATCCCGGTGAATTCAACATCGTACCATTTTTGACCTAAAGCGCCGGTAACGATTCCTATTAATTCATTATGGTTTTCTAATATTGGACCTTGCTCAATATGCAGTTCCAGTGAAGCATGAATTTTATAATTTGAAAAATTATCTTTTCCATCATATCCAATTCTTTCTAATTCTTGTTTAATAGTATTACCTTCACTATCTCTACACGACCAACCATCTTGTAAAGAAGTTAACCCTGAAAAAACGGCCGAACCTATCATGGCAGGAGCGAAACGTGAACCTTCCTCATTGGTCCAGCTTACAACATCTATGGGGCGATCAGTCTTTATATCATGGTCATTCAATGAATAAACAACTTCCAGGGCTGCTAATACCCCATAGATCCCGTCGTACTTACCTCCTAATGGCTGACTATCTATGTGAGAACCTATAAGTACAGGATTCAAACGGTTATCTACACCGGATCGTCTGGCGAAAATGTTGCCCATTGCATCTATTTTTATTGAACACCCGGCTTTCTTCGCCAGAGATACAAACAAATCACGAGCTTGTTTATCTAAATCTGTGAGCGTTAAACGATGTACCCCTCCATTTGGTGTAGCTCCTATGGTAGCGAAATCGGCTAACCACGTTTGTAGTCTCTTTGAATTTATATGTAAATTATCATTCATTGGAAATATCTGTTTTCCCTTTTTCTAGTTTATAATGAAAATCACAAAAACCGTCTCCATTCATTATAGTATGGGGACGGGTTAATTTTACGTTTGGAGCATATCCTTCGATAAATTTAGCATCTCTGTTGCAGGATAGTAAAAATCCAATTTCGCCCAATCCCATTTCATGATACATTTCTGCATATCGACATCTTTTCACGTTATAATCATATTGGTTCTCATTATTAACAACCACTTCTGTTTCAAGTGCATCATCTTTTTCCCATAGATATTGGAGAGCTACAAAACTTTGTACTGAGGTTGGCTCATCTTCTTTTTGGGCAAAATCTTTTCCGGCCTGAATGGCTGCATTAGCTACGGCTTCTTCAATAATCGATTTTGCCTGTTCAAGTCCATACTCTCTCTTTAAAATATCGTATATAGGTTTTATTATTTCTGCTTCAATTTTTCGTCTTTGTAAAATACCTATTTCTTCTTTTAGATTCTTCATACTTGTATTTACTTATGTTTATTTTAAATAGTATAATCGATGGGAGCAACATTTCCAATGAATTTTAGTAATCTTTCATCCTTGGATTTTTTCATTTGTTGAGGTTCTTCATTGTATAAAATTTTTCCTGATTCCATAAAAACAATTCTATCTGATACTTCAAATGCGAATTTCATTTCATGAGTAACAATTATCATAGTCATGCCTTCATTAGATAATTCTTTAATAACTTTCAATACTTCTTGAACTAATTCGGGATCTAAAGCGGAAGTAGGTTCATCAAATAACATAATGTCGGGCTGTATAGCCAATGCTCTTGCTATGGCTACCCGCTGTTGCTGCCCTCCTGATAATTGGTGAGGGTATTTATTGGCATGAACCAACATACCTACTTTATCTAACATTGCCAATGCATACATACGCAGCAGCTGTTTATCTTTGTTTTTTTTATGATATAAAGGAGCCAACATAACATTTTCTAATACCGTTTTGTGTGGAAAAAGATTATACGATTGAAAAACCATACCTATCCTCATTTCCTGAAGTTTCTTTTTTGATTTATGAAATTTACTTTTATTTTTAAGTATAAGAGAAACTTCTCCCATTTCAATATCTCCTTCATCTATTGTTTCTAAACCGTTTATGGATCTTATTAAGGTACTTTTCCCGGATCCTGATGGACCTATAATACTGATTACTTTTCCCCAAGGAACGCTTAAACATATATTATTTAATACCAATGTTGTTCCAAATGTTTTTGTTATATTTTTTAATTCTAAAGCGGTTGAACCTTTATTCGTATTTTTTATGTTCGAATATTCTCTTAATTTTTCAAAATCAACTTGTATTGAACTATCAATGTCTGTGCTTTTTTTATGGACATCAAATTTTGCTTCAAATTTGTTAATAATCCATGTTACCAAAGTAACTATTAGTATATAATAGATAGCAACTGCTAACAGGGTTTCCATAACCAGAAAGTTACGTGTATACAATTGCTGTCCAACCATCAATATTTCGGTCAAGGAAATCACCGATACTAATGAGGTTAACTTAACTATGGTTACGTATTGATTAGCGAGTGACGGTAAGGCTATCCTAAATGTTTGCGGGGCAACAATCAATCTCATGATTCCCCAGTAGGATAACCCCAGTGCTTTTCCCGCCTCATATTGTCCTTTGGGTATCGCTTGTAATGCTCCTCTATGTATTTCCGCTATATAGGCTGTTTCACTTAAAACTAAAGCTATTAAACCGGATATGAAGGGATTGGATAGTATTATCGAGCTTTGAGGCCAAATTTGAGGTAGATTATATATAAATATTAATAATACCAATAAAGGTAAACTCCTGAAAAACCAAATATAACCTTTCGAGATAGTTCTTATAAATGAATGAGTACTCTGCCCCATTAATGCTACCAAAAAGCCTAAAACTACTCCTATACACCAAGTTAATGTACTTAATTCGATTACAGTTAAACAAGCTTTCCAAAAATCTGTGTTAATAAATTGATTTTTAAAATATTTCCAATCGAAAATTGTATTCTTTTCTTGAGATGAAATCGATTCTTCATCTATCTTATATTTATGTAGTAATTCTTGACTTGGATAAGCCAAATTATATTTGTCCAATAGCTGCTGATATTCTCCCGATTTTCTTAGTTCTTGGATAACTTGTGCGATTTTATTTTTTAAGGTTATGTTTTCATTTTTAAATGCTAAACCTATTAATACGGGATCTATCATTTCATGTGTAGAAATTACCAATTTATCTCCTAATCTGTCAATTAACATTTTAGCTACTGCCGCATCTTCATATTGTACGTCCACGCCTTTGGATAATAACGCATGTGAAGCCTCGGGAGCGCTGGGGTATTCTTTAACTTCAATTGCTTGTTTATTATTCTTAAAACAGAAATTCTTGGTAACATCATTCAATTTAGGAATCCATGCCGCCCCTTTCATGGAAGAAATTTTCTTTCCGCATAAGTCTTGTAAGGATAACGGACGATAGGATTCGTCTTTTCTAACAACCAATACACCTCCGGTTTGTAGATAGGGTAAAAATGAAACTTGTTGAGCTCGTTGCGGATTAATATACAATGCAGATGCTATGAGATCATAATGTCCTGCATTTAAGCCCATAATTATATTTTCTATTCTGGTATCTTTAAAGACTACTTTAAGATTTAATTTTTCTCCTATTAATCTCATTAAGTCAGGGTCAAACCCTCTGGGAATTCCTTCTAAATAGGCATAGGGAGCATAAGTTAGGTCAATACCAACCGCTAATTCGCCTTTTTTTAGAGTTTGTGAATGATAAATCGTTGTACTAAATAGAAAGATTAGCACGTATACATATTTAGAAAGCAAAGTGTAAAATCGAAGATCTATTTTAAATAATTGGTTATTCACAAGCAATATTATTTTATTCAATATAAAAAATAACAAAGTTTAATTCCTATTAAACTGATAGGCAAACTTACTTATTATTTGAATTATAATAAACTTATTTTTTTATCTTTTTTATAAAATATAAATAATTAAATTTTTATTAAACTTCTGCTTTTTGCAGTATTTAAAATTTTATAAAAGACAATTGGTTAATCAAATATAATTACCATATAATAATTTAAAAATACAATTATATCACATAATCATAATATTATATACACTTTGAATTATAATTCAGAATATAAAATTAAATATTTTTTCCTATATTTGATAAATTTATAAATGTTATGATTATGAAAAATTTTACTTTTTTTTTACTATTATTTTCATCTGCTTTTCTGGTTTCTTGTAATGAGGAATCATTAACTTCAGACATTTATCCTGAAAACAAATCTTCAGAAAATGAAAAATTTTGTGTAGATGCCTTTCTACCCGGAGATAATTTTCAGACCTCAGAATTGGATAAAGAAGTTTCCGGTTATGGTGTAACCACCATTATAAAAAAATGGAATCCCGGAGATACCATTAAAATCAAATTTTTAAATGGTTCATCGTATTTGCAAGATAAAGTCAGAACATATGCAAGTGAATGGCTTCAGTTCGCTAATTTAACATTCAAATATGTTACTGCGGATCAATATGCCGATATTAAAATCAATTTTGATAACAGCGGAAAATCATGGTCTTATGTGGGCACCGATTCAAAATACATTTCTCAACAAAGTCCTTCTTTGAACTTTGGTTGGTTTACGGATTTTACTCCTGAAAATGAATTATCTAAAACAATTCTTCATGAATTTGGTCATGTTCTTGGATTACATCATGAACATCAAAACCCTAATTCGAATATAAAATGGAATAAACCGGTAGTATATGCTTATTTTGAAGGTGCACCTAATTATTGGAATAAGGACAAAGTGGATTTTGAAATTTTTTATAAATACAGCAAGGCATTAACTAATTATTCGGCTTTTGATAAACATTCTATCATGCTTATTTCATTTCCTGCTTCATTCACTTTAAATCATTGGCATAGTCAACCCAATTATAAATTATCTTCTACTGACAAGAAATTTATTGCTAAGCAATATCCAAAAAGTAAATAAATGTTAAAATCACTTTATATAACTCTAATTATTTTATATAAAGTAATATTATTAAACATTTATTCTGGATTTATAAAACCTTAAAAAATCTTAAATATGAAAAAATTTTCCTACATATTTTTATTAAACGTAAGCCTATTTGTATATATGGTTTCCTGTACTGAAGATTCATTAAATTCTGATATTGTACCGGACAAAAGTACAGCTCAAAAAGAACATTTTTGTTTAGATGCTTATTTACCGGATGACATTATTCAACCCCAAGATTCAACTCAAGAAGTTATTGCTAATGGAGTAATTAATAAATTTAATAAATGGAATACAGGACAAACTATAAAAATTAAATTTTTAAACGGAAACTCTTATTTACAGAATAAAGTAAAACAATTTGCCGGTGAATGGTTGAAATATGCTAATTTAAACTTTGAATATGTTCCTGCTTATCAATATGCTGATATAAAAATAAATTTTGATAATAGTGGTCAGTCTTGGTCTTATATTGGAACTGATGCTAGATCCATTACTCAACGTATTCCTACCATGAATTTCGGGTGGTTTACAGATTCAACTCCTGATTATGAATTTTCAAGGACAATAATTCACGAATTCGGACATGCACTTGGTTTACAACATGAGCATCAAAGCCCCGCTGCTAATATTCAGTGGAATAGACAAAAAGTATATGAATATTATGCCGGAGAACCTAATTATTGGAACCAAGCGTATGTTGATAGTAATGTTTTAAATAAATATAATTCAACTACAACTAATTATTCTTCTTTTGACAGTCAATCAATCATGCTTTATTCTATTCCTGCATCTTTAACTTTAAATGGGTGGTCAAGCGGTTGGAATACCGTACTTAGCGAAATGGATAAAAGATTTATATCTGAACAATATCCCGGCAGGTATGCATATGTGGAAACAAAAAATTTCTACAGATATAATATAAACGGACAGCATTTTTATACATCAAATTATAATGAATTAGGAAATAATCATTTTGAGGGGATATTAGGAAAAATTTATGCTAATCAAGTGGAAGGATCTTATCCTATATACAGATATTATAATTTTTTAAACGGTGATCGTTTATCTACACTTGATTGGAACGAATTAAAAAACGGTGGACAAGGAGGATGGATTTTTGAAGGCATATCCGGTTATGCATTCAATACTCATAAACCTAATACAATTCCGGTTTATCGTTTTTACAAATCATATAAAAAGAAATCGGATCATTTGCTCACCACCAACAAAAATGAACTTAAAATCTGGATATCCGAAGATGGTTCGTTAGTTTTAGGTAAAGGTAAAAGTTATATTCCCATTAATGTCTATAGATATGAAGGCATAGCATTTTATATTTTAAGATAATAGTAACAGATACTATTGTTCGTTAAAAAAAGAGAGCTAAATTTTTTTTAGCTCTCTTTTACAATGTTTTTTTATATATTTTACCTAAAATTCATTCGTAAAATGAAGTTTTACCGATGGAAATTTTTCTTGAGTCATGGTTATACTAAATGCAGAATCAGCTAAGAAGACTAATTGCCCAAACTTATCTTTAGCTAAGAATTTTTGTTTCACCCTCTTAAATTCTAAAAATTCCGATGATTTTTCATCCTCTGTTTCCACCCAACATGCTTTATGTATATGAATTGGTTCATAACTGCATTTTGCTGAATACTCATGTTCTAAACGATATTGTATTACTTCAAATTGCAGCGCACCCACTGTTCCTATGATTTTCCTGTTATTCATTTCCAATGTGAATAATTGCGCAACTCCTTCATCCATTAATTGATCAATACCTTTTGCCAACTGCTTGGTTTTCATAGGGTCTTCATTATTTATATAACGGAAATGTTCCGGTGAAAACGATGGAATTCCCTTGAAATTTAATTTTTCTCCTTCTGTTAAGGTGTCCCCGATCCTGAAATTACCGGTATCGTGCAAACCAACAATATCTCCGGGAAAACTTTCTTCCACAACCTCTTTTTTATCTGCAAAAAAGGCTGCAGGACTGCTAAATTTCATGGTTTTATTTTGACGTACATGCAGATAATTGGTATTTCGTTTAAAAGTTCCGGATACAATTTTTACAAAAGCTAAACGATCCCGATGTTTAGGATCCATATTGGCATGAATTTTAAATACAAATCCCGTAAAACTCGTTTCTTCCGGTTTAACTAATCGTATATCGCTCATTTTAGGTAGCGGATTGGGTGCAATTTCAACGAATGCATCTAATAATTCCTGAACTCCAAAATTATTTAATGCGGAACCGAAAAATACCGGCTGTAAGGTTCCGTTCAAATATTCTTCTTTTGAAAATTTTGGGTAAACCGAGTGTATTAATTCTTGTTCATTCCTTAGATTTTCTGCTGCTTGGTCGCCAATAAGTTCATTTACTATTGGATCATTTATATCTTTAATCTCAATACTCTCTCCTACTTTTTGTTTTTTTTCTTCGGTGAAGAATTTAAAATTATTCTCCCACATATTAAAGATTCCTTGAAAATCTAATCCCATACCGATGGGCCAAGATAATGGTGTAACCCTTAATTGTAACTTTTGTTCAACTTCATCTAATAAATCAAAGGCATCTTTACCCTCGCGATCGAGTTTATTGATAAATACCAACATAGGAATATTCCTCATTCTACAAACTTGAACCAATTTTTCAGTTTGTTCTTCAACTCCTTTGGCTACATCTATAACTACAATTACTGAATCTACGGCAGTTAGTGTTCTATAGGTATCTTCGGCAAAATCTTTATGCCCGGGTGTATCTAATATGTTTATTTTTTTTCCTTTATATTCAAAGGCTAATACGGAAGTAGCAACCGAAATACCTCTTTGTCTTTCAATCTCCATAAAATCTGAGGTTGCCCCTTTTTTGATTTTATTGCTTTTTACAGCTCCTGCTTCTTGAATTGCTCCACCAAATAAAAGTAATTTTTCTGTTAAGGTTGTTTTACCAGCATCCGGATGGGATATAATTCCAAAAGTTTTCCTTCTTTTAATTTCTTTTTCTAGAGTGGTTCCCATATATTATTAAATGTTTGCAAATATAAACTATTTAAAATTTCTAATTTTAATGTAATTAATTAGTTTTTTGTAGAATTTCTATAATGAATAAGATAAATAATTAATAAAAATCCAATTCAAATTTTTTAGAAGAATATTAAAGTTAATTCATAAATATTTTTATTTAAAATAGTTTTAACTGAATTCTAAAAAATATTGATATCATTTTAAATGAAAATAAGATTTTTTGATTTTGGATTTCACTAATTTATTTTAGAACAAGGAGTTTGTTTTGTGTAAATTACATAATTTCAATAATCAAAATAAATTAGTAATGAATATTATTTACTGATATTTTTAAATGAATTACTTTTGTAATTCTTATCAGGCAAATTTATGACGATTAATTTAAAACATGCTGTAATTTCCAAATTAACTTTACAATTTTACGGTAATAAACTTCGTGAAGAAAAAAACATTTATGCCGGTGATTTATTTCATTTAAATGAAAAAGAAGAAGAGTCTATGCAACCCTTTTTCCTTTCCCCTTTTAAAAAAAATTTGGAATACTATGAATTTACACATTATACGCAAGACATAAATTTTAATATTTTATATTCTTTATGTAAAGATGTTTTTGAAGATGCCATCGATTTTGTCAGTTTTTCAGACAAAGTTTTGGATCACCTTTACGAAAAATCCAATCACCCACAAATTAAAAAAGGCGAAATTTTTATTGCTTTATTCAATGATATTGATATTGGACAGGAGTCTAAAATTTCCGGCATCGGAATATTCAAATTAGAAAATAAAAACAAATTTCTTCGATTTAAACATTCTGACATTGTTGAATGCGCCATACAGAAAGGTTTTAGATTAGACTCATCCATTGATAAGAGTTGTTTAATACTTAATACACATAAAGAAAGTGGTTATAAAATATTGGTACATGATGATGCTCATGTAGAATCCGAATATTGGAAAAAGTCATTCCTGGAAGTAGATTATATTAAAGATGATTCGTATCAGACTAAAAATTATATTAATTTATTAACTGATTTTTCACAACAAGTAATTTTTGAGGAAAAAGGAAAAAAAATTCAAACTGAATTTATCAGTAATTGTCTTCAAGTATTCAATGAAAACGAAACGATAACTGAAGAAATTTTAGAGAAGGAATTATTGGAAAATTATAATTTGGTTGATGAATTTAAATCATATAAAAAAGATTATTCAGAAAACTCAGGGGTCCAATTTTCGGAAATTTTTGATGTTTCCACCAATGCTTTAGCAAGGGAAAAAAGAAAAATTAAAACTGATATCAAATTAGACACATATATTCAAATTAAATTGGATATTAACAGACCCGAAGCTTCCGAAGATTTTCTAGAGCAAGGGTATGATGAAGAAAAGAAAATGTTTTATTACAAAGTATTTTACAATTCTGAGTTATAAGAGAATTATCATAATTTTATATATTTATTTACTAATCTATTTAAATTATCTTAAATGCCTATTGTAGATTTTATTATACCTGATTATTTTACGAGAATAGTTACTTGGAAAGTCAGTGAAACTAATGAGGAATTGTTACGGATATTAAAATTAGATAACATAAGACAAGGTAAGTATGATTCTTTAACCCCTAAAAGAAAACGTGAATATTTGGGATTACGAGCTTGTTTGATGGCTTTAGGTTTAGATAGTACCGTGAAATACACTAAAGAAGGAAAACCCTATGTTGAAGGAACTTACAATATTTCCGTATCTCATTCACATGGAGTAGTCTGTGTTGGTGCCTCATCTTTCAACATTGGCGTAGATATTGAATTAGAAAGAGATGAAAAAATTAACACTATAAAATATAAGTTTATTCGAAAGGATGAATTTGAATTCATACCAAAAGGTGAGGAAAAGGACTATTATCATATTCTATGGGGATTAAAAGAAGCCCTGTATAAAATACACCATGGAAACTTATGGTCTTTCTTAAATCACTATAGAGTAGAACCCTTTCAATTGAAAAGTGATAAACCTATTGTATGTTGGATTATTGATGAAAAAGCGAGTGTTAAATATTATGCCTACTATAAGAAAATAAATAATTATTACATGACTTATGTACTAAATTATGAATAATTTTTTTTTCTACTTTTGCCGAACTATTTTATAATTAAATATTATATTTTTGAAAAAAGCATTAATTATACAAAATAAATTTATCGGGGATGTTTTAGTATCCAGTGTACTTGCTAAAAATTTAAAAAAAATATTTTCTAATATTGAAGTTCATTTTTTTTGCTATAATAATGCTATTCATATCCTTCAGAACAATCCCTATATAGATAAAATTATTGGGTTTGAAGATTCTGAATTAAAAAAATTACCTGTTTTATGGGAGTATACAAAATACATACAAAAAGAAAGATATGATCTACTATTCGATCCTTATGCTAAATTGCAAAGTCGTTTTATAACGTTGTTTTCTAAAGCTCAAAGGAAAGTTAGTTTTGATAAACCTTTTTTTAAATATTTTTATACGGATGTTTTTGTTGAGGAAAAGTTTCCTAAGTTTATACATTGTACATCTATCGAAAATAGATGCCTTTTACTTTCTCCTTTTGTAGAGGATTTTTCTAAAATTGACTTTCAAACCGAAATATTTTTAACCGAGCAAGAAATAAATAATGCTAAAAAATTAATGATCGATTCCGGAGTCAGTTTTACTAAACCTATCATTATTATTGGAATATTGGGAAGCAGTTTAAAAAAATCTTGGCCTTTATCTTATATGGCTGAATTAATTAATTACTTATTAAAACATTATGATATAGATATTTTATTTAATTATATTCCTAAGCAACAAAAAGAAGCGGATGATCTTTTAAAAGAAATTGAACATAAAGAAAAAATATTTACTTCCATTCTTGGAAATAATATTCGAGAATTTGCTGCCATATTATCTAATTGCAATGCATTGATAGCCAATGAAGGGGGAGCTGTTAATATTGCTAAGGCCATTCAAAAGCCAACATTTTCAATATTCTCACCTCATAAATTTAGAAAAGATTGGGGATGTTATGAAAATTTACTTATTCATAAAAGTTTTCATCTAATGGACATTTTCCCTGAAATATATACAGAATATTCACTTAAAGAAATTTTACGTAAGCCTGAACCTTTTTATAAACTAATGAACCCGAAAATGTTACTTGGTAAAATTGATAATTTTTTATTAAATATTCTAGGAATCAATAAAATGGAATCCAATTTACCACAAGAAATTGAAACTAAAAAACCAAAAATAACTGCTTTATGTATCACCTATAATGAGGAAGAAAATGTTGATCGATTTATGAAAGATATTTCTTTTGCCGATGAGATAATCGTAGTGGATTCATTTAGTACAGATAGAACTAAGGAACGTTTTAAAAAATATCCTAATGTAATTTTCATTGAAAGAATATTTGATAATTTTACTAATCAAAAGAATTTTGCTATTGAACGCGCGACTCATGAATGGATAGTATTTTTTGATTTAGATGAACATATACCGATTGCTCTTAAAAATGAAATATTAATAACTGTAAATTCTCCATTTCCTAGAGATGCTTATTGGATAAAAAGAAATTTTTATTTTAAAGACAAACTCCTGAAACACAGCGGATGGAAGAATGATAAAGTAATACGTTTATTTAAAAAAGATAAATCCTTATATAAAAGCAGTAAACTTGTTCATGAAGAAATAGAATGTAAAACCGAACCGGGATATTTAAAAAACAGATTGGATCATTATTCTTTTAATTCTGAAGAAAAATATTTAGATAAGTTAGATAAATATTCCCGACTTAAAGCAAAAGAATTATTTGAAAAGGGTAAAAAATCTAATTTTCTACATCACCATATTAAACCTATATATCGTTTTCTCCATCATTATATTATTCAATTTGGTTTTTTAGATGGAAAAGAAGGATATATTATTTCTAAAATGTATTCACAATATGTTTCCGACAGATATAAATATTTAGACCAACTTTGGAAATCTAAAAAGAACAAAAACTAACTTTAAATATTTGTATTTATTTATAATTTACAAATGAAATATTCAATAAAATTGTTTATTACATCATATGGGACAAGAAATTGAAAGGAAATATTTAATTACAGGAGAATTTAAATCGAAGGCTATTAAAAGTTTACAAATTAAACAAGGATATCTATCTTCAATACCTGAAAGAACTGTACGTGTTAGAATCCAAGACAATCAAGGTTTTTTAACCATTAAAGGTTCAAATAAAAAAAATAGTATAAGCAGATTTGAATGGGAAAAGGAAATCACAAAAGAAGAAGCTAATGAACTTATACAATTATGTGAAATGGGTATTATCGATAAGAAAAGATATATTATTCCCTTTAGAGATAAAATAATTGAAGTAGATGAGTTTTACGGGGAAAACGAAGGACTAATCCTTGCAGAAATTGAATTAGATGATGAAAATGAAAATATTGAGAAACCGAATTGGTTAGGAAAAGAAGTCACTGACGATCCAAGATATTACAATTCAATGCTTATGAAAAATCCTTATAAAAATTGGGATAACAAATAATTTTATTTTAAAGTAATCTTATTATTAAATTTATATTACTTAAATTTTAGATTATTAAAAACTTACCTGCCATCATAAAAGTAGCTAATAATAAAAGAATACTTCAAACGCCTTTAACTAATTTTAAATACTATTCTTAACTCTATTATTTTTAACGAATATTTAATTGAAAAATATATTATATTTTTATATTGATATATATAACTGTATTTATTATTTATATTAAAAACTTTATAATTATAAATAATATCTATCTTTTATAATCTTAAGTTACTTATATTTATATAATTGATTTTTTAAAAAAAATATAATGGCATAGATTTTGTCTTATATAAAATGTTCATAAGGCAGTGAATTTTCGTAGTAGTTAGTTTTAAACCCCATTAATTATGGGGTTTTTTTATATATAAATTTAAAACATTGATAGTAAATATTTTGCAAAACACCTTACGATGTAATTATTACTATTTTAGTAGTAAACATTAAATTTTAAAATTTATAAATTACTTGCACAACCCAATGGCACAGATATTGCCTTACTTAAAATGTTCATAAGGCAGTGAATTTTCGTAGTAGTTAGTTTTAAGCCCTATTAATAATAATAGGGCTTTTTTATTATATTAATTGTAATTTTATCTTATATAATTGTATCATTTCCAATTTTTATAACATTTAATTACCCTAAAACAAACATTTTACACAAATAATAATTTTATATAATTATGGCATGAATTTTGTTTTAAAATAATTGTTCATAAGGCAGTGAATTTTCATAGTAGTTAGTTTTAAGTCCCGCATTCATTTGCGGGACTTTTTTTATTTAATGCATTTTATCAACATATTATTTTAATTATATAATAATATAAGTAAAATTATAATATATTACTACCATATGATTTTATATTATGGCATGAAATTTGTTTTTAAATAATTATTCATAAGGCAGTGAATTTTCATAGTAGTTAGTTTTAAGTCTCACTTTTATTAGTGAGACTTTTTTATTTAAAGCAATCAATAAGATATATTATTTCATAACGTATAAAATATTACCATATTTATAATATATAAATAAATTAAATATAGCAATTATGGCATAGAATTTGCCTTTAAACAATTATTCATAAGGCAGTGAATTTTCATAGTAGTTAGTTTTAAGTCTCACTTTTATTAGTGAGACTTTTTTTATTTAAAGCAATCAATAAGATATATTATTTCATAACGTATAAAATATTACCATATTTATAATATATAAATAAATTAAATATAGCAATTATGGCATAGAATTTGCCTTTAAACAATTATTCATAAGGCAGTGAATTTTCATAGTAGTTAGTTTTAAGTCTCACTTTTATTAGTGAGACTTTTTTTATTTAATATAATTTAAACGATTATTATTTCATATAATATATATTATTAATTATATTATCGTATTTAATTAAATTAAATATATTTTTTATGGCATTAAATTTGACTTTAAACATTTGTTCATAAGGCAGTGAATTTTCATAGTAGTTAGTTTTAAGTCTCACTTTTATTAGTGATACTTTTTTATTTAATATAATTTAAAAGATTATTATTTCATATAATATATAACATTAAGCATATTATTGTATTTAATTAAATTAAATATATTTTTTATGGCATAGAATTTGCCTTTAAACAATTGTTCATAAGGCAGTGAATTTTCATAGTAGTTAGTTTTAAGTCTCACTTTTATTAGTGAGACTTTTTTATTTAATACTTTATTTAAACTATATTATTTCAATTACAAATTTATTATCAATAAATTATTATAATTAAATAAACAAAACACATATATTATGGCATAGAATTTGACTATAAACAATTGTTCATAAGGCAGTGAATTTTCATAGTAGTTAGTTTTAAGCCCCGTATTACGGGGCTTTTTTTATTAACAGAAAAATTATTTTTTACTAAATTTATTATCGAATCAGTCAGCTAAAAAAATACATCTGAATAATATGTTTGATTTGAGATAAGTTTTTTTTTAATCCCGTTCTTTTTAATTTGAGAAGAACTTTATTAATAAATTAAATACAAAATATTACTATTTTTCCAATATATGCTTCATATAATTCTTTTAATTATTTATTTGTTGAAATAATTTAAAATGGAAAATTTAATAACATATTAGATCAAAAAACGTTAATTCATATTTATTTTTAAAAAGAAAAATAATGTATTCACTATAAATTATCTTAAAAATTATATAAACACATATAATTTATAATAATTTAACTGGTTGAAGTATTATGGCATGGAATTTGTCTTACTATAAATGTTCATAAGGCAGTGAATTTTCATAGTAGTTAGTTTTAACCCCGTTCCATAACGGGGTTTTTTATTATGATTAAATAAAACAGTAAAATCAATAGTATATATACTTATACTAGTATTTAATTTAAAAATATCTCTAAAAATATTATTGTTATATTTTTTCTATAATACTACCTCCACTTTGTATAAAATTTCTTTTAATATTTTCAAAATTTGATACATCAATGGCCTTTGTAGCATTTTCAATAATAGTAGATGTAAATCCTAATTCCAGAGCGTCTTTGGCTGTAAAATATACACAATAATCTGCTGCCAATCCACAAATAAAAATTTCCTTCATTCCTCTCCCCTTTAAAAAATCCCCCAAACCTGTAAATTTTAATTTTCCATTATCATAAAAACCACTATAACTGTCAATAGTAGTATTAATTCCTTTTCTAAAAATCGCTTCTATTTTATTTTGATTCAGTTCCGAAGATATTTCGGCTCCAAAAGTGCCTTGAACGCAATGATCCGGCCATAGAACCTGTTCTATACCATTTAAATCTATTTTGTCATACACGCTTTTATTACTATGTTGCGAAGCAAAACTTTTATGTCCTTTGGGATGCCAATCTTGAGTGGCAACAACCAAATCAAATTTTCCCTGAATGGAATTAATAACGGGGATTATTTCATTCCCCCCTTGTACGGCTAAGCTTCCTCCTTGAAGAAAATCGTTTTGAATATCAACTACTATTAATGCTTTCATTTTAACCCTATATTGTTTTGATCCGATAAATATAATCTTTTTATTTTTATCTTATATTCGATAAAAACAAAAGGTTTTATTAATTAAATGGCTTATTAATAATAGTTTTAATCATAAAAATTGTAACTTTGACAAATACCTTTTTAGAAAACATATTTTAATTATGATAATAAAGCATTTTACAGACAACGATTTATATAAATTTTCAGTAATGCATGCCATTCAAAAATTATATCCATGGGCATATGTTAGATATGACTTTATAAATCGAGGAAAAGATGATTTTCCAAAAGGTTTTGCAGAAAGGCTGAAAGAAGAAATAAATAAAATGATTAGTTTGAAATTAACTAATGATGAAAAAAATTTTATTTTAAAAAGATGCTATTTTTTAGATCCGTTTTTTGTAGATTTTTTAGAAGGGTACAGATACAATCCTGATGAAGTTCATATTTCCCAAGAAGGCGGTAAATTAAACTTGTATGTTGAAGGATATTGGTATAGAACTGTCTTATGGGAAGTTCCGCTTATGGCTATGATATCGGAATTGTATTTTGAAATGATCGGCACAAAGCCAAAAGATATTGAAATTAAAGCTAAAGAAAAAGCGATTGGACTTAAAAATTTAAAAGCCGATTATTCTGAATTTGGTACTCGTAGAAGATATTCATTCGACGTTCAAGATAAAGTTGTAGGAGTATTAAAGGAAAATTCCGATAAATATTTTAAAGGGACCAGCAATGTATATCTTGCCATGAAATATAATACAACTCCAATAGGCACTATGCCTCATGAATGGTTTATGTACCATGGAGCTTTATTCGGTTATCGCTCAGCTAACATTAAAGCTCTGGAAGCTTGGGTGGATGTTTTCCAGGGAAGTCTGGGTATTACCTTAACAGATACGTATACATCACAATCATTTTTTAAATCTTTTAATTTAAAACTGGCAAAATTATTTGACGGAGTGCGTTGTGACAGTGGAGATCCATTAGAGTTTACAGAAAAAACTATCGATTTTTATAAGAAAAATAGAATCGATCCTTCTTCAAAAACTATAGTATTTAGTGATTCATTAAATTTAAATGAGGTTAAAAAAATAAAAGAACATGTCAAAGACAGAATCCATGACACTTATGGCATCGGAACATACTTATCTAATGACGTGGGTGTTAAGCCTCTTAATATGGTAATTAAATTAACTCATGTAAAAGAAAAACCTTCTGATGATTATTTAAATGCTGTAAAGCTATCTGATGTTTTAGGTAAAAATACAGGAGATGAGAATGAAATCAATTTCAGCAAATTATCCTTAGGTTTAAATGAAAATATATGATTGTAATTTCTATCTAATTAAAACTTATATATTATTAAATTATATTTTATATAGGGTATAAATATAATTACCATTGGTTTATATTTGAGAAATTAATACATTTAAAATTCAATTACAATAATAGAGAATTGAGTAATTGATTCTTAAAAGCCTCAAAAAAGATTAATATATCAATTCCTAACTTAGGATTTATCGAATACGCCGGACAAATAAATAAAAAATAATCCTACCACGATCACAGTCATACCAATTATAGATGATATCCACTCTTTTTTGGTTTTTCTTTCTTCATTAAAATAAACTCCTGCAATTACTGAGACAATAATGGATGCTTGACCAACCGGATAGGCTACTGATAATCCTAATTTCATTTGAGAAATCAATATAGCTAAATTACCTATAGCCCACACCACCCCTACAACACTATTTTTCAAAGAATTAAGATTATAGGGATTTACTTTGAAATATAAAAATGCTATAATATTAATACCAAGTAGTTGGCCTATAGATTGAGGTAAAAGACTCGACCAACTATCAATATTATAGTATTTTAAAATACCAACATACAATGTAAAACCTAAGGAAGATAATAAATTAACTGAAATTCCTTTACTCCAATTTATTTTTTTAGCATCATCATTTTCGATTACTTCCTTATATGAAGTAAAAATAATTCCTAAAATAATTAACGCTAAAGCACTAAAACCAAATATTTTTGAATTAAGAGTAGACCAATCTCCTAAAAATACGCCTAAAATAGAAGTACCAATGATCTGAGTTCCATTGGATATGGGCATTGACTTTGAAACTCCCAAATATTTCAATCCCATAAATTGACCTACCGATCCGATTGTCCAAAATAATCCGGATACGATTCCAATTCCTATAATATGAAGATTTAAAGCAGGATGTTTAATGGCATATATAATGCAAGCAAATATAAAACTCCCTATTGCAATACCAAATGATTGTTCTATAACCTTTCCACCTATAAGGGTAGCTATAACGGGAACAAAACCCCAAGATAAAATAGGAATACAGGCTATTAAAAAGTCTGTAATATTCATATTTTAAAGATATAGTGTAAAATCACTTAGGCATTTTGCCCTAAAATTGACAATGCTCCATCTACTGTATAAGTTGAACCCGTAACGTAAGAACTTGCATCGGAAGCTAAAAATAAGGCTACATTAGCAACTTCTTCCGGTGTACCGCCTCTTTTCATAGGGATAATATCTTCTTTTTCTTTTAATAACTTCGCTTCATCAGTAAATTGTTTGTTGATAGGAGTAAGTATCATTCCCGGAGCAATATTATTAACTGTTAATTCTCTTGATGCCAATTCAATAGCCAAAGTTCTGGCCAAATTCCTCATTCCGGCTTTAGCTGTATTATAATCAGCATCTCCCGGTCTGCAAATATATTCATGTATAGAAGTCACATTAATAATTCTTGATCCTTTATATGAATTGTTTTTTTTCTTAAGTTTTAAAAATTCTTTAATACAATAGAAAGGTCCATATAAATTGGTTTTTATAGTTCTATCCCAATCTTCCAAGTTCATATCCTCCACATATGTATTTTTACCATTTATTCCAGCATTGTTAACTAAAATGTCTATATCGGTAAAATCTTGATTAACCAAATTGAAAAAACTTTGAGTTTCATTATAGTCTGAAACATTTACCTGATATGCTTTAACTTTTACGTTCAATCCTGATAATTCTTGCACCAAATTTTCTGCTCTTTCCTTTCCCGAATGGTAAGTTATAATAACATTAGCGCCTTCATGCGCAAATTTTTCTGCAATCGACTTTCCAATACCTGAACTTGAACCTGTAACTAATGCTGTTTTATTTTGTAAAATTCCCATGTCTTATTGTTTAAATTATTTTATTTATAAATTGATAACTTTATTTTTATTTATTATTTATTATATAAATCATTTATCACATTACTATATTAACTAAGTAAAGAATTAAATTTTTAAATTCTTTATTAACCATTTTGTTCCTTAAATAAGTACTATTTATTTATAGTTTAAATAGCACTTATTTAGATTTCTTTGCCAAAAATTATGTAGTAGTAAGTAATTGTTATAGAGTAGTTAAGTTATAAGATATAAAAACAATATTTTTAAGTCTTAATTTCGAAAAACTCAAAAAAGTAGCTATAAAATATATGTTTTTTAATGTTATATCAAATATTGTACTTAACTGAAAAAAACAGAAATAAATATTCATTATATGAAACAGGATATTATATATATTATAAAGCATTTATACTTTATTTATATTTCAAAATTTTAAAAATAAAAATAATTTTATATAAATATTTTTTAATAATTTTAAATAATTATTTTAATACTAAAAAACAAAATGAAATTTTATTTAGTTATAGGTACTTATACTGATGGAGAAAGCAACGGTATCTATATATATGATTTTGATTCAGAAACCGGAAGTACTACATTTATTGATAATGTTTCGGTTAACAATCCATCCTATTTGGTTATAAACCATAAAAAAAATCATATATATTCAGTTAGTGAAAATGATGATAAAGAAAGTTCCATAGTAAATTCCTTTTTATTTGATAAAGCTTCCGGAAAAATTTCTTTTCAAAACTCACAGGCAGCCTATGGTGCTGCACCTTGTTATATTTCTATTGAATATCAAGATAAATACATAGTTACGGCAAATTATATAGGAGGAAGTATTTCTGTTTTTAAAACAAAATCTGACGGAAGTTTAAGTCCCATGATTCAACAGGTTAATTTTTCGGGAAGCAGCGTACACGATGTACGGCAAAATCAATCGCATCTTCATTGCGTGGTGTTCTCTCCCGATTATAAATATCTTTTTGCTACGGATTTAGGAAGTGATAGAATTTATAAGTTCAATGTAAATTATTCTACAGAAAAGAATTTTCTTACGTTTTTTGATCCGGCTTATATAAATGTTGCACCCGGTTCAGGTCCTCGACACCTCGTATTTCATCAAAATAAAAAATTTGCTTATCTAATTAATGAATTGGGTGGAACTGTAGTTGTTTTTAAATATGAGGATGGAAATTTAGAAGAAATTCAGACGACAGTTTCCGATGAATATAAGGCCGAGGGAAGTGCAGATATTCATATACATCCTAATGGCAAGTTTTTATATTCTTCCAACAGATTAAAAAAGGATGGAATATCAATTTTCAGTATCGATCAGAATACAGGTAAATTAACTCCCATTGATTATGAAAGAACTAACATTAATCCCAGAAATTTCGTTATATCTCCTAATGGTAAATTTTTGATAGTTGCTAATCAAGATAGTGATACTATTCAAATATTTTCCATTGATCAAAATACAGGATTTTTACAAGACACCAATCAAAATATAAAAATTGATATGCCGGTCTGTTTAAAATTTATTTCTCCATAAATAATTTTATATTTAATAGCATTAACAATACAATAAAAAATAAATTTTTCATAACCTCTATATATTAATAAATGAGTATTTTTGTATAAAATTTTAACAAACAAATTTTATAATATTATGAGTCTAATAGCACAAATTCATGCAAGACAAATCTTGGATTCCAGAGGAAATCCAACAGTTGAAGTTGATGTAATCACCGAATACGGTACTTTGGGTAGAGCAGCTGTTCCATCTGGAGCATCAACCGGTGAATATGAAGCTGTTGAATTAAGAGATGGAGGAAAAGAATATTTAGGTAAAGGAGTTTTAAAAGCTGTTGAAAATGTAAATGATGTTATTGCACCTGAATTAGTTGGAGTTGATGTCTTTGAACAAGCTTTAATAGATAAAACAATGATTGACCTGGATGGTACACCTAATAAAGGTAAATTAGGTGCTAATGCTATTTTAGGCGTATCTTTAGCTGTTGCTCAAGCTGCTGCTAAAGAATTAGGATTACCATTATATCGATACGTTGGAGGTGTTAACGGTAAAGTTCTACCTGTTCCAATGATGAATATTATCAACGCAGGTGCACATTCTGATGCTCCTATTGCGTTTCAGGAATTTATGATTATGCCGGTTGCTGCAGATTGTTATTCTACTGCTATTCGTATGGGAACTGAAATTTTCCACTCTCTTAAAAAAGTTTTACATGACAGAGGTTTAAGTACCGCTGTAGGTGATGAAGGTGGTTTTGCTCCTAACTTTAAAAATATTGAAGATGCATTAGATACTATTTTAGATGCTACCAAAAAAGCAGGATACACTCCGGGGCAAGATGTTATGCTAGCTCTAGATTGTGCTTCATCTGAATTCTTCAAAGACAATAAATATGATTATTCTATTTTTGAAGGTCAAGGAGGTAAAGTAAGAACCAGTGAAGAACAGGCTTCTTATTTAGCTGAATTAACTGAAAAATATCCAATTATTTCTATTGAAGACGGTATGGATCAAAACGATTGGGAAGGTTGGAAAATACTTACTGATAAAATTGGTAAAAGAGTTCAATTAGTAGGTGATGATTTATTTGTTACCAATGTTAAAAGACTTGAAGACGGTATTAAACAAGGAGTAGGAAACTCAATCTTAATTAAAGTTAATCAAATCGGAACTCTTACTGAAACTATTGATGCTGTACAAATGGCTCAAAATGCCGGATATACGGCAGTAATGTCTCACCGTTCCGGTGAAACAGAAGATAATACGATTGCAGATCTTGCCGTTGCATTGAACTGTGGTCAAATTAAAACAGGTTCTGCTTCTAGATCTGATCGTATGGCTAAATACAATCAATTACTAAGAATTGAAGAAAACTTAGGAGAAGTTGCTGTTTATCCTCAATTCAAAGCTTTTAAAGTTAAAAGATAATTTATTTTATAAATAAAGATAAACGGAAAGATTAGTTAACTCTTTCCGTTTTTTTATTGCATAAATTCTCGACTGCATTATATCCATTAAAAATTATTAACTTATATGGAAAGAATAAGAATTTTTTGTGATTTCCCCCCTATTTGATAAGTACACTTATCCATACATCCAAAAAATTATAAAAATACTCGATATTTATTTTAACTTTTTCTTCTAATTTACTGTTTTTGAATGTTTTTTTTCAATATTTCTTTTATAATTTTTTTTCTACTAATTTTAATTTCATATATTCAAAGAATAAAACAACTAATAAAATAAGAAAGAACATAATAATATGTCAGATACAGTAAAATTATCCTATGAAGGCAAAGAATATGAATATCCCATTGTTGAGAGTGTTATTGGCGACAGAGGCATAAATATATCCAAATTACGAGATGAAACCGGACTGATTACTTTAGATGTCGGCTTTAAGAATACAGGTTCTACAAAGAGTAAAATTACATATCTTGATGGAGATTTAGGTCAATTATATTATCGAGGATATCCCATTGAACAAATTGCTAAAAAATCAACCTTCACCGAGGTTATGTATTTATTGTTAGAAGGAGAACTACCTACTCTGGAACAATTAAACAGATTTGAGGCAGATATAAAAAAGAATAGTTTGGTAAGTGAAGAAATGAAACAAATTTTAAAAGCATTTCCTCGTTCTGCTCATCCAATGGGTGTTTTGTCTACCCTTACCAGTTCCTTAACAGCTTTCAATCCTCACGCTGTTAATGTTAAATCTGAAAGAGATCTATATAACGCATATACCTTATTATTGGGTAAATTTCCTGTATTATGCGCTTGGACATACCGATTAAAATTAGGGTTACCTTTGAATTATTCTAATAACAAACTGGATTATCCTCACAACTTTTATCAAATGATGTTTAGAATGCCGACTGAGGATTTAGAAATTGATGAAGTAGTTGTTGATGCCATCAACAAATTGCTTATACTTCATGCTGATCATGAGCAAAATTGCTCTGCGTCGACTGTCCGAATGGTAGGTTCAGCTCAGACCGGACTATTTGCTTCTATATCTGCAGGAGTTTCAGCCCTTTGGGGACCTTTACACGGAGGAGCTAATCAAGCAGTAATCGAAATGCTCGAAATGATTAAAAATGACGGAGGTGATCTTCAAAAATGGATTGATAAAGCAAAATCAAAAGATGATAGTTTCCGTCTTATGGGATTTGGACATCGGGTATACAGAAATTTTGATCCTAGAGCTAAGGTTATAAAAAAGGTGGCTGACGATGTATTCAATAGATTAGGTGTTGAAGATGAAACCCTTGAAATTGCTAAGAAATTAGAAGAGGTAGCTTTAAATGATCCTTATTTTATTGAGAAAAAGCTTTATCCTAATGTCGATTTTTATTCCGGAATTATCTACAGAGCTCTAGGCATTCCTACAGAGATGTTTACAATTATGTTTGCTTTAGGAAGATTGCCCGGGTGGATTGCTCAATGGAAAGAAATGAGAATGAATAATGAGCCTATCAATAGACCAAGACAAATCTATATCGGTAGTCCTAAAAGAGATTATATCGATATAGATAAAAGATAAAAATATCAATTCATTGTAGAAAAAGTTTTAGTAATTAGCTAAAACTTTTTTTATTTTCATTAAATTTATCTTATTAATTACTTGAATAAGACTAAATTATGAAAGAAAAGTTACTGCATTATATTTGGCAATTTAAAAAATTTAACACTTTAGATCTATATACTAATGATGGCAAAAAAGTTGAAATAATTCAAGCGGGAACTTATAATACGAATGAAGGTCCGAATTTCATTTTTGCTAAGTTAAAAATAGATGATATTGAATGGAACGGTAATGTTGAAATTCATGTAAAATCATCGGATTGGTTTAAGCATAAACATGATCTCAATAATTATTACAAAAATATAATTCTGTATGTTGTATACGAAATTGATGATAATAACGATAAAATTCCAAATTTATCTTTTCCAATTCTTGAATTGAAATCCTATGTTTCCAATGAGATTTATAATAATTATGAATTTTTGGATCATCAAACATTCAAATTTATCCCTTGCGAAAATTTAATTGACACCTCATTAATTTCTGATATTTTTTCTTTCTCAGAAAATTTATACTTGGATAAATTAAAAAATAAATGTGAACGTATCTATGAAATTTTGAAAAGAAAAAAGAATGATTGGGAAGCCACCCTAACTACTGTTTTAGGGTACACATTAGGTCTCAAAATAAATGCTTATGCATTTGAATATATATTTTTATATTTAGAGTATGGGATTATCAGAAAAATTTCAAAAAATCTATTTCAAACTGAATCTTTATTATTTGGAACAACTCATAAACTGGAAAATTGCGTTGATACTTATCCTCAAGATTTATATAAAGAATTTAAATTTTTGCAATCAAAATTTAACCTACCGGAAAAAATTACTGACGTAAAATATTTGAGATTAAGGCCTTCAAATTTTCCTACCATTAGATTATCCCAACTTGCAAACATTGTCTCTACTTATCAAAATTTATTTTCTTATATCATAGGTATCAAATCTGTAAATCAGTATTATCGGCTATTAGATGATGTCAAAGCATCCGGCTATTGGAATGATCATTATGTTTTTGATAAAAAAACATCGTCAATTTCTGAAAAAAGATTATCTAACTCACTAAAAGATTTGCTAATATTAAATGCATTTCTTCCCATAAAATATGCTTATTCTTTAAGTATCGGAAAACCTATGGAAGAAGAAATTTTTGAAATACTTTCTGAAGTTAAAGCTGAAAATAACTCGATTATAAAAAGTTATAATCAATTAGGTATTAAAATTAATTCTGCTTTAGACTCTCAAGCATTTCTATATTTATATAAAAATAAATGTTTAAAAAAACAATGTTTAAGCTGTAAAATAGGATATAAGATTTTAAAGTAAATAAGTAATTGTATCTATGATTATTTTAACCAATTAAGTTATATCTTAAATTTTAATTATAATACAATCACTATTACTTAAAATAAAAATCATTTAAAAATTATAGTTGATTAAAAGTGCTTATTCTTTGCGTTTATTAACAATTAAGTAAATTAAATATGCGATAGGAATTAGCATTAATAATAAATAAATGGGTCTAAAATTAGTAAAAGGATAATAGGGATATTCACTAACAAATAAGAGTCCACAAAGAATACCAAAAAGAGCTCCTCCTATATGAGCATCATGTCCAATATTACCCAATTGAGTCTTCATCCCATATAAAGAATAGGTTAAATAAACAACACCAAAAATCCATCCCGGAATAGAAAATGGTAAAGGAAAAATTCCTATTGAAATTTCTGAATTTATAATAATTGTAGCAAATAAGATCCCGGATACACCGCCTGAAGCTCCTATTGCACTATATTGTGGATTATTTTTATGCATCCATAATGCCAATAAATTACCGCTAATAATGGATCCAAAGTAAGTTATAAGAAAAAACAGATTTCCATAATTTAGTAAAAAGACTGAAAAAAAATAAAAGGTATACATATTGAAAAACAAATGAGAGATATCTCCGTGTAAAAATGCTGAAGTAATCATCCTTTCCCATTGTTTTCCTTTTAAAATAGCATCGATGTTAAACTTATAACGGTTAAAAAAATTCTGATCATTAAACCCTTTAAAACTAAGTATACTGGTAATTATAATAATACCTATTACAATAATATTTGAATTTTCCATTTTATAAATTAAATCTATTAATATTTACTTCAGACATTAATTCTTTTCCATTTTCCATATAATCAAATAACTCTTCTGCCATAATAGGGGCTAACATAACTCCCCTACTGCCCAAACCATTAAATATAAACATATTTTTATGTTCAGAATGCTCTCCTAATAAAGGTCGACGATCAACAACTGTAGGTCGTATTCCTGCAAATTTTTTAATAATTTTATAATCAATAGTTAAAAACTTATTTAAATTATTAATTAGTTCGCTCTGTCCCTCTTCAGATATTTCATCATTTACTTCACGATAATGATAAGTAGCCCCTATATAATAATAGTCTTTTTCCATAGGCATAACAAAAACCTTAGCTTTTACGATATCAGTAAGGCCTAATCCATTGGCATGAATTACCATGGTTTCCCCTTTGACACCTTCCATAGGTAGATAGCTAAAAAAAGGATTATACTTTAAAGCATAACCATCACAAAATACGATTTTTTTAGCTTTAATTCCTTTATATTCATAATTATTTATCTCTTTATTTAATTGATTAAAATCAAATATATCATCAATTATCCTATTTTCATTAAGTAAAAATTTTCTAAATTCCCTTAAAAGTTCTCTTACAAATATTTTCCCAGCCTTGTATACTCTTCCCATTCCAAATTTTGCTAAAATATTTGGATTAATCGAATCATAAATTTCAGGATCTAAAAAGGGTTTTAAATTTTCATTCCTTACAGACTTTTTTTTCCAAGTTTTAACTTCGTCCTCATTTGCAAAAATTCTGTATAAATTTGAATTATAAACTAGTTTTACCTGTAATAAATCTTCAAATTCTGTAAATTCTTTACGTAGTTTATCAATTTCAATTTCTGCGTTCCAAACAGGCGTAAATCGTTTTAATACCACGGGATTATACATTCCCGATGAAACAAATGAAGCCGAATTGGAAACTATATCTATTATTTTAAATGATTTGTTTTCTTTATATAATTTATGAGCCAAACAGGAACCTGCCAATCCTTGACCTATAATAAGATAATCTAGCATACTTTTTTATATTATCGGAAGTAGTGTATATTATTTGTAAAGTTAAAAAAAAAGTCCTGAATCAATTTGTGTGATTCAGGACTGTATTTTATTAAAATTTATTTAATTAATAATTCCACATATTGTTTTCTTTCTGTAGAATTTCATTTTTAATTCTATTACTTTCTTCAAGCTGAGATTTTGCATCTCCGGGTATATAATTTGATATCAACCCGTCACCATATTCAGATTGCGATTTATAAATAATGGAACTGAATCGTCTTGCGTTAAGTACATCATCATAGGTAATTGATGAAGATCCGTTTTTAGGATTATACACTGTACAACTGGATAAAACCTCTCTAGCTCCCGGATAAAATATCCAAAATAAGTCGATCAACTCTTCATCTCCTTGATATCCAAGCATAGCAGCTTCTGAAAGCCCCATTACTTGAGGATCCGGTCCCATAGGTGCAATTCCCAACAAACGATATTTCATTTGACCTAATCGTTTATCTATATACCACATTCCTTTAATCTTAATTAATTTCACGCTACGTGTATCCGTTTTAAAATGATCCACTCCTTCAATCAAATCTTGAGCAGTAATTTCTTCTCCGGAAGCTCTTTTATCTTGAAGCCATTCGGATTCTCTTATAGCTTGGATTTTATTTTGAAGATTTTCGGGTGAAATCCTTGAAGTAAAGTTATCATCATCATATACTTCAGTTATATTTCCTGAATCAATACCCTTAAAAAGAGCATCGTATAGGGAGATATAAGTAGCTGAAACATCCTCATAAGAATAGTAATAAGGTTGATTTAATTTTTCATTTAAATCTATAATCTCCCATACTACTTTAGACCATAAAATATCTTTATCTTCAATATACCCATAAGGTAAGACAGTCGGAGCAGTTGAAATTGTATCTGTTCCATTTACAATATCATACCTCTCTTCTCTCATTTCTCTTAATTCAACAGGAGATTTTGCATTTAAGATATTTTGTGCAAATGCTCCTGAACTTATTAAGACTGTTATGCTAAGTAATAAAGATTTCATGTTAAAAATAGTATTATTAATTTCTTTTTTATTGAACATTTATAAGAATAGGTGAAATACTTTGTTGAGATATTCCGGATGCTGTAGCAGAAATATCAAATATTAATACTTGATCACCTGATTTTAATCCTTTTAAATAATCTGCAGCCGGTCTTAGAGAATTTCCGGAATATGGTCTTGCTGCAGCGCCAGGTCTCTTCAATTTAAATCCGGTAACATTAAAGGTAACAGGGAATTCAAAATCCGGTATAGCTGCTGATACTGTTTGATTAGATACTGAGCTTGGCGGCATACTTACTACATTCGCACCTCGTATGGTTCCTTGTGCTTTTGGTACATTCTTAATTCTAAATGAAACAGTTGTAGAAACTGTTTTTCCAGAAGAAGTTTTTCCTGAAATGGTAAAGTTTGTAGTTGTTCCTGAACCTGCTTTATATATCCAACCTTTTCCTGATCTTGAAAGACTACCGTTTGAAGTACTCATACTGATAGTTGATGCATCAACTCCGGTAACCGATCCGCTCATAGGGTTATCTACACCTCTATAAACGACATTCATCTTATCTGCTACTACAGTTCCTCCGGTTGGTAAATCCTTAACAACATCTTGTACAACTTCGTATGTTTCGTCGAACGATTCTGTTTTAATACCATTAGCTGTTTGGTATGAAATATTCCCTGATAAACGTTGTTTTCCTACTCCGGAAGCAACCATATTGACTATAGCTTTTCCTCCAGATAAAGGAATATTTCGTCCGTTCAGAGTTATAGATCCTTTTAATGTGTTATCGTACGCACCGAAACCAATTGTAACATTAAATTTCTCTCCTGCTCTAACAAATTTAGGTGCAGAAACGATTGGAACAAAGGCTTTCAATTCTATTTCATCTTGCAGTTTATTAGCTAATAAATCTCTAACTCTATTCCCTTCTTCAGTTCTAATATTTGATTGTAATCTTGTTAAGTTAGTTAGAGCTGAAATCATAGGTTGATCATAAAATTGATTAACAATCCACGGTTTATTTTGTTTATCTGTAAAATCAAATAATTGATCAATCCTTTTCTTTGCATTCTCATTCGCTCCTTGCAAAATAAATTGGGTAAATGTTTTAACCTTTGCAATCATATCTTGCACATCTTTTGTAGCTGTGTTATCATTTGCAAAGAACACTTTATTAACTACATCTGTATTTTGAAGTGAGTTGTAATTTGTTTCTTCACCTGCTGAAGGAGGAGTATATTCTGCAGCTGTCGCTAAACGATTTTTTACTTCTTCAATCGCATCTACAGCTGTCTGTGCTTGTCTTTTAACTTCATCTGATTTTTTTGCTATCTCTACATACCCTTCATTTCCATCGGCTTTTTTAGCATCGATTTGATCATAAAAGGTTTTATTATTTTCATCCGTTAATTTTGTGGATAATTGTAAAGATTCATTTATACCTTCGAAAGAACGTAAAACCTCTCTGTCTACATTCATTGCCAACATAGCAATAAACACTAAATACATTAGGTTTATCATCTTCTGGCGTGGTGTCTGTTTTCCTGCTGCCATTTTTACTTATTTAATTTTTGAATTTAAAATTATTAAGCTTTCATGGCATTAAGCATACCACCATATACCTTATTTAAGTTGTTTAGATTTGCTGTTAATTCAGCCAATTGTTTTTGGAATGTATGTGAATACTCTCCTGCTTTAGATAAGTCATCCACAAATTTTTGATTTGCTTCTGAATATTTTTTACCATTGTCTAATTGCAATTGGTATAAAGCATTTAAATTTTCTAAATGAGAGGAAGCTATACTTAATTGGTTTTTATATTTTTCTGTAACAGAACTAGCTTCTACGGTTTTGTTAATTCCTTCAACTGCTTGTCCAAAGTTTTCTATACCACCTCGTAATCTTTCCAATAATCCTGCATCTAATTTAGCTTGAGAAAGCATTTGGTCTAATTTAGTTGACAAAGATATTTCAGCTTCTTGTATGGATGAGTCCTGTATTTGAGATTTTGATTTTCTCTGTGCTGATGAACTGTCTAATAATTCCGGATATGCTTTTTCCCATTCATATTCAGCAGGAGGTGGATCAAACGCAAATACCACAAATATAAAAGCTTCAACAATTAAACCTATTGCTAATATGGTACTACCGGTTATAGGACCTAATCCCCAGTGATTAATTTTAAATAAAGCACCAATGATAACTACTGCTGCACCTAAAGAGTACACCATATTTAACACTTTATCCTTTGATTTCGTTTGATTTGCCATTTTTCTAAATTTTCTAAATTATTATCTATGTATTATTTAATTATCAGTACTAATTATCTTACCGGAGCATGTTTTTTAACAGCCGGATATTTACCCTTAGACCCTTCCGGTATAGTTTGAACACGTCTAAAACCAATAAAACTTCTGGCTGAATCTTTATGTTCCCAATCTCTTTCACTCACCATAAGCATGTAACCTATGTCTTTCCATGATCCTCCTTTTATAACTTTTCGAGGGTCTTCAATTCTATTTCCTAAATAAGGATTTAAAGTGGATGATATTATATAAGAACTATTATTATATGCGGAAACTGTCCATTCAGAAACATTCCCTGCCATATCATATAATCCAAATCCATTTTTATGAAAAGATTTTACAGGAGCTGTGTATAAATAACCATTTTGATTTTCCATATAATCCCCTCTTTTAGGTTTAAAATTAGCTAAATAGCAACCTCTATCATCTATTAGATAAGGTCCACCCCATGGATAAGGGGCATTTTCTAAACCTCCTCGTGCAGCATATTCCCATTCAACTTCTGAAGGTAATCTATACGGAAATATTTTATCTATTTTTCTTTTTCTGCTTTGGTTATAATCGTTTTTGGATTTTGTGCTATAAGCACAAAAAGCCCTTGCTTGATCCCATGTCACACCCACCACAGGGTATTTAGAATAAGCTTTATGCCAAAAATACTGTTCAAATAAGGGCTCATTAAAAGAGTAATTAAAATCTCTTAGCCACACTGTCGTATCCGGATAAATAGCTATTTCTTCTCTTCTAAGAAAATCTTTACCTCTACCTTTATTTTTAACTGCTTCCAGTTGATCAATCCATGTAAATTGGTAAATTAATTTTCTAGCATCTATGACTCTTTCATTGTTAAATCTTTCTTCAGGCGGGTAATATAATGATTCTAATACTTCTGCATAAGCAACATCAGGGTATCTGGAAGTATTCCATTCTAAAGGCACCGACCAATCTAACTTTTTAGATTCGTCATATCCTTCTCTACCTCCCTGTTCTTCCAACATTTGCTGATATGCAGTCTGTTCTTTTTCTGATTTTTTGTTTAAATAAGAATATCTTCCTATACCTTCACCTCCTTCTTCACCTCCTCTTTCTGCTAATAGGGAACGAACAATGGAATCTTTCACATAGTTTACAAATACTCTATATTCAGCATTGGTTACTTCTGTATCATCCATATAAAATGCTGATACGGTAACAGTAGTTAAAGGGGCTTTTGTGTTTGTGCCGGTGAAATCCATGTCAGATTGCCCTAAAATAAAAGCTCCACCTGGAATAGGAACCATACCATACGGTTTTTTGTTATTCCATTGCTGACTCTTTTGCGTAACTACAATCTCTCCTTGTGATCCCGGTTTTCCTGCTCTTCCTTTTTTGGATGAATTACAAGAAATAATTGTTGACGTTGCCAATAAGAGTAATAATACTTTTCTCATTATAACCAAAATGTTTCTTTTAAAAATTGTAAAACTACTATTTTTTTATTTTATTTAAAAATTTTTTTGTTCTTCTATTAAAATCAGCGTTAATTTTATCTGTGACCGTTTATAAAAACTTTTTGAATGTTTTCCAATATCGCTCGGGAACATTTCCTTCTAAAGCTTCTTTGTAATCATTTGATGAACAAGGAACTAAGAAAGCAGGACTTTCATTGTCCTCAAAATCGATAGCCAACCACCACCTATCGACATATTTATCTTTTAAAAAGACCAATTCTTTATCTTCATGTAAGACTGTATATTTTATGTATTCATCATTTTCATAATATTCTTGCTGATTTTTACCTTCCATTATATACCACAAAATTTGTGAAACTAATTTTTCATTCATTTTATTGTATGAGTATCCTAAAAAATTATAGATTCCTATTATTTTTACCTGTTTAGACAAACCTATATACCTTGATAAACCACAAATTTCACGATTGGTGAATCCGTTTACCGTACTTCCGGTTGAGAGAGTCCCGTCATAAGACTCTACAGAGTCCAAATTGATCCCTACAAAATCAGAACTTCTGAATATAGGCTCTGAATCTTTTATATTCGTTGTTATATTCCCTAAACGTATGCCTTCAAAATCTAAGGTGTTAAATTTTTTTAATGTTGATTGAGGTACGTAATAACTTTGATATCCTATATTGGTAAAATTGAAAAGTAAATTAAAATCTTCAACTATCATCTTGGAAAGATAATTTTTATCCGTTAGCTTTCCTTCTGTATTTCCAATTTCAATTTTCGTATCAACTGCGGTATAATTTAAAGGCTTTTTTAGTATAGAAAGTGCTTTATAGGCAGTATAATTCAGTCCCATATTTCCACCTAAGATAATGGGTTGTACCTTCATTTCCAATAATTCTTCTAATACTTTTTTGAGAGCAAAATCTGTATCCTCCCATTCATTTCCAGGAATTATATCTCCCAAATCATACAACTTTAAATTCCAATCATTCCATACTAATTGATAGAATTCTTCACGGATCAACCTTAAATTGGAAAACTCTTTTTTATGACCTGTACCTCTTAAATCGGGACAACCAATAATTACAACACTATTCTCTTCAAGTTTTTTATCCCAGTAAAATTGTATCTTGCTTCCTATTGAATCCGGTTGTGCATATATTAAGGATTCATCTACCGGATGCAAAAAATCTCGCAATGCTTCCACTTATTTCTTTTTTGATTTGGTTTTGGATTTAGGCTTGGTTTTACTACCTGATTCCGAGATTAATTTTTTGACATCTTCGAGAGTTAATTTATCGGCTTCCGTGTCTTTAGGAATTTTATAATTTTCTTTTCCTTGTTTAATATAAGGCCCCCATCTTCCATTTAAAATTTCAATAATTGGATCTTCTGATTCAAATGCTTTAATAAATTTATTTCTGTCTGCTTCCCTTTTCGCTTCTATTAATTCGATAGCTCTTTCTAAAGTAATGGTTGAAATTTCATCTCCTTCTTTAGGTTTTAAGGAAAAAAACTTGCTGTTATGTTTTACATAAGGACCAAATCTTCCCGTATTTACTTCAACTTTTTTATCTTCATAATCTCCTAAATACTTAGGCAATTCAAATAATTTAAGCGCTTCTTCTAAAGTTATTGAATTTATGTGTTGCCCTTTCATTAAACCGGCGAATTTTGGCTTTTCTTCATCTTCGGTTTCACCCATTTGAATCATTGGACCGAATCTGCCTATGCGAGCATAAATATTTTTACCGCTTATAGGATCTTGACCTAATAATCTTTCTCCTGTAGCTCTTTCTGCCGTTTCTTTTACTTCTTCTACATGGGGGTGAAAATCATCATAAAAACCGGTCAACATTTCTTTCCAGTTTTCATTTCCTCCGGCTATATTGTCAAAGTCTTCTTCAACTTTTGCTGTGAAGCCATAATCTAATATGGTTGGAAAATGTTCCGTTAAAAATTCATTTACGACTAATCCTATATCTGTCGGCATTAATTTTCTTCGATCCGCTCCATAATTTTCAATTTCAATACTTTCTTTTATAGTATCATCTTTTAAAAGAATTTTCTTAACCTCCCTTTGTTTGGGATCTAAATCTCTGATTTCCACATATTGTCTTTTTTGAATTGTAGAAATAGTAGGAGCATATGTGGAAGGACGCCCGATTCCTAATTCTTCTAATTTCCTTACTAAAGAGGCTTCATTATATCTAGCTGCCGGTCTACTGAATTTTTCTTCGCCAATAATTTGAGATAATTGTACTTCTTCTCCTTTTTCTACGACAGGTAAGAGTCCTTCATTATTGTCTTCATCGGCTGAATCTTCTTCTTTTTGAATTTGGTATACTTTTAAAAATCCATCAAAAACAATAACTTCTCCTTTTGTTACGAACTTCTCTTTTAATTCCGGATTTGATATATCGACAATTGTTCTTTCTAATTTAGCATCGGCCATTTGTGAGGCCAAAGTTCTTCTCCAAATTAAATGATATAGTTTCTTTTGTGAATCATCTGCCCCTGCTTCTTGTACGGATAAATTGGTTGGACGAATTGCTTCGTGAGCTTCTTGAGCCGACTTATTTTTTGTGGTATATTGTCGTGTGATTAAATATTCTTTTCCATATTGTCCAATAATTACATCTTTTGCAGAATTCAACGCTTCTTCTGATAAATTGACGCTATCGGTTCTCATGTAGGTAATGTACCCCGATTCGTAGAGTTGTTGAGCTAACATCATTGTTCTACTAACTGAAAATCCTAATTTGGCAGCTTCTTGTTGTAAAGTAGATGTAGTGAAAGGGGCTGATGGACTTCTTTTACTTGGACGAGTCTCAACATTGGATATAGTGAAAGTTTTCCCTTGGGCTCTTTGTATAAAATCTAATGCCTTAGAATAGTCTTGAAAATCTGTATTTAATTTACTTTTTAATAAATTATGTGATTTATTGTAAAAATCTGCTTCAACTTTATACGTGGGAACCGGAATAAATTTTTCAATTTCCTTTTCTCTTTCACAGATCAAACGTACAGCCACAGATTGTACTCTTCCTGCAGATAATCCGGCTTTTATTTTAGACCAAAGAATAGGTGACATTTCAAATCCTACCAATCGGTCCAACACTCTTCGGGCCTGTTGTGCATTAACCAGATTAATATCTATATTTCTAGGGTTTTGAATGGCTTTTTGTATGGCATTTTTGGTTATTTCATGAAAAACTATTCTTTTAGTGTTTTCTGATTTAAGTTGTAATTCATTAAATAAATGCCAAGCAATGGCTTCCCCTTCACGATCTTCATCGGAAGCCAACCATACAGTTTCTGCTTTTTTTGCTAATGATTTTAGTTTTTTAACGACTTCTTTTTTATCTGAGGAGACTTGATATATGGGCTCTAGAGTTTTCATATCTATACCCATATCTTTTTTTGCTAAATCAGTTATATGACCATAACTAGATTCAACTTCAAAGTCATTTCCTAAAAATTTTTTTATTGTTTTGGCCTTTGCGGGCGATTCAACAATTACCAAATTCATGCTAAGATTTTTTTGCGAAATTAGAAATTTTTTATCAATATTATAGTTCAACTTTGATTTTTTATTTTCTAATAAACAAATTTATCCAGATATAAATAATTAATACTCATAGCATTGTATTTTTCTTAAAGTACCATAACTGTAAAATTCATTTCCTTTATTTTATTTCATCTGTTCAAGTTTGTTTTATGCTTTTTTTGGGTAAATTTTATATTACTTGCACTTATTTTTAGTAGGTATTTTTAAAGTAAAAATTAGTAGTTATAGATTCTAATATTGAAAAAATATAATTATGTTACATGTTATCTATTTTCAAAAATCAATTAGAATCATTACATCGATAAAATTGCATTTAAAATTTAGATTATTAGTATAATTACGATATAAAAAATACCTTTAAGTAATTAACTTAAAGGTATTTTGATTAATGATATATTTATTATTTAAATTTAACTAAATTACCTTATATTTTTAATATCCAAAAAGAGTAGTATTCAAAGCCTGTAATGCTTCTTTTTTACTTTTGCTGTCAATTACTACAGATATATTATGCTCACTTCCTCCATAAGATATCATATGCAGAGGAATATTTTTAAGAGCTTCCAAAATTTTAACAGCATAACCTGATTCATTTTTTGCAATATTTCCTACGATGGCAATAATGGTTTGATCTTTTTCATATTCTACATTGGCTATTTCTCTTAATTCCTTTAATATATATTCTAAATTAGAAGGATTGTCAATGGTTAATGATACAGCAACCTCTGAAGTGGTAATCATATCTATAGAGGTTTTATATTTATCGAATATTTCAAAAATTGTCTTTAGAAATCCATACGCCAATAGCATTCTACCACTTTTTATGGTTATGGCGTAAATACCGTCCTTTGCTGCTACGGCACGAATTCCTTCCGGAGTATTAATATTTCCTATTAAAGTACCTTTAGCTTCAGGTTGCATTGTATTTTTCAAAGCTACGGGTATTCCTCTTTTCTGTGCAGGAAGAATACAGGTTGGATGTAAAATCTTTGCTCCGAAATAGGCTAATTCTGCAGCTTCATCAAAACTTAATTCATTTATGGGATGAGTTTTATTAACAAATCTAGGATCGTTATTATGCATCCCGTCGATATCGGTCCATATTTGTATTTCTTCAGCATCAATTACGGCGCCAATTATACAAGCTGTATAATCACTTCCCCCTCTTTGCAAATTGTCTATGTCTCCTTGAGCATTTTTACAAATATATCCTTGAGTAATAAAAAAATCTATATCAGGATACTTTTTAATTTCTTCTTTAATACGTTCTTCTATATAAGGAAAATCCGGTTCACCGTCTTTGTTTATTCTCATAAACTCCAATGCCGGAAGCAATATCGTTTTTTCTCCGATTTCACTCATGTAAAAATGGAACATATGAGTACTCAAAAGTTCACCTTGAGCCAAAATTATTTTTTCTTCTTTGGAAGTAAATATAGGAAAATCCAGGAATGAAGTTATATAATTGAAATAATCATCCAAAAGTTCGTTCCCTTTCTTGGCAATGGTTTCATTCTTGTACAGGTCTTTTATTTCCTTTCTGTATTTATCTTCTAGAGATTGTATTAATTCTTTCGCCTTAGAAGTATTTTTTTCATAAAGAGCTTGGGATATTTCTACTAAGGCATTAGTTGTTCCACTCATGGCAGACAAAACAACAATCTTCGGTTTTTGACCTTTAGTTAATTCAGCTAAATTTTTTATACGTTCTGCACTTCCTACGCTGGTGCCTCCAAATTTTAATACTAACATTTTTATCCTATTATAGAAGAGATACAAAAATACATATTTTATGGTTTATCAACTATTTTTATATTAAAAACATTAGTAATTTTTTATCATGAATTTAAAACATATAATAGGTTTTTAAACTAGATTTTAATTTCAGTCCAAATTAAATTAATTTATTAAAAATCTTTCTTATTTTTATAGCCGAAATACTAATTTCTAAATCAAAAAATGATTTTTTTAAATAAAAAAAGAAGCTTAATTGATAAGCTTCTTGCACAAATTTATATAAGTTAAAAACTTAATCTATTCTTTTTTAGATGCATCTCTAATTTTTCGTTTCGCATCTGTGGTTAAATCCTCTACCTTATCTCCTATTTTATCACCCCAATCTTCTGCCTTATTGGATATTTTACTAAAAAAATTAGATACTGAATCTTTAAAATGTTCGTATTTCCCTTTAAAGAATTTTTCCCAATCAACATGTAAATCTTCTTTATCCATATATTCTTTTATAACATTTAAAGATTTCACCGCTTGATCTTCACTGAGACCTACTTCTTTTTGAAGTTTTTCAATAATATTTTCCATACACTATGTTTTTTTATTGTTTTAGTAAAATAAAAAATCAAAAATTAGACCTAATAAATGATTTGCTTATAAATATTTTATATGTAATACATGTAAAATTTCAGGCTGTTAAATTATATTTTACATTCTGTTTAAATAGAAACTAATCTTTCTTTACCCTGTAATTTTTTTAATGTAAAAATTCACTCTATTTTATTCAATTCCAAGATCTTTCAAAGTTATTTTTAAGAAATGAAATATTGAAGGAACTTAAGATTTAAAAGTTAGATTCATAAAGAAATCCCTAACTTTGTATTATGAAATTCCTAGTTTTTGATACTGAAACCACAGGTCTTCCTGCCAATGCAAATGCACCTGTTTCCGATTCAGACAATTGGCCTAGAATGGTTCAAATTGCCTGGCAGTTACATGATGAAAATGGTGATTTAATTGAAAACTATGACTATATAATTAAACCCGAAGGATACGACATACCTTTCAATGCTCAAAAAATTCACGGTATAAGTACCGAAAAAGCATTAGCGGAAGGTCATGATCTTAAAACCGTATTGGATCAATTTAATGCGGTACTGGCAGATAATCCGATTTTAGTCGGACAGAATATAGCATTCGATATCCCGATTGTTGGAGCTGAATTTTATCGAAAATCAATTGAAAACCATATTGCGGATCTTCCGTTAATAGATACAGCCCGTGAGGGAACTAATTTTTGTGCTTTGCCCGGAGGTATGGGAGGTGGATTTAAATTTCCTAAACTTTCCGAATTATATGAAAAATTATTTGGGCATGGTTTTGATGAGGCACACAATGCTGCGGCAGACGTTAATGCTACTGCTCAGGCATTTTGGGAGTTGGTTAGACGAAACCAAATAAGTGCAAATAAGCTGAATTTTACAGAAGAAGAATTAAGTGCTTTTATTGAAACTCATCCTGAACCTTTTCAACCTTTTGATATTGTTATTCGTGAACAGGTCAAAGATTTTAATAAAAAACTAAAAGGGAAAACAGAAAGTACTAAAAAATCTGTAGATGAAATAAATTATTCATCTTTTTTCCACTTTCACAATCATTCGGTTTATTCAATACTTACTTCTACCAGTAAACATTCTGATTTAATAAAAAAAACCTTAGAATATAACATGCCCGCTTTAGGTGTAACGGATACGGGCAACTTGATGGGTGCATTTGCTTTTCTCAATGAAATAAAAAAAGCTAATGGATCTATTAAAGATCATAATGCTAAAATTTTAGAAGGCAATGGTTCTGAACCTTTAAAAAATGAGATTTTACCAATTATCGGTTGTGAACTGTATATATCTGAAACTTATTTACAAAATAAGTTTACAAAAGATAATCCGGATCGTAGATATACTCAGATATTACTTGCTAAAAATCATGAAGGATTTAAAAATCTTTCTAAATTATCAACTTTAGGATATAAACTAGGTTTGTATGCAGGCTATCCCAGAATTGGAAAAGAACTTATTGAACAATATAAAGAAAATTTAATTGCAACTACCGGAAGTTTATCTTCAGAAATTCCCAGTCTAATTTTAAATGTGGGAGAAAAGCAGGCAGAAGAGGCCTTTATCTATTGGCATGGATTATTTGGTGATGATTTTTATGTAGAGTTACTAAGGCACCATTTAGATGAAGAGGAACACCTCAACAAAGTTTTAATAAAATTTGCCAAAAAATACGGAGTCAAGGTTTTAGCTCAAAACGATACATTTTATATTAGTAAAAAAGAAGCAGAAACCCAGGATATCCTTTTATGTATAAAAGACGGAGAAAAACAATCTACCCCTAAGGGCAGAGGTTTTGGAAGAAGATACGGTCTTCCTAATGATGAATATAATTTTAAATCTCAAACAGAAATGGCTCAATTGTTTGCAGATATACCGGAAGCAATTGAAAATTTTGAAGACTTTATCAAAAAATTTGAACCCTATCAATTAACCCGAGATGTTTTACTTCCTAAATTTGATATACCTGATGAATTCAAAGACCCTCAAGATGAAGTGGACGGAGGTAAGCGAGGAGAAAATGCCTACTTAGCATATCTTACCTGGGAAGGTGCTAAAAAAAGATATGGTGACCAATTATCCGAAGATACTAAAGATCGTTTACAATTTGAGTTGGAAACCATAGCCAAAACGGGATATCCCGGATATTTTCTTATTGTACAGGATTTCACCTCACAAGCGCGTAAAATGGGTGTATCTGTTGGTCCGGGTCGAGGTTCTGCAGCCGGATCAGCCGTTGCATATTGTATAGGGATTACTAATATAGATCCTATTAAATATGATTTACTTTTTGAGCGTTTCTTAAATCCGGATCGGGTATCCTTACCCGACATAGACATCGATTTTGACGATAGAGGACGTGAAAAAATCATTCAATGGGTGGTAGATAAATACGGAGAAAATCAGGTTGCTCAAATAATTACTTACGGTACATTAGCCGGACGTTCCGCAATAAGGGATGCAGGAAGAGTGCTTGAATTGCCCTTAAGCGATACGGACCGCTTATCAAAAAACCTACCCTCTACCTTAAATTTAACCAAGCTAAAAAATAAAACAGAAAGTGAGTTAATTAAAGATTTTGGTAAAGAGGAGTCTGTTCCAGTGCTTCAACTCAAACAAAAATTTAATGAATATGACCTGGAAGGGCGGGTAATACAAAATGCTTATCAACTCGAAGGTAGTTTACGGAACACGGGAGTTCATGCGTGTGGAGTAATTATTACTCCGGAAGATATTACTAATTTAATACCGGTTGCCGTGGCCAAAGATTCCTCTTTGTTGGTATCCCAATTTGACAACTCCGTGGTAGAAAGTGCCGGATTGTTAAAAATGGATTTTCTAGGTTTACGTACTTTGACGATTATTGCCGATACCATTGAAATTATTAGAAAAAGGACCGGTGAAGTTTTAAATCCTGATGATTTTCCTTTGGATGATGATAAAACCTATGAGATATTCAAAAATGGAAATACAGTAGGGATCTTCCAATACGAGTCCCCCGGAATGCAAAAGCACCTCAAAGCATTGCAACCCGATAAGTTTGAGGACTTGATTGCCATGAATGCCTTGTATCGTCCCGGACCTTTACAATATATTCCCAACTTTATCAATCGTAAACATGGAAAGGAAGAAATATCTTACGATTTAGAGGATATGGAAGAGTATCTTGCGGATACTTACGGTATTACTGTTTATCAAGAACAAGTAATGCTTCTTTCTCAAAAATTAGCCGGATTTAGTAAAGGTGATGCGGACGTGCTAAGAAAAGCTATGGGTAAGAAGCAAATTCAAGTCTTAAATAAAATGGAAGCTCGTTTTCTTGAGGGAGCTATCGAAAGAGGTCATCCTGAAGATAAATTAAAAAAAATATGGGAAGACTGGAAAGCTTTTGCTCAATATGCTTTTAACAAATCTCATTCCACTTGTTATGCATTTATTGCCTTTCAAACCGCTTATTTAAAAGCTCATTTTCCTGCAGAATTTATGGCCGCATTGCTCAGCAATAACCTTAACAATCTTACCACTTTGAGTTTCTTTATGGAAGAATGTAAAAATATGGGATTGGAAGTGCTCGGACCTGATGTTAATGAAAGTGATTATGAATTCACCGTAAATGAAAAAGGTGCTATCCGTTTTGGAATGGGAGCTATTAAGGGAATCGGTGAAAATGCTGTTGAAGCTGTAGTAAGTGAAAGACAAACTAAGGGAAAATATAAAAATCTGTTTGAATTTTTTGAAAGGACAGATTTAAAAAATATAAATAAAAAAGTTCTTGAAAATTTAGTATTGGCAGGAGCTTTTGATGGACTAGCCAATAATAATCGTGCCCAATTTTTTAAAGAAGAAAATGGTACCAGCACTATTGAAAAGCTGGTAAGATACGGGATTGCCTATCAGGATAATAAGAATTCTGCTCAAAATTCTTTATTTGGAGACTTGGGGGATGAAGGATTTGATGTTATGAAACCGGTAATTTCTGAAACGGAAGAATGGAGTACCATGTATAAATTGGGCAGAGAAAAAGAAGTTGTAGGTATCTATATATCCGCTCATCCAATGGATAATTACAAATACGAAATTGCGTTGATTAAACCTGTTGATATTTCCGAAATTAATGAAAATAAAGAAAATTATATTAATAAGGAAGTGTATATCGCCGGTATGATCTCACGTTTTGAGCACAAGGAAATAAACGACGGCAGAACAAGAATCGCCTATTTTGATTTGGAAGATAAAACAGGTACTATTTCTCTTAAGCTTAAAAAGAATTATCTGGATTTGCAAAAATATCTTATTCCTAATTTATTTGTTTTGGTAAAAATCACGGTAGGAATGATTAAAGATAACGGCTTTGTATATATAAACGTGCTGAATATCGAAGAACTTAGCGATGTGATCGGAAAACATGCTAAAAAATTAACCATTAAGATAAACTTGGAAAATTTAGATGAAAATACCATTACTACTTTAAATAAAGTATGTGATGAAAATGCAGGTTCAAAAGATATACACTTTGAAATTATCGATAAAAAGAACAATGTGTATTTAGAATCTCAATCAATGAACCGAAGAGTAAATATAAATAAACAAATTTTAGATGTATTAAGAAACGATCTGTATTTAGATTTCAGGTTGAATTAATAAAAATTCCGACTCTATTTTAAAGTCGGAATTTTATTTTAGGTTTTATTATTGTAGATAAACCTTCAGATCTTTAAAATATCCTTCAGTGCCTACATCAACAAAGAGTCCGATAGCTCCTGTCGCATTTCCTCCTAATTTTAAATCATTTACGATGAGTGAGGGTTGTTTATTATCATTTATATATAATTGAGCTTTTTGCCCTTGAACTTCAATTCTTAATTGTATCCATTCGTTTAGTGCCATATCTGCATAGGACTCGTATTTATTTTGAAATTCATTTCTCAATCGTTGATACTTATAATTCGGATAAGAAAAATATTGTATGGTCCTGTTTCTATGTTCCTGATTCTCGGATCTTCCGTTTAAAGGGCGAACATATATACTTTCAAACTTAGAGTTTGAATCATTTATATGAAAGGCTATACCAATAAATCCTCGGGCAAAATTCGGAGCATCATCCAAAATTCGACTTAACACTTTTACTTCTATGATCCCATTGGCAAAATTTACATTATTGATTCGTACATAAGTAGGTTCATCAAATTTCTTGATTGATGGATCCTTAATGACTCTTACTACTTTATCGCCATCCATTTTTTCAAATGTCATAAATGTATTTATCGCTTTCAAATGAGTCTCCGTTAAATCTATAACTTTTTGTGCTTTTATTTCAGAAATGTTTATAATCACAACAAAAAGTAGAAAATATGCATTTTCTATAATATTTATTTTCATCGATTTTCAATTTACTTGATTTATATATGTTTTATTACATGATAAAATTTAATCTATATACTTAAAAGTTGAATTCCATTTATTATATAAAATACCTTGAGCTACATATAATTGTCCCATATACTCTAATGCTCGTGAAGATTCTAGTTTACCTGCATCATAGGTATTCCAACCTAAAGATTTAATTATTGTAGAAATTGTATTTTTAACCTCTTCATTATTTCCGGCAATAAATGCGGTACCGTTTTCTTTCAGTGAGGGCTGATACATAAGATGCGCACCTATGGTATTCATTCCTTTAACAACATGCGATAATGGCAAAAGCTTTTGTACACTTTCTGACAGAGATTCTTCCGGAGATGAAATTAATTTTATTACTCCATTAGTCGGAGCTTCCGATGAAAATGCATTTGTAATATCCCAAAGTATTTTACCTTCAAAATTTTTAATTCCAATATCCTTTATGGTTTCTATAAGCGCAAATCCGGGAATTGAAAGAAGTATAATTTCACTTAATGCAACAGCCTCTTGGTAGGAAACAATGGATAGGGTTTTATTAACTTGTTTTAGTTTTTCTATATTTTCACTTCCTTTTTCGAAATTTCTTGAACCAACTACCACATTATACTTTTCATTAATTAATCCGTTAATTAACGCTTGTGCAACATTTCCTGTTCCTAGTATTGATATTTTCATTTTTATATATATTTAAATAAGTTTATGATTCGAATTTAGCCCGAACAACTTATGTTCACAAGCAGGCTCGTAACGAACCGCTAAAGTTAGAATTATTGATTATCAGCTAATTATATGTTTAATTTTAACATTTATTTAACTATAAATTATTACTTTATTATTTATAGTTGTACTCTATTGGAGAGTAATATGTATATTTGATAGAAAAATGAAAGCTCATAAACTCGATTTAAAATATCCCATCTGTCCCATAAGAAATATATTAAGCCGATTTAGCGATAAATGGTCTTTATTATTATTAGCTGTTTTATATTCCGGCAAAACGATGCGTTACGGAGAAATAAAAAATGAACTTCCTGATATTTCTCAAAAGATGCTTACCAACACGCTAAAAAATTTGGAAAAATATAATTTAATTAAAAGAAAAGCCTATGCTGAAATCCCGCCTAGGGTTGAATATAGTCTTACGGAAACAGGTATCAGTTTAATGCCTTCCATTCAGATGATGATCACTTGGGCTGAAAATCATTTTGAAGAAGTTTTAAAAAATAATAAAAACCACTAATTCTAAAAGATCAGTATTAGTTTTTACTTTTTAAAAATCGAATATGCAATAAACTTAAACTCATAATTAATATGGCCGATACTCCTCCAATCGAGGTGGCAATTAATCTGTCCATAGCTATTTCATTACCCGATGACCCATTAATTGCAAACATTAATACGGTTGTAATCGTTAAAAAGGTTGACAAAATTGCATATCTGTGGTTGGCAAATACATAGCAAACATATAAAGATATCAGAATTTCCAATGCCATGATATATCTTGATGGAAACCACCATATTAAAAAAGTAGCTATGACAATACCCAGAAGTGTTCCCATCAACCTTATACTTGCTTTTTTCAGGGTATCAATAAAATCAGGTTTCAAAATAACTAAGGCAGTCATAACAGCCCAGTAATAATATTTGATATCGAAAACAGTTATAAAGAAAAAGCAAACTAAAATGGTTAATGCGGTATAGATGATGGTCATATGGAAGCGTATTTTTTTATCAATATCTTCATATATGTTTTTAAAAATGATCAGAAGCTCCTCAGGGTTACTAATATTTCTTTCAAATGATGATTTCTCAATGAGAAAAATAATACAAATAGATTGAAATAAACCTCCTGCAAGAATTAAAACACCTCTATGCAGAGCGGCATAAATATCTCCCACATAATAGCCTCCTACAAAAAAAGCAATAGACCATTGTAAAACAATCCACCAAGCATTTTGATCGATAGTTCCCACACAGGTTGCTAAACAGGCCAATAATACACAACAGACTATATACCAAAAATAGAAATGTCCTATTAATGAACCCAATGCAGCACATATACTCATTCCTAGAACGGCTATGATCATGGGCGCAAAAGGATATTTTAATATTTTTTTATTTGCTCCATATCCCGCCGTCACAGCACCTCCTGCAGCTATACTTGCAAAAATGATATTATTGAAGATAAATCCGAAACTATAGATTATTAATATACCCGGTAAGGAATATAGCGCTATAATTAGGTCTTTTTTGTAATCTTTCAACATTTAAAATTAAAATTTTAAATTTTTTAAAATAAGTTGTTTCCGATTGTTATGATCTATTTTATTTAAACTTTCTAAAGTATTTAATTAGTAACTGAACCTAATGTACTCTTCTTTAAATTAATTTTTTTTCTAATTAAATAAGCATGAAAAAAACTCGGTACGTCATGCATCCAATGAGGTAATAGTATAAGTATAAGTAAAACATCAACATAGGAAATATATCCCACAATTATAGTCAGATATAAAAAGAATCCAGCGTAATTAAACCCCAGTATTGATATAAGTGCTAAAAATAAAGTTATTCCCCAAAATTTTGAAGAATACGCATGGGTACTTGCTTCTTTTCTGAATCGCAAGAAACTAATTAGCGCATTTATTCCTTCTAATATTACTAAACCTACAATAAATATCAAATTGGCTTCAATGATCCCAGGTCGAACTATTCCTGTTGAGGTTGCAAGAGATAGCCAAAATATAATATCTATAAAACTATCCATTCTTCTTAAATTTTCAGTTGCTACCTGATACTTTCTGGCAATAATTCCATCCAATATATCGGAAGTCAACCCCAAGCATAGTATTAAAACAAGCATGGGAACACATCTTTCTCCATAGTGATAAGATAAAATAATGCTTAGGAGAGCTAGTAAGAGTCTGAATATCATAAGAATTTTAGGGACAGTACGCATATGTCTAATATTAATCTTATGTAAACTCAAAAATAATGCAAATGCTAACTTTATTGATTTTAGATCTTTTTATTTTTAGATTTTAAATAACCGTTAAAACAGATGGCAGCAATCATGACAGCAGTTGAAATATAAAATACTGGACTCATTTTTTCCGAATCTTTCCAAATTAAAAAGGCTATTAAAATAGCATATACAGGCTCTAAGTTTATGGAAAGCATAAGTGTAAAAGGCGTAATGTGTTTCATCAGCTTCATGGTCATAACTAAAGGAAAACTGGTTAAAAGTCCGCCCAACACTAAAAGCCATAGGATATCCCAAGCTTTTATGGTAGCTATGGCTTCCCAATCATTGAACAAAAACATAAAAACCGTCAAGGTTACAAAAGCTCCTGCCATTTCATAGAAAGTTATTATTTCTGGACTTTCTTTTGAATGCATTATTCCGTTTACTACTGAAAACAAGGCCGACAAGAATGCACATCCGATACCAAGTAGTATACCTTTCCAATAACTCATTTCTGTATTAAAGATAAAAAGTATACATATTATAATAACTAAACTTAAAATTATTTCAGAAATTTTGATTTTTCGTTTGAAAAAAAAGGGCTCTAAAAAAGCCACAAATAAAGTTCCTGTTGATAGGGTTGAAGTGGCAATAGAAATGTTGGATATTTTAATGGATCCATAAAACAATGACCAATGAGTACCTACAATTACTCCACACCCCAAAAGTTGTAACATCAGCTTTTTGGAAATTTTAAAATTTTTTCCTTTTGAAAAATATAAATAACAAAATAAAATAAAAGCTGCAACCAAGGTCCTACCCCATACCAAAGGTATAGCATTAAGAGAGATAAGCTTACCAATTACACCGGTAAATCCCCAAATAAATACGATAATATGCAATTGAACTATTGCCGGTAATTTCATGAATAATTAATTTGTTAAATAGTGGATGCAAATTTAATCATCTTTGTTTAAATTCTAAAAAAAAGAGTCATTTAATAAATAATTTGTAATTTTTATATATAAATATTCTAAAAAATTACATTATTCGCATTTCACCATCCATCATTTTACCCATAAATTGATCGTATTAGGGGAAAGAATAATCGGATATTTTATTTAGTTGTTGAAGTTAAATTGGCATTAAAATTTATATTATCCATAAAGCAAGAATAAAAAAAGGATGTGTAGTGTAAGTAAACATCCTTTTTAATAATCAATTACTATGTAACTATATTTCGTAATCGATAGCTACTCTTTGTTCAACCACTGTTTTTATAAACTCCACCACTTTAAGATGTTCCGGATGATTTGCATATAGAGTTAAATCTTCAAAATTTTTAAATCGGGAATCTAACAGTATATCAAAATTTGACTGTGGAGCAATCTCCATATTGGTATTTACTTGGATATATTGTAACTCCTTAATTCGATCTTTTAAAGCTTCTAAATCATTTTTTATTTTTAAAGCATTATTTTTTTTATCGCTTTCTTTAAGCTTCCACATTACAATATGATGTATCATTTTTATTGTTTTTTAAATTATTTTGATTTTTATTATAGATTTTATTTATTCAATCCAATAGTAATTGCCAAAATTCAACATCTATCAATTGATTAAATTTTTTTCCTGATTCTTTAAAATTTCCTATCAGATTAAATCCTGTTTTCCGATGCAATTTTCTACTGGGCTCATTCGGTAAAGATATTACTCCTATAATGGAATGTATATCTATCTTTTTTGATTCTTCAATCAGGTCTGTAAGCAATTCATTACCTATTCCTTGATGGGTTTGATTATAATCCAGGTAAATACTGTTTTCTAATGTTATATCATAAGCCGAACGTTCTCGCCAAGTATTCAGATATGCATATCCGAGTACTATTCCTTCTTTTTCATATACTATATAAGGATAGCCTTTTGCAAATATTTTTTGGATTCTGTTTTCTATTTCCCGGGCACTAACTTTTTTTTCTTCAAAGGTAATGACCGTATTTTCTATATAATAATTATAAATTTCAGCTATTCTTAATGCATCGGATAGTTGAACATTTCTTATCATAATTTATTATTATTTTCTTTGTTCAAATTAATAATAATTTTTTAAAAATTTACATTTATTTACACCATCCTTCCCGATCAAGACTACGATATTGTATAGCTTCTCCAATATGGTGAGCTTGGATAACTTCAGATTTATCTAAATCTGCTATCGTTCTGCCCACTCTTAAGATTCGATCATAGGCTCGGGCAGATAAACCCAATTTTTCAATGGCAGACTTTAGTAAATTTTTGGAGACGTCGTCCAACAAACAAAATTCATCTAATTGTTTAGGACCTATTTGAGCATTATAATGGATTCCTTCCGCTGTTTTATATCTTTGAGTTTGAATTTTCCTTGCTTCTACCACTCTTGCCCTTATTTCTGAACTTGACTCTCCTTTCCTTTTATCCGATAAATCATCAAAAGGTACTGGTGAAACTTCCACATGAATATCGATTCGATCGAGTAACGGCCCGGATATTTTATTCTTATATCTTTGCATTTCTTGTATAGTGCTCGTATTTTTAGGGTCATTTGGAAAATATCCGGAAGGAGAAGGATTCATGGAAGCAATCAACATAAAACTGGCCGGATAGGTGATCGTAAATTTTGCTCTTGAGATAGTTACAATCCTGTCTTCTAAAGGTTGTCTCATGACTTCCAATACTTGGCGATTAAATTCAGGCAGTTCATCCAGAAAAAGTACGCCGTTATGAGAAAGAGAAATTTCTCCGGGTTGCGGATAGCTTCCTCCTGTAAACTCCAATAGATTTTGATAAAAACATTCCTTTAATATTTCTTTTTTACAAAAGAAGATGATAAAACTATCATAAACATTTATTTAAAACCTTAAAATTAATAAAAGATGGTGAGAATAAGCCTAAATAAACAAAAATATCTTGACTTAGAAAATGTTCAACTAACCAGTCAAATTAATACTATTATAAATAACTCATTATTTCATGATAAAAACGAATTAGAACTGCAATACTCTTATTTATTAGAATATGATACAGATATTTTATTTTACTATGAAGCACCTATTAGTATATATCTGAAATCACAAAAAAATTTTCCTTTTGTCCCTAACTATATTGTAAAATACCATACTAAAAATACAGAGGTAATATTTATCAAAGGGAGAGAAGAACTAAATGAATTTCAACATAATTATTTAAAAGAGTTACGCACAATAAATAAATTTTGCAAAGAAAATAATTTCAATTTAAAAATTATAACTGAAGATGATATCTATATTGATAAATTATTCAATGCTAAATTCCTACTGCATTTTCAAGATCCTTTCATCAAAATTAATTATAACGACACCGTAATTCTTTCTGATATTATAAAGAAACATAAAAAAATATCAATTTCTAATTTAATTCGAGAAGCATCATTAGTAAAAGAACGACAAGCAGAATTACTTTATGTATTATGGTATTCTGTTGCTAATCATTTTTTTGATTATGATAAAAATAGTAAATTGAACATGAATTCCATGATATGGATTGACAAATTATAATACCATGAAAAGATTATATATAACTGAGGGAGAGAAAGTATTATACAAAAACAAAGAGTGTATTATTATAAGAATAATAGATGTATGTACTATTTCCATAGAAGAAAAAGACACTAATATTATTCATACTATACCTGTAAATTTAGTAGAACCCTATGATCCTAATCACATTTCTAAAATCAAAGAAATTCATAGTCTATCCGAAAAAGAATGGGAAAAAGCTCTATACAGGTACAATATAATACAACCTATTTTAAATAAAAGAGGAGATTTAGCTCTTATACAAGAAGTATCCAATGAAACCAAAATAAGCATCCCTACCCTATATAGATGGATTAAATTATTTGATGAAACAGAATTAGTATCTTCTCTAGCCGGAAAAAAACATACCGGAGGAATAGGAAAAAGTAGGCTTACAGAGAAATTAAACCATATAATAGAAAATAAGATCCATTCTGTTTATCTAACTAAATCAAGAAAATCCATTACGAAAACTATACTAGAGATTGAATTAGAATGCAATAGATTAGGAATTAAGCCTCCTCATTCTAATACCATAAGAAATAGAATAAAAAATATTTCTGAAGAAGAAAGAATAAAAAAACGTCTAGGAATAAAAGAAGCTAAATATAAATTTGAACCTTTGAAAAATCATTTCGAAGCGGAATACCCCTTATCTGTAGTTCAAATAGATCATACTTTAGTCGACATTATTCTTGTCGATGAGCAGTTTAGGAAACCCTATAAAAGACCTTGGCTAACCTTAGCTATTGATATTTATAGTAGAATGGTTGTAGGCTTTTACCTATCCTATGAAACTCCCGGAGCTTTAGGTACAGGAATGTGTATATCTAATACTATTCTTCCTAAGGAAATCTGGCTTGAAAAATTAGGAATTAGTACGGAATGGAATTGTTGGGGAGTTATGGATACTATCCATGTAGATAATGCCAAAGAATTTAGAGGAAATATGCTAAAACGTGCCTGTCAGGATTATGGAATAAAATTACAATTTAGACCTATAGGAACTCCACATTGGGGAGGACATATTGAAAGGTTACTAGGTACTTTTTCTAAAGAAATTCATAATTTACCTGGTACTACTTTTTCATCTGAAGCTGAAAGAAAAAAATATCAATCAGAGAAAAATGCCGCATTTACTTTAAATGAATTTGAAAAATGGTTAACCTTATACATTACTAAAGTTTACCATAAAAGAATACATTCTTCACTTGATAAAACTCCTGAAGAAAAATGGGAAGAAGGAATCCTAGGTTTGGGCTCTCAAATAGGAAGAGGAATTCCTGCTAGAATATATAATGAAAGAAAAGTAAGGTTAGATTTTATGCCCTATGTTGAAAGAACCATACAAGAATATGGAGTAGTTATAGATCATATTCATTATTATGATGATATTTTAAGAAACTATGTTCATGATTATGATAATAATAAGAAAGAAAATAAATTACATGTTTTTAAAAGAGATCCTAGAGATATAAGTATAGTTTATTTTTTTGAACCCAAACAAAATGAGTATTTTAATATTCCCTATAGAAATACTTCTTTCCCTCCAATTTCAATTTGGGAGTATAGAGACCTACTCAAAAAATTAAAAAGTAATAAGATAAACATAACCGAAGATAATATTTTTAATGCTTACCGAGAATTAAACGATTTAGAAGAAAAAGTGGTTAGAGAAACTAAAAGAAAGCAAAAATTAGACTATGTTGATATTTTCCGAAGTGAGCCATTAAAAACAGCTCACAAAACAATTGAATCTGAAATCATTAATACTGAAACCATACTCCCTTTTGAAGATTTAGAAGATGAAACATTTACAACTTAAAACCAAAGAATTTGTACAGAAAGCAACCAACGAAGAAAGAATAGTTGCCTGTAAAAAATTTAAGTGGATAGGATATACTCATGCAAAGAAGATACTAAACATTATGGATGACTTTCTCACCTATCCAAAATCTCATAGAATGCCTAACCTTTTACTTGTTGGAGATTCCAATAACGGTAAAACAGCCATACTTTCAAAGTTCAATCAATTACATCTAGCCTATATAGATGAAGATACCAGTAGATTGATCAATCCTGTTTTAATGATCCAAGCTCCTCCAGAACCGGATGAAAAAAGATTTTATAATGCTATACTAGAAAAATTATTTGCCCCTTACAGAACTTCTGAAAAAATTGAGAGCAGGTATATTAGAGTAAAAAACTTACTTATTGATTTAAAAACCAAAGTATTAATTATAGATGAAATTCACCATGTTTTAGCAGGTTCGCCTATGAGACAAAGGACATTTTTAAATGTAATCAAGCATCTATCTAATGATCTTCAAATTCCTTTAATCTGTGCCGGAACTAATCTTGCTTTTAATGCTATACAATCAGATCAACAACTTGCCAATAGATTTGAACCTAGAGTTCTTCCTCGATGGAATAATGATTTAGAATTAAAACGTCTATTACTAAGTTTTGAGAAATTATTACCCCTTAAAGAAGAATCTAATCTAATTGATAATAATCTTGTTACTAAAATTCTGGCTCTAAGTGATGGACTAATTGGAGAAATTGCAAAAATATTAGAATTAAGCTCTATCATGGCTATCCAATTAGGTATTGAAAAAATAAATAAAAGCTTGATTGACCAGATAGATTATACCCCCCCACAAAATAGAAAAAGGAGATTTATAGCTTAATCTATGGTTTTTATTAAATCTATAAATAAAAATATCTTTCCTCACTATCTACCCCCTGAAGAAGATGAATTATTTTCTTCTTGGTTATGTCGATTAGCTATCAACCATTATGTAAAGCCCCAAACCTTTATTCAAAATTATTTTGGAAAAGATTTTCCAATTATGAATAGAGATATAGATCTATACGCCCCTGAAAATCTTATTAATATCTTAGAGCACCACACCCCTTTAAATAATTATGATATAAGAAAAATGTTTCTCACCATCTATGAATCCTATGCTTTTGAAAAAGTGGGAGAAAAAGGGACTTACACTAATAACATACTACCTTTAGGCATCAATCATAGAAAAAGAAAAAGATTTGGTCTCTCACTTTGTTCTTGTTGTTTAAAAAATAAAAACTATTACAAAAAATCATGGAGACTTATTACCTCTCTAATTTGTGTAGAATGCAACCAATATCTATTGGATAGATGTTTTTCTTGTTCCGCCCCGATAGCCTTTCATAGAATAAATATGAGTAATAATGTTTCAACCATGGATTTTAAACCGATTTACCTTTGTTACAATTGTAATCAGGATTTAAGAAAATACACTCCCACTCTCTTACCTTTACCCTTTGAAATAAAATATCAAAGGTTTATAGATTCAACCATACAACTTGGATATAATAAAGTATGTTCTTATTCCTTTTTCTATATATACACTTTGTTGTATCTTTCTTACAAAGTAAGGGGGCAAAGAAGAAATAATCGATTTAAAGAAGCAATTCTTTCTATTAATCACAAATTAAAAAAATCATCTACGATAAAAGAACACATTAAATATTGGACTATAGAACAAAGGCTTGAAACCCTTCCTTTTATTGCCAAATTATTGAACAATCCTTTAAAACTCAAAAAAACACTTATTAATGGAAGAGTTCATAAAAGCTATGTAGATCAGGATAAAGTACTACCTTATTGGTTCATTAAAAATACTATTAACTAAATTATGTTTTTACAATAATATGCAATTACACATGAGAAAATCAAAAATATTTATCTTCCAAGTCTTTCTCTAATTTTAATTTTACCAGTTTAGTATATAACTTATCTATCATTTTATCTGTATCAATCTGCTTAATAGCTTCCTTCTCCTGCTTCCTAAAGTATAAATTATGATCCATAGGTTGAAAAAGTTTTATTCCATATACCTTTTCTAATCTCTTATTACGATACAAATGAGACCAGGAAAAATCAAAATTTTCTATGGTAAATCTCAATACTTTACTTAGTTCTGATCCATTAAATTTAACATTATAGCTATTGTATCTCATTAAAACCATACTAGTATTAACATAGCTTTCTACTAGACAGTAATATCTTCCGTTTTTACTTATCTGAACTATAAATAAAATTTTTGGTTTGTTAGTTGATATAGGAGGATAAGATAAATTTCCATGAGTATTCTCCAATTTTATAATCTCAATCTGAAAATCTTCCTGTTTCATTCTTTTTAATACTTCATAAAGTACTGACAAATGAATATTTTCACCCCCTAAATTTGTGAATTGAATTGTTTGAGATGTGCTAGTTGTAGAAATGTCCGTATTCTGAGTAAAATTGTTAATTTCAACTGGGTAATAATTATCCGGATAATAACTAAAATTCTGATCTTCTCTTTTTATAAAATTAAAATTTATTTGTGGCATAATACTCATTAAAGGATCTATTTCATTTTGTATAGGAGTAGCATTTGTCCCTTCAATATCTCCTAAATCCATTGTAATATGCTCATTATTATCAACTATAGGCTTATTATAAGGCAATAAGTCTTTATCTTCTTTACTTTCAGTTGAATTATTCTGATTTTTACTAACTGCATGTATATCCTCCTGAACTTCAAATAAGTTTACCAAATTTTCATTGTTACCTAATACACCACCAACTATATCAAAAACTAAGAATCTATTTTTTATATAAGTCTCCTTCTCAATATTATTTATAAACATACCTATTACAGTAAATTTCATTACACCTAAATATGGTAACCTACAAAATAAATAACTCTTATTATTTTGATTATGAAAAGGCTTTTTGAAGCGGTCTGTTATATCAAATAACATTTCTTTTCCTTGGGTATCTATAGTAAACAAATATCGGCATAATTCCTTCACTTCCTTTTCTCTTAATTTGCCATTCACCTGATTTAAAGGATTATATTCTAAAACACCTATTTTCTTTTCATCTTCCACTTTTATATAATAGTTTATAATCTTAAGCCAAAAATCAGGTTTCAATAACTCTTTAATAGTTTCATTAAAAAAAGCCTTTAAGATGGAAGATGGAGGAAAAACAAATTCTGTTATTAAATTCTTATTTATATTATTTTTTCTAATTTTACTAGTAATAACCCCTTGAAAATAGTTAATATCTTCAAAGACATCTTCTTCTATTAAAGAAAACTTAGTATCTTCAAAATATTCAAATAAACTCCCTCTCTTCTTTCCTTTCTCATTACTTAATATAACCTCATATGATTTTGAAAAATCTTGTATTGATGGATAATGTATAACATGCCCTAAATGATTAAATATAGTACCTATAGGAATTATAAAAGATAAATATAACTCTCTTTTTGTTTTATAAATTTTATCTCCCCAACTTTTAAAATCATAGTATGGTTCACTTACTGTAACAAAAAACAACTCTTCCTCAAAAGTTTGTTTTTCTAAATTATAACTTGCCCTACCATGCCATACTAATATCCATTTTGTATTTTCATCTCCATCAAATTTTATTATACCTGGAACTCTTCTTTTCATAATTTATTTTTACCCCCATAAAGATAAAATAAAAAAACTATTATCATTAACTTATGTATTATTGTAATATAGTTCCATAAAGACATAATTTATAAAACTATTAAATGTTACGAAAAAAAACACTATATTTAATTACTAATTTAAGATAGTAAAAGAGTACTTTAAAACGATCGTTTTAAGGAACTAAAAATTACTATCTCAAACAATTCTTATAAATATGAAAATAGGCTATGCAAGAGTTTCCACACAAGAACAAAATATTCAATCTCAGATTGACTTATTAAAAGAATATGGATGTGAAAAAATATTTTCAGATCATGTTAGTGGAGTTAGGGATGACCGTCCTGGACTAAATTCTATGTTTGATAGTTTACGGAAAGGAGATACCGTTATCATTTATAAAACAGATAGAATCTTTAGATCCCTGAAAAATATGATTACTCTTATTGAGAAATTTAACAATATGGAAATTAATTTTAAAAGTATAAGTGAACCTGAATTCGACACAACATCAGCTAATGGCAAATTCATACTACAAATATTTGGGGCTGTAGCAGAATTTGAAAGAAACTTAATTAGCGAAAGAACTAAATTAGGATTAACTAATGCCAGGAAAAGGAAAAAATTATTAGGTAGGCCTAAGGGTGCTAAATCTGAAACAATTGAAAAATACAATTATGCACAACATCTGTATGAAATTAAGAATATTCCCATTGATAAAGCATGTAAACAAGCCGGAATAAGTAAAACTACTTTTTACAGAGTTGAGAGGGAAATAACAAGAAATTAAAAATATCCTATATCATACCCCAAATTAGCTAATCTAAATATCATTGCTTGTTCACTTACTTTAAATTTTTCAGCTAAATAAGGTACATTATCTTCATACAATGGAACCTTATTGATCTCATATTTAATAAAATCTATTGGCATTAATAACGATGCCGCAAAAGAATTAGCCTCTCTCTCTTTACGAATTTCTCCTGTAGTTGATTCTGAATTTCGATACATAATCTTTTCATCCCTATCAATAAATAAAGGAATGATATCTTTATGTAAAACGAAATGTCCTAATTCGTGAGCTATTGTAAATCTCTGTCGAACTTCCGATTCAGTATTGTTATATCTAATGTAAGCATTAGATTCTTTGACTACAAATATCCCAGAAATATCACTATTCATATCTTCTCCTTTAACATCAATTCCTAAATTCTCTGAGATTCTAAATAAATTAATATCTTCTACTTTTTTTATTCTGAGTTTTTTTAAAATTTCAAAAGTAATTTTTTCTATTCTATGATTTATCATGATATTAAATTTAAATATTTATTATAATGTTTTTTATAGAATCTAACTCATCATCATCAAACTTACTTCTATCAATATGTTCAATATAATCAAAAATTTGTATAGAATCTGATACTTCTTTATAACTTGGGATTAATTCCTGAATATCTATTTTCAGTACTTGAGAAATAGAATATAAAACAACCAAAGGAATCTGATGTCTTCCTACTTCGATGTTAGAAACAGAAGCTCTACTGATATTTAAACTTTCAGATAACTCTAATTGAGTTATCTTTAACTCTTCTCTTTTAGATTTAATTTTTTCTCCAATAATCTTATATAAAGCCACCCTAAAACTCTCCATTTACTTATATCTAAAGTTGAATTTTATGTAAATATAGCAATGTTTATGTAACTAACAAACAAAAAATTAATTTTTTATATTTTTTGACATATGAAAATAATGATTATATTTGTATCAGAATAATATTAAATATGATAGAATCATAAACATATATTCTCGTTAAGTCCTTTATATCGAAAAGTTAAAGGATTATTATATAATTTAAAACTCTTAATTACCATGGCAAAAAATCCACCAACAGACAACTCTAGAAAAGGAGCTATTAGAGAACGTTCACAAACTTACAACCCAAAAACAGATTCTTGGGTAAAACGTGATACTAATACAGGTAAGTTTATGGATGTAAAGACTTCTAGCAATAAACCTTTTAAAGGAGTGCGTAAGGAAAAGTAACTTTATTTCTAAAGAGTATCTTCTTATAAATTAAAATTAAGTATAGGGAGATACTCTTTTACTTAAATAAAAAAATAATTATTAATTTATATAAATAATCATTATGGCAGAATTATCTACAGTTTTATTAAGCTTAGCCAAACCTATTGTAAAAAAAAGCACAGATATTATATGGGAAAATCGAAACTATTTAACCTTATATTTTAAAACAAATTTTTTAAAATATAGAAATTTGGATATTCGATTCTCTATTAGTGGACTTTACAAAATTCAAATTCCTAACACTAATAAATATTTACTGGTTTTAAACAGAAGAATCGCTAATCAATTACAACCTGTAGGTGGAGTATACAAACGATGGGGAGATGATAGTTTATTTAATAAATGGGGATATAAACCAGACAACATATCTAATGGGTTAGATATAGATAAAAAAAGTATAAATGATCTACGTTTTATGGTGAAAGGCAAAAATGTATTAGATGTAATTAATTGGTTCGAAGGAAATTCTGAAAGAGAAAGTGACCTCAAAAGAGAGTTTTCGGAAGAATTACTAGAAACTAGAATTCTTGATTCAAAAATTTTCTCAATTATTAACCATAAACATATTCGACGATACTCTAAATCTTTATGCTGGAGTGACTATTTTAATTGCTATGAAATTTTAATCTATGATATTTTTGAATTGTTACCCAATGAAAAACAAAAAAAAGAGCTAATTAAACTCTCTAAACAAAAAATGGATCTTTCTAATAAATATGCAATTGTTACTTGTGATGATATAGAACAATTACGTTTAATGGAAAACAATATACAAATTGCCCGTATTGGACAACATACTAAATTAGTCATTAATAAAAACTTTTAAAACCTTATCCTATGTATACAAATGATGAAGAAAAAGAGCTAAATAAAATTTTGGAAATTTTAACTGAAAATCTAGATATTTCAGAAAGTCAATATAATATGGCTGTTTCCAGTTATGAAGCTGTAGGTAGATATTTATCAGAACCTCCATCCCCATTAGCTAAATACTCTCCTACCATCAAACCTCAAGGTTCTTTTATGCTTGGTACAATAACAAAACCTATAATTGAACAAGATGATATTGATATCGACTTAGTCTGCGAACTTTCAGGAAAAGATTTACGGTGGACACAATATGATGTTAAACAGATAGTAGGAAACAGATTGAAAAATCATGACATCTATTTCGGAATGCTAAAACCTGAGGGCAGGAGATGTTGGACACTAAAATATTCTGAATCTGCAAACTATCATATGGATATTTTGCCCAGTATTATAGATGAAAACTATAAAAAAAATCTATTAAAATTATCTTCATCATATATTAGTGACGCTAGTTTAGATCCATTAGCTATCAGAATTACAGATAAAAAAACAGCAAATTATATGACTGAAATACTAACTTTTAATTGGCTAAAAACCAATCCTTTTGGATTTGCTATATGGTTTTTCAATAAAGCTACTTTAAGCTTACAAGAGCAAGTTCGTTTATTTAGTAACTCTGTAAAAAACGTCCCTGAATATCAAAAAACTAAATTGCCTCTTCAGAGAGCTATCCAAATATTAAAACGTCATAGAGATATGATGTTTAATGGAGATGATGAAAAGCCTACGTCTATAATAATTACAACTCTAGCAGCAAAAGCTTATAAAAAGGAAACTAATTTAATTTCAGCTCTAAAAAATATAATTGACAATATGGATTCTTATATTGAAGAGAGAAATGGACAAAAAATAATTGTAAATCCAGTAAATTTAGAAGAAAATTTTGCTGATAAATGGGTTAATTATCCCAAAAGAAAAGAAAATTTCTACAAATGGCTTTATAAACTTAAAAAAGATTTTTCAGATATTAAGCTTCAAAAAGGATTACATAATATTAGCAACTCAATGAAACCTATGTTTGGTGAACAAGTAGTCACTAAAACTTTTTCTACGTTGTCTTCTCAAGCTTATGAAGAAAGAATTTCAGGAAATCAAAAAATGAGTATTAAAAGTGGAATATTGGGTTCCACAGGTAGCATTATAAACAAACCTCATAATTTTCATGGCAACTAATTTTTTTCCTCCAACTTCAATATCAATATCTAAACAAGCTTATAAGCTTAAGAAATATTTCCCTTACTCTAATTGTAACATTATTAATAAGGGAACTATCTTAATTTGGAATGGAAATATAAAACCCTCAGAATTAAGTTTAGAATATTCAATTAAAATAAATTATAAAAGGAACCAACATCCTAACGTATATATTATATCACCTTTCCCCTTAAAGCTCCCTAAAGATGAAAAAAAATTAAAACATGTTTATTCTCACGAGAAACAACACCTATGCTTATATTACAGAAATATAAATGAATGGAACTCTACAATGTACATAGCAGATACAGTAATTCCTTGGACTAGCGAATGGCTACTCCATTATGAATATTGGCTAGCAACTGATGGAATATGGAATGGTGGAGGAATAGAACATTAATTCTTTATAACCCAAAAGTTTAAAAAAGTATTTACCATGTATATGAGTTCTTTATCTTTTGTATATTTATTTTATCAAAATGTAATTTATCATTTACTATTGTAATTAACACCTCCTCCAACTAATGCTACTCCTGATATGGTATGATGAGGATTACGATAAGGTCTTACTGTCATTAAAGAAGATTCTAATCCTAATTTTCCGGCAACGGAATGTATTTTGGTTGTCTCTAGTGCTTCCGATAAGGTCAATGGAGGTAAGATGGAGGGAATTCTTTTTGCCAACATGGTTTTTCCACTTCCCGGCGGGCCGATTAAAAGTACATTGTGTCCTCCGGCAGCAGCAATTTCCAAAGCTCTTTTTACATTTTCCTGACCTTTGACTTCTGAAAAATCAAATTGAAATTTATTATTATTCTCAAAAAACTCTTCTCTTGTATTTACTATGGTTGGATTTAATTGAATGTTTTTATCAAAAAAATCAATGACTTCTTTTATATTGTCAACTCCATAAACTTCGAGATCATTGACTATAGCAGCTTCTTTAGCGTTTTGTTTAGGAAGAAAAAAGCCTTTAAAACCATCTTCTCTTGCTTGTATTGCAATAGGTAAAACACCTTTTATGGGTTGTAAAGAACCATCTAAAGATAATTCGCCCATAATTAAATATTGATCGAGATGATCTCCTTTTATTTGCTCGGATGCCGCCAATATTCCCATAGCAATTGTTAAATCATAAGCTGATCCTTCTTTCCTTAGATCTGCAGGTGCCATGTTTACTGTGATTTTTTTACCCGGCATTTTATATCCACAGTTTTTTAAGGCTGCCGAAATTCGATGTGCGCTTTCTTTTATTGCCATATCCGGCATACCTACTAACTGATACCCTACTCCTTTATCTACATTTACTTCAACGGTGATTAATTGAGCATTGACTCCATAGACAGAACTTCCATATGTTTTAATTAGCATAAAAAATAGTTTTATCCGTATAAAGATAAAACTATTTTAGTTTATTTTAGATAATGTATGATGATGAATATCTGTTTTATACTTAAAATACTACTTACATTATTTTTTAATACGTTTAAAGACGATAAAAAATATGAAGGTATTATTTAGATGCGGCATCGACTAATTGCATATACCAATTTCTAAGATTTTTTTGTTGTTCAGTATCTAATTTTTTTAAGACCTTTTTATAATTTTCATCTATATCATTGGCTTTAAGTTGCAATTCTAAAATTTTACTATCATTACCTGCTTGAGTAGCTTCTGCTATTTGCTCAAAATATAATTTAGTTTCCTGAACAAAGTTGTCCACCTCTTTATTTTCAAATTTCGGAACTTTTTTAATTGGAGATAAACTTATCGTATCTAATGACGTAGATTGTACCACCGGAGTACTATCTTTAGATTGGGTCGTATTTGGGGCCTTCTCTGATTTTTTAGAATTGTTACATGAACTTATGCTTAAAACAATACTTAAAAAAAATACGATATAAGATATTTTCATTTTCTTATTTTTAAATACTAATCAAAAGTACAATTAAATTATTCATTTTAATAGTGTTTTTAAGTTTCTATTAATAAAACCTTAAATTATGAATAATACTATGCTTTTATTTACTAACACAAAACCATATATTTAGCAATAATATCTTACATTTGCACCTGAATTTTAATATCATATATGCAATCAATTAGAAATATAGCAATTATTGCTCATGTCGATCATGGAAAAACAACATTAGTAGATAAAATTATTCAGTCTTGTAATGTTGTTGAAAAAAATGACGGGGATTTGATTCTGGATAATAATGATCTGGAACGTGAAAGAGGAATAACCATTTTATCCAAGAATGTATCGGTTAACTATAAAGGTGTCAAAATTAATATCATTGACACTCCCGGACACGCGGATTTTGGAGGAGAGGTTGAACGTGTTCTTAAAATGGCTGACGGTGTATTATTGCTTGTGGATGCGTTTGAGGGACCAATGCCTCAAACTCGCTTTGTTCTTAGTAAAGCGATTGAATTGGGATTGAAGCCCATCGTAGTAATTAATAAAGTTGATAAAGAAAACTGCCAACCGGAACATGTACATGATCAGGTATTTGAATTGATGTTTAATTTAGACGCTACTGAAGAACAATTGGATTTTGAAACGGTATACGGTTCTTCTAAACAAGGTTGGATGTCCGGAGATTATAAACAACCTACTGATAACATTACATATTTATTAGATAAAATTATTGAATTAATACCGGAAGCACCTTATGTAGAAGGAACGCCTCAAATGCAAATTACCTCTCTTGATTTCTCAAGTTTTGTGGGAAAAATTGCCATAGGTCGTGTGTATCGTGGAGATTTAATTTCCGGTAAAGATTATACTCTTTGCCAGGAAGATGGTAAAAATAAAAAAATACGCATAAAAGAATTACAAGTCTTTGAAGGTTTAGGAAGAAAACCTGTTGAATCTGTTAGAAGCGGTGATTTATGTGCTGTAATCGGTATCGATGATTTTGAAATTGGAGATACCATTGCTGACTTGAACGAACCGGAAGCTTTGCCTCGTATTGCAGTTGATGAGCCTACGATGAGTATGTTGTTTACTATCAATACTTCACCGTTTTTCGGTAAAGAAGGAAAATACGTTACTTCAAGACACCTTAGAGATCGATTAATGAAGGAAACTGAAATCAACTTAGCCCTTCGAGTGGAAGAAACTGATTCCGAAGATAAGTTCAATGTTTTTGGTAGAGGTATTCTTCACTTATCTGTCCTTATCGAAACTATGAGACGTGAAGGATATGAATTGCAAGTAGGTAGACCAAAAGTAACTATTAAAGAGATTGACGGTGTTAAGCATGAGCCCTATGAACATTTAGTAATTGATGTTCCCGATGCTGTATCCGGCAAAGCTATAGAATTGGTTACTCAAAGAAAAGGAGAATTAAAAGTGATGGAACCCAAAGGTGATTTACAACATTTGGAATTTGATATTTCTTCTCGAGGTCTTATCGGATTACGTAACCTTCTTCTAACAGCAACTTCCGGAGAAGCTATTATTAATCATCGTTTTAAAGATTTTGAACCGGTAAAAGACATTATTCCACAAAGACAAAACGGATCTATGATTTCATCTGAAACGGGACAGGCTTTGGCTTATGCAATCGACCGACTTCAGGATAGAGGTAAATTTTTTGTTGAACCGGGAGATCAAATATATAAAGGTCAAGTAGTCGGAGAACATAGTCGTGATAATGATTTGGAAGTTAATCTTATAAAAGGTAAAAAGTTAACCAACGTGAGAGCTTCCGGATCTGACCAAGCTGCTAAAATTTTCCCTAAAGTTGAATTTTCATTAGAAGAAGCTATGGAATATATTAAAGATGATGAATATCTTGAAATAACTCCTAAGAGTTTACGTATGCGTAAAATTTAATATACTTTTAAATAGCATTTATATAAATAAAAATATCCTGAATATTTCAGGATATTTTTATTTTCATCATTTAATTGGATTAATCCAATAATGCATTCATTTTTTCTGCTAGCTTTTCTTTTGGCTGAACCCCTACTACTTTGTCAACAACTTGTCCGTTTTTAAAGAATAAAAGTGTAGGAATATTTCTGATTCCATATTCAACTGAAACTTCTTGATTGGCATCAATATCAATTTTAGCAACTTTTACTTTTCCTTTAAATTCTTCAGTCAATTCATCAACTATAGGTTTTAAACTTCTGCATGGTCCACACCATTCAGCCCAAAAATCAACCAAAACCGGTTCTTTGGAACTTAATACCTCATCTTTGAATGTTTGATCACTAATTTCTAAACTCATATTTGTATTATTTATATCTATATCTTCACTAATTTTTAAAGCAAAATTAATTTAAAAATTTCATTTTGCACTAGTAAAGAAATTGTATTTTTAATGATTTATGTGAATAAAAAATTAATATATATTAATTCTTGAAAATAAAATGAGCGCAAATTATTTTTTTGCCTCAAACTTTAGCCTTAACATTATAGTAACAAGTTTAAACGTTTTATTAACAATTTTTACTTAAATCTATTAAATAATTTTGTATTTAAGAAAAATGATGTATATTTGCATCAATAATTAGTTGTTCTTTAATAAAGTTTTTTAGTGTTAATGAACCCTTTCATAGTTTCTATTGAAAGGGTTTTACATATAATAATGTTACATTAATGTTAAATTTTTTTTTCTTAACCCAATCCCCTGCTATATTTTAACAAGTTATTAATCTTAATATTTCATTTATAACATATATAAATATTATCTTTTTTATATTTATACAATTATTTTAGCTTAATGAATAAAATCCAAAATAAAAAAGTAATATATAAAGATTTACTTCATGCTGATTATCTTAAAACTTGGAAGTTGCAAGAAAAATTACTCCAATATATTGTTTCAATCAAATTAAAAAACAAAAAATCAATAACTAATGAAATAAATCTTACTCCCAATTATTTTTTATTTGTTTCTCATCCGCATATATTTACCTTAGGTAAAAATGGTAATTTAGACCATCTTCTTATCAGCAATATCAAACTTCAAGAAATTAATGCTCAGTTCATTAAAACCAATCGAGGCGGAGATATTACGTATCATGGTCCCGGACAAATTGTTGGATATCCTATATTTGATCTTGATAATTTTTTTAATGATATCCACAAATACATGCGCTTGTTGGAAGAAGTAATTATAAAAACCATAAATTTTTATGGAATTAAAGGAGAAAGATCTAACGGGGAAACAGGCGTATGGATTGATGTAAATAAACCTATGGCCAGAAAAATATGTGCTATTGGCGTAAAGGCCTCTCAATGGGTCACTATGCACGGTTTTGCACTTAATCTATCCCCCAACCTTTCCTATTTTGACTACATCGTTCCTTGCGGTATACAAAACAAATATGTTACTTCTTTAGAAAAAGAATTAGGTATATCCGTAAACCCGGATGAGGTGAAAAAAGTTATTAAAAAATACTTTTCTGAAATATTTGATCTTGAATGGATTTAATATTTATATTCTATAATTTTTAATTATAATTACTATTTCATCTTCCATAAATTAAATTCTTCACTAATTTAATTCTTCATCTTAAAATTCGAAATAGTAAAAAAGATAAAAATTTTTTTTTATTAATTTTTACATTGTGCTTTATATCTTTAAGAATTTGTTAATATAATTTTTAGATTTTAAATTTTTAAAAACTAAAAAAATTGAATTTCTACTTTATTTAACACTTTTTGTGATTTATTTAACTTTAATATTTTTTTTTGATTTATTTATTTAACAACATAAAAATTATGTTTTTTTGAATATTTAATCCATTTACATTTTATTATCACTTATATAGCACATTTGCAATATTTTTTATATTTTTGTTTGGAAAAATATCAAAAATATGGGTACTGAATCGGATAACCTGCATAATGCAGAAGGAAATGAAAAAAAGGTTGAATCAACTCAAAATTTAGAATCAACATATAATAAAAATTCTTCTAAGGAAGATTCTATTGATGAGCTAAATTCTGAAAACAACAAGGAGGATCAATCCGTTGAAGAAACAACCATTCCTGAAAAAGATTATGAATCTTTTTCATTAGAAAAACTCATTGATGAGCTTAAATATCTTCACAATCATTATCCAGTTCAATTAATTGGAGAAAATATTAATTCCATAAGGGATATATTTTTAAAAAAATTTGATGAACATGAAACGGAACGAAAACAAAAGTTCCTTAATGAAGGTGGAGACGAGCTAAGTTATCAACCCGATCAATTCTTAAAAAACAAATTCAATTCAGCCTACCACGACTATAAAACAAAACTAAACTCATATTATAAAGAACAAGAACAAAACGAGCAAAATAATCTCAATAAAAGACTTCAGATAATTGAAGAATTAAAAGAGCTGTATACAACCCCTATGGAATCGATCAGTTCTTTTTTTAAAAAATTCAGAGATATAAAAGAAAGATGGCATAATGCAGGTAAGATACCTAAATCTAGAGCCGGTGATGTTTTCAGAACCTATTTTCATCATTTAGATAATACACATGAATTTATCAAATTAAATAAGGAACTTGAAGAATTGGACTATGCTCATAATTTGGAACAAAGAAGGGCTATTATTAGCAGAGCCGAAGAATTGACAACTGAGCCTAGTGTGCAAAAAGCATTAAATGAACTGCAATATTTGCACAAGCTATGGAAAGAACAAGCAGAACCTGTGGCGGAAGAGTTTAGAGAAAGTACTTGGCAAGAATTTAAAGCTATAACCCAAAAAATTCACGAACGCAAATCTGAATTATTTGAAAAAATTAAAGAAGAACAACAAGCGAATTTGGAGAAAAAACAAGCCATTATTTCTCAACTTGAAACTATAGCATCCGCTGAAAATCCCGATCATTCCTTCTGGCAAAATAATGTTAAGAAAATAGAAAATTTAAGAGAAGCTTTCTTTACTACAGGAAGAATTCCTAAAGAAACCAGTAGTGACACGTGGAGTAAATTTAAAAGTCTGCTTCATGAAATTAACAATAAGAAAAATACATTTTATAAAGATTTAAAAAAGATCCAACAAGAAAATCTTAAAAAGAAAAACGACCTATTGGAAATCGCTAAAGCTAATAAAGACAGCGAAGATTGGGAAGTTGCTTTAAATCTTTATAAAAAGATTCAGAATGAATGGAAAAATATTGGTCATGTTCCAAGAAAATATTCTGATAAACTTTGGGATGAATTCAGAGAAAATTGCAATTATTTCTTTAACCGATATAAATTAAGAAATAATAAAGTTAATGAAGAATGGATCGAAAATTTAAAAAGAAAGCAAGATCTTTTGGAAGAAATTTCCTCCATTTCTGCTATAGATAAAGAAGATGCTCTTGCTAAAATCAATGATTACAGTATTCAATGGAATTCTATAGGAAAAGTTCCCAGAGAGAATATGAACATCAATAAAGAATTTAATTCAGCTATTAAAAATCTTATTAAAAAATTCGATATTGACAAAAACATCATTGATGAAATTCAATTAAATATTAAAGTAGAAAATTATAAGCAATCTAAGGATGATAAAAAGCTGGATGAAGATCTACGAAAAATGAGAAAGCAAATTCAAGATTTGGGACATGAAATTGTTCAATTGGAGAATAATTTATCATACTTTTCAAATGCCAATCAAGACAATCCGCTTTTACAGAATACATTAAACAATATTGAATCCAAAAAAACTAAATTGGATGAATTAAAACAGACTTATTCAAAACTGGTTAATTTAAATTTGTCTGAAAGCGATTCAAATTATGAAGATGGTGAAGGTATTTCTGAAGAAACTGAGGAAGAATAATCTATTTCACCGCTTATAAAAAGAATTTATGGGTAATACTGTCGATGAAGTCTACATGCGGCGTTGTATAGATCTTGCTCAAAATGGTTTGGGAACCACTTATCCTAATCCTTTAGTAGGTTCTGTTATAGTTTACAACAATACAATAATTGGAGAAGGCTGGCATAGAAAATCCGGTGAAGCTCATGCTGAAATTAATGCCATTTCCTCGGTTAAAGATCAAAGTTTACTTAAAAAAAGTACCATTTATGTTTCCTTAGAGCCTTGCGCTCATTACGGAAAAACTCCTCCTTGCGCTTTAAAAATAAAGGATTTAAAGTTTAAAAAAGTGGTGATCGGTACTCAGGATCCAACGAGTAAAGTTAACGGTAAAGGAATTGAAATAATTCGCAATTCAGGTATAGAAGTAGTTACCGGTGTTATGGAAAAAGAATGTAAAAGATTAAATAAAAGATTTTTTACTTATCATTTGAAAAAACGACCGTATATTATTTTAAAATGGGCAGAAACTTTAAATAAGAAAATAGATAACGGCAGAGATAGAAACCATCCGTTCTGGATCAGCAATCCTTTTTCAATACAAAAAACTCATGTGTTAAGGAATGAAGAACAATCTATATTAGTCGGAAAAAATACTGTTTTAATAGACAATCCTAGTTTAACTACCCGATCTGTTTATGGTAATAACCCAATAAGATTACTCATCGATAAAAATTTAGAAATTCCCCTCAGTCATTCTATTTTCGATGACCAAGCTGAGACTTTTATCTTTACGGAAAAAAAATCTCAATCAACTACTCATTTAAACTATTTTCAATTAGATTTTAACAAGGATTTAGTTCCCCAAATTATAAATGTTTTATACGACAAAAATATTCAATCGGTAATCATCGAAGGCGGTAAACAAACCTTACAACATTTTATTGATAAAGGAATGTGGGACGAAGCAATGATCATCACGTCTCCAAATATATTAAAAAATGGCACTAGTGCTCCTATTCTTTTCGGAGATATTAGTTATCAAGAATTGGTGGGAGACAATCTTATTTCATATCTTAAAAATCCATCAACGTTATTTTAATCAATTATCTACAAATCAATATCTTAAATTTACATGGATGATAAATTTATTTATAAAACTGTTGATACTGAAATAACGGATGCTCTTTTAAAAATTAAAGGAAGTAAATTTTACGGGCTAATATTTAATGTCAATAATGAACAAGAAGTAAAGGATTATCTAAAATTTAGTGAAACACTATATCCCAATGCAACGCATTATTGTTATGCTTTTCGAATGGGCATTTCGGGAGAGCTATACAGAGCCAATGATGATGGAGAACCTTCGGGTACTGCCGGATTACCAATCTATAATCAATTGCTTTCTTCAGGACTAACCAATGTACTTTTAATTGTAGTACGATATTTTGGAGGAACTAAACTTGGAGTTGGGGGATTGATAAAAGCTTATAAAGAAAGTGCTCAATATACTATTGAATGTGCAAAAATCATTTCTAAGGAATTAAGTGAGAACTATGAGCTCTTATTTGATTATGCGTATCAATCTTCTATTATGACTCTTTTAAAAAAATTATCGATTGAAATGTTATCAAGCACTTTTTCCGATAAATGTTATCTTGTAGTTGAAGTTCCCATGAAAAATAAAGAATTATTTTTTGAAAAATTCGATTCTTATTTGGCTCAAAATTTTATTGCCATAAAAAAAATTTTATAGCTCACTTATCGTACTGAGCAACAAATTTTCTACCGATTTATTAATCCAAAATAACACTAATTTTCCTTCTTTAAAAGCCATAAAAAATCATCTTGTTTTTTAATTTCACAGACCTAAAATATACCTATTTCTTTAGAAAAATGATGGATATTAAAATAAATAATTTGTTCAACAACATTTCAATTCTATTTTTGTCTATTTGATGAATAAATTGTTTTTTACAACTATTGGCTCATATTCTGCAATCCCTTTATTGGCCTTATATAGATCGAATTTATACAATCCAAATTATTACTAATAATCAATATTTTTAAACTATTGTTTTTTATCCAATTTATCCTATCTTATTCTTATTTTTACGCTTTATTTAATCCAAGATAGAATATATATTTACTTACTAATAAATTTCTAAAAATACAACAGGTAATCCTCTTTTTTTTTCTAAAATAAATTAACAATTTTGTGATCTAAAAGGTGGGTAAAATTTTATCCTTTATTTTTTATACAAATTTAAAAAAATGTTAAATTCTGCGATTTCAATATGGGAAGCCTGTCTACAATATATCAAAGATAATATCTCTGAGAAATCCTATTTTACATGGTTCCAACCTATCAAGGCCGTAAAGCTTCAAGATAAAATATTAACCATACAGGTACCCAGTAAGTTTTACTATGAATATCTTGAAGAAAATTACATAAAGATAATAAAAAGTGCCTTAACCAAAAATTTGGGAAAAGATGCCAAATTGGTTTATTCCATTATGATGGAAAAAAACCAACAATCTGAAAATTCCTATACCGTTAACATTCCAAGTTCCCAAAAAGCACAAATAAAGGTTCAGGAAGTAGAAGCTCCCCTATTTATTGAAAGAGGAGTTAAAAATCCATTTATTATTCCCGGATTACAAAAATTAAAGATTGATAGTCAACTCAATACAAATTATACATTTGATAATTTTATTGAAGGAGATTCTAATCGTCTTGCCCGTTCTGCTGGAAAACAAATTGCTAAAAGACCCGGCGGTACTTCTTTTAATCCTTTATTTATTTATAGTAGTGTAGGTTTAGGAAAAACCCATTTAGCTCATGCTATCGGCTTAGAAGTTAAAAGAATTCAATCTGAAAAAACCGTCTTGTATGTTTCCATGGAAAAATTTTGTCAACAATTCCAGGAAGCTACTAAATCAAACAATAGAAATGATTTTATTCATTTTTATCAAATGATAGATGTGTTGATCGTCGATGATATTCATTTCATATCGGGTAAAAAAGGTACACAAGAAGTATTTTTCCATATTTTTAATCATTTACATCAAAACGGAAAACAGATTATATTAACCTCGGATAAATCGCCGGTAGACATTCAAGATGTTGAGCAACGATTAATCTCTCGATTCAAATGGGGACTTTCAACTGAAATACAATCCCCTGATTATACTACGAGGTTAGCAATTCTCCAACAAAAAATGGAATTTGATGGTATTGCGCTTTCTGATGAAGTTTTAGGATATATTGCTAAAAATATTAAAACCAATATTAGAGAACTGGAAGGATCTCTAAATTCCATAATTGCTCAGGCAACTTTCAATAAAAAGGAAATAACCTTAGATCTTGTTGAAAAAACACTATCTAATCTTATTACTAATTCCAAAAAAGATATTACCATAGATTATATTCAAAACTTGGTTTGCGATTATTTTAAAGTATCAATTGATGCTTTACAATCAAAAACCAGAAAAAGAGATATTGTTCAGGCGAGACAATTAGCTATGTATTTCGCTAAAAAATATACCAATGCCTCTCTTTCTTCTATTGGTATTCAAATTGGTAAAAGAGATCACGCAACCGTATTACATGCTTGTAAAACGGTTGACAACTTATTTGAAACAGATAAGTTATTCAAATCTTATGTTGACGATTTAAATAAAAAATTGACTTCTGATATATGAAAATATTAATGGTTTGTTTAGGTAATGTTTGTCGTTCCCCTATGGCAGAAGGAATTTTACGTTCAAAACTTCCTGATAGTTTTACTGTAGATAGTGCCGGGATAACCGATTATCACGTAAATGAAAAACCTGATAAACGTGCGATTCAGGTTTGTAAAAAAAACAATATTGATATTTCTCAGCTAAGAGGCAGAAAATTTATTACTTCTGATTTCGACGAGTTTGATGCCATATATGTTATGGATCATGCCAACTACAGCGATATAATCTTCAAAGCAAAAAAAGAAGCAGATAAGAAAAAGGTTAAACTAATTATGTCTGAATCTCCTACTGCTGTTAAACAAAGTGTTCCGGACCCTTATTACGGTGATATAGAAGATTTTGAAAATGTTTTCAACCTATTGAATGAAGCTTGTACTTGTATTGCTGAAAAACTTTCAAAGGATTAATGGATAAGTTATTTACCCATTAATCGCTTCTACTGCTTCAATTTCATTAGGTAACATTTGTTTTAAAAGTTCCTCAATTCCATTTTTTAAAGTAAATGTTGAGGATGGACAACCATTGCATGCGCCTTGTAAAAGCATTTTAGCTACCTTCGTTTCTTCATCGAAAGAAATAAGTTCTATATTACCTCCGTCTCCGGCAATTGCAGGTAACACATATTCATCCAAAATATTTTTAATTTTAATTTCAATTTCTGAAAATTCTCTTTCCGTATGATCTGTAGTTTTATAGGTGGAAAAATTTTTTATGTTGCTGATCTCTTTTTCTTCTCTTAAATATTCAGAAATAGTATACCTTAGTTCCATAGAGATATCTTCCCATTTATAATCATCGGCTTTAGTTATGGAAACGAAATTATCCGATATAAACACTTCTTTTACATAAGGAAAACTAAATAAATATTGTGCTAAAGGGACTTCTTTAGCTTCGCTCTCATTTTTTAATTCAATTATTCCTTCAACTAAAATTTTGTTGGTAACAAATTTCATCACAGAGGCATTAGGCGTCATTTCTACATACACAGATATGGGAGTATTACGCGGCTGTAAAACAACTGAAGGATTCGCCAGTAATTCGTCTTCAATTAGTTCTTTTACTTCATCTAAGACCATATCCCATTCTACCATATCATTTTTTTGAACAGCAATAAAATTTGCTGTAATAAAAATATGAGTAACAAATGGCAATTGAAGTAATTCTTGTGCTATAGGAATATCACCTGCTTTTTTTATATCCGATATTTCATAACTGCCTTCTACTAATGTTGAGGGGGCAACGAATTTAACTATATTCTTATTGGGAGTTTTTTCAATTTTTAATTTCATGTCATTTAGTTTAATTCTTCAAAATTACATAACTTGCTAGTATCTATAAATAGATTATTATAATATTATTTAAAAATATGGCGCTACTTAAAAAAGTATTAGATAAATTTCCCTCAATTGAAAATGATTGTTATTTATCAGAAACATGCGTAATCATCGGAGATGTGACTATAGGAAGCCAAAGTTCTGTTTGGTTTAATGCTGTAATCCGTGGTGATGTTAATTTTATAAAAATTGGCAGCAGAGTTAATATTCAAGACAATGCAGTCATTCATTGTACCTATATGAAACATCCTACCCTTATTGGAAATAACGTATCTATAGGTCATAATGCAATTGTCCATGGATGTTCCATTCACGATGATGTTCTGGTTGGTATGGGAGCTATAGTCATGGATGAGGTAACCGTAGAAAGTAATGCAATTATTGCTGCCGGAGCTGTAGTCACTCAAGGTACGTTTATATCACGTGGTGAAATTTGGGCAGGAATTCCGGCAAAAAAAATAGGTATGGTTTCAGAAGATTTAATGAAAAATAAAATATATCAAACGGCTTCCAATTATCTTAAATACAGCAAATGGTATAATAATGAAGATGATGATGATGACAATGGCATTTAAGGATTCGATGCAAGAAATTTATTAACTTGATTACACTTTTTTATTAATAATAAAGATTTAGATAAAGATAATTTTATTTTATGATTTATAATATTTTTTTAGTAGGATTAGGTGGATCTTTAGGTACAATCATTCGTTATCTATTAACACTTTATATCCAAAAATATTATGGAGGAATATTTCCTTTAGCTACCTTTCTTATAAATTGTAGCGGATGTATTGTCATCGGATTATTTTTGGGATTATCAGAACGATTTAATTTTATAAACAATGAAATAAAATTACTATTGGTAACCGGTTTTTGTGGAGGATATACTACTTTTTCAACTTTTTCAGCGGAAAATTTGCAATTATATCAAAATCATCAATTCTTCACTTTAGCTTTATATATAGGTATCAGCATCTTGGTAGGAATTTTGGGTGTTTGGATAGGAAATTTTATTTCTAAAATCTGATATACCAATAAATTTTAGAGTAAAAGTCGAACTATGATTGTTGTTTCTAAGAACGATAAGAATCGGATCTTTAAGCTTAAAATCTACTATTCAATTAAATTTTTCTGCTGAAAAAAGAAGGATAGAAAGAGTGTATAATGAATGAAAAATAAGTATAGGGTTTAATTTGAAAATTTATAAATGACTTCCTTCTCTTCGTTTTGAATTTGAAATTCAAGATATTTAAAGCTGTCTCTAGGAATTACCCTAATCCATCGTTTGTAATTTAGAAACCATTCATTACGTATGCTTTTGATGCCTTTAGTTAAATATGCTGCAACAAATGGATGTGTATGCAAATACAATTTGCCTTTATTTGAAACTATGGCATTTAAGATTTGTTGTTGAATTTTATCTACTAATACAATAGGAGATTCTACTTTTCCATTAATATTAGGATTTTCCTCTGTTGTATTCAACTGTTTTTGAGGACGTACTCTTTGTCTGGTGATTTGAACTATTCCAAATTTACTTGGAGGTAAGATTTTATGTTTTGCTTTATCATCTTTCATTACCTTTTTTAGATATTCATAAAGATCTTTTTTGTGTTGAGATGAAGTTAGATCAATAAAATCTATAACGATGATTCCTCCGATATCCCGTAAACGTAATTGACGAGCAATTTCTGCTGCAGCTAATTTGTTGATATGTAAGGCTGCATCTTCTTGGGATTTTTGATTGGCTGTAACGTTCCCTGAATTAACATCTATAACATGCATGGCTTCAGTATGTTCAATTATCAAATACGCGCCTTTCGATTGATAAATATTAACATGCTTACCAAACAATTGTTTTATTTGCTTATCTATATTGTAATATTCAAAGATGGGAATATGGGAATCGTAATATTTAACTAACTTAGATTTTTCGGGAGCAATAATATTAAGGTATTCTTTCATCTCTCCGGCCAATTCCTCATTATCACAAACGATACTAACAAAATCTTCATTTAAATTATCCCTAAGAATTGATGAAGCTTTATCTAACTCTCCCAAAATTTTGGCAGGTGCTTTGCTTTTTTTTATATTACGAAAGCACACATTGTTCCATTTATTTAAAAGATTAGTTAATTCCGATTGTAATTCTTGAGCGGATTTACCTTCTGCTACCGTTCTAATAATAAGTCCGAAACCATTAGGGCGTATTTGTTCTCCGATTTGTTTCAACCTGTCTTTTTCTTCAGCAGTAGATACATTTCTTGAAACTGATGTCTTGGATGCAAAAGGAATCAATACAAGATACCTTCCGGCTAAAGAAATTTCGGAAGATAATCGAGGACCTTTAGTTGAAATGGGCTCTTTGGTAATTTGTACGAGTATATCCTGATTAGGAGTTAGAACATCTTGTATAACTCCATCCTTGTTTATATCTTCTTCAAAAGGGAACGAAGTTAATTTGGGTGAATTTATTTTACCGGAAGATACTCCTTTACAATATTTTAATGAAGATTTAATTTGTGGACCTAAATCAAGATAATGTAAAAAAGCATCTTTTTCGTATCCGATGTTTACGAAACAAGCATTAAGACTTGGAGCAAGTTTTTTTACTTTGCCCATAATAATATCTCCAACCGTAAAATTATTTCCTATTTCTTCTTCATGAAGTTCTTGAATCCTACCTCCTTCTAATATTATAATTCTAACTTTTGAATGTTCGTATGATACTATTAATTCTTTACTCATCTTTTACATTAATTATCCACCCTTATACACATTCATTTTTGAACAAAAACATTCTTTACCTATTGTTTTTGAGTTTAAACTTTGGTAAAGAATGTACAAATATCTTAAGTAAAAAAACCTTAGTTTTATGTTAGAAGAAAATTATTTATTTTTCTTTTTATGACGGTTTAATCTTCTTCTTTTTTTACGTTTATGGGTCGCTACCTTATGACGTTTTCTTTTTTTTCCGCTTGGCATAGTGTTCTTTTATTTATTAATTATTACTAATTTTTGACTTTAACATTTGTTTTTACGTCTTCAACAAAAGACTTAGCTGGTTTAAAAGCAGGTACATTGTGAGCCGGAATCTTAATAGTTGTATTTTTAGAAATGTTTCTTCCTGTTTTAGCTGCTCTTTTTTTAATTAAAAAAGTTCCAAAACCTCTTAAATAAACATTATCACCCTTAGCCATAGCAGTTTTAATCTCATCCATAAAAACTTCCACGACTTTTTGAGTTTCAACTTTTTCAAGACCCAGTTTACTTGAAATCGAATTTACGATATCTGCTTTTGTCATACTTTTAATATTATATTATTATACTTCTAATTAAATTTTGAGTTTGCAAATATAATATTATTTTTGGAAAGTAAAACTTATAAACATTTAAAAGTGTGAATTTTATTAGTCTTTTACAGAAATGGTATAAAATCAATAAACGCTTACTGCCATGGAGGGAAACTCTTTCTCCTTATAACATTTGGATTTCGGAAATTATTTTTCAGCAAACTCGTATTAATCAAGGATATGAATATTATTTAAATTTTATTCAACGGTTTCCTAATGTTAAAGTTCTGGCAAATGCCGCCGAAGATGAAGTATTAAATTCCTGGCAGGGATTGGGGTATTATTCTAGAGCGCACAATTTACACTTTACCGCAAAATACATTGTAAATGAATTAAATGGTATTTTCCCTAATTCTTATCATGAAATAATTAAACTTAAAGGAATTGGAAAATATACTGCCGCTGCCATAGCTTCAATATCTTTTAATGAAAAAGTGCCTGCTCTGGACGGTAATGCATTTCGAGTATATTCCAGAGTTTTTGGCTCAGAAAAGGATATAAGTAAAAGTAGCACTTTTACCTACTTTTTTGATTTAATTAAACCTTTAATGCCGGAAAATCCGGGTGATTTCAATCAAGCGATCATGGATTTCGGTTCGATGGTCTGCACACCGTTACATCCAAAATGTGATCAATGTATTATTCAGGAGGAATGTTTGGCCTATACTAATAATTTACAAAACGTTCTTCCTATTAAATCTTCCTCGGTTAAAATTAAAGAAGAAAGTATACATTATGCCTATCTTTTTTGTAAAGACTTAACATTAATAAAAAAAAGAAATAACAATTCGATTTGGAAAGGGTTATATGAATTCCCCTTATTTGACCAAAATTTCAAGAATTACCAAATTATCCATAACCATCAGATCAAACATAAGCTTAGTCATAGATTGTTAACTATTACCATTTCAGAAATTGAAATTGATGAAAATGATTTTTATCAAGTCGCCTATAAAATAAATGCTATAATTTTGAATAAAAACAACTTAAAAAGCTACGCTTTTCCAAAACCCATGGAAAATTTTTTATTTTATAATTAAATTTTTTATTATTTTTGCTCATCAATGCGATCAATTTATATATAAAAATGAGTACATCTATTAATAAAGTAATTTTAGTTGGGAATTTAGGTACTGACGTAAAATCTTATAGGTTTAGTGATGGAAATATTGTTGTTAACTTTCCGGTTGCCACATCTGAAAGTTATATGAATAAAGAAACCGGAGAAAAAGTAGATGTAACTGATTGGCATAATATAACTGCAAGAAATAAACTGGCAGAACTTTGTGAAAAATTTTTGAAAAAAGGAAGTAAAGTTTACATTGAAGGAAAACTTAAAACCCGTAAATTTGATGATAACGGTATTACTAAACATATTACCGAAGTTATTGCAGATAATATTTTATTTTTATCCAACTTATTGGGTAAACAACCTGAAAATGAAGACATAATTCAGCATGATTTTTAAACTTCAAAAATACTTATAATAAAATTTCAATTTATATGGACGAGCCCGGGCCCACGAGTATTTCATTAATTTATATCCTCTTATTTTATAATTTTCTCTTCTCCTATTGTTTTAAGAGAAAAACTTTCTTTAAGTTATTTAGTAAAATTCTACAGGTATGTGCATTGACTGCTTTTGCATATACTATATTCCCTCAAAAATATTTTTATTACAAGATAAAATATTTATATAAAAAGTTTCTATTTATAGGTAATAGATGGGATAATATACGTATTGTATCTAAAAATTCGTTATATATATTATTTAATTAAATACTAAATTTATTTATTTAGATGGGTAAATCATTAAAAAAATTATATATTTTATATTTTATTATTCTATTTTCTTTGTTTTTACTTAGTTGTAAGAAAGAAGAATATTTACCTAAGCCAATCGGCCAGGTAAGATTAGAATACCCTGCACCCAATTACATACTTTTTAAAAAAGAAAAATGTCCTTTTGAATTTCAGTATTCGAACCTCACTAAAGTAGAGGATAAACACAAAAATTGTTGGTACAATTTTAGTTATCCATTCATGAAAGCAACTCTATATTTAACTTATTCTGAGGTAAACGGAAATTTAAATTCGCTATTAAAAGAAGCTCAGAGACTTGTATATGAACATACCATAAAAGCCAATTCTATAAAAACCAAATCATTTTCTTATCCGGAAAAAAAGGTATTTGGGAATCTTTATCGATTGGGAGGCGAATCTGCTTCAAATATTCAATTTTATGTAACAGACAGTATTAAACATTTCCTTTCAGGAAATTTATATTTTAAAGTTCAGCCTCGGCCTGATTCTTTACAACCTGCTGTTGAATATATTGAAAAAGATATTATTAAAATGATTGAAACAACTACCTGGGAATAAACTTAATTTTTTTATATTAAAATGTTAGAAATAGGAATTCTTTTATTATTAACTCTTTTAAATGCCTTTTTCGCTATATCTGAGATTGCCTTAGTATCTGTAAAGAGGCAAAAAATTGAAAACAAAGTTAAAAAAGGAAATAAAAAGGCTCAAATAGTACTCAATCTTTTAGAAAAACCGGAAGATTTTTTATCTTCTATTCAAGTGGGTATAACTTTGATCGGTATTGTATCGGGTGCTTATGGAGGCGCTACCTTAGTAAAATACGTTACTCCATTTTTTGAGCATTTCTCATTGACAGCAACCCATGCTAATGAACTGTCTTATATGGTAATTATAGCATTGATTACTTATGTTTCCATAGTTTTGGGAGAGTTGATTCCTAAGACTTTCGGCATGAGAAATCCTGAAAAAATAGCTTTGACTGTTGCTCCAATTATCAAAGTTTTTTCAATGGCTTTGTATCCATTTGTTAAAATCCTTTCATTTTCAACCCATATATTTAACAAGATATTTAAAATTTCAAATGTGGAAGGTGAAAAAATTTCTGAGGACGAACTAATTTATATGCTTAAGACAGCTAGTTTACAAGGGGTTTTAGAAAAAGAGGAAAGTGAATTGCATCAGAATGTTTTTGCTTTTTCAGAACAAAAAGCAAAAAGTTTAATGACATACCGCAAAAGAGTTGAATGGATTAATTTAAAAGATAGCTTCGAAGAAATTGAAAAGCAAATTAAAGACAGCAATTTTACCAAATTTCCCGTGTGTGACGGTAATTTAGATGAAGCTAATGCCTATTTGGCTATAAAAGAATTTTATGAAAATATAAATACACCAAATTTTGATATCAAATCCATTTTAAAAACTCCGATCTTCATTCATGAAAATATGCATTCTGTTGATATTTTACAGGAATTCCGTAAAAATAAACAGCATATGGGTTTTGTTGTAGATGAATATGGTACTTTTCAAGGTATTATCACTTTGCAAGACCTTATTGAAGGTATTGTAGGTGACATGCCTGAGAGCGATGAAGAGGAGACAGAAATTGTGCAACGTGAAGATGGTTCATATTTAGTTAACGGTAATATAGGAATTAGAGATTTAAATTCCTTTTTTGATGATACTATTATAGAATTAGACGATGATGAATATGTTACATTAGCCGGATTTATTATTTATCATATGGAGTATATTCCTGAAGTTGCCGAAAAATTCAATTATAACGGATTTTCATTTGAAATTGTAGATAAAGATGCAAATAGAATAGATAAAGTATTAATGGAAAAACTTAATTCTACGGAAGAAAACGAGGAGAGTTCCGCTGAAGATGAAATTACTGATTAATACTATTTTTTATGGTTTACTTTATTTATAGTTTACTCTTTATTGGATTTATTATTATTTCATTTATGCTTTATCGGTTTTTACTAAAAACTACCGATATAATGAAATATATGTTTTTCATAATTTTATACATAGTCGGTATATTACTATTTTTTCAGGCAGCAGAAATGATTATTATTTATTGGTATGATCCCATACCTGCTAAGTATTTAAATTTTATGTTCTTAACCTATCTTTTTGCTACAATGATAGGATTTATAAGTATTTCAATTATTACCATTAAAAAGTTAAAAAAGAAATGAGTTATTCATTTGATTTATAAACTTTAACATAAAAATTTTCATCAACATAAAATTTATTGATTAAATTCTTAGGTTTGATGGATTTCCAATTTTCTGTTGGTTTTATTTTACCTATGGACGTGTTTATTTCCATTGAAAAGCCTTTAACAACGTTTGACCATTTATAAAATAAGGCATTATCTTTTATATAATAATTTAATACGGGTATATCTACGGTTCTTAAATATTGGTCAAAAATTTTAGAAAAATTAATTCCTGATTTTTCTGATATATAATTTTCTACTTGACTCGAAGTAACAGTTTGATGATAAAAATCTTGGTTTAAACCTCTGAGTATATTTCTGAACAGTTCATCACTTCCAATAATTTGTCTTATGGTATGTATCATATTAGCTCCTTTATCATACATATCTAAACTTCCTTTTTTATTTTTAGAATACGTTCCTATAATGGGAATATCATTTTTAATATTCTTTCTTTGTCCTATTATATACCTATTTGCTTTTTCCTTTTCATAAAAATATTCAACAAATAACGTTTCCGAATAGGTAGTGAATGCTTCATGTATCCACATGTCTGCAATATCCGCATTAGAAATATTGTTGCCAAACCATTCGTGTCCGGATTCGTGAACTATAATAAAATCCCAATCCAACCCTATACCCGTGTCACTTCTATCTTGACCTAAATAGCCATTTTTATAATTATTGCCATAAGCAATTGCACTTTGATGTTCCATGCCCAAATAAGGCGCTTCAACGATCTTATAACCATCCTCATAAAAAGGATACGGGCCGAACCAATATTCAAACGCTTCAAGCATCTTTTTTACTTGTGAAAATTGAAATTTAGCTTTATTTAAATTTTCAGGCATAACCCAATAACTTAATTCTAAATTTCCTTTTTCTCCCTTATATTCATCTTTGAAATTTACGTAATCTCCTATATAGGGAATTATATTGTATGAATTTATGGGATTAATTACCTGCCATTTAAAATAATTTTTTTGTGATTCATTCCAGTTATCTTTAAGTTTCCCATTGCCTATACCTTTTAAGTGGTTATTGGTAACAATAGTTAAGGTCATTCCTTCATCCGGTTCATCTCCCAAATAGCCCTTGCATGGAAACCACACACTAGCTCCAATGCCTTCACAAGCAACGGTCATCCAATCTTTACCATTTCTATCTTTAGAAAATATCCAACCTCCATCCCAGGGAGCATTTTCTGCAATTTTAGGTTTTCCGCTAAAATAAATAATGAGTTCCTGATCAACATTTTCTTTTTCTGCATCGCTACTTAAGTCTAAATAATAAAAATTTCCTTTTTTTATAAATGGTACACGGTTATTTTTTACAGTCAAAATACTATCAATATTCATTGGATTTTGAAGATCAATTTGAATTATATCAGATCCTTTATTTTGGAATTTAATTTTGTTTGATCCTTTTAAAAATTTAGTTGTAAAGTCCGGTTCAATGATTAGATCATAATGTTTTACATCCCAATGATCTACATACTTATTTTTATTACTTTCTATCGAATCTTTAAATATAAATAAAGCTCTTTCTTGAGCAACAAAAATTAGAGGGAAGAATAAAAATATAATGTTTTGAAATTTAAGAGATTTCATAAAGAATACTTTTACGATGGATTTATTTGCTAAACTAATTATATAAAAGAACGTATAGGATGTAAGTATCTTGTACTTTACTTTAATTATTGTAAAATAGTTTTAAATCATGAAAAATTTATTATACGTATTGGTAAAAAAATATTAGACACTAATGAACTTCACTCTAATTTAATCGTATTTCACATTTGAAGTCAAATTACTTACTATTGTAGTTAATTTCAATTAGTAAATCCCTATTAACTATTTTGATGAAATTTGATTAAGCTTTATACATTAATTAAAATTGTTAAAATTCTAATTTCAATAAAAAAAGTCATTAAAAACAAGCTATTTAACTCGTTTAAAATGACTTACTTCAGTGACCGCGGAAGGAGTCGAACCCTCAGCCTTCAGAGCCGTAATCTGACGCTCTATCCAATTGAGCTACGCGGCCATTTATTTTGCGTGCAAAGCTAATAAAATTTTTTTTTCTATTAAAATCTTTTTGAATTTTTCAATGAAATTTCATTATTCATTTCAAATCTTTTTATTTAATAATACTTTTTTTAAAATCTTAGAAATAGGGGTTTCTAAATATTTATAGCTAAACAATGAAAAAATGCAAGCTAATGAAGCAATAAGTAAAGGTATGAAAAGTATTTCTTTTCCAAAATAATTATATATAGTTTTTATTGTTGCAACGCCAATGTGATAATGAATTAAATATAATGAATATGAGGCTATGCCTAATTTCACAATCCATTTATTATTTAAAAAGGATAGATATTTAGGAAAGTATATTAAAATTAAAAAAACGGATATTATTATAGTATGAATCAATAGATATTTAACGTGTCTACTCCAAAACGCTAATATGATAGATAATATAAAAATATAAACTATAATTTTATAGTCTTTTTTATTGTTATATAGTTTATATAAATACATTCCTATTAGAAACCATAAACATTCATGAAAAAATACAAAAGATCTACTGACATATTTATAATAATTTATTTTTTCAGATGAAATGAAATTTTGTAAAATAATATGCCCTGCTTTACTCCAAAATAACACGTAGAAAAATATACCTATGATACAAATTATTATATAATTTCTCATCATTTTTTTTGGCGAATAAAAATATAAAAAACCTATTAAAAAATAAAAATTCACTTCAACCCATAAACTCCAGTAGCAATTATCTATATAATAAAACTTATTATAACCATAGGGTATATTACAGAAATACGGGTCAATAAAAGCATTTGCAATTAAATAATTATAAATATTTTTAGAATGTGAGTAATCTTCTCCTAAGTAAATGTATTTAAAAAATAAAAAAGTTAATGTTGAACATACAAACATTCCAGGAGCTAATCTTATATATCTTTTTTTAAGAAATTCTAAATAATTTTTCGATTTTTCTAAAGAAATGGATATAACAAATCCGGATATAATAAAGAAAATTTGAACTCCAATATATCCATATATAGCTATATTTTTAATAATTTCATTTTTCGAGAAATTGTAATAATGCCCTAGCATTACCATACCAATAGATAAAACTCTTAATCCATCTAAAACCGGCACCCTAGAATCTTTCATTACTGATTTTTTATAAGTATTTATTTACTATTTCTAATAATTTTTCTGGATAATTTATAATATATTGAGCTCCTTGCTTTTTTAATTCCTCTTCGGATCTGAATCCCCACAGAACCCCTATACTTGTTATGCCTGCATTTACTGCTGTTAGCATATCTGTTCCGGTATCCCCCACATAAATAATTTCTTCTTTATTAGTTACATTTAAATCTTTCATAATATCGTATACAATCTGTGGATTCGGCTTCATGGGAACATTAGTTCTTTGTCCTAAAACAGATGAAAATTTTATTTCACTAAAATATTTTTTTACTAATTCTTGAGCACCTTCCATAAATTTATTGGATGCTACTGCCAGTTTTATATCCATAGAACTCAGTGATTTTAACATTTCAAAAACTCCGTCATATGGAGCTGTCTTTATAGCTGAATGTTTAGTATAGTATTCAATGAATTCATCTTTAATTTTTTCAATTACCTCAAAATCGCTTTTTAATTTGGATGGCAAAGCTCTTTCAACCAATTGGGCCATTCCATTACCAACAAAATTTTTGTATGACTCTAAAGTATGTAACGGTAAATGATTCTTTTCTAAAATATAATTACATGAATCAGCTAAATCATTTAGCGTGTTAAGTAAAGTTCCGTCTAAATCAAAAATAGCCAACTTAATCATAATTTTAATTTTTTATTTTACAAATATAGTTTTAAACAGATAGTTAAAGTCTCCTGTTAATGACCAATTTTTTACATAATCTTTATTTATATTAATTTTATCCTTCCAAATGATCGTATCATTGTATAATTGTGGATTTTCAACTTTAGATAAAATTTCCTCTTCATTTCTGTATTTTAGTTGAGCCGGACCTGTAATTCCAGGCTTTACGGAAAGAATAATTTTATCTTCCCCTTCTAATTTGTCCGCATAACCCGGAACATCGGGCCTGGGACCCACCCAAGACATATCACCTATAAGAATATTTAAAATTTGGGGTAATTCATCCAATTTATATTTTCTTAAAAATTTACCTAATTGGGTGATTTGCATTTTATGTGTAGTGACCGTTGATGTATATACCCCTTTCATCGTTCTAAATTTGAACAAATTGAAATGTTTACCATTTTTACCTATTCTATTTTGAGTAAAGATTCCAATCATACCTGTGTCAAATGTAACCGCAATAAATATAATTATCATGGGGACAAGAAAAATAATAAAGCATATTAATGCTAATATATAATCTGCTATAATTTTATTTTTCTTCATACTATTTATTATACAAAATTATAAAAGAAAAAGGATTTCTTACGAAATCCTTTTCCTATTAAGCACCTTTTAAAATAAACATTGAATAAATATTCTAATAACTATTAAAAAACTTTTTCACCGTGTTGTGATATATCTAAACCTAATTCTTCTTTATCAGGGTCAACTCTTAATGGAATAATTTTATTTACAATAAATAATAATAACAACGTTCCAAAAAAAACAAATATGGAAACGGCAATCATTGCTATAAAGTGATTAACAAACAATGTGGTCTCTCCAAAAAACAATCCGTTTGAAGGAATATCTTCATTTATAGACTTATCCGCGAAAACTCCGGTTAAGAGCATTCCTACCATACCTCCCACTCCATGACAAGGAAAAACGTCTAAGGTATCATCTACCCCATTAGTATGGAAAAATTTAACCATGTAAAAACTAATCACGCTGGCAATTAATCCGATAAACAATGAATGCCCTAAAGAAACAAATCCTGCACCCGGGGTTATAGCTACTAACCCCACTACTGCTCCTACACAAACTCCTACTGAAGATAATTTTTTCCCATTAATTTTTTCTAAAAATCCCCAAGTTAAAGCACTTAAAGCAGAGGCTGCCGTTGTATTTGCAAAAGCTAGTACACCTAACTCATTAGCCGCAAACGATGATCCCGCATTAAATCCAAACCAACCAATCCAAAGCAAACTTGCGCCTAAAATTACATAAGGTATTTGTGCAGCTGCTAGAGTTGTATCTCTTCTTTTTTTCAAAAAAATAGCTCCTGCTAAGGCAGCCCAACCTGAACTCATATGAACCACCGTGCCTCCGGCAAAATCCAATATTCCTGCTTTTGCCAATATTCCTTCCGGATGCCATGTAGCATGTGCCAGGGGGGAGTAAATAAAAATTGAAAACATAACTATAAATAATAAATAACCCCAGAATTTTATACGCTCTGCAACACCTCCTGAAATTAATGCCGGAGTTATAATGGCAAATTTTAATTGAAAGAGGGCAAATAAAAGTATGGGGATGGTAGGCGCTCCTACCCAGGCAGAAGTTGTTCCAATCCCTTGCATAAACATATGAGGTAATGGATTTCCTATGATACCTCCTATATCCGGTCCGAATGCCAATCCAAACTCAAAGATAAACCATAAAACGGTTATTGTCACCATAGCTATAAAGCTCTGAAATATAGTGCTTATTATATTTTTACTGTTAACCATTCCTCCATAAAAAAAACCTACTCCGGGAGTCATTAAAAAAACAAGCACTGAAGCTACTAACATCCAAGCTACATCAGCAGAATTAAAATTTATGCCTTCTGCAACTGCTTTTGAAGACTCTGCTGAAAATAATGTATTTGAAAAAAGGCTTACTAAACCTACGAAAATTAAAATTAGAATTAAAATATATTTACGCATACCCAATATTTTATACAGCAAAAATATAATTTTTTAATTAAAAACAAAATAAACATATGTTTTTTAACGGGTATAAATTATAAATATTAATAAATTATAAGATATACCCCTATTTTTTAATACCACAATTTATTTTTATTGCATTTAATTTATATATTATATTGGATAAAAATTTAATCTAAACATTTGATTATTTAAATCGTTTAATATATTTATCTCTTATTTAAAGAACTCTTCGTGTACCTTCTTAAAAGAAAGTAATTCGTTACACAATGAATTACTCAACTTATAAAAACTATAAAAATATATTTATAAACATCTGCAAGTACTCAAATTAAATTTATTTTATATAATTTTTTTAAAAAATTTTTATAATATTTGCGATTCATTCAATAGTATTTTAAAAATAAAACCCACAAGTTCTTTTCAAACTAGACTTGCAAAATTCTTTTAAAAATGTACTTAGTATTAAACATTTATCATGCAAACACCAATTCTATAAAAATTATTACATATAAACTACTATATAATTATACGTTAAAAGTATTTAGATAAATATTAATGTATTTTATTTCTATATATTAAAAAATAATATATATTTATCCGAAATTAAAAACTATATTAATGGAAGTTATAAACAACTGATTTTAAATGAATTACTAATTTTTTAATAACAATTTTTATGAAAAAAATTCTTTTAACACTTAGCACTATTTTAGCGCTATATTCATGTAATAATGAAGACTTACATGATGGTTCATCCCCCTCTCATTCTTTGAATGATAAGAAAATTATCAATCAGTCCGGCTCTATACAAGGAGTTACCTATTCATTTGATAATGTGGAAGTAAATCCTAATTTAGTAACCTTGAATACAGAAAATAGTTCTATTCTTAGTACTAAAGAGGAGTTATCAAGAGGATTTATTAGTTTACAAAACATATCTGAAAAAATCGGTAAAGAACTAATCCCGGGTAATACGGTTTATTTAATTACCCAAGATTCGACGTATATAAGAAATATCACCTCAATTAATCAAAAAAATGATATTTATAATTTAGAAACAACGGATGCCAATATAGGCGATGTTTTTGAAAACGGTACGTTAAGCTTATCTTTAAATATTGATGATACTAACAACAATAAGAATAGTTCTTTACTTGCACTTAAAAATGCTTACGATAAAGAATACGTTTTTCATCCTTTGATTTTTAATAAAGAATTTCGTGTAAAAGGGCTAATTTTTAATCCGGACAGTAAATTAACCCCTTCTATCGCTGTAAAATTAGGTTTTGATAAATCACGCATTATACCTAGCGTAATTGAGATGTATTATAACAGCCATACAGAATATAATCCGACTTTAACATTAGATAAAGACTTTAAAGGTAAATTTTCTCATGATTTTATCGATAATGTTCCACAAATCCTGATCGATTATTTAAAAAAATATAGTGTAGAAATAAAAATTCCTACCGGCAAATATTTAGGAGACGTTCCGGTTAAAATTAGTGTAAACCAAATTAATTTTCCAACTGAAATTGAAGCAAACGTTTACAGAGGATCTAGCGTGAGCTTTAAAGCCGAAGGTAATATAAAATTAGGTGTTAAATTTACACTTGATAATAATCCGGATTATATCTATGAAAATGGAATTCAAAAAATAGACGGATTTACTAATAATTTATACGGAGAAGTTTTAACCGACATGAAATTTATCATCATACCTCAAGTTCAAGTTTTCCAATCTAAATTAATTGATGTTAAAGGTAAAATAACTGTAGGACTTAAAACTTCTAATATAGGTAATGGAACTTCTTCAGGTGATTCTAAAAGTTTTTCACAAGGAACAGTCTATACTTCTGCGGCATTCACTTTTTCAAGTTTAGGCTTACCTGCCTATACCACCGATATTTTCAAAAAATCTATAAATATATGGAAAAAAGGAGAATATATTAATTCTGTTTCTTTTTCAAATTTTAAAGTGGGTAAAGCTACCATTGTACCATGTAGCGGTTTGACCTCTTTTGGATATGATGTGTTATTGGATTATAAATACAGCTTACCAGGTAAAACAATTTCCGGTGATTTAGAAATAACTTATGATGTATATGCTGATAATGGTACTCTTCTTGAGTCCAATAAAACAGTTAAAGTGTTGCCATATAATGTAACTTCTAACTCATTTAAATTCAACATGTGTATTCCTTTCAGAAAAATCAATTTCTTCAATATATCTAAAATTAGTTATGTTAAAAATATAACTATTAAAGATGCTAACGGTTATATAGCGAATGGAATATTAGACCCATTGACCGGAAGCCCGGTTACTGAAATTGCATTTGTAAGGTAATTTTTCTTAGTAATATATTAGTAAAGGTAGACGCTCATTGTCTACCTTTTTTTATAGAACTAATATTTCCTCAAAAAAATCAAAATGTATAACATTAAAATTATCAATTTTTAAATTTTTCTTAAGATGTATAAGATATCGTGAAGAATTTTTAAAAAGAATAGTAAATAAATACGGTAAACATTTTAAAGGACTTACAGATTATTACTAAATTTGCACGATAAAATTGTTATTATGCAACTTTCAGAACAAGAACTAATTCGAAGAGAAAAATTACAAAAACTTAAGGATGCGGGTATCGATCCATATCCCGCTGCAGAATATAAAGTTACGCATACTGCCCAAGAAATAAAAGATCAATTTAAAGAAGGAGAGAAGGTTGTGATTGCCGGAAGACTTATGTCTAATCGTATTCAGGGAAAAGCGGGTTTTTCTGAGCTGCAAGACACCACCGGGCGTATTCAGCTGTATTTTAACAGAGATGTAATTTGTCCCGACGATGATAAATTTAAATATAACGATTTTTATAAAAAATTGCTCGATTTAGGTGATTTTATAGGAGTTGAAGGAGAATTATTTGTTACTAAAATGGGCGAAAAAACCGTAATGGTTAACGATTTTAAACTTCTTTCAAAAGTATTGCGACCGCTTCCTCTACCTAAAGTTGATGAAGATGGAAAAGTCCATGATGCATTTAATGATCCTGAATTAAGATATAGAATGAGATATGTTGACTTAGTAGTTAATCCCCATATTAAAGATATTTTTATTAAACGGACTCGTCTGTTTAATGCTATGAGATCCTTTTTTAATGATAAAGGATATTTTGAAGTTGAAACCCCTATACTCCAATCTATTCCCGGTGGAGCTGCGGCTCGACCGTTTATAACCCATCATAACGCTTTAAATATTCCATTGTATTTACGAATAGCAAATGAGTTATATTTAAAACGTCTTATTGTTGCCGGTTTTGAAGGTGTTTACGAATTCTCTAAAAACTTCAGAAATGAAGGAATGGACAGAACGCATAATCCTGAATTTACTGCAATGGAAATTTACGTTGCTTATAAGGATTATAATTGGATGATGAAGTTTACTGAACAATTATTGGAACATTGCGCCCTAGCAGTTAACGGAACTACCCGAGCAACATTTGGAGAACATGAAATTGATTTTAAAGCTCCATATGCCCGAATTTCTATGACTGATGCTATTAAAAAATTTACGGGTTTTGATATAACCGGAAAATCTGAGGAGGAATTGAGAAATGCGGCAAAAGAAATGGGTATTGAGGTAGATGAAACTATGGGTAAAGGAAAGATCATAGATGAAATATTCGGAGAAAAGTGTGAAGGTAATTTTATACAACCAACCTTCATTACTGATTATCCCAAAGAAATGTCTCCATTAACCAAACAGCACCGCGATAATCCTGAATTAACCGAACGTTTTGAATTAATGGTTTGCGGAAAAGAAATTGCTAATTCTTATTCAGAATTAAATGATCCCATAGATCAAAGAGAACGTTTTGAAGAACAATTAAAATTGTCTGAAAAAGGAGATGATGAAGCGATGTTTATTGATCAGGATTTTTTACGTGCATTGGAGTTCGGTATGCCTCCTACTGCAGGTTTAGGTATAGGAATGGATCGATTAATCATGTTCCTTACTAATAATCCGTCTATACAAGAAGTATTATTTTTCCCGCAAATGAAACCCGAGCAAAAAGCATCTTCTATTGAACATTCTGAGGAAGAAAAGATTATCATCAAATTATTACAAGATAATAATTCTTCTATGGAATTAAGTGAATTAAAATCTTTGGCCGGACTAAGTGGAAAAAAATGGGACAAAGCCATGAAATCGCTTTCTAAACATTCATTGATTACTGTTACTGTTACCAATGAAAATAAAACAGTTGAATTAATTTCATAAAAATATTTTGAAATAACATTTATAAGGCTATCTTTTTAGATAGCCTTTTTCAATTAAAATATATCGAATTTAGAACCCATACATTCTATTATAAGTCAATTTGTAAAAATGAACTAAAAAAAATGTTTTTATTTACCACTAAATCTATAGGAATTAGATGATATTAAATTCATATTTATTATCTTTGTTTAAAATCAAAATAAATAAATGATTATGGAAACGATATTTAAAAATAAAAGTCAAGAATTACTTAGCTGTATAGAAAATCTAAAATTAAGTAACTCTGATTATGAGCAAGTTGCATCAGAATTATTTAAATATAATTTCAATGATTACGATGCAACTTTTTCAATTAATAAAGTAAATGTTCCGGAAGGCAGTTATGTTCGTTTACCTATTTTTGCTAATAAATGCTGTGCGATTTTAATGCTTTGGGGAATAAATAATAAAACTGCCATTCATGACCACTTAAACTACGACGGATTAATAAAAGTTTTAAAAGGAAATCTTACAGAAGTTAGTTACATTGAAGATAAAAATTTCATAGTATATAATGGAGAAGGCGTAGCTCCTGAAGGTGCTATTTTTCCTGAAGATTTAGGAGGTATTCATTCGGTAGTTAATAATTCTTCGGAAATATCTGTTAGCTTACATATTTATCACACTCCTCAAACTTCTTTAAAAGGTGTTAGAATTTTTGATATTGAAAATAGAAAAATAGCTATCTTAAATGATAAGGCTACCTCCTGTTCTTGGGATTTACCTAAAGATAATTACGAGAAAATCACTCATTTATAGCTAGTTAAATCTAGTATAATTTTAAAATATTTAAATTCTAACTCAAATTGAGTTAGAATTTTCGTTTGTGTATTATTCCCCCTAACCAAGAATCTAACCTTTACCTTTTCTAATATTAATTTTTTTATAATCTTATTTTTTTGGTCTCTTTTATTTTAAAAGTTTAGAAACAAAAAAAGCTATTCCATTTAAATGAATGAAATAGCTATTTAATTTTATAAATTATAAATAATTATTGTAAAAGTTTTTGAAGATTTAAAGCATCTGCATTTTGAGGATCCACAGATAATGTTTTGTTTAAATAAGATTCTGCTTTTTCTTTATTTCCTTCATGATATTCTTTATAAGCGAAAAAAGTATAGGCAATAGCTAAATATGCTTTTTCATTAGCTGAATATTCTTTCTTCGGTTCAACCATATCAATATATTTTTGGAAGGCTTGAGCTGTAAGACCGCTTTTATCACTCGAATCATACGCGTATAATGCCATACCTTTTCCGGCATAAGCTACTTCCCAGGTAGGAATTAGAGAAATCAATTGGTCCCATGATGCAACAGAGCCTAAATAATCTTTAGCTTCGTATTGTTCTAAAGCTAAATTATACCATGAAGTTGTATCGTTGGCATCAGCCGCAACCGATTTTTTCAAAGCTTCGATTTTGGAATTAGTTATAGATGCTTCTGTTTTAGCTCCCGGTTGTAAGGATAAAAGAATAGATTGATAATCATAGGTTTTATCTCCTTGACCGATGGCTTTGGTTAAATTCAGTATCGCGGTTTTGGTTAATTCCTCTTTTTCTTGTCCGCTTGCAGTTTTAAGTAATGAGGATTGTATTTTTCCTAAAATTCCAAAATCTGAACCTTCTCTTTTTGATTCAGGAATGGTTTGTAAGTATTGATTTATATTTTTATAGGCTTCGGAAAAATCAGAATTTTCAATTAAATCCAATGCTTTTAGCTTAAATTTTAAAGGGTCGGATATATCATTCCAATTTTTAGTCAGTAAATCTAAAGACTTTGCATAATCTTTAATAAAATAGGAAACTTTAGCTAATTCAAATTGAGTCTCGGAATCGTTGTTCCCTGACAAAGAAATATATTTTTGTAAGTTTTTAAAAGCTTCATTATAATTACCGCTTCTCACATTAAAGTCTGACAAATATTTGTATGTTAATGGATAATTAGGATTAGCTGATATGGCCTTGTCAAAATTTTCTGAAGCTAATTTTCCTTGTCCATTGGTTCGCCCCCATATATTTCCTATTAATGCATAAGGTATGGATTTATCTTCGGCAATTCCTAAGGCTTTGGTATAATTGGAAACTGCCTTACCCGGATCTTTTTTTTCAAAATAGGCATTTCCTAAAACTATATAGTATTCGGACTTATCTTTATTTTTAGCCAAGTCTAATAGCTTTTGGCCATATTCGATACTTTTATCATAATCTGTACTTTCCGGCTTATTGGTAAATAATTGATAGGCTTTTGATATTTGATATAATACATCCGCATTTTTGTACTTAGATCCTTTGGCGATGGATTCAAAATCTGCATTTGCTTCCGATTTTTTTCCTTGATATAATTTTATTGTCGCTAATCCGATTTTGTTTAAATCAGATTTAGAATCTAAAGCCAATCCTTTATTAAAATTTTGTGAGGCCTGTTCTATATCAGGTTTAGAAATTGTTAAATAATATACTCCTAAATAATAATAATTGTCTGCCGATGGTGATTGAGCTGCTAATTTTTCAAAAGTATTTTGGGCTTTGCTATATTGATCGCTTCCTAAATACTTAATACCTTCTTGAATACTTTGTGCATTCATAAATCCTGATAACATCAAAGCAGAGATTACAAATGTTGCACCTATTTCTTTTTTCGCGTAATTCATTTTAAATCTTTATTTTTTTTCTTTTTATTTTATTTTTAACTATTATTTGTATTTAAATAGTATTAAATTTTATTATTTTATTAAAATTTATCTTCCATGAAGCTGAATCCTTCTTTCATACAAATAATAGGGTTGAAGTCCCGCCCTTTTAACAACAAGCTGTCCTCTCTGAGAGCCACAAAATCTTGAAAAACTGCTCCCTATTTTAAAACTGTTTTCAGCATTTAATAGAAAAACTCTTTTGGTGAAAGGGTATATACCTTCACGCAAATTAGGCACCGTCGGATTTATTAAATTACCATCCGCTCTTCTTATAGGCAATATTCTCACTTTTGAAAGGAACTCCTTAACTTCATTACTATTTTCTTCACTTAATACATCCAAACCAATAATTCCTATATGAGAGCTATTTTTACTAACAAATTGGATTACCTCTTTTCCATTTGAAAATGAGTTAATTTTTTGATTTTTAGTAAGTTTAAACCCTAATTTTTTTTTTAAATTATTAAAATTACTTGAATTTCCTCCATCAAATACAAATTTACTATCATTTGAAATAATATTTGATTTTAAAGAAGTTTGGTCAATTTCTTTAATGGAACTTTCTTTTGACACAACAAAAATGGTTGCATCACACGCTATTTGTGTTGAAATATAAGTAACATTGGTATGATTATATAAAATTCCGGCTTCTTCTGCAGATAAATCCCTGGTAGTCATTGCTATGGAAACCTTACCGTTCAAAAGATCAGCGATCACTAAATCTTCAACTTCCGGCTTGAATAAAATTTTTGTTTCGGGATAAGAGGATTGAAAAACTTCAACTAAAGCAGAGCCTAAATTCATAAGTGACGGATCAATAGCTAAAGTTATATTCCCTTGCCTATACGCTTGTTTCTTTTTTATATCTTCTTGGCACGAAATACATATAATTAAAAAAGCTAAAAATACTATGGGTCTGATTATTAATCTATTGTTCATTTTGTCTAATATATTTAGTCGCTCGGTAAGCTCTATAAAATCCGTAAACTATTAATAATCCCCCTAAAATCCAAGAATATTCAGGTTCTAATTCAATAAAAAACTTTTTATAAACAATAATTAATATTCCTATTATAAAATACCCAATTCCAATAAATATGGAAAGTGATTTATAACTTAGCTTCATACTTCTTTTTTTGAAGAATTCTAAATAACAAATATAAAAATATTTATTTACTTATTTTTGCAGTTACTATTCTTATAATCTTTTTAAAAAATAAATTATATGGATTATGTTATCAATACATTTTCAGACTTAGAAGATGTTGCTAAAGAAATAATTTCAAATTCAAAATATAAAATTTTTACACTTAAGGGAAATCTAGGTGCCGGAAAAACCACTTTAGTAAAATATTTATGCAAAACACTTGAATGCCATGATACCATAACCAGTCCAACTTTTTCATTAGTAAATGAATACCTGTGTCCTGCAGGTAGAATTTATCACTTTGATTTATATCGAATTAAATATATGGAAGAATTAATAAATATTGGTTTTTATGAATACATAGATTCCGATAATTATTGTTTTATAGAATGGCCGGATATATGTGAAAATGAATTACCTGAACATCATAAAATTTTATTAAATTTGATGGATCAAACCAGGCACTTAACATTTAACTAATATGGGTATTTATACACCTTTTTCCGAAGAAGAGCTGATTCCCCTGGAGGAACGAATTGAAGTGATAAAAAAAGGAGGAAAATGCAGTATTGGTATTCCTAAAGAAGATCATTTGATTGAAAGCAGGATTGCTCTCACTCCTGATGCTGTTTCTGTTCTAAGCTCTAATGGTATTGAAATCATAATGGAAAGTGGAGCCGGTTTAGGGGCTCATTATTCCGATACTTTATATTCCGAGGCAGGGGCAAAAATTTCATACGACCCTAAAGAGGTTCTGTCTCAACCCATCATTTTAAAAGTTGAACCTTTATCCATAGATCAAATAAAGCACTTGCAGCCAAATTCCTATTTGATTTCTGCTGTACAAATAAATACTCAATGCAAAGAATATTTCGAAGAACTTTCTAAAAAAAAGATTACGGCTTTAGGATTTGAATATATACGAGACAGCCATAATGAATTATCCATTGTACGACTTATTGGTGAAATAGCCGGAGTTTCCAGCATACTCATCGCCGCTGAATTACTGTCTTCTACTCATGGGGGAAATGGTCTTTTACTGGGCGGGATAACCGGCGTTAGACCATCCAACGTAGTAATTATAGGAGCAGGAAATGTGGGAGAAAGCGCCGCACGTTCGGCTTTAGGGTTAGGAGCCACCGTAAAAGTGTTTGACAATTCTATTACTCGACTTAGAAGATTTCAAGAATTACTGGGACGACGGTTATATACATCTACGATAGACCCGAAAGAGCTCAGCAAAGCGTTAATTCGCTGCGATGTTGCCATTGGATGTTTAAAGGGAGAACTTAGGGCGCCGATTATTGTACCTGAAAATACTGTTAAAAGAATGAAACCGGGATCTGTTGTCATTGATATAAGCATTGATAACGGAGGAGTTTTTGAAACCTCAGAAATAAATGCTAAAAATGAAGCTTTTATTAAACATGAAGTCCTACATTATTGTGTTCCCAACATCACTTCTAAATTTGCAAGAACCGCTTCTAAAGCTTTAAGTAATTTCTTTTTAAGTTATTTTCTTAATCTGAACAATCAAGGAGGATTTGAAGCTATGTTTAGAAAAAACCGTGGAATTTGTCAGGGCATTTATATGTACAAAGGCAGAATTACTAATAGACAGATAGCTTCTTGGTACGACCTGCCGTACCAAGACATTCATTTACTAATTATTTAAGCATGTCATTTTCTAAAAGATTAAGACTCTATCTTACGGGTTTTTTTATGGGTCTTGTATTTATATTATTTGTATTTGGTAATAAGGTATTTTCTTGGTCATATTTGCCCAATGACAGGGTTTTAGCCGAAATACAAACCAAACCTTTAAAATTTTCAAATCAAAGTCTGGAAAGTCTTAAACTAAAAAAAATATCTCTCAATTTTATAAAAGATACAGTTCTTAGTAAAGGTAAAATAAATTTTAAGATGAGTAATGCTCAAGCATTGCCTTGTCCTCATTATGTCCTTCATTATGAAAGCTTAAAAGTTACATTTACTAAATGCAAAGACACGGTAGTCATAAACACGATTGATTAATCCTATTAAGGATTTTTTAACATAAAATTCCGTTTGTACAATTTTTTCCTATATTTACAATCTAAATGTAAAACAGAATATATGAGATGGTTTACTAGACAGAAAAAAAACATCAGTACTGACATTAGCGAAAAGAGGGAGGTTCCTGAGGGATTATACTATAAAACTCCATCCGGGAAAATTATTGAAACTGATCAATTAACAGCTAATTACTATGTTAGTCCGGAAGATGATTTTCATGTTAGAATTGGTAGTTCCCAATATTACCAGATTTTATTTGATAATGGTAAATTTAAAGAACTTGACGTAAAAGTTCACAGCAAAGATTCATTAAATTTCGTCGATTCCAAACCGTATAAAGATCGATTAAAAGAAGCACAATCTAAAACTAATTTAACTGAAGCCATAAGAAATGCCGTAGGTAAAGTAAATGGAAAAGAAATTTATATTTCTTGTATGGATTTTAGTTTCATCGGAGGGTCTGTAGGATCTGCGGTTGGAGAAAAAATTAGAAGAGCCATCGATTACTGTATTAAAAATAAATTACCATATGTAATTATAAGTCAATCCGGAGGTGCTAGAATGCAAGAAGCAGGGCTATCTTTGATGCAATTAGCAAAGGTTGAAGCTAAATTAGCTCAATTAAGTGATGCCGGACTTCCTTATATATCTGTACTAACAGATCCAACCTTTGGAGGAATAACCGCTTCATATGGTTCTACCGGTGATATTATAATTGCTGAACCCGGCGCATTAATCGGATTTGCAGGACCAAGAGTAATTAAAGAAACTATCGGAAAAGATTTACCTCCAGGTTTCCAATCTTCTGAATTTCTATTAGAAAAAGGCTTTATAGACATTATCTCACACAGAAAAGATTTAAAAAATACCATTTCACATTGTGTTGACATGTTAATGAATAAAGAAGTTAAATAAAATATAAAAAACAAAGAAAAAGCTAATAATTATTAGCTTTTCTTTTTTTAATCCATTACCTAAAAATTTATAATCTCCTCAAATAAATGACCCTTAATTATATTTGGATTGCCTTTATTATCTTATCTTTTTTTGTAGGAATTCTTAAGTTCGTGTTTTTAGGAGATACGGTAATCTTTAAACATATGGTTGACGGGTTGTTTAGTACTACCAAAGTCGCAGTAATGGATATAGCTTTGCCTTTGGCAGGAATGATGACTTTCTGGTTAGGAATAATGAAAATTGGTGAAAATGCAGGCGCTATACGTTTTCTTTCTAAATTGGTTTCTCCTTTTTTTTCCAAATTATTTCCTTCCATTCCCAAAGGTCATCCTGCAATAGGAAATATGATGATGAATTTTAGTGCCAATCTTCTTGGATTAGATAATGCCGCCACTCCTTTAGGATTAAAAGCAATGGACAGTTTGCAAACACTGAATACTAAAAAAGATACTGCAACGGATGCACAGATCATGTTTTTAGTTTTGCATACCTCGGGACTAACATTAATCCCGACTTCCATTATGCTCTACCGTTATTTAAATGGCGCACAAGATCCCACCGATATATTTGTACCGTGTATTGTTGGAACTTTTTGCACTACTTTATTTGGTATAATTATAGTAGGAATTAAACAACGCTTAAACTTATTTAGTCGCCAAATATTGATTGGTTTACTAGGAGCTCTAGTAATGATTTTTGGGCTTTCATACTTCATTAAATATTCCACAGATTCTCGGACAAAATATGCTGTCGAGTATGTATCTCATATCACCCCTCAAACTGTATATGTTGAAAATGTAACTGCAGAAGATTTCGTTAACTTATATCCTGATTCATTTCAGAAGGAGATTAACATAAAAGATAAAAAAATAACTCCTGAGTTGATCCGTAAAACTAACCAAGAATATATAAATTTTGAGCGTGGTACAGCCTCTCGAGTGATTAGCAACGTACTTTTATTACTAATTCCCGTTGTATTTATTACAGGCGCTTTTATAAAAAAAATAAATGTTTTTGATAGTTTTATTGATGGTGCTAAAGAAGGTTTCGGAGTATCTGTAAAAATAATTCCTTATTTAGTAGCCATGTTAGCTGCTATCAGTTTATTGAGAACCAGCGGTATAATGGATTATCTAATTAATTCTATTTCTTATTGCTTATCCTCGTTACATATCAATACTGATTTTTTACCTGCACTACCTACTGCTTTAATGAAGCCCCTTAGTGGGAGTGGTAGCCGTGCATTAATGATTGAGGCCATGCAAAATTATGGTGCTGATTCTTTTGTAGGAAGACTTACCTGTATATTTCAGGGAAGTGCAGATACTACTTTCTATATAGTTGCTCTTTATTTTGGAAGTGTAGGTATTAAAAGAATTAGATATTCTCTTACTGCAGGTTTGCTGACCGATTTATTAGGCGTAATCACAGCCATTTTTATTACCTATTATTTCTTTGGGTAGCCATTAACTATAAATATGTTAATTTTTTTAACACATCATCGAACTCCTATAACAATATTTTTCTTAATTAAATATTAATATCTTTGCACCTGTTAATATTTAATTTTTCTTTGTTCCTATGAATGATTTTAGTTGGGGCCAATTAGTCAATCCGGAGTTTTATATAAAGTTAGGCGGTATTTATTTAGTTTTATTTATAGTTTTTGCTGAAACGGGTCTCTTTGCCGGATTTTTCCTTCCCGGAGATAGTTTATTATTCCTCTCAGGTATATACAGTAAGGAATTAATACGAGAAATTTTTTATATTGAATCAGATTTTTTAAGTGTTTTTTTATTATCGTGCTTAATTTCAATTGCCGGTATAATTGGCAACGAAATAGGTTATTGGTTTGGAAAAAAAAGCGGAACTTATCTTTATAATAAAAAAGATACCTTTTTATTCAAAAAAAAATATCTTTTCCAAGCAAAAGAATTTTATGAAAAACATGGGGGAAGAGCCATTATTCTTGCTCGGTTTTTACCTATTTTAAGAACATTTGCACCTATAATTGCTGGAATTGTTCAGATGAATAAGGGAAAATACTTATTTTATAATGTTTTAGGATCAACGGCTTGGTCTTTTTCCTTATTATTTGCGGGACATTACCTTTACCAAATATTCCTTAAGGAATTTAATTTCGATTTGAAACGTCATATTGAAACTATAGTATTAGTAATGGTTGTAGTAACCACCGCCCCTGTAGTAGTTAAGTTATTTTTCCAAAAAAATAAAGATATTTCAGAAAATTAATGTAAAAAACTAATAGATATATATAATTTTAAAAATTATATATATCTACCGGCTGCTTTTAGTTGCAATAAATTATTGAAAGTTTAATTTTACTTAATTCAATAATTTTTATACTTTTAGAAAAGTTTAAAATTAAATTTATAGTATAATCGGAAGGACCTCTCCTTTCATTTGACAAATTAATAGATTTTTTGTACATTGAATATTGTTCTTTACTAGTTATTATAGTATAGATAACGATATTACATTAAATTTTATTATTGTAAATGAATGTTAAATTTTTGGTCTCAATTAGTTTTCTTAGATTTAAAATTGCATATCTCATTCTACCTAATGCCGTATTAATTCCGACATTTGTTTCTTCTGCAATTTCTTTGAAGCTTAAACCTTTATAAAAGCGTAATTCTAAAACTTCTTTTTGATCTTCAGAAAGTTCATTTATAAGCCTTTTAAGATCCTGGTTAATTTGCTCATTAATAATCAATTCTTCAATGGATTGTTCCGAAACCGTTACAAAATCAAATATATTATATTCTTCGTTCAGTCCACTCGATTCATTAATAAATTTGGTTTTATTCGAAACTCTAAAATGATCAATAATTAAGTTATGTGAAATTCTCAAAACCCAAGGTAAAAATTTCCCTTCTTCATTATATTTTTTCTCTTTTAAAGTTAATATAACCTTTATAAAAACATCTTGAAATAGATCTTCTGCAAGCTCAGGATTATTTACCTTTCGATTAATATAATTATATATCCTTAACTTATGCCTATTCAATAATATTTTAAGAGCATTTTCATTACCATTAATATAAGAATGAACTAATTCACAGTCAGTTCTTTTTATCATTACTTATGATATTTGATAGTTAACTAAAGTAAAAATCTATTCAATACATTTAAATTCTTTAAACTTATAAAACTTTCTTAATGAGCAAATGTATACATAAATTTTTAAAAAAACCTAAAAACTGTTAATGAAATTATAATATTTTATTTATGCAACATAAATTTGTTTTATTTTTTCTTATTATATAATGTAAATGTCTATTATTACTATCAAAATTCATATATCAAGTTATAAAATCAAAACTTTTGCATTTAGTAATATAATTTTTAAAATATAGAACAAATTTATATATTGCAACTTGAAATCTAAATATTAATATGAATAAGATAAAATACCAATTAGAATTTGCTATGAAATGTTCCACCACTCTTTTATTTGAATATATTGGAACTTCTTCAGGTATGAGTGAATGGTTAGCAGATGACGTAATTGAAAGAGGAGATAAATTTACTTTTGTATGGGGAGATCAAGAAGAATCAGCCAACTTAATACGATATAAAGAAGAATCTTTTGTGCGTTTCAGATGGGAAGAAGATGAAGGAACGAAATATTTTTGGGAACTTGCCATACATGTTGATGATGTAACCAGTGACGTAGCTCTTGTAATTACTGATTTTGCCGAAGACAGCGACTTAGAACACTCAAAATTATATTGGGAAAATTTAATTGAAGACCTAAAAAAGATTATAGGTTCTTAAATATTATAATTACTCCCCGTATTAGGGCCAATAAAAAAAACCACTAACACAAAAAATACTAATGATTTAGTATGAGAATTATTTTCAATCAAAAATGTATTGAAGAAAATCAATTAGTAATCAATTACACTGAAAACAATTATTTTTCCGGGGATTTTGTAAACGGTTTCTGTTGGCTATTTCAAAATAAACTCCTCTATTGGGAATATGTATATTTCCAATTGATGGCATCCATGAGAAAAATGAGGATAAATATACCTCTAGCTTTTACTCCGGAATTATTTGAAGATCAAATTAAAATACTCTCTGAGAAATTAAATACTACAGAAGGTAGAGTAAAAATAACCATCTATAAAAATATCCAAAATCATCCCCCTTCATTTATAATACAAATTTTACCCCATAAAAATTTCTTTGTGACTACTGAAAATGAAGTTGATGTTTATAAAGAAATTCTTATATATCCCAATTTATTGTCTGATTTATTAATTTATCAGCCTCTTAATAGCATAGCAGAACAATATGCAAGAGAAAATGAGTTACAGGACGTTATTTTGCTGAATAGTGAAAAAAGAATAGCTAGATCTGTATTAGGTAATATATTTTTAATTCAAGATAATATGATAGTTTCCCCTCCCACTGCGGAAGGTGCCATCCAATCTGTTTTAAAGAAAAATTACATCCTTTTTCTACGTGAAAAAACAAATTACATCTTTAAAGAAGCACCAATATCTCCTTTCGAAGCTCAATCTGCAGATGAATTTTTTATACTTAGTGATGAAAATGGATTACTGCCCGTTACCCGGTTGAGAAAAAAAGTTTTTAAAAAAGATCAAACTCGTTTATTGACAAAAAAATTTATCGGTTATTCTTTAGAATAGTTAGTAACTCAAAATATCTGTTTTGTTTTAAATAAAAAAAGGTCGCATAAGCGACCTCAAACTAAAACCACAAAAAAATGAGAAAGCGATTACATTTAAGTAATCATGTCTTGAAAGATCATTAAAAATCTTTTTAAAGATATCTCTTACTTTCTTGATGCAAAAATAATCTAATTATGGTTCTATAAAGGGTTTTATCAATAAAATTATTTTATAGTGTAAATAGTACGTTTTTTATTACCCCTCAATTTTAGATAGATAAACACGCTAAAGTGTAAAATAAAATTTAGGCTTGCACTATAAAAATAGTGGGTTCTTTGTGAAAATTTGGTTTTTTAGCTTTCCAATCTTTGCAATATAAAGTTTTAATAGATTCGTTGGGAAGAGTAACATTCGTGGCAATACATAAAGAAGTTTTTGGATTTAAGTATTTAATCAAGTCATCAAATAACGCTTGATTTCGATACGGAGTTTCCATAAATATTTGTGCTGATCCTTGATTTCTGCTAACCTTTTCAAGATTTACTATTGTCTTTTTCCTTTCATAGGAATCTATGGGAAGATAACCGTTAAAAGCAAAACTTTGACCATTTAAGCCACTGGCTATTAAGGCTAATATGATGGAAGAAGGACCCGTTATAGGAACTACTCGAATATCGTGTCTGTGACACCAAGAAACTAAAATATTACCCGGATCTGCTATGCAAGGTAATCCCGCTTCTGAAATTAATCCAACATCCTCCCCGTTTTTAAAAGGCTGTGAAAGATAATCCAATTCCTCTTCTGTGGTTCTTTTATCTAATATTGAAATACTTAATTCGCTTTGAGTTATATCCGGACATAAAAATTTAATAAATTTTCTGGCCGATTTTTGATTTTCAGCAACAAAAAATTTTAACGTATGTAATAATTCGATTTCTCTCGGAGAAAATATATCTTTGGGTGAGGTTTCACCTAAATAGGCAGGAAGTAAATATAATACAGCCATAATTATTTTTTACTAAACTTTTTTCTTCTTACAAATATAAACGAACCTCCTACGATACTGACTAAAACGATAGGAACCCCTAAATTTAACCATTGCCAATACGATTTTTCCTGAACAATTAGAGGCTTATTCAGCATTCTCATTTGTACAGTCCTGTTTCTTAAAAGCATTAAACCGTGATCATCCAATAAATAGTCCAGGGCGTTTATTAAAAATTCTTCGTTTCCATAAGTAATACCTGTTGAATAATCAAAACCTAAAGGCAAAGGTTGACCTTTTATCACCTGATTTCTTGCTATGTCACCATCGGATATAACGATCATCTTATTATTGTTTGACCGGTCCACAAAATTTTTAATTCCACTAGACTCTATCCTATCCTTGTATGCAGAGGTAAATTTACCTTCAAGCAAAACTGCCAATATTTTAGGCCCTTTATTGTATTCGTTCCAATTTACGTTGTTTCTTTCAAATAACTTTGCTTCTTCAAGTGATATATAGGAGGGTACTCCTTGAAGCGCGGTATAGGAAGAACTTTGATAGAGAATTGTTTTTTTAACTCCGGGAGTATCTAAGGTATCTATGGAAGTAGGAAACTGAAAGGATACCGGATTAATATTTTTGGTTATCGGATGATTATTCAAGGAAAATCCCATAGGAAAATATACCCAAGGTACTCTTGCATTTTGTGCATTTCCTTGTATTTCTCCAACCTGTAAATTTATATAGGTAGGATTTTTTATATCCTTAACAATTCCGGAATTTATCCTTACTCCGTAAGAAAATAATAAATCAGTTAAATTAAGATCATACGGATAAGCCAATATTTTACTGGACTTAAGCAAAGTATCCATTTCGGCATTAACTTGATCAATTGCCCATAGTGTTTTACCTCCACTCATGATATATTGGTCAATCGTTAATTTTTCCTTATCAGTAAAAGCCTTTCTTGGTTTAGCAATCAGTATGGCGTCAAATTTTTTAAGAGTTGGTAAATCCTGAAGTGACAAGGTCTGACTATCTTTAGGAAAAATAGGTCCGAAGTTATAACTTTGATGAATCCTGTTAGCCAGGCTAAACATTTCCAATCGGTTCAGTTCTTTTTGATTTACTAAAATGCCTACACTTTTCAAACTTTTATTGGATAACTTATCAATAGCACTTATAAAACCGTATTCCAGATTTTCGATAGATTTAGCCATTTGCTCATCTCCTGTTATTCCTGCCTGAGAAATTATTAACGGTACTGTTTGCCCATTGCCTTTATATTTTATAGTTGCATAAGGAAATAAAATTAGTTGAGATGATGCTCCATCTTTTTCAACCCGCAAAGCCGAAGGAGCCATACCCATAGCTTCTAATGTCTCTTGTGATAATTTTTCCTTTATTGGATCTATTAATTGAAAATTAATATTGGAATTTAACCTTTTAAATTCGTCTAGCAGACTGAGAGTTTCAGACTGCAGTTGTTTAAAATCTGCAGGAAAATCTCCTTCTAAATATACATCAATCTGCATCGGCTCATCAATTTTTTTTAATACTTGACGAGTACTTTCAGTTAACGTATATCGTTTATCCGAAGTTAAGTCAAACCTTTTATAAAAAAAACCACTAGTCAATATAAGTCCTGCAATAAGTAGGATTACTAAGCTAATATTTATCTTTTTTAAATATCTCATTACTTTTTGCTGTTGATTATTCGAATCGATAATAAAAGAAAAACAACTATTACAAAGATAAAATAACCTATATCTCTTGTATCTACAATCCCTTTGGTAAAACTGGTATAATGTTGAAAAAATCCTATTTTTTGAAGGGTATAATCTAAATTTCCTAGCAGATTATACGATGCCAAATTTTCAAATCCATAAAAACAAATAAAACAAAAAAAGACACCCGTTACAAACGCTAATACCTGATTTTTTACTAAAGAAGAACAAAAAATACCAATTGAAGCAAAGGTCATAGACAAAAAGAGTAATCCGATATATCCGCTAACAATGATTCCTGAATCTATACTTCCTTTCGGTAAACTTAAATAATTAATCGTATAAACATAGGTAAATGTAGGAAGTAAAGAAAATAAGACTAAAATCAGAATCGCCCAATATTTACCTAAAACAATAGATGAAACAGACAATGGTTGAGAAAATAACCAGACCAAAGTACCGTTTTGCTCTTCTTCTGCAATGCTTTTCATTGTCAAGGCAGGTAATAGGAACATCAGCACCCAGGGAGCAAGTATAAAAAAGTTATTTAATGTAGCCAATCCTACATTGAAAACATTAAAATCATTATCGAAAAACCATAAAAATAAAGAACAGATTAACAAGAAAGCAGCCGAAACAATATAAGCGCCTAATGTTCCAAAATATGCCCAAAGTTCTTTTTTAAAAATTGAAAACATACGATTCTTACTTTTTCTTTTTTCTGTTAACTAATTTTACAACTAACATAATAACAAGAACCAGAACAATAAAACTGATCAATAAGCTTAGCCACATTCCCATAAAATATTGTTTAAAAATAACTATAAATATTACGGCAAATAAAATAATAGTAGCAACTTCATTCATCATACGAAGCTTAATAGAAGTTGTATTGAATTTTCCGGCCTTTATTCTCCTAATACACCTCCAACTCCAGTAATGATATAGAGCCAACGCTCCAACAAATACCAGTTTGATATGGAACCAAGGTTCTCTTAAAATGTAAAAAGTAATATCCCCGCGGGTATTAATCATCATTAATGTTCCGGTTATAAGCATTATAATTCCTGCCGGAACCGTTATGATATCCCATAAACGAGAAATCATATATATGTATTGCTTTCTAAGAATCTCACGTTCAAGCTCCGGTTTTTCATTGGTATCTATAAAATAAACAAATAAACGTATTAAGTAAAAAATCCCCGCAAAATAGCTTACCATAAAAATAATGTGAATCGCTTTTAAGGCAAAATAACTGGGAATATCAGGAATATGCATTATACAATCAATTTTGAATGCGAATTTAATAAATTTAATATTATCAATACTTTAATATATAACCCTGTGAACAGGTTATATATACACACCATATATATTTAAGCTAAAATTATAGTTTTTTGAATATTTGAATAATTGATATAACTTTTGGTAATAAAGAAATAAGTAAACATTGCTTAACCATTCTATCAATTTCATAAATAAAATTGTAATAAAATTAGTATTATACTGAATAAATGTAAAATTTTAGGCATTTTTTTTGAAAATGATTTTAAACATACGTTTTTAAATAGCATACATTAATATCAAAAAATTGTATTGTTATTTCAATTAATTAATCATTTATATAATTCTGTTTATGAAAAATGCTTTACATCCTAAGAAAAATGTTGCCGTATGGGTAGGAATCATTTCAGGAATCATTTCAGGTTTTATCAAATTCGGTTGGGAAGTTCCTTTTCCTCCCCGTACTCCCGAAAGAGATATGACCAATCCACCACAACACCTCCTGGAACAACTGGGAATGTCTCATGACCTCTCCCATCTCATGTATTATTTTAATGATAATCCGCGACCGATCATGAGCTTTATTATTCATTTTTCCTTCTCAATTATCTGTGCAATATTCTATTGCTTAGTTGCAGAATATTATCCTAAAATTAAATTATGGCAGGGAACAGCTTATGGAATATTTATTTTCATAATGTTTCATATTATTATAATGCCAATACTGGGAACGGTACCTGCCCCGTGGGATCAGCCTTTTGCAGAACATTTCTCTGAATTTTTCGGACATGCGTTCTGGACCTGGATAATTGAAATTACGCGTAGAGATTTACGAAACCGAATTACGAAACAACCGGATTCCGAAATCCCTCTTACTTCTCCTTTCAGGTAAAAATTTTATATTTCAACATACATGTAAAAAGGAGCATATGTTTTATGCTCTTTTTTTACCTTATTTACCTAAAAAAAAATCAAAACATTTCTATACCTTTGTTTTAAAAATAAGACATAAAGAAATGAAACCCGGAATTCCTAAAGGCACCAGAGATTTTACCGCTAAAGAATTACAAAAGAGAAGATACATAATTACTAAGTTACAATCCAATTTTGAAAAATTTTGCTTTCAACCGTTGGAAACTCCTTCTTTTGAAAATTTAGATACATTGACCGGTAAATATGGAGAAGAGGGAGATCGCTTAATTTTTAAAATATTAAACAGCGGTGATTTTTTAGCTGAAGCGAAAAAAAAGAATCCGGATATGTCTCAATGGAGTTCTAAAAATATAATCGGTTCCATTTCGGAAAAAGCTTTGCGGTATGATCTTACCGTACCTTTTGCGCGTTATGTTGCCATGAATCACGGGCAACTTCCCCTACCTTTCAAAAGATACCAAATACAACCGGTTTGGAGAGCAGATCGACCTCAAAAAGGACGATATCGTGAATTTTATCAATGCGATGCCGATATTGTCGGTTCAGCCAGTTTGTGGCATGAAGTAAATCTTACTTTATTATATGATTCGGCTTTTTCGGATTTACATATTCCTATTGAAATTCATATAAACAACCGAAAGTTATTGGCAGCTATTGCTCAATATGCATCTATCGAAAATCAATTAATCGATTTTACCGTTGCTTTGGACAAGTTAGACAAAATTGGTTTAGATAAAGTTTTAGAAGAAATGTCAACTAAAGGTATTGGACAAGATTCTTTACAAAAACTTATTCCGATTATTGAACTTTCAGGAACTTTTGAAGAAAAAATTTCGCAACTAAAAGATATACTCACAGATATTGAAATAGGGCAAGAAGGTATTCAAGAGATGGAATTTATTTACAATCGGGTAAAAGAAATTGGTCTTACCTCTGCAGAACTGGTCTTCAACCTGACCCTAGCGCGAGGTTTGGATTATTATACCGGAACAATTTATGAAGTGAAAGCTAAAAATATCTCCATGGGATCAATTGGCGGAGGCGGACGATATGACAACCTCACCGAAATATTCGGCGTTAAAAACATGCCGGGAGTAGGTATTTCTTTCGGATTAGACCGAATATATTTGGTTATGGAAGAACTTAATCTTTTCCCTGAGGCTACATTACATCAAAAACAAATTCTCTTTTTCAATTTCGGTGAAAATGAATGTCTTCAAGCATTGAAACTAATTAAAGAACTTAGAAGTAAAAACATTGCTTGTGATTTATATCCTGAAAAATCTAAACTTCAAAAACAATTCAGCTACGCAGAAAAAAAGGAAATATCTTTTGTAGCCTTTTATGGAGAAGATGAAATTAATACGAATACAGTAACACTTAAAAATATAAAAACGGGCGATCAGAAAAATTTATCTATTGATGAAATTGAAGAATTTTTATCTTAATTTTAATTAATTTTACCTCAAATGATTTACGAAATTACAGTTATGTAGCTAGTAATTAAACACATAAAAGCTTTTAAAACTGGCATATTTTTTGATTGGTTTTATTTGTTAATTAATTTAATAAAACCAAAATAATAATGAACAAGTTTTTAACCTTAGCATTTCTAGTAATGCTGTCTACTTCTGCCTTTGCTCAATCCGGAAGAAAAGAAATGAATAAAGAATACGGCAGACAATATAAAGAGATAGGCAAAAATCAAAATTTATCCGGATACGAAAAAGCACAAAAAAAACGTGAACTTTCACTTCAACAAAAACAAGATAATTTAAATTACTCTAACTCTCATGATCATGCATACGATCGCCATTCAGAGCTTGCCGACAAAAGTTTAGAAAAAAAAATTCATTCCATTACTAAGAATAAGAAAGCCACTGTGGGAGTGGCCGTAATTTTCGACGGAAAAGATACCTTAACAGTTAATAACGATATGGAGTATCCGGCGATGAGCGTTTTTAAATTTCATCAAGCACTTGCTTTGTTGGACTACATGAACAATAATTTACTTTCTTTGGAATCTAATTTATATCTGAAAAAATCAGACATAAAAAAAGATACTTACAGCCCTTTAGCAAAAGAGTACCCGGAAGGTAATTTTACTATTCCAATTGGCGATTTGTTAAATTATACGGTTTCCAAAAGTGACAACAATGCTTCTGATGCTTTATATTATTATATGAGTGGTACTAAAATGACAGATCTATATTTACGTACACTAGGAAGTAAAAATTTTTCCATTCAAGCAACTGAAGAGGAAATGAGCAAAGATTTTAATAACCAATATATAAATTGGACGACTCCGTTAGAAGCTGCCCGTTTATTGGATATTTTTATAAATAAAGATATCTTTTGTAAAAACTATAAAGATTTCTTATTCCAAGCAATGACAGAATCTGAAACAGGTTCGGATAAGTTAAAAGCTCTTTTACCTAAAAAAGTTTTAATTGGACATAAATCCGGCAGTTCTTCCCGAAATTTGGAAGGCTTAAAAGCCGCCGATAATGACATCGGTTTTGTTTATTTACCCAATGGGAAACAATATTCTATTGCAGTATTTATTAAAGATTCTAAAGAAGATGATAAAACAAATGCTCGAATAATTGCCGATATTTCTCAGGTAGTATATAACTTTTATAAAAATAAATAATTTTTCATTTTGAAATTTTACATATATCAAACCGGAATGATTTTAAAAATCATTCCGGTTTTTTAAAACTAACAATAACTAGATATTACGCTATTTCCTTTCTAATTTCATCCAAAAATTCCAATTCAGAACGTGGAATTAATTTTTTAGCTATATCCAATAGATTATATATATCTGTACGCACTTCTTCTTCTAATTTTTCTTCTCTAAAAAACAACGATTTTTGTGAAATATGAATAATGGAGTAAAGCAAAGCTCCCAACTGCACATAATTTTCAAACACAATTTCCGATTCAAGATCCTCTGTTGCCCGAGAAGATTGTAAATAATGACGAGCTTTATCAAGCCAAAAATCTTTAGTATTTGTCATTCTCATTTGTTATTATATTGTCAAATTTAGCCCATTATTGAGATGGTATTTTACAAGTACTTACTTGTATAATACAATTATTGAGATGTATTTCACAAATTCGTCGCTTTTAGCCGTATTTTTAGTATTTTTGTATACATAAATAAATAGTAACACAGAATGAAATTAGATATTGCTCCTCAAAAAACACATCATGGTAGAAATATCAAACGATTGCGCGAAATGTTAGGTATAAAACAAGAGGCGATTGCTATTGATTTGGATATTACCCAACAATCCGTTTCTGAACTTGAGCAAAAAGAATTTATCGATGATTCTACACTAAAAAAAGTAGCCAAAACTCTTAATGTTCCTATTGATGCTATTAAAAATATGAATGATGAAGCAACTTTTAATTATATCAATACTTTTAATGATAAAGTAGAAAGTTCATTTTTAAATAATCCAATAAATTGTGCCTTCAATCCTATTGATAAAATTGTAGAACTCTATAACGAAAAGGAGGCTTTATACGAGCGCATGCTGAAAGAAAAAGATGAATTATTGGAAAAGTTATTGAATAAATAAAGGATTTCAATTTAGATAATAGTTTAAAGAGGTTTTAGTGTTAAAATCTCTTTTTTATTTTTAAAATAGATTCTTTTACTTTAAACACAATAATAAAAGCAAAAGCTTAGCTAGGATTTAACATTAACTTTATTAATATAAAATATTTTTTAATTAATATTATACCATCAATCACAAATAAATTGATTTTTTAATGTTAAAAAAATATTTTTTTCAAATTAAATTTGCATTTAAATTCATTCTATATTTAAATTATATATTAAATTTATTTTATTATATTTGTTATGTAAATTCATAAATATGAAAAAGAAATTTAATAAACTTATAACTAATTTTAATCTTCCTAAAAATAATTTTTTTATAGGAATTGGAAGTATATTAAATGTATTCGGTTTCTATTATGATTATAATTATTCTAAAACTTATAAAAAAACAGATTTTGAAGCAATTTTTTCAGATTGGAAAAATGTAGGTGAAGATATAATAACGGCTGAAAAAAAATTTTTAAAAAAAAATAAATATATTTTATATAATAATTAAAAATTTTTTATCCTTACTATGAACGATTACTTATGAATGAGACAGAAGTTAATAATAATGCTTTCAACGAATCTGATAATGACGAAAGTTCAGGTCATGAACCAAATCTATCAAACATAGAAAGAAGTATTAAAGAAAATTTCCCAAAAATTTATAAAATTATTCCAGATGAGGATAAAAATAGTTTTTTTGGATTCATAGGAAATTCATCTTCGATATCTTTTACTGAACAGAAATTACATTCAGGTCCTATCCCATCTCCAGAATCTTTAGATAAATATAATTCTATAATACCCAATGGCGCAGATAGAATTATGAAAATGGCTGAAAATCAATCACAACATAGAATGAAAATCGAAGAAAGAGAAATTAACTCTCAATATAGACAAAATGTCTTAGGTCAAATTTTTGGATTTATAATCAGTATTTTGGGTATTGTAGGAGGAATAATTTCAGGAATATACGGTTCTCCTTGGGTTGGCGGAATAATCGGAGGAGGAACGGTCGTAAGTTTGGCGACCGTGTTTGTATTAGGTAAAAAATATCAAAATAATAATAATAATAATAATAATAATTAATTATATTTTCAATTTCATTTAGAACTAATTATTTTAGTTCTAAATTTTTTATAAATAACGTATAATCATTAATTTAATTTTATCATTCATTTTTAATTATTTATGAATTGCTCTTTTTTCGGTAGCTTCTAAGGCAGCCTCTTTTATGGCTTCAGCATACGTAGGATGTGCATGGCTCATTCTAGCTATATCTTCAGCAGATGCTCGATATTCTAATAAAGTCACGGCATCCGCAATTAAATCGGCAGCACGAGCGGCTATCATATGAATTCCCAATACTTCATCGGTTGCCTCATCAGCCAATATTTTTACAAATCCGTCCGTATCGCCACTGGCTCGAGCCCTTCCTAAAGCACGAATGGGAAATTGTCCTATTTTGTAACTACGCCCCTCCTCTAATAATTCTTCTTCTGTTTTTCCTACTCCCGCAACTTCCGGCCAGGTATATACCACAGCAGGTATAAGATTATAATCTATATGAGGTTTTTGTCCTGCTAACTGTTCGGCAACTAAAACTCCTTCTTCTTCCGCCTTGTGTGCCAACATAGGTCCACGAACCACATCTCCTATAGCATATATATTTGGAATATTCGTTTGCAAATGTTCATTTACTTTTATTCTTCCTTGATCATCCAATTCAATACCTGCCTTTTCCAATCCAAGATTTTCAGTATAGGGTTTCCTTCCGACAGCGACTAAACAATAATCACCCTCAAACCTGATTTCCTTGCCGTTCTTTTCCACAGCTTGAACAAATATTTTATCTCCCTTACGTTCTATCTTGGTAACTTGAGTGGATAAAGAAAATTTCATTCCTTGTTTTTTTAACACTTTCAGTAATTCCTTAGATAAACCGCCATCCATAGTAGGAATTAAGCGGTCTAAAAATTCTATGACGGTCACTTCTGCTCCCAACCTTTTGTATACAGATCCTAGTTCTAATCCGATAACTCCTCCCCCGATAACCAATAAATGCTTAGGAATTTCTTTTAGATTTAATGCCTCTGTTGAAGTGATCAAACGTTCTTTATCTGCGGGAGCAAACGGAAGGTTTGCAGGTTTAGAACCGGTGGCTATAATGAAATATCGAGCTTCCAGGTTTTTTATATTTCCTTTCTCATCTTTAACTTCCAATTGATTGGAAGACTTAAAAGTACCCATACCATGAAAAACCGTAATCTTATTTTTATCCATTAAATAATCGATTCCCTTACTTGTTTGTTCAACGACTTCATTTTTCCGTTGAATCATTCTGCTAAAATCAATCGTTGGCTTAGTAATTTCAATTCCGAAGTCTTTAAATTGGTGTAAAGCTTTATCATAAAGCTCGGAAGCATCTAACAAGGATTTGGAAGGAATACATCCCACATGTAAACAGGTGCCTCCTAAATGGGAATATTTTTCTACCAATGCGGTTTTAAATCCTAATTGTGCACAACGAATGGCTGATACATACCCCCCGGGCCCCGATCCAATGATTACTATATCGAAATTACTCATGATTTATTTTTCTACTAGGTTGGAATTCAAAGATAAAAAATATACATTCAATTTATACATCTCACCTAAATAATTTTATAAATTTAAAATTACTTAGTCTATACCTTTACATAACGTATTAACCATAGTTAAACAGTAAAAGGTCTTAATCGAAATTATTTCCATTTCCAATCCAACATTCTTTTATACGGGATCGATTTTAATTCTGCTAAATCAGTAAGAGTTTTAGTAAGTGAGTCTATAGCTTCAATTTGAGATTTAGGAATAATAATATTTCTTCCTCTGTCTAATTTTATAAAAAAATGCGAGGGAATTTCATAGATTAGTTCTATATTGGAAATAGGAATTTTTCCTTCATTTTCACCGTTGGAAAGGATTACATCATCCGTTGAAAAAGTAAGTCCAATGGTTTCTAATTGCGTTTTATTAAAATTTCGATAAACAAAACGTTTATAAAATCTTTTATATATCCAACGAGAATAAATCGGATAAATAAATATAAAACCAATTCCAAATACTCCAAAATAAGCGGCTAATGCATAGTTTTTTAAAAAAACAAAAATTACAGCAAGTACAAAAAAGGCAGAAGTCCATAAAAGTAGCCCTTTTTTCCTTTGTTGTTTTACTATTTCATTCATCGAAGCACTAAAAAGCTGATGAGTAAGATAATCATCTGCTGAAATTTTATAAGTATATGTATAATCTTTCATAATTGTAAATGTATGAAATCCGTCGAATTTATGTTAGTGATTTAATAAGTAAGAATGAGATACGTATAAATAAATATTCCTATCTCCCTATATTATAAAATTAATTTATAATTGTAACTAGTAAAGATAGGAATAAGTATATGCTCCGTTAGTAACGGAAGCATATTTTGGTTATATTTTCTTTAAAAGAGATTTTAATTCAACATTCTCTCCTAAAATAGTGCGTAAGGAATCTACTGAAACTCTTTCCTGTTTCATAGTATCTCTGTTTCTTATAGTAACCGTATGATCGGAAAGCGTGTCATGGTCTACGGTAATACAGTAAGGAGTACCGATAGCATCTTGTCTTCTATATCGTTTACCAATGGCATCTTTATCTTCATACATTACATTATAATCAAATTTCAAATCATTGAAAATCTTTTCTGCATATTCCGGCAATCCATCTTTTTTAAGTAATGGAAATATAGCAACTTTATTAGGCGCTAAAGCAGGAGGCAAACTTAAAACAACTCTTGATGAGCCATCTTCCAATGTTTCGTCTTTTAAACATTTAGATAAAAGAGCTAAAAACATTCGGTCTAATCCAATAGATGTTTCCACTACATAAGGAACATAACTTTTATTTTGTTCCGGATCGAAATATTGAAGTTTTTTACCGGAATATTTTTCATGTGCCGATAAATCAAAATCGGTTCTGGAATGGATACCTTCCAATTCTTTAAATCCGAATGGAAAATTAAATTCAATATCGGTGGCAGCGTTTGCATAATGGGCTAACTTTTCATGATCGTGAAATCTATAATTATCTTTACCCAATCCTAAAGCTAAATGCCAATTTAAACGTTTTTCTTTCCATTCTTTAAAATAAGACAGTTCTGTGCCCGGAGGAACAAAAAATTGCATTTCCATCTGTTCAAACTCTCTCATCCTAAAAATGAATTGTCTTGCCACAATTTCATTTCTAAACGCTTTACCAATTTGTGCAATTCCAAAAGGTAATTTTTTTCTTCCTGTCTTTTGAACATTTAGGTAATTTACAAAAATTCCTTGTGCCGTTTCAGGTCTTAAATATAAATCGGTAGCAGAATCAGCAGTAGAGCCTAATTTTGTCCCAAACATTAAATTAAACTGACGAACTTCTGTCCAATTTTTAGAACCTGTTTCGGGATCACCAATTTCCAGTTCTTCGATTAAAGCTTTAGTATCTGCTAAATTAGTTTCCAAAGATTTAGCTAATCTTTGTAAGATATCTGCTTTTTGCTTTCTATATTCTAAAACTTTAGGATTGGTAGTCTCAAACTGTTCCAAATCAAAAGCTTCTCCGAATCGTTTTCTTGCCTTTTCAATTTCTTTTTTGGCTTTATCTTCAAATTTCTCCGCAAAATCTTCCACTAAAACATCCGCACGAAATCTCTTTTTACTGTCTTTATTGTCAATTAACGGATCATTAAACGCATCAACATGACCGGAAGCCTTCCAAATAGTAGGATGCATAAATATAGCAGAATCCAATCCCAAAATATTTTCATTCAACTGCACCATTGCTTTCCACCAATACTGTTTAATATTGTTTTTTAATTCAACACCATTTTGACCGTAATCGTAAATGGCTGATAATCCGTCATAAACTTCACTGGAAGGAAAAACAAACCCATATTCCTTGGCATGGGCAACTACCTTTTTTAAAACATCTTCTTGAGATTTCATATATATACTTGGTTAGATATTTATATTCAACGTTCAAATTTACTATAAAAAATGAGATATTACCCTATAACTGTTATATACCTCTATTAGGGAAAACAAAATATATCCAATAATTCAACCGAATCTTTCGTTGATATTAAAAATAAATTTGTGTTTGCAAATTATCTTCATATATTTGCACTTCGAAAATAAATGAAGAACAAAAAAGAGATGTTATTATGTTAATTATTCCAGTAAAAGATGGAGAGTCTATTGATAAAGCTCTAAAAAAATATAAAAGAAAATACGATAAAACCGGTGTTGTTAAAGAATTAAGAAAAAGACAACAATTTATTAAACCTTCTGTCACTAAAAGACAACAAGTAATTAGAGCAGCTTACAAACAAAGATTGCAAAGTCAAGAAGAAGCATAAGAAACTTTTTCTATAAAATATTAGCCTATTTTTCGAAATTATTTTTAATTTTGAAAAGTAGGCTTTTTATATGTTACAAAAATTTCTTGAATACCTTACCTTAGAGAAACATTATTCTCCTCTTACCATACAAAGTTATGAAAGAGATTTGCTGGATCTTCAAAGCTTTCTTTTAGAATCTGAAAGCATTTCTGATGCAGAACATGCTACTGCCAAACAACTAAGGAATTTCATTATTTATCTATCCAATAAAAATTTATCGGAAAAATCCATCAATAGAAAAATTTCTTCTATAAGAAGCTTTTTTAAATTTTTGCTTAAAATTGGTTATTTGGATATAAATCCAACCATACACTTAAAAAATCTTAAACAAAAGAAAAAAGTTCTACTCCCTTACACTGAAGATGAAATTTATTCCATCGAAACTTATATAAATTCTTGTGAGGCAGGAAAAGATAACTCGGATTCCTTTGAAACTCTTAGAAACCATCTCATTTTTGAGATATTTTATCAAACAGGTATCAGAAGAATGGAACTCCTGCAACTTAAAACTTCAACAATCGATTTAAAGAATCACACGATTAGAGTTACAGGAAAAAGAAATAAAGAAAGATTAATTCCTATAACTCAAAAATTATCAGAGCAAATAAATGCATTTCTAGCCTATAAAATCAATTTTGGTATACCTTATGAATATTTATTTACCTATAAAAACGGTAAAATTTTAAGTGAAAAGTATGTATATAACCTGATTCATAGATATGTTAGCATGGTAACTACTAAGGATAAAAAAAGTCCGCATATGCTTCGTCATACCTTTGCAAGTCATCTCTTACACAACGGAGCCGAAATCAATTCCATAAAAGAATTACTGGGTCATAGTAGTTTAGCAGCTACACAGGTTTATACTCATAATACTATAGAAGATTTAAAAAAAGTATTCAACCGGTCCCATCCTTTTGGGCTTAAAAATAAAAAAGATGAAAATTAACGTACAAGCAGTAAATTTTAATGCACAAGACACCCTATTGGCATTTTTAAATAAAAAAGTATTAAAATTAGATCAATATTACGATAAAATTATCAATGCTAATATATTCCTAAAATTGGAAAACGTTGGAAATAAAGAAAATAAGACTACGGAAATCGTTTTAGAAGTTCCCGGTGATGAATTAGTAGCTAAAAAAACGTCCCCTACATTTGAAGAAAGTATTGACTTAGCCTGTGAAGCCGCTAAAAAGATGATACTCAAAAGGAAAGAAAAAATGTAGGTAAAAAATCATATTTTTTTTTCATAAAAATTTGGAAATATTAAAAATTTATCTACCTTTGCAATCCGTTAGACGAAGATAATGATCTTAGAAAAATAACGAAATATTTTCTTTGAAATAAAAAATTTAACGCCGGTATAGCTCAGTTGGCCAGAGCACGTGATTTGTAATCTCGGGGTCGTGGGTTCGAATCCCTCTACCGGCTCGTTTTTGAAGGGGAGATACTCAAGCGGCCAACGAGGACAGACTGTAAATCTGTTGGTTTTTACCTTCGGAGGTTCGAATCCTCCTCTCCCCACAAAAAAAATTAAAAAAAAATTTTGTAATTCAAAAAAAATTTCTACCTTTGCAACCGAATTACAAAGGTAATCAAAAAATAAGCGGAAGTAGCTCAGTTGGTAGAGCGTCAGCCTTCCAAGCTGAATGTCGCGAGTTCGACCCTCGTCTTCCGCTCAATTTTTTAACAGCCGATGTAGCTCAGGGGTAGAGCGCTTCCTTGGTAAGGACGAGGTCACGGGTTCAATTCCCGTCATTGGCTCTCAATTATCCAAACATACAATCACAAATTTTATTAATAAGCCTAAACTTTCTTAAAGACATATTTACAAAACAGTTGTTTATAAAAAAGTATTTATTTTTTATAAGCTATTGTTATTTAAAAAAAATTGAGTATATTTGCACTCATTTTTGGAAATATAAACAAACATATTTATCATGGCAAAAGAAACTTTTCAGCGTACCAAACCACATCTTAATATAGGTACAATCGGTCACGTAGACCACGGAAAAACGACTTTAACAGCTGCTATCACAAAAGTTTTAGCAGAAAAAGGGTTAGCAGAAAAAAGAGATTTCTCTCAAATTGATGCAGCTCCTGAGGAAAAAGAAAGAGGGATCACAATCAATACTGCACACGTAGAATATCAAACAGAAAACCGTCACTATGCACACGTTGACTGTCCGGGGCATGCTGACTATGTAAAAAACATGGTTACCGGTGCTGCTCAAATGGACGGAGCTATTCTAGTAGTTGCTGCAACAGATGGACCTATGCCTCAAACAAGAGAGCACATCTTGTTATGTCGTCAGGTTAACGTACCTAAAATCGTTGTATTCATGAACAAAGTGGATATGGTTGACGATCCTGAATTATTAGACTTAGTTGAAATGGAAGTAAGAGAATTATTATCTTCTTACGATTATGACGGAGATAACACTCCTGTTATCCAAGGTTCTGCTTTAGGTGCACTTAACGGAGATCCAAAATGGGTTGCTACTGTTGATGAATTAATGGCAGCAGTTGATAACTGGATTGATTTACCGGTTCGTGATCAAGATAAACCATTCTTAATGCCAATCGAAGACGTTTTCTCTATTACAGGTCGTGGAACTGTAGCTACAGGACGTATTGAAGCCGGAGTTATTAACTCAGGTGAAGCTGTAGATATCGTTGGTATGGGAGATGAAAAATTAACATCTACTGTAACCGGAGTTGAAATGTTTAGAAAAATATTAGATAGAGGTGAAGCCGGAGATAATGTTGGATTATTATTAAGAGGTATTGAAAAAACTGATATTCGTCGTGGTATGGTTATCGCTAAACCGGGGTCTATCACTCCTCACAAAAAATTCAAAGCAGAGGTTTATATCTTAACTAAAGAAGAAGGTGGACGTCACACTCCATTCCACAATAACTACCGTCCTCAATTCTACGTTAGAACTACTGACGTAACCGGTACAATTACTTTACCGGAAGGAACTGAAATGGTAATGCCTGGTGATAACTTAACTATTACAGTTGAATTACACCAACCAATCGCACTTAACAACGGTTTAAGATTCGCTATCCGTGAAGGTGGTAGAACTGTTGGTGCAGGTCAGGTAACTGAGATTTTAGATTAATTTAAATAAAATCATAACAAAAGAAAGAACTTAAAGTTCTTTCTTTTTTAAGCGGGTGTAGCTCAGCTGGTAGAGCAGTGGTCTCCAAAACCAAAGGTCGTGAGTTCGAATCTTTCCGCCCGCGCAAAATAATAATAAATGAACGGACTCATTAAGTATTTAAAGGGCGCAATAGAAGAATTTAAAGATCACGTCGAGTGGCCTAAATGGTCCGATCTGCAATCCTCAACAACTGTTGTAGCGATTACATCGATCATTTTGGCTATGTTCTGCTTTGGTGTAGATTGGATTTTTGCTAAAGCGCTTCAGAATATTTATTCTATATTAATAGGATTAAAATCTTAATATTAGGAAGCGATGGATGAAATGAAATGGTATGTACTGAAAACGATCAGTGGGCAAGAATCTAAGGTGAAAATGTATATTGAAAATGAAGTTTTAAGATACGAACATCTTAAAAAAAATCTTGGCCAAGTAGTGGTACCTATGGAAAAAGTAGTACAAATTAGAAATGGGAAAAAAATTCGTAAAGAAAAAGTTTATTATCCCGGTTATGTTATGGTTGAAGCTAATTTAATTGGTGAATTACCACATACCATAAAGAATATACCTGGCGTAATTAGTTTTTTAAGTGCTACTAAAGGAGGAGATCCACTTCCAATGAGACGAAGCGAAGTGAGTAGAATGTTCGGTAAAATGGATGAATTATCAGAATCTGAAGATACCGTAAACATTCCTTTTGTATTTGGTGAAACCGTGAAAGTTATTGATGGACCATTTAATGGTTTTAATGGAACCATCGAAAAAATAAATGAAGAGAAAAGAAAATTAGATGTGATGGTGTTGATTTTCGGAAGAAAAACCCCCATTGAATTAAGTTTCTCTCAAGTAGAAAAAATATAGGCTGCTTCCACAGATATAAATAAAACATTTTTAAGTAAAAATTAAAATGGCAAAAAAAATTTTTAAAATGGTAAAACTCCAGGTGAAAGGAGGTCAAGCAAATCCTTCACCACCAGTAGGACCTGCATTAGGTGCTGCCGGGGTTAACATTATGGAGTTTTGTAAACAATTTAATGCCCGAACACAAGAAAAGCAAGGACAAGTATTACCGGTTATCATTACTGTATATGAGGATAAATCTTTTGACTTTGTAGTTAAAACTCCTCCTGTAACCGTTCAACTTTTAGCAGCTTCTAAAGCTAAAAAAGGTTCCGGCGAACCAAACAGAGATAAGGTAGCATCCGTTACTTGGAGCCAAGTACAACAAATTGCTGAAGATAAAATGGTAGATTTAAATTGCTTTACTATAGAATCAGCAGTTAGCATGGTTGCAGGTACAGCAAGATCTATGGGTATTAGAGTAACTGGGCAAAATCCCTTTAATAATTAATTGTAGGAATCATGGCAGTTTTAACGAAAAAACAAAAAGCAGTAGTTGCTAAAGTAGATAAATCAAAACTTTATACATTAGAGGAAGCTTCCAATTTAGTTAAAGAAGTTAATTACACTAAATTTGATGCATCCGTTGATATAGCTGTACGTTTAGGAGTAGATCCACGTAAGGCTAATCAAATGGTGCGTGGAGTTGTATCTTTACCTCATGGTACAGGTAAAGAAACTCGTGTTTTAGCTTTAGTTACTCCCGATAAGGAAGAAGAAGCTAAAAACGCAGGTGCTGATTATGTAGGTTTGGATGATTATCTACAAAAAATAAAAGATGGATGGACAGATGTTGATGTAATTGTTACTCAACCTCAAGTAATGGGTAAATTAGGTCCTTTAGGAAGAGTTTTAGGTCCTCGTGGATTAATGCCCAATCCTAAAACCGGAACAGTTACCACTGAAATAGGAAAAGCAATTTCAGAAGTGAAAGCAGGTAAAATAGATTTTAAAGTAGATAAATACGGAATTGTACATGCTGCAATAGGTAAAGTATCTTTCGATGCAAAAAACATTCAAGAGAATGCACAAGAAATTATTTCTACTTTAATAAAATTAAAACCTCAGGCAGCAAAAGGAGTTTATGTGAAAAGTATATACCTATCCTCTACTATGAGTCCGGGTATTGCTATTGATCCTAAAGGTATTAACTAATTTTTAATTTTACCAAAACATGACAAAACAAGAAAAAACAGAGGTAATTAAAGAATTACAGGAAGTACTTGAAAGTACAAATGTATTATATATAGCTGATACTGATGGATTAAATGCACAACAAACTTCAGAACTAAGAAGAGCTTGTTTCAAAGGTGAAATTTCAATGAAAGTTGTTAAAAACACCCTTCTTAGAAAAGCAATGGAAAATGTAGAAGATAAAGATTTTTCAGGTGTTTTTGAAAGTCTAAAAGGAAACTCTACTATTTTCATTTCAGAAAAAGGAAATGCTCCGGCTAAATTAATACAAAATTTCAGAAAGAAAACCGAAAAACCATTATTAAAAGCTGCTTGGATTGATTCTGCAGTATTTGTAGGAGATGCTCAATTAGAAACATTGGCAAATCTTAAATCCAGAGAAGAGCTTATTGGAGAAATTATTGGATTACTTCAATCTCCAATTAAAAATGTTGTTTCTGCCCTTAAATCCGGTGGGAATACCATTGCCGGTTTGGTTAAAACCTTATCTGAAAAAGAAGAATAATTTCACACTCATAATAAATAGTTGTTAAACAAAAATTAAAACAAAATTAAAAATGGCAGATTTAAAACAATTAGCTGAAACTCTAGTAAATTTAACAGTAAAAGAAGTTAATGAATTAGCTGAAATATTAAAAGAAGAATACGGTATTGAACCTGCTGCTGCTGCTGTAGCTATGGCTGCACCTGTTGCTGGTGCTGATGCCGGTGCTGCTGAAGAAAAAACAGAATTCGATGTTATTCTTAAAGCTGCAGGAGCTAACAAATTAGCTGTTGTTAAATTAGTTAAAGATCTTACAGGTAAAGGTCTAAAAGAAGCTAAAGATGCTGTAGATGGAGCTCCTACTCCAATTAAAGAAGGAGTAGCTAAAGACGAAGCAGAAAGTCTTAAAAAACAGCTTGAAGAAGCTGGAGCTGAAGTTGAATTGAAATAATTCATTCTACCTAAAAATAAAGGTTTAGGCCTCCAATTTAACATTGGTAAGGTCTAAGCCTATTTGTGTTTTAAAGATTTTAATATATCATATGAGTAAATCATTGGCGTCAAAAACTCAAAACCCTAAGAGATTTAGTTTCTCTCACTCTAAAGGACAAATTGAATTTCCTGATTTCCTGGATATACAGGTTAAATCATTTCAGGATTTTTTTCAATTAGAAACCCGTCCTGATCAAAGAAAAAACGAAGGACTTTTTAAAACGTTTACTGAAAATTTTCCTATTTCCGATACTAGGAATCAGTTCGTTTTAGAATTTTTAGATTATTTTGTTGATCCTCCAAAATACTCTATTGAAGAATGCATTGAAAGAGGATTAACTTATAGTGTACCACTTAAAGCACGTCTTAAATTATATTGTACCGACCCCGAACATGAAGATTTTGAAACTGTAGTTCAAGATGTATATTTAGGGCCTATTCCTTATATGACACCAAGCGGTTCGTTTATTATAAACGGTGCTGAAAGAGTTATGGTATCCCAATTACATCGTTCACCTGGTGTATTTTTTGGACAATCTTATCATGCCAACGGTGCTAAATTATATTCTTCCAGAATTATTCCATTTAAAGGATCTTGGATGGAATTTGCTACCGATATAAATGGTGTGATGTATGCTTACATTGACAGAAAGAAAAAACTTCCGATGACAACCTTGCTTCGTGCAATCGGTTATCAAAGTGATAAAGATATATTAGAAATATTTGATCTTGCAGAAGAAGTAAAAGTAAATAAATCCAACCTTAAAAAGATGTTAGGAAGGACTCTAGCTGCAAGAGTTTTAAATACTTGGTTTGAGGACTTTGTTGATGAAGACACCGGTGAGGTGGTTTCTATTGAAAGAAATGAAATTATCCTTGACCGTGAAACTGTTTTAGAAAAGGAACATCTTGATTTAATCATAGATTCCGGAATTAAAACTATTTTAGTTCATAAAGAAAACAGTAATGAATTCTCAATAATTCACAACACATTACAAAAAGACTCTACCAATTCCGAAAAAGAAGCTGTAGAATATATCTATCGTCAATTACGTAATGCTGAACCACCTGATGAAGAAACGGCTAGAGGAATTATCGATAAATTATTCTTCTCTGATGCTCGATATTCTTTAGGTGAAGTAGGTCGTTATCGTATTAATAAAAAGTTAGGATTAAATATATCAGAAGATATTCAAGTTTTAACAAAAGACGATATTATCGCAATTGTTAAATATTTAATTGAATTAATCAACTCAAAAGCTGAAGTTGATGATATCGATCACTTATCTAACCGTCGTGTTAAAACTGTTGGTGAACAATTAGCCGGTCAATTTGGTGTAGGTTTAGCTCGTATGGCTCGAACCATTAAAGAGAGAATGAACGTTCGTGATAACGAAGTGTTCACTCCTATTGACTTGATCAATGCTAAAACCTTAACTTCAGTTATCAACTCTTTCTTTGGAACTAATCAGTTATCTCAATTCATGGATCAAACCAATCCACTATCTGAGGTTACCCATAAAAGACGTATGTCTGCATTAGGTCCCGGTGGTTTATCAAGAGAAAGAGCCGGATTTGAAGTGCGAGACGTTCACTACACTCACTACGGTAGAATTTGTCCTATCGAAACTCCGGAAGGCCCGAACATCGGTTTGATATCTTCTTTAGGCTGTTACGCTAGAATCAATGACTTAGGATTTATGGAAACCCCATACAGAAAAGTTGTTGACGGTAAAGTAGATTTAGAATCCGAGCCTCAATATTTAACTGCGGAAGAGGAAGAAGGAAAAATTATTGCTCAAGCGAACATCAATATGGACAGCGACGGTAAAATTCTTGATGAGAGAATCGTTGCCAGAGAGGAAGCTGATTATCCTGTTGTTGAACCTGATAAGGTGGATCTGATGGATGTTGCACCTAATCAAATTACAGGTATTTCCGCTTCATTAATTCCTTTCCTTGAGCACGATGATGCGAACCGTGCTTTGATGGGTTCAAACATGATGCGTCAAGCAGTACCCTTATTAAAACCTCAAGCCCCAATTGTAGGAACCGGTTTAGAATTTCAAGTAGCTAAAGATTCACGTATCTTAATTAATGCAGAAGGTGAAGGAGTAGTAGAATATGTGGATGCTAACATTATTACTATTAAATACGACAGAACCGAAGAAGAAGAATTAGTTAGCTTTGATTCTGCAAGTAAAACATATAAATTAACGAAATTCAGAAAAACCAATCAAAGTACATCTATAACGCTTAAACCAATCGTTAAAGCAGGTGATAGAGTTTCTAAAGGTCAAGTTTTAACTGAAGGTTATGCTACCGAAGATGGAGAACTTGCTTTAGGTAGAAACCTTCTAGTAGCTTTCATGCCTTGGAAAGGATATAACTTTGAGGATGCGATTGTTATTAATCAAAGAGCAGTTAGCGAAGACTGGTTTACTTCTATTCACGTAGACGAATATTCTTTAGAAGTTCGTGATACCAAATTAGGTATGGAAGAACTTACACCGGATATTCCAAACGTAAGTGAAGAAGCTACTAAAGACCTTGATGAAAACGGGATGATCCGTATTGGAGCAGAAGTTAAACCCGGAGATATTTTAGTAGGAAAAATTACTCCTAAAGGAGAATCTGACCCAACTTCAGAAGAAAAATTACTTCGTGCCATATTCGGGGATAAAGCCGGAGATGTAAAAGATGCTTCTCTAAAAGCAGAACCATCTTTAAAAGGTGTGGTAATTAATAAAAAATTATTTACACGTAACATTAAAGACAAACGTAAAAGAGGAGACGAAAAATTAAAAATTGAACAATTAGAAGCTGAATTTAAAGTAAAGCTTAATGATTTAAAAAATCAACTATTAGAGAAATTATATGTCCTTCTAAATGGTAAAACTTCTCAAGGAATCTATAATGATTTAAATGAAGAAGTAATACCAAAAGGAGTTAAATTCACTCAAAAGCTTTTATCTAGTATTGATGACTATTTTAATTTAGCTGGAGAAAATTGGACTTTAGATGATAACAAAAACAATTCTATTAAAGAATTGCTTCACAACTATAAAATAAAACATAACGATTTACTAGGTTCTCTAAATAGAGAAAGACATACTATTTCTGTTGGAGATGAATTACCGGCCGGTATCGTTAAATTGGCAAAAGTTTATATTGCTAAAAAACGTAAACTAAATGTTGGAGATAAAATGGCAGGTCGTCACGGTAACAAAGGTATTGTTGCTAGAATAGTACGTGATGAAGATATGCCATTCCTAGAAGACGGAACACCGGTAGATATTGTCCTTAACCCATTAGGGGTACCTTCCCGTATGAACATTGGACAGATTTACGAAACAATCTTAGGATGGTGCGGTAAAAAATTAGGTAAAAAATTCGCAACTCCTATCTTCGATGGAGCTACTTCTGAGCAAATCGATGAACTTACAAAAGAAGCAGGAGTACCACAATGGGGAACTACTTATTTATATGATGGAGGAACCGGAGAACGTTTTGAGCAAAAAGCAACAGTGGGAGTTATCTATATGTTGAAATTAGGACATATGGTTGATGACAAAATGCACGCACGTTCAATCGGACCATACTCATTAATTACTCAGCAACCATTAGGAGGTAAAGCTCAATTTGGAGGTCAGAGATTCGGAGAAATGGAGGTTTGGGCTTTAGAAGCTTTCGGAGCGTCAAACATTCTAAGAGAAATTATAACAATTAAATCTGATGATGTAATAGGTAGAGCTAAAGCCTATGAATCAATTGTTAAAGGTGAACCAATGCCGGAACCGGGTATACCTGAATCATTTAATGTATTCTTACATGAATTACAAGGTTTAGGGTTGGATGTAAGATTGGAAGAATAAATATTTCTTTCTTAACTCTTAATAAATTTAAATTTTTTTCAATTTAATTGATTACAAAATAATGGCAGTTAAACAAAGAACTAGCAAATTTAGTAAAATTATAATCGGATTAGCTTCTCCGGAAAGTATATTACAACAATCTAGAGGAGAGGTTTTAAAACCTGAAACAATCAATTATCGGACTCATAAACCTGAACGAGACGGTTTGTTTTGTGAAAGAATATTCGGTCCGGTAAAGGACTACGAATGTGCTTGTGGGAAATATAAAAGAATACGTTACAAAGGAATTGTTTGTGATCGATGTGGAGTTGAAGTAACGGAAAAAAAAGTTAGACGTGAAAGAATCGGACATATCAACTTGGTAGTGCCTGTGGCACATATCTGGTATTTCCGTTCTTTACCCAATAAAATTGGATATTTATTAGGTATTCCATCCAAAAAACTGGATATGATTATCTACAACGAACGTTTTGTAGTAATTCAAGCCGGAATAGCTAAAAAATTAAATGGTGAAGAATTAGAACATCTTGAATTTTTAACGGAAGAAGAATATTTAGATATATTAGAAACTCTTCCTATTGAAAATCAATATTTAGATGATTCTGATCCGAATAAATTTGTTGCCAAAATGGGAGCAGAATGTTTGGAAGAACTTTTAAAGAGAACAGATTTAGATGCTTTATCTTATGAATTAAGACATAAAGCCAATAATGAATCTTCCAAACAAAGAAGAACAGAAGCGTTAAAACGATTACAAGTAGTTGAATCTTTCAGAGATGCTAATTCCAATGGTCGCATTAACAGACCAGAATGGATGATCATGAGAGTGATACCTGTAATTCCTCCGGACTTACGTCCGTTAGTTCCCTTAGATGGAGGGCGTTTTGCTACTTCTGACTTAAATGATTTATATCGTAGGGTTATTATCAGAAACAATCGTTTAAAACGATTAATTGAAATTAAAGCCCCTGAAGTAATTTTACGTAATGAGAAGCGTATGCTTCAGGAAGCTGTTGATTCTTTATTTGATAATACCAGAAAATCATCTGCGGTTAAATCTGAATCTAACAGACCTTTAAAATCTCTGTCTGATTCCTTAAAAGGAAAACAAGGACGTTTCCGTCAAAACTTATTAGGTAAACGTGTGGATTATTCTGCTCGTTCGGTAATTGTTGTAGGTCCTTCCCTTCAACTTCATGAGTGCGGACTTCCTAAAGATATGGCTGCAGAGCTTTATAAACCTTTTATCATTCGTAAATTAATTGAAAGAGGAATTGTAAAAACTGTAAAATCTGCCAAGAGAATTATTGAAAGAAAAGAGCCGGTAGTTTACGATATCCTGGAAAATGTAATGAAAGGACATCCGGTATTGTTGAACCGTGCCCCTACTCTTCACCGTTTAGGTATTCAAGCATTTCAACCTAGAATGATTGAAGGAAAAGCTATTCGTCTTCACCCGTTAGTTTGTACTGCGTTTAATGCAGACTTTGACGGTGACCAAATGGCAGTGCATTTACCTTTAGGACCTGAAGCTATTTTGGAAGCTCAATTATTGATGTTAGCTTCTCAAAACATTTTAAATCCGGCTAACGGATCTCCTATTCAAGTACCTTCACAAGATATGGTTTTAGGATTATATTATATGACTAAACCATTAACACCTACGGACGAAATTAAAGTTAAAGGACACGGATCTATTTTCTATTCTTCAGAAGAGGTAGACATTGCTTATAATGAGAAAGCAGTAGATTTAAATGCTATCATTAAAGTAAAAGCAACAGTTGTAGAAGGTGAAGAATTAGTTGAAAAAATGATTGAAACTACTGTAGGGCGCGTGTTATTTAACAAAATCGTACCTAAAAAAGTAGGTTTCATCAATGAAGTATTGACTAAAAAATCATTACGTAACATTATCGGTACCATATTACAAAGAACCGATTTCCCTACCACAGCTAAGTTTTTGGATGATATGAAAACTTTAGGTTATGCAACTGCATTTAAAGGTGGATTATCATTTAGCTTAGGTGATATTAAAACTCCTGAAGAAAAGAAAATTATGATTCAGGAAGCGAATGAACAAGTGGATGGGATCAGAGCTAACTATAATATGGGATTAATTACCAATAATGAAAGATATAATCAGGTAATTGATGTTTGGACTAATACCAATGCACGATTAACAGATTTAATCATGCAACGAATGAAAACCGACAAAGGTGGATTCAACTCTGTATATATGATGCTTGACTCCGGTGCACGGGGATCTAAAGAACAGATTCGTCAGTTAGCAGGTATGCGTGGATTGATGGCAAAACCTCAAAAAGCGGGATCTTCCGGAGGTGAAATTATTGAAAACCCTATTATCTCTAATTTCCGTGAAGGACTTTCCATCCTTGAGTACTTTATTTCTACTCACGGGGCTCGTAAGGGTCTTGCAGATACCGCATTAAAAACCGCTGACGCAGGTTATTTGACTCGTCGTTTAGTGGATGTGGCACAAGATGTTATTATTAATGAACAAGATTGTGGAACTTTAAGAGGTATCGAAATTTCTCCGTTGAAGAAAAATGACGAAATTGTTGAACCATTATCTGAAAGAATTTTAGGACGTGTATCTCTTCATGATGTATATCATCCTGATACAGATGAGCTATTAATTGAAGCAGATCAAATGATAACTTCCGAAATAGCTAAATTAATTCAACAATCCGGAATTGAATCAGTAGAAGTTCGTTCGCCTTTAACTTGTGAATCTAAAAAAGGTATTTGTGCTAAATGTTATGGTGTAAACCTTTCAACCAATAAATTAATCAACAAAGGGGAAGCGGTTGGAGTTATTGCAGCTCAATCTATCGGTGAACCGGGTACACAGCTTACCTTAAGAACCTTCCACGTGGGAGGTACTGCAGGAAACGTTGCAGAAGTTAGCAGCATTGTTGCTAAAAGAGACGGAAAAGTTGAATTTGATGATATTAGGACTGTTGAAAGTGAAGACGAAAACGGAAATAAAGTTTCAATCGTTGTTTCTCGTTCCACAGAATTTAAATTATTGAATGCGGAAGGAAACATTCAAATGCTTACCAACATTCCGTATGGTTCTACTTTATTAGTTGAATCTGGTGATGAAGTTAAGAAAGGAGATATCATTTGTAAATGGGATCCGTATAATGCAATTATACTTTCTGAAACTGCCGGTAAGATCGAATACGAACAAATTGAGCAAGGTTCCACTTATCAACTAGAAATAGACGAACAAACCGGATTTGAAGAAAAAGTAATTTCAGAATCTAGAAATAAAAAATTAATTCCTACCCTAAAAATATTAGATACAAAAGGGAATGAGTTAAAATCAATTAACTTACCGGTTGGTGCACACCTTATCGTAAATGATGGTGAAAAAATTAAGGCAGGTAGAATCTTAGTAAAGATACCAAGAAGATCAGCTAAAGCCGGGGATATTACAGGTGGTTTACCACGTGTTACCGAGCTGTTTGAAGCACGAAATCCTTCCAATCCAGCTGTTGTTTCAGAAATTGACGGGGTAGTTAGTTACGGTAAAATTAAGAGAGGTAATAGAGAAATAGTTATTGAGTCTAAAACCGGTGAAATTAAGAGATATTTGGTTAAATTATCAAATCAGATTCTTGTACAGGAAAATGACTTCGTACATGCTGGAGATGCCTTATCTGACGGTGCTATAACTCCTAACGATATTCTTAACATCAAAGGGCCTACTGCCGTTCAGGAATATTTGGTAAATGAAATTCAAGAAGTATACCGATTACAAGGGGTAAAAATCGATGATAAACATTTCGAAATTATTGTTCGTCAAATGATGACTAAAGTAGAAATTGTTGATTGCGGTGATACTAAATTCTTAGAAGGTAATCTTGAACATAAGATTGACTTTATTGAGGAAAATGATCGTATTTTCGGAATGAAAGTTATTACTGATCCCGGAGACAGTTTGGAATTAAAAGCCGGACAAATCATTACTTCAAGAGAACTTCGTGATGAAAATTCTAAATTGAAACGTGAAGATAAGAAATTGGTTGAAGCCAGAGAAGCGCTTCCGGCTACTGCCAGTCCTGTACTACAAGGTATTACAAGAGCCTCTTTACAAACTAAATCATTTATCTCTGCAGCATCTTTCCAAGAAACAACTAAAGTTTTAAATGAAGCTGCTGTTGCCGGTAAAGTTGATTACTTAAACGGATTGAAAGAAAATGTAATTGTAGGACACAGAATCCCTGCCGGTACCGGTTTAACTGAATATCAACACGTAGTTGTAGGTTCGAATAAGGAATTTGAGGAAATGATAACCGAAAAAATTTAACCAAAAACTAATTCGAAATGGAAAATCAAAATCAGAATCAACAAGACTTAAATATTGAATTGACGGATGAGGTAGCTTCCGGGGTATTTTCAAATTTGGCATTAATAAATCATTCTCCGACTGAGTTCGTAGTAGATTTTATACAAATAATGCCGGGGGTCCCTAAGGCTAAAGTTAAATCAAGAATTATTTTAACTCCTGAACATGCGAAACGATTATTAACAGCTTTAACTGATAATATTCAAAAATTCGAACAACAATTTGGTGCAGTTAAAGATGATACCTACCATTTAAATTTTGGTCCTAAAGGTCAAGCTTAAATAATCTAAAAGTCAACAAATTATTTATAATAATAATGAAGCCGAGGGTTTACCTCGGCTTTTTTTGTTAATGGTTTAATAGTTTACATCATAAAAGGTCGATATTTTTATAATATAGACAACTAAATAAAGGAATTAATTTGTGAATTATGTAATTATTTAACAATTATTTTACGATAATTAAAAAATATATTATATATTTGAAACGATAAATTAATGTATTAGATATGAGAGTAAACCGAATTTTCTTAGGATTTTCGTTTATCTTCTTGGGTTCGGCTTTTGCCTGGGCTCAGATGAAAACGATTAGCGGGAAAGTTCTTGGGAGTGACGGTCAGCCACAAGCTGATGTTTCTGTTACGATACAAGGATCTACCAAAAAAACGTATACTGACGACTCAGGAAATTTTTCAATTGAAGCTGAACCCGGACAAACCATCGAAATTTTATCATTTGATGACGAAACTGCAAGTTTTATTGTTAATGATCAAAGTTTCTATGATGTGGTTCTACAGCCTCTAGTTACAGAAAACAAAGAACCTGCTGAAAAAAAGGAAACAGTAATTGAAGGAGTCGTGGTAACTGCTTTAGGTATCACAAGAGAAAAAAAGTCGTTGGGTTATGCGACTCAATCAGTAAATGGCGACGATCTTTCCGTTACCAGGGAAAGTAATCCAATTAATTCACTTTCGGGAAAAGTTTCGGGATTACAAATCGTTAATAATAGTGGAACCATGGGAGGTTCAACACAAATCAGATTAAGAGGAATGAGGTCTCTATCTCAATCCAACAAACCTCTTATCGTTGTAGACGGTATTCCTTTAATTGACCAAAATATCAATGATAAAAAGACTGAACGAGGAGCCGGTGGTATTGATTATGGAGATTCATTCGGTGATATTAATCCCGACGATATAGCAAATATTTCCGTGCTTAAAGGAGCTACCGCCGCAGCATTATACGGATCCAGAGCCATGAATGGAGCGATAATGATTACCACAAAAAAAGCAAAAAGAGGTAAAACTGAGATTGTCTTTAATTCAGGTGTTGTATTTGACAAAGTTTATAAAATGCCTCATCAGCAAAAATTATATGGTGGTGGCGGAAGCAAAACATTTGCAACAAAAAATATTAATGGTGTGGATTATCTGGTGGTTGACTATAGAACCGACGAATCTTGGGGGCCAAAATACGATCCGAATGTTAAAGTCTTACATTGGAATGCATTCGATCCAGAATTTCCAAATGATTATTTAGTTGCAAAACCGTGGATATATCCTAAAAATGATTACAAGAAATTTTTCAAAACCGGTGTAACATACAATAATGGTATTTCTTTTAGCAGAAGTGTTGAAAATACTAATATCAGAGTGGGATATAATAATACTAAATCATCAGGAATAACTCCAAATTCAGACTTAACCAAAAATTCATTATCCATGAATCTGAATTCTAAATTATCTGATGATTTAAAAATAAATGCTTCTGCAGCTTATACTTCTACAAGAGGTTTCAACAGACCTGAAGTGGGATATGACAATAACAACATTATTCAAAAAATGTTTCATTTTGGTCAAACCTCATTAGACTATAATGATCTACAAAAATATGAATTAGCAGACGGTACTCAAAGAACTTGGAACAGAGAATCTTGGGATAATTCAAAACCCGCTTATTCGGATAATCCTTATTGGACTATAAACAAAAATACCAATAAAGACAATAGAGATCGTTTATATGGTACTGCCGGATTAATTTATAATATAACAAAAGATATGTATGTAAATGGAAAGGTAATGCTTGATACCTATACTCTTCATACAGAAAACAGGACAGCTGTTGGATCACATGCTCTTTCTGAATTTAAAATTTCAGAGAGGAAATATACTGATCTAAATTATGAAGCAACATTACATTATGACAAAAATATAGGGAACTTTTCACTTAATTCTTTTGCAGGAACTAATCGAAGGGAATACACATATAGAAGAATGAATGGAAAAACTAAAGGAGGGCTAATTATAAGAGACTGGTATAATCTAAATAATTCATTAGAACCATCTTTAGTTATGAATGAAAAAGAGAAGAAAAGAGTAAACAGTTTGTTTTATTCATTTAGTTTAGGATATGACAATTTTGTATTCTTAGAAACTACCGGTAGAAATGACTGGTCTTCTTCTTTACCTTCTAAAAACAATTCTTTTTTCTATCCATCGGTAGCAACCAGTTTTGTAGTTACTAGATATCTTACCAGCAATTGGTTGGAATTTTTAAAAATTAGAGGGGGATATTCTGAAGTTAGAAATGATACTGATCCTTATCAACTCATCAATACATTTTACAATATAGATGAGGAAGAGGATCCGGATTATGGCAGCTTGTATTTAAAAGATCCTTGGTTTTGGTTAACAACTGTTGCTAAAACAGATAAATTAAAACCCGAAAAATTAGAATCTTTTGAATTGGGAGTAGAATTTCAAATGTTCCAAAGAAGATTAAACGGGGATATTTCATTATATCAAACTACCACCAAAGACTTAATAACCAAAGTACCCTTAGACGGTTCTGCCGGTTTCAAATATGCAATGATGAATGCCGGAAAATTAGTTAATAAAGGAATAGAAGTTTCATTGAATATAGTTCCAATTAGAAAGGAGAATTTTAGATGGGATTTTAATTATAATTTTTCAAAATCTGATAATGAAATCAAATCTTTGAGTGAGGATTTAAGTTCACTAACCATAGCTAAAGCTCCATTTAATGCTTTTGTCGTTGCACTACCCGGGTATAGATACGGACAAATATACGGGACAGATTTTGTTTATAAAGATGGAAAAAAAGTAGTGGGTAGTAATGGGCTATATCTGAAAACCGATAAAAATGTACCCTTAGGATCAATACTTCCCGATTTTAACATGAGCTTTAGAAATTCTTTCACTTATAAAAATTGGAGCTTAGGATTTCAAATTGATTGGCAAAAAGGCGGTAAATATTTTTCAACTACCCATATGCTAGGTATGAGCTCCGGAATATTACCTGAAACTTCTGCAAATGGAATTAGAGAAAACGGTATTATTGTAGACGGCGTTAAAGAAAATGGAAAACCTAATGATATTAGAGTTTCAGCAACAGAATATTCTAAGCATTTTTTTAGTGGACCTAGTGCACAAAATGTATTCGACGCGGATTACATCAAACTGCGTGAATTGTCACTAGCTTATTCTCTTCCCTCTCAATATTTAGGAGATTTTATTAATTCCATAACATTTTCTGCCTTTGCAAGAAATTTATTTGTATGGGGACTAGATTGGAAATCCATGGATCCTGAGGTTGCTAATTATGGTAGTGGAAATGCTTCAGGAATTGAAGGGGGATCGATGCCTACTACCAGATCATTTGGAGTTAATGTGCAAGTTAAGTTCTAAATTAAAATATTCAATATGAAAAAAATAACCATTTATATAGCTTCTCTAATTTTTCTATCTGCCACCGTTTCTTGCGACAATGATTTTGAAAACATCAATACCAATCCCAACAATCCGGAGAAGGTTCCCGGTTATACTACTTTTAGATACGGTAGCCGATATTTTATTGATAACACCCGAGATGAATGGGGATCCGGAAGAATGGTTCTTCCTTGGATACAGTATTGGTGTCAGGTAAATTATACGGAAGAAGATCGATATCAGTATAGAGACGGAGCTAATCAAAACTTATGGAAAGATTATTATCGCGCTGCAGAAAATCTTAAAACCTCCATTGAATTAGTAGAAGCCGATCCGATAAGCAATGTGCAATTTGGTGCTATAAGTAATCAAATAGCTGTCGCAAGAATAATGTTAAGTTATTTATTTATGCAACTTACAGATACCTACGGAAATGTTCCATATTGGTCTTACGGAGGGCAATCCAATCCGGATTTTCAGGCTTTACAGGTTGAAAAATATAAAACTCCAAAATTTGCTTCACAAATAACCATATATAAAGACATTTTAAAAGAATTAAAAGAAGCTTCCGGCCAACTTGATCTTTCTGAAAAAGTCACTACAGGAGATCACATGTATGAAGGTAATGCGGTAAAATGGAAAAAATTTGCCAATTCTTTACGCCTAAGATTAGCTAATCGTTTAAAAAGCGTTTTACCTGAAGCATTAGCCGAAGCTAATGATGCGATTTCAATGGGTGTATTTACATCTAATGATGATAACGCAGTATTTGCGTATGGAAATACTACATCAGATGCTAATCCAATGTGGATGGCTTATTTTGTTAAAAATAGAACTGATTTTGCAGTAACCAATACATTTATTGAATTATTAAAAGGAAAAACAGGTAATTTTTCTGCTGATCCAAGACTTTATAAATTCTCTTCTCCTAAAAAAGCAAGTATAGACGATGTAAAAAATAATACGTATATATCATCCACTAATTTAGATGATTATGAGGGGATGCCTTATGGTGTTAAAAGCGAAATGGCATCTGAAGTGTTCACCTCCAGCACTATTTCTTTCCCTAGTTATGACGTTTTACATATTAACAGAGGTGAAGTACTTATGGAATACGCTGAAGTTGAATTTATATTATCCGAATTAAATAATTGGGATCAAGCACATTATGAAAGTGGTGTAAAAGCTTCGTTTGATAAGTGGAATGTATCTGCTGCAGAACAAACAGCCTTTTTAAGCACTTTGCCGCCGGCAAATGAAGAAAATGTACTAACACAGAAATATATTGCACTTTATATGCAACCCCATGAAGCATGGGCTGAATATAGAAGAACAGGGTATCCTAAAAATTTATTATTACCTAATCAATTGCATACTCTTCCGGCGTATAATAAAACTCCCGAAGGAACTACCTATACTTTTATTCCTTTAGTCGATAATATGACTGATCTACCGACTCGTATTCCTTATCCTTCTCATCTTTCTACACAGAATTCAAAAAATTATTATGAAGCTGTTAAAGGATTGGGAGGACCTGATGATATGAAAACAAAATTAGTTTGGGATGTAAATTGATACTTAGTTAAAATTTCATATATGAATAACGCTCTGTTTAATTATAAACAGAGCGTTGTTATATTTATAAAGCAATTTTTAAAATTTAATATTCTACCAATAATTGAATATCCTGTGTATACTTTTTTAACTCGTCTAAACCTCCTAAAAAGGAAAGTCCCAATATAAAGCTAAATTGAGAGACTACTGCATCACAATTTTGCACTAATTTAGCACATGCAGAAGCTGTTCCTCCTGTTGCTAGAACGTCATCATGAATAAGAATTTTTTGTCCCGGCTTAATGTGTCCTTTTTTAACTTCAATAATTGCTGAACCATATTCTAAATCATATTCTTGGGAAATTATCGGAGGAGGCAATTTCCCTGCTTTACGTACCAATATAAACGGCAAACCAAGCTCCCTGGCAATTTGAACTCCAAATAAATACCCCCTACTCTCAATACCACAAACTGCATCAATTTTACCTCTACTTAAATCAGCAAAAGCTTTTACAATTTTGGTACACAAATCTGCATTTAAAAATATGGGAGAAATATCTTTATATTGAATGCCTTCTTTTGGAAAATCTTGAACTCTATCAATATGTAAATCTATTTCTTGGCCTAAACTTAATTCTTTCATTCAATTCATTTTTAATTTTACTTAAAATCTTATTTCCAAGTATCTTCTTTTATTTCTTTAGTTTCTGTATTTATTATTAACCAATTATCTTTAACTTTTTTTAGTATAAAATTTTGATTTAAAGTTTTTATTTTTCCATTAATGTCTTTGATCTGATATTGTACATTAACAGTTTGTTTATCATCATTCTTTTCTTCTAATTGTGCGTTAATTAAATTAGTAGCAGCAATAGTTCCAAATCCATTGGTAGTAGACGAAAATTGATCTAAAGAAGTCCATTTAGGATTCTGTGCTAAATTATAAGCTTCGGAATATTGCTTATCACCAATTAATTGTATAAATTTTTTAACATTGTCCAATGCAACTTGTTTATTTATTTCATCCTCTATAGGAGTGGATGCATCTCTTGTTTTGGATAAATCTATAGGAATACCCGACAGTTTACCGTATAGGTATTTATCTTCGGCATTAATCTTTATTTCAACATCCAGGGAGGATGTCGCCAATTTTTTGTTATCAAACATGAAAAAAGGAATTTTAATACCTTTATTTAATGAGGGATCTCCCACTGCCGAAGAATTAATTTCTCTTTGGATTACATATACTATGGTACCATTGTTTATAAATGATATGGATAAAGTCAATGGTAAATCAGCATAAAAAATTTCTGATCCTGAATCATCAATTAATTCGGGGTATAAATAAAATCCATCATTGATGGTTTCATCTTTGCTAATCGGAGAATAACGAATATTGATCCGTGTTGCTTTTTCTATTTGTTTTAGTTTTTGCTCAGCTTCAGTTAATGGCTTTAAATCATTATCGAAAACAGAAGGATCTACTGAGTTCATGGAAGTGCTGGACCAAGGAATCTTGTTTTTCTTTGCTATATCCTCTGCAATATCGAAAATTTGTTCGGCATTTTTACCATTAAGTAAAGTATAGAGTTGTTCCCATCTCTTATTTTCATCGGATCCTTCTGTTTTAAACTTATAAATCAGTTTAACCGCTTCTTGAATTTTATCCTGCTGTAGGATAGTCAATTTGGACGAGATAGATTTTACACTTTTAGTAAAGGTTTCCTTTGATGTCCCGTCAATTACCTTATATTCTTTTTCACAAGAAGAACATAAGAAAATAAAGGTGAGCCCTATCAAAAATATTTTTCTCATAAAAGTATGTTTGTCACAGGTAAAAATACATTAATTATTTTTAACGATATACCCCGATATTTTTAATGATGAAAGATTTTTATAAGTAATTAGTGCTTTAGTTTCATAATCTATGATATTCAATCCGGCATATTTGGCAATGGCGTGTCCACCGGCAATATCCCAAAAATTAATGGGACTTAACCGTGCATATTCGTTTGCTTTTCCTTCAGCTACCAGGCCGATTTTAATAGCACTTCCCATCTGTAAAACAACAATTTCTGAATGTTGTAATTTTAAGTTTTTTATATACTCTTCATCCACATGACTATAGTGGGAACGACTGGTTAAAACGGTATATTTTTTTAAATCAGGTTTAAAAGGTAATGTAACGGATTGTTCCAGTAGTTTGTCCGTAAGATCATCTTCATTCAGTAACGCATATAAATCTTCATACTTTCCATTCCATTTATAGCTACCTAATCCTTCCGCAGCAAAGTAAAACAATCCCATAGAGGGAGCAGCTAAAACTCCGAGCAAAGAAGTTTCGGGAGTCAGTAAGCCAATTGAAATACAATATTCTCCGGTTTTATTCACATATTCTTTAGTTCCGTCAATTGGATCTACACACCAATATTTTTCCCAACTTCCCATTACCTTTTCCGATTCGTGCTCGGTTTCTTCACTTAAAATAGGAATTAATGTTTGTTTTAAATAAGTGGTAATAATTTCATTTGACTTAAGATCACCCGTTGTTACGGGTGATTGGTCTTTTTTTAAGGAAACTGAAAAGCCATCCTCATATATTTTATGGACTTCTTGAGAAGCTTCTATAGCAGCTTTTAGCGCTATATTAATTAGTTTTTTCATTAGTATGAATCATTTGTATTACCTTTTTGAGATAAGGCTTTTGCCGAAGAAGTTCCTATTCTTTTTACTCCCATTTCAATCATTTTCACTGCTTCATCGTAGGTTCTAACTCCACCAGCTGCTTTTACCGGCAAGGGTTGAGAATATTTAAGCATAATTTCCATTGCATGGAACGTTGCTCCATTTGGTTTTCCCTCTTCTGCTTGGTAAAAACCGGTGGAAGATTTCACAAAAATGTTACCAAATTCATTCTTTTCAAAGTTTTCTTGAGCCCAGGTGGAAAAATAAGAGCAAATGGATTGGATTTGTTCGTCAGTTAATGCCGCAATCTCAATAATCCATTTAACCACTTTAGATGCTTTTAAACCTAATGACGTTCCGGTAATAAATTCTTGTTTAATTAAATCGATATCTCCCTTTTTAAAAGCCTCATAGTTGATTACATAATCCAACTCATCCACTCCATCTTCAATAGCTTTCTGTGCCTCTGCAATTTTTTCAGTTAATGAATAGGTACCTTCATGAAACCCAATGACGGTTCCTACTTTTACCTCAGAATCAACTTTTTGAATCATTTCTTTCACTTTATTAATGTATTCGGGACGAATCATTACTAAATAAAAATGATTTTCAATTGCTTCTTCAGTAAGTTTTTTAACTTCTTCCCAAGTTTGTTCTTCGGTTAATCCACTTTGAGAAGGTAGCTTAAGGTAAGTTGAATCTAAATACTTTGTTATATCCATTTATCTTATAATTTTTAATTGTGTTTTTAGGGTATAATCTGTCGTGAAATACTTTGTTCTAAAGAAATAATGGTTTCAGTCCTTTCAATTCCCTTTATATTTTGTATCTCATTTCTTAAAACCGACATGAGATGATCATTATCTTTACATAATATTTTGATGAAAATAGCATAATTTCCTGTTGTAAAATGTGCTTCGATAATTTCAGGAATTTGCATCATGCTTTTAATGGCTTCTTTGTACTGGGCCGATTTTTCAAGAAAAATACCCACATAAGCGGTAGTTTTATATCCTAATAATTTATAATTCAAAGGGGTAACCGGATCTTCTATGATTTTTGCTGCTTCCAGTTTTTTAATTCGTTGATGAATTGCTGTGGATGAAACTCCTACCTGTTTTGCTATTGTTGAAACCGGTATTTTCGAATTCTCCATTAATGCTTTTAAAATGATTTTATCAATACCGTCTAATTCTACTGTATGTATATCTGATATTCTCATTTTTCGGTAAAATTACAAATACTAAATTAATATTATACAATTTTATATTTTATCTTTTATATTTTTAACAATTTCTACAAGATTTAAATTATTTTTACTTTTTGTCCTTGTATTTAAAAATAAGTACCTTTGGGATTAATAATTTTAAATAGCTGTACATGCAGGACAATATGCTTAATCATCCCGGATTAATTACCATATTCGCGGTTTCGATTATTATTATGCTACTTCTTGACTTAGGAATTCTCAATAAAAAATCTCATGCTGTTTCTAATAAGGAAGCTGCGATATGGTCGGTAGTTTGGATATCTTTAGCCATGATTTTCAGTGGGATTATTTATTTTGTTTTTAAAGGAGCGGATGGATCAAAATTCGCCCTTGAAAAATTCTCTCAATTTCAATCTGCTTATTGGATAGAAAAAGCACTATCCGTTGACAATCTTTTTGTATTTATAATGGTTTTTGGATTTTTTAAAATTCCAAAAGAATATCAACATAAAATTTTATTTTGGGGTATTATTGGTGCCTTGGCTTTCCGCGCCGTATTTATTTTCTTAGGTGTAGAAATGATTAATAAAACCTATCTTCCTCCTTTTTCCATCGGAAATTTTCATTTTATTTTAGACCAACAAAGTGCGGAACATGCCGATTATAGTCAAATGCTGTTTTTCAGGCCTAATATAATTTTAACTATTTTTGGATTCTTCCTTATTTATGCCGGTATCCATTCTTGGACATCCAAAGATGATGACAACTCCGACAAAAAAAATCTAAATGAGAGTTTCGGTGCTCGTTTTGTAAAACGATTTTTTAAAGTATCTGATGAATTAGACGGAAGTAAATTTTTTACAGTTAAAAATGGGATTAAAATGGCAACCCCTTTATTTACTGCTCTAGTTATCATTGAATTTACTGATTTAATTTTTGCCGTGGACTCCATACCTGCTATCTTCGCTATTGCACCTAATGACCCGTTTATTTTATATACTTCTAATATATTTGCCATTTTAGGTTTGCGATCTCTTTACTTTTTACTGGCTAATTTTATGTATATGTTCAGTAAATTAAAATATGGATTGGCTGTGATCTTAAGTTTTATAGGAGTTAAAATGTTGGTAGCTCCTTTTATACATATTTCATCTATAGTTTCTTTAGGAGTTGTGGCAGGAGTACTTGTAATTTCAGTATTGCTTTCATTAACTTTTCCTGAAAAAAAAGAAAAAAATGTTTAATAATTTAAAATAAAAATTAGAATTTACAATGAATAAACCTATTTCGGAATTTATTGAAAAATATTTTTTACATTTCAATTCTGCAACCTTAGTAGATGCTGCTAAAGGTTATGTAGCTCATCTTAAAGATGGGGGTAAGATGATGATTACTATGGGAGGTGCCATGAGTACCGCTGAATTAGGAAAAATTTTGGCTGAGATGATTCGCCAAGATAAGGTATCCATTATTTCTTGTACGGGAGCTAATTTAGAGGAAGACATCATGAATTTGGTGGCTCATTCCCACTACAAGAGAATTCCTGAATATCGCGACCTGACTCCTCAACAAGAATGGGAATTACTTGAAAATCATTTAAATCGCGTTACAGATACGTGTATTCCGGAAGAAGAAGCTTTTCGACGTATCCAACAACATATTGAAAAAATATGGAAAGATGCAGACGATAAAGGAGAAAGATATTTCCCTCATGAATATATGTATCAAATGCTTCGTTCGGGAGTATTGGAACAATATTACGAAATAGACCCAAAAGACAGTTGGATGTTGGCCGCTGCTGAAAAAAACTTACCTATTGTAGTTCCGGGTTGGGAAGACAGTACTATGGGTAATATTTTTGCCGCTAATGTGATTAAAGGAAATTTGAAAGCTTCAACCATGAAAAGCGGTATTGAATATATGATATATTTAACCGAATGGTATCGAAACAATTCCGAAGGTAAAGGTGTAGGATTTTTCCAAATAGCCGGAGGAATATCCGGAGATTTTCCTATTTGTGTAGTTCCTATGATGTATCAAGATTTAGAATGGGAAGATGTTCCATTCTGGAGCTATTTCTGTCAGATATCCGACTCAACCACCAGCTATGGCTCTTATTCGGGGGCTGTTCCCAATGAAAAAATAACCTGGGGAAAGTTAGATATTGATACTCCTAAATTTATTATTGAGAGTGATGCAACTATTGTAGCTCCGTTAGTTTTTGCTTATATTCTAGAAATGTAGTAAGATAAAATTATTAATTTATACTATAAAAAAGTTCGGAATTTTAGATCCGAACTTTTTTTTTATACTATCTTAAAAGATTACGATACCACTCCCAAAGAACTATTCCGGCACAAACGCTTACATTTAAAGAGTGTTTTGTTCCAGATTGAGGGATCTCAATAAAAATATCAATTAAATGGAGAATAGAATCACTGATCCCTTCAACTTCATTTCCGAAAATTAAAACATACTTTTGCTCCTTGTTTATAGGATAATCTTGTAATAAAATGCTACCTTTCACTTGTTCAACTCCTACAATACTATACCCTTCGTTTTTTAAGTTAGTTATTAATTCACTTATATTTTCCTGATACTCCCATTCAACGCTTTCCGTAGCTCCCAAGGCTGTTTTTTGGATTTCACGATGAGGAGGGCACGGCGTAATTCCGCATAAATAAATTTTCTCTATAGCAAAAGCATCTGAGGTTCTGAAAACCGATCCTACATTATGCATGGAACGAACTTGATCCAGCAATACTATCACGGGAATTTTCTCACTTTCTTTATAATCTTCAAGGGATTTTCTGTTTAACGATTCTAATTTTAATTTCTCTACTCTTTCCTGTTGCTGCATATTTTCAGTAATGTTGATTGATTTTTAGAAGTTTCATATATTTTTTACCTTTTCCTTACTACCGGTAAAATTTCATTTTTCGATAATGCGTATTTTTTCATTTCACTTTCGGGTAAAGTTTCATAATACTTTACTTGCTCTACTTGAAACCCTGCGTTTTCTAAACGTTCAAAATAATCCAACCCATACCATCTCACATGATCATATTGTCCGAAATGTTTTTTTCTTTCTTCTTTGTCTGTGATGGAGAAATCTTCGTATGTTTTGTTAGATCCATATCTCATAGGCACTTGAAAAATTCCCCATCCTCCAGGTTTCATCACCCTGTATAATTCTGACATTGCTTTACGATCATCTTCTATATGTTCCAAAACATGATTGCAAAAAATAACATCAAATTCATTATCTTTAAAAGGCAGGTTCAAAATATCCGCTTTAACATCTACAATAGGAGAATAAAGATCAGCGGTTATATAGTCTAAATTTTTTAATTTTTTAAACCTTTTTAGAAAGCATTGCTCTGGAGCAATACTTAAAACTTTTAAATTAGCTGAAAAAAAATCAGTATCTTTTAGTAAATACAACCACATTAACCTATGTCTTTCAAGAGATAGTGTCCCCGGTGCTAAAGCATTATTTCTAGGTTTACCGTAACCGTACGGCAAAAATTTTCGGTATTTTTTACCGTCTATTGGGTCTACAAATTGATCTCCTTTGTAAAACCAAGCAAAAAAAGGAGCAAAGAAATAGCTGAATTTAATAAGAATCGGTCTAGGTATTAAATTCAAAAAAAACTTAAATACTTGCTTCATTAACTAAATTAATTCTGCACGGGTTGGTATAAAAATTCATCTTCTTCATTGGAAGTAATGCCTAAAGCATTATATATGTATTTATAGGTTGAAAGCAGTTTTGGCTCTCCATCTACTACTGCAACATCGTGTTCAAAATGACAAGAGGGTTTGTTATCCCGCGTGGTGACTGTCCATCCGTCGTTATGGAATTTAACTTTATAAGTACCTAAATTGACCATCGGTTCAATTGCTATTACTAATCCTTCTTCTATTTTCGGACCATTGCCTTTTCTTCCATAATTAGGAACTTGCGGATCTTCATGCATTTCTTTACCTAAACCATGACCTACTAATTCGCGTACTACTCCATATCCTGCATTTTCACAAATTAATTGAATCGCAAAACTTATGTCCCCTATTCTATTTCCTGCTTTGCATTTTTTTATTCCTGCATATAAGCTTTGTTTAGTAATTCGCATCATTTTATCAACTTCAGGTTCAATGCTTCCTACAGAAAATGTATACGCTTGATCTCCGTAAAATCCATTTTTTAATGCTCCACAATCAATGGAAATTATATCTCCATCTTCGAGCGGTTTATTATTAGGTATACCGTGAACCACTTGTTCATTAGGAGACATACATAATGTATTAGGAAAGTCATACAATCCTAAAAAACCGGGAATAGCACCGTGATCTCGTATATATTCTTCAGCAATTTTATCTAAGTATATGGTAGTCACTCCGGGTTTAACTTCTTTAGCCAGTATTCCCAAAGTTTTAGAAACCAATTGAGCGCTTTCGTACATCAATTCAATTTCTTCTTTTGTTTTTAATTGTATCATAATTTAAAAATTCTTGAAAAAAAACCTCTCTTATTTTTATGTTTTCTTTTTGAATAAACTAATACTTGTCTTCCCTCTACTCCAAATTCTATCTTTTCCTTTATAATTTCGTAAACTTCTCCCCAACCGGGAAATCCGCCTAAATTCCTGTCATCAATGAAATAGTCGGCATTTATTTTTCTACTCTGATTTTCACTTTCAAATATTTCCCCCTCAAAATTTGAATTAACTGAATAAAATTCAATTCCATTTTTTTTGCAAAATTCTATTGCTTCATTCAATCTATCTCCATATCTATAAGTCCACAAAATCAGTCTATAACCTTTTTTTTGAAGTCTTTTCATAGTTTCAAAAGCAAAAATCATCGGCCTACCAATTTCTGGATATTTATCTTCTACAATTGTTCCATCAAAATCAATAGCTATTATTTTATTATTCATATAATTATACTACAAGTTAGTTCTGTTTACTCTTTTAAGTTTAGTGTTCAAATTACTGTTCTAAATTGTCATTAATTTTCCAAATTTACAAGTTTTTAATCAATAAATTTTATGTTATCCACTTAGATATTAGCCTGAAATAATTTAAGAAATCTTTTATAATAAATTCGGTTATAATTTTTATAATTTTTGGTATAATATTAGATGAGAAAATTTTTAGTTCTGAAATATTAATTAAAAAAATAAAGGTCTATGAAATTAAAACTTTTAGTTATGACTGCTTTTTGCATCTTACTTTCCAGCTGTGCATTAACTACTTCCTATGATTTTGACAAAACGGTTGATTTTTCAAATTATAAATCTTTTACCATTTATCAGCAGGGTATCGATAAATTAAAATTGAATGATATTGATAAAAGTCGTATCATCCGTGCTTTAGAGAATCAATTAAAAAGCAAGGGATTAACCGAAAGTGCCGACGGAGATTTGATCGTAAATGTTCTTGCTTCATCAAAAAAAGTTATTAACGTTGATAATGATCCTTATTGGAATGGTCCATGGGGATGGGGTTACTATTGGGCACCTTCCAGTACCGTTTATGAAACTCGTGAAGGTAAATTAACGTTTCATTTAGTGGATTCTAAAAAAAATATTCTAGTTTGGGAGGGTATGGTTGATGGTTTTGATGTTGGTAATATCAAAAATAAAGACGAACAAATAAATAAAGCCATTCAAAAAATATTTAATTATTATCCGCCTAAAAAGAAAAATAACTCATATTATTAAAAAGGATAAACTCATCTAAAGCCTCAAAATATAAATTTTGAGGCTTTAATTATTTATCTAACCTAAATTATTTTATTTTTACTAATAAATTATTTTTGAGATCTTTATCCAGAAATTAACATCCTTTGCTTAACGAGATCATCCTCTTAAATTTGTTGCAAAAAAATTTTTACTCTAAATTTATTAATGAGACTTTTTGGTAATTTAATCCATAAAATTTTTGTAGGAAGTTAAGTACCCAAATAAATTTCCCAAAAAATCTTTACTCTTTCAAGTTTTTAAATATTTACCCTATCTGCCAAAGTGACATAATGAATGAAAAATGGTTTATCTAAGTCAATAGGGATATGAAAACCTCTCACTATAAGTAAGAACGCTACACTTATTGCCACAAAATTTAGTACAATATTGATGCTTTACCGTAACAATTGTAAAACTTCTTCCAAAGTATCGACTCATTATTTGATCATAATTTCTTTAAAAAAATATACTTCTTAGGATTTACTATGTTTTTCATTTACTATTTATTTTAATTATAAATGAGATAATTTTAAACCAGCTAAATCATTATTTTTTTATGAACATTTGTAAAAACTTTTCAATATTTAAACAAGAATTAAAAGATATTTATACTTTTGCATTTGATATCATTTCCCTTATTTAAAAATTCAAAAAAGCCGGAATGAATTTTAACACATTTTTTCGTAAAAAAAATATTTCTGATTTACAGGATACAACACAAAAATCTGAATTAAGCAGAGTATTAACTGTAAAGGATTTAACTTTTTTTGGAATTGCTGCGATTATAGGCGCCGGCATTTTCAGTACCATCGGAAGAGCCTCTTATGAAGGAGGACCCGCCATTTCATTACTTTTTATCTTAGTGGCTGTTGCTTGTATTTTTACCGCATTATGTTATGCGCAATTTGCCTCTATGATTCCGGTGAGCGGCAGCGCTTATACTTATGCTTATGTTTCTTTAGGTGAAATTTTTGCTTGGACTATCGGGTGGGCTTTAATACTTGAATATGCTGTATCAAACATGGTGATCGCAATCTCTTGGTCGGGATATTTTGTCTCTATGTTGCAAGGTTTTGGCATTCATTGGCCTGATTGGCTTTCCATTGATTATTGGAATGCTCATAGAGCTTATCTTGAATATCTTGCACATCCTCAAAGTCTATCCCAAAATGATCTTAGACTTTCGGAAATATATCAATCTGCTCCTGAAATTGCAAACATAAAAATAATATTTAATTTACCGGCGGGATTAATTACTTTATTAGTTACCACCCTGGCGTATGTAGGAATTAAAGAATCTACCCGTGTAAGTAATGCTTTAGTTTGGATTAAATTATCTGTAATTATAGGCATTATTTTAATCGGTGTATTTTATATAAAACCGGATAATTGGTCGCCTTTCTTTCCTAATGGTTTAGGAGGAGTTATGGGAGGAGTGGCTGCCGTATTTTTTTCTTTTATCGGATTTGATTCTATATCAACTACAGCTGAAGAAGCTAAAAATCCACAAAGGGATTTGCCACGCGCCATGCTATATTGTATTATAATTTGTACCGTTTTATATGCTTCAATAGCATTAATATTGACCGGTATGGTTAATTATAAAGAATTACGCGTTGATGACCCGTTGGCGTATGTTTTCAATAAAATAGGAATAAATTTTATAGCCGGAATCATTTCCGTGAGTGCGGTAATCGCCATGACAGGAGCCATTCTTGTTTACCAGATCGGACAACCGAGAATATGGATGACCATGAGTCGAGACGGTTTATTGTGGAAGCCTTTTGGTACTATTCATAAAAAATACCATACCCCCGGATTTGCAACTATTATTGCCGGTTTCTTTGTGGGAATACCTGCTATGTTCCTGGATATGCAGTTGGTTGTGGATTTGACAAGTGTGGGAACTTTTTTCGCTTTTATTTTAGTTTGTTCCGGAGTTTTATATTTAGATAACAAAGGTCTTTCTCATCAAGCAAAATTTAAATTAATTTATATCAACGGTCAATATTTAATTCCTTTATCTTTTTGTTTGGCAATCATTTTGTTCTTAACCCAAACCAATTATAATGAAATACTTGCTGATAAACCTTTATTAGCTATTTTTTGGATTATCTGGTTCGGTTTATCTTTAGGTGCATTCAAATATAAATTTTCGCTAATACCTATTCTCGGTATTTTGTTTAATTTATATTTAATGACGGAATTAGGATGGTCTAATTGGGGAATGTTTATACTATGGCTATTGATTGGATTATCAATTTACTTCTTATATGGAAGGAAAAACAGTAAACTCGAAAAATTAATTCAAACTTCTCGTAATCATTAATTATTTTAAATTATTTATACTATAGTAATTTTATCTTCAAATAATTTAGTATTAAATAAATTACATTAATCTTAAATATTTTCACTTTCATAAAATTTTGCTTCTTTCCAATATAAATTTTGGATACAAACAAGTAAAATATGCTAAAAGATATTTTTGTTTCACTTAACTATATATAATTATCCATCAATACTTTAAAAAATAAAGTTTCTTTTAATTTCAATATTTATTTTATTTCTTTCATATGAATCTAAAAATAATCATGACGAAAAAAAATAAACTTATTATCTTTGCAAACGCTAATTAGCTTGAAAGTAAATTTTTTCTTGCTCAATAAATATAATTAAGTATTATGAATCAGAACTTAATAAATTTTTTTCCAAAAGAAAATGAAATTCCTGAACATTTTCGACTTCAAAACGAAATCTCTCAGAAAAGAGTATTGATCGATGGAGAATTTATTGAATGGGAAGGTCCATTTCAAGAAGTTTATTCTCCTATTTATACCCGTTCAAACTCTACAGATGAGTTAGTACAAACTAAATTAGGGAGCTATCCAATCTGTACTTCTAAAGAAGCTGAAAAAGCCTTACAGGCTGCTTTAAAAGCTTTTAACGGAGGAAGAGGAGAATGGCCGTCTATGTCTGTTTCTCAAAGAATCTCTGCGATGGAAAATTTCATCGTTAAAATGGTTGAGCAAAGAGAAAAAGTAGTAAAATTACTAGTTTGGGAAATTTGTAAAAGCTATAAAGACTCCGAAAAAGAATTCGACAGAACGGTTGATGCAATAAAATGTTCTATTGAAGCTCTGAAAGAATTAGATATAAATTCATCTCGTACAAAAACAGATGAAGGGGTGGTTGCTCAGGTTAAAAAATCTCCTTATGGAGTTGTCCTTTGTATGGGTCCTTACAATTATCCGTTAAATGAGACTTTTGCGACTTTGATACCTGCTTTATTAATGGGTAACACCGTATTGTTCAAACCGCCGCGTCGTGGTACATTATTGTTTGAACCTTTATTAAATGCATTTAAAGAATGTTTTCCTGCAGGGGTTATCAATACTTTATACGGTAGAGGTAAAGATGTTATTCCTACTTTAATGCAATCAGGTAAAATTAATGTATTAGCATTTATCGGATCCAGTAAGGTAGTAAATGGAATGATTAAAGAACATCCTAATGCAAACAGTCTTCATTCCGTATTAGGATTAGACGCCAAAAATGCGGCTATTATCGACAAAACTGCTGATATCGATTTAGCGGTTAAAGAAGCTATTTTGGGTACTTTTTCTTTCAACGGACAAAGATGTACAGCTTTAAAAATACTATTTGTTCACTCTTCTGTTGCTGATGAATTCAATAAAAAATTCACTGAGGAAATATCTAAATTGAAAGTGGGAATGCCATGGGAAGATAATGTAACCATTACTCCGTTAGCTGAACCGGACAAACCTCAATATGTTCAAAAATGTATTGATGAAGCTTTAGAAAACAACGGTGAAATTATCAATAAAGAAAATGGAGGAGGACAAATTTTAAATTCATTAGTTAGCCCAACTGTAATTTATCCGGCTAATGAGAAAATGAATCTATTATATAATAATGAGCAATTTGCTCCTATCATTCCGATAGTTTCTTTTGACGATCTTGAATCTCCGATTAGCTATATTACCAATTCAACTAAAGGACAACAAGCAGCCATCTTCAGTAATGATGAAGATACTGTATCTTATCTTGTTGATGCTCTATGTTGTCAAGTAGGTAGAATCAATATTAATGCTCAATGTCAACGTGGACCTGATACGCTTCCTTTTAACGGTAGAAAAAATTCAGCTTTAGGTACTCTTTCAACCATTGACGCATTATATGCCCTATCTATCGACTCTGTTGTAGCTACCAAGGATACTAAATCAAATGACAATTTGATTGACTCTGTTATAAAGAGTGGTAAATCTTCAAGATTAAGCTAATTTGAGGTTTTTTATCTTATAATATCAATTATTTTATAAAATGGAACCATCTATCTTCGTATAGATGGTTTTATTTTTTTTTAATATGCTAAGCTTTATTAAAAAGGGAAATTCATACATTCAAAAATTTATATCATTAATCGATCATTTCCTCTTACCTCTTATTTATCTTTTCAAATGCGGGACTCCGTTTTAGTTAACAATATTTTTTATTCTGTTAGATTTATAATAAGTTTAGTAAAAGTTTTCAATAGTGAAGTTAAACTGCATATATCAGATAAATATATGACAAAGTGTACTTTGGTTTAGAATTTGTACCGATACATTATACACGAAATATACACGAATATAAAAAATTTGACTTACACTATATGGCATATATTGATTATTATAAAGTTTTAGGATTAAGTAAAAATGCTTCTCAGGATGATATCAAAAAGGCATACCGAAAATTAGCCCGAAAGTACCATCCGGATTTAAATCCTAATGATAAAGAAGCTAATGTAAAATTTCAGCAGATTAATGAAGCTAATGAAGTTTTGGGCGATCCCGAAAAACGTAAGAAGTATGATCAATACGGCGAAAATTGGAAACATGCAGAACAATTTGAACAAGCACGTCAACAACAAGGAGGCGGTGGCGGTCAATACTATTATGACAATTCCGGTAACCCTTTTGAAGGTTTTTCCCAAGGTTTTGGTACGGAAGGTTTTTCTGATTTTTTTAGTGATCTTTTTGGTGGAAGAACCGGTAGAACCCATCGAAGAAGTTCTCAATTTAAAGGGCAAGATTATACGACAGAATTACGTCTTTCCTTGCGAGACGCAGCCAACACACATAAACAGACTCTTAACGTCAACGGTAAACAAATACGTATTACCATTCCTGCAGGCATCTCTAATGGTCAGCAAATAAAATTGAAAGGTCAAGGGGGCCCAGGTGCAAACGGAGGTCCCAACGGTGATTTATATATTACTTTCAATCTTTTGGAAGATCCTAAATTTAAAAGATTACATAATGATTTAACCACTACTGCAGAAGTAGACCTTTATACAGCTGTTTTAGGGGGAGAAATAACCGTTGATACTCTGGATGGTAAAGTTAAACTCAAAGTGAGTCCGGGTACACAAAATGGAACTAAAGTGCGATTGAAAGGTAAAGGGTTTCCTGTGTATAAAAAAGAAGGAGAACATGGAGATTTATTCGTGATTTACCAAGTAAAAATACCTACTCATCTTTCTGAAAAGCAAAAAAATTTATTTAAACAATTAGCAGAATCATAAAATTATCTGATACATGAAAAATGATTTGATAACTATAGAAGAATATTCCATACATTATAATGTAGATGTATCATTTATTGAGGATTTAGAAAATTTGGGTATTATCCATACCGTTCAAAAGGAGGAAATAAAATACATTCCTTTTGATATTCTTTCCGATTTGGAATCTTATTCCAGAATGTTTTATGATATGGATATAAACCTTGCAGGAATTGATGCTGTAAAAAATTTACTTTTTAAAATACGTAAACTCCAACTTGAGATGACCGAACTTAAAAACAGGCTTAAATTTTATGAATAAATAAAAATATTCTGTTATTTAAAAATTAAATTTAGCAATGAAAATATAATAGCCATACATCTTAAAAATGTATGGCTATTAACATATATGTACAAACTTTATAAAAAATTCTTAAAAACTACTCCTCCTTGTATCCATCTTCCCGGCATGGGTACCAAATTTGATTCTGTATATTTATTATTGAAAATATTGGTCATTTGGATGTATAACTGTAAGTGATTGGTTTGATACATAAGACGATCATCCAATAAATGGTAATCATCTAATTTTACTCTGTCATTGTATCTATAAATTATTTGATTGGATATATTCTTGAGAAGTTTATGCTCTACTTTTACTACTAACTGATGTCTTAAATTATCTAATGAATATCTAGAGTACGCTCGGTCAGAATATTTTAAATTTTTATCCAAATAGGTATAACCTAAATTAATTGATTTTATGAAGAGTGCCGTAAAAGAATAATTAAAATCAACTTCTACACCATCCGTATTTATTCTTGAAATATTTTCGGGTTTCCATTTACCTTCTTCACTATCTTTTGTCCAATCTATACTTTTTCTTGATTCCCTTCTAAAAAGGCTGATGGTAGTTTTTATGTTTTTATGATTCAATCGATATCCCAATTCATAAGACAAAGCATTCTCAGGTTTTAAATTGGAATTTCCTTCTGTGACCGGGTCTGTATAATTAAGATCTGTATACGTAGGAACTCTATAGGTTTTTCCTAAATTAGCAAATAATTTATTTTGTTGGTTTATACTGTATCCAATATCAATTCCCGGATACCAAAAATTCCCAAAATCCGAATAGTCGGAAAAGCTTATTCCCGGAGTAATATCCAATCTGTTTTTAAAAAACATAAATCGATGTTCCAAAAATGCAAAATAAACTGTCCGTTGATTTTCACCTAAATTATTGGAAGATAAATATTCCTTTCTAAAGTCCAATCCAACGCCGGTGATTCCTAAAGAAGATGAATAGTTTGTATTGGCTTCGATACCTGCATTATTACCTATATGAAGGTTTCTATATTTTGAGGGATTATGTCTTTCGAAAATATATTCGTCTTGAGACCTTCTCCAATATGCATTGGATTCCCATTTGAATTTACCTGATTTTTGATTCCAACCAATGCTAACCAAGGAAGTTTGAATCGCTTCGTATTGATCTTTTGCTAATGGGGATGAATAAAATCCGTTGGCTCCAAATTTTTTATCAATAAATCCTCCTTGTAAACGAAGTTCTCCCCCGTTTAATTTATACTGATTCTGATACCAAACATTTTTAACTTGATAGTCCGTATTATAACGATATCCATCAGATTGTGAAGTTTCCGCTTGAATAAATTGAGAAAACTTTTTTCCTGAAACATTTAATGAAGCACCTAAAGATGTCGTATTAAAATCACCTAAAGATCCTGAAATTGTTATATCATTCTTGGTAGACGGACGAGTAACAATATTAATAGCACCGGCATATGCATTTTGTCCAAAACGACGAGCTGCAGGTCCTTTAATTATTTCAATTCGTTCAATGGATGCTAAATCTAACGGAAGATTCATGGTATTATGTCCGGTTTGGCTATCATTCATGCGTATTCCATTGATAAGAATTAATACTTGTTCAAAAGAACTTCCTCTTATACTAATATCGGCTTGTACTCCATGCGCTCCTCTTTGTCTTATATCTATTCCTGAATAATAAGAAAGAACTTCTTCAATACTGGAGGCAGGCATAGCTTTGATTTGTTCTTTCGTAATTATTTGAACATCTTGTGAAGTTTTATTATAAGGTAAGGAAAGTGTTTTCCCTTGAATTACAACTCCTTCAAGTTCTTTACTCTCCTGCGCAACCAGTACTAAACATATAAACAAGGCAATAATTGAATAAAATAGTTTCATAATTCTATTGTTCACAGCAAATTTTCGCAGTAGTTAGTTAAAATTTATTTTTATACTAGTTAGTTTATACAAAAGTAGTAACTTTCCGGATGATTAAACTATACCAGTTTTATTATTATGACTAGTCCGGATTTACTACCTTATTACAGCTTGATACATATCGACCGAAACGCTAAAGTTTCTGTATATCTACAAATTACCACTCAGATCATCAATGCTATTCAAAGAGGTTATTTAAGTATAGGTATGAGACTTCCCGGAACGCGTATTTTAAGTAACCTTATTCAAGTAAATCGCAACACGATCGTTAAAGTATATGATGAATTGCATGCACAAGGATGGATTGAAGTACATCCCAATAAGGGCAGTTTTATCATTCAAAAAGACAATGTGACTAATAAAAAAATTAAATCCATATCTAAAGATTCTTTGACTCATTATCCTTCTAAAACGGGATTTTCATATAGAACTTCCAATTTATTGGATAACCCTTTTGAAACTTCAACTTGCTCATGGATGTTAAACGATGGTGGACCCGATACTCGACTTTTACAAATGAATACCTTATCGAGCCTTTATTCATCGAACCTTAAAAGAAAAAGACATTTTACCAAAGGAAATAATGAAGTTCCTGAAAAAAGTGAATATCTAAAAAAAAACTTATCTAATTTTTTAAATCTATCTCGGGGATTACATATTTCACCAAAAAATCTACTTATCACGCGAAGCATCGAAATGGGAGGTTATATAGCAGCAGAATTACTTATTACCCCAAAAGATATTGTATTGGTCGGAGAACCTAGTTATTTTCTAATCAATATGATTCTGCAAAAAGTCGGTGCAGATATAATAACCATTCCTGTTGATGAAGAAGGCATTTCTCCGGATGCTGTTAAAAAAATTTGTCAAAAAAGAAAGATTCGTATGTTATATATAACTCCACACCATCATTATCCAACAACGGTTTCATTAAGTGTGAAACGTCGTATGGAATTGTTGGAATTATCTCAACAGTATGGATTCATTATTTTAGAGGATGATTATGATTATGATTTTCATTACGAAAACAATCGGATTCTGCCTCTTGCCAGTGCAGATACCTCTGGAATGGTCGTTTATATCGGTTCGTTTGGAAGATCTTTAGCCCCGGGATTCCGTAAAGGCTTTGTGATCGCTCCTGAGGATTTAATTTTAGAAATGCAAAAATTATCAAACATGCTTGACAGGCAAGGAGATATTTTTATGGAATATGCTTTGGGCGAACTTATTGAAGAAGGTGAATTTAACAGACACCTGAGACGAACCTCTGCTATTTATAAAGAAAGAAGAAATTTTCTGGCATCTTTATTAAACACTCATTTGAAGAATTATTTAAATTTTTCTTTGCCAACCGGTGGATTGGCTTTTTGGACACAATGGAATTCATCGGTAAATTTGATGAAATTACGAGAGTATTGTCTAAAGGAAGATTTGCTCATTCCTAAGTCCTTGCTTTATCAAACGCACAATTTATCTGCTATGAGATTGGGATTTGGAAGTTTTACCACAGAAGAAATGGAGGAAATCATCTATAAAATCAAATCAGCTTTATCACGTTTAGAAAAAAAATAGATCCATTATCCACAATTAATCAATCATTTAATAAAATATTTATAAAAATTATATTAGATCGTAACGACATTTTTCAACGTTACTACTTTTCGTTTTGAAATTTTAAAACCGACAGTCTATAAGTTAAATTTGAAGTTTTTAAGTTGATTTTTGAATCAATTAGATAATAGTACAATCACTCAGTTACTCAGCTTGGCTCTGAAAAGGGTGTAATATATAAACACTAGAAACCCAATGAATGTTAATACAACACCCGGCAAAGCACTATATTCATAGGGATAATTTTTACTGATAGGAATACCTCCTAAATAAGCGCCTAAAGCATTTCCTATGTTAAAAGCTACCTGTGCCATTGCAGAACCTAACATCTCTCCTCCTCTTGAGTTATGCAACAATAAAATTTGTTGAGGAGCTGATACGGCAAAAAGACAACCTGTACAAAGGAACATAAGTAGTAACGAAAGGATTTGAGATTTGCTGAAAAAAAAGAAAAATAATAAGGATAGCATTGCCAACCCTTGGGTAACTGTAGCTACCTTTTGCGGAGAATATTTATCCGATAATTTTCCACTCAACAGATTTCCAACTACCATTCCCAAACCTGCAAACATCATTACTCCTGTCATAGATTCTTCTGAAAAGCCAACCGAATGGGTCATAATTGGATTTATATAACTATACCAACAAAATATACCTCCATTTCCTACAATGGTTGTTACGACAATCAGCCACGGATTCAAGTTCTTCAAAAAATGAAATTGATCTTTAAATCTAGTATAGGGAAGCGGTTTCAATTCAGGAACAAATTTTTTAATGGATATGAAAATTATGATTCCTAATAAAGCTATAAGAAAGTATGTAATTTTCCACGAAAAATGATGGCTTATGAATGTACCCAAGGGAACCCCTAAGAGGTTAGCAATCGTCATTCCTGAAATCATTCCCGAAACGGCAGAAGTTCCTTTTCCCTTAGGTGCCAGTTTACTGGCAACAATGGAACCGACACCAAAATAAGCGCCATGTGGAAGACCTGAAATAAACCTGAACAATACATTCAATTCATAATACGAAATCAAAGAAAAAAATAAATTACCTAATATGAAGATTAAAATAAGAATTAACAATATTCTTTTTAAGGGAAGTTTACCGGATATTAAAACCAATAAGGGGGCTCCGATAGCTACCCCGAGAGCATATGCCGATATAAAATGCCCTGCTTTTGGTATGCTTATAGACATATCTCTTGCAATATCCGGAAGTATGCCCATCATGCCAAATTCAGACATTCCTAATCCTAAAGTACCTAAAGCTAACGCTATGGTAGATTTTTTCATATTTTTTAACTGCCTTTTTACTAAACAAAATTATAGGAAATTATTCCTTATTCCGCAGTTTCCGGCAAAAAAATATTTATCGTATATTTGATTAAATTATAATACAGGAATCATGAATATAACAGATATTTCAGGAACAACTACTCTTTCCAACGGTGTAAAAATGCCTTATTTGGGTTTAGGTGTGTATAAAGCTGACGGAGGACAAGAAGTAATTACTGCTATACATGATGCCTTAGATGCAGGATATCGTCATATTGATACGGCTGCTTATTATTATAATGAAGAAGGAGTTGGAAAAGCCATCCAATCTGCTTCAATTCCTCGTGAAGAAATTTTTGTAACTACCAAAATATGGTTCAGCAGACAAAGATATGAGGACACTTTTAAAGCATTTGATGAATCTATGGAAAAACTTGGTCTTGATTATCTTGATCTATATTTAATCCATTGGCCTCATCCGGATTTCTATTTAGAAGCATGGAAAGCAATGGAAGAATTATATAAGGCGGGTAGAATACGTGCAATAGGTTTATGTAATTCTTTGCAGCATCATATCCAAAAAATTATAGATTTGGGACAAACCGTTCCTATGGTTAATCAAATGGAATTCCACCCCAATTTAGTACAACAAGATTTATTGGATTTTTGCAAAAAAAATCAAATTCAATACGAAGCTTGGTCTCCTTTAAAAAGAGGGGCTTTGTTTAACGATCCTTTACTTATAGAATTAGCTCATAAGTATAATAAAAATGTAGCACAAATTATTATTCGATGGGATTTGCAAAAAGGGGTAGTTACTATTCCGAAAAGTACAAAAAAAGAAAGAATTATTTCCAATGCTGATGTTTTCGATTTTCATTTAAGTGATGAAGATGTAAAAAAAATAGATTCTTTAGATTCCAATGATCGAACCGGAGCTCATCCCGATCATTTTTTGGAATATTTTGCTAAAAAGGGAATCAAATAATCAAACTATCATATATCTCATTTAAAAAAAAAGATTCATTTAAACTCAAAAAAATATATCAATTTTTTTGGAGTTTAATTATACATATTGAAATATTTATTAATTCTTTTTTATAAATACTATTTCTTATAACCTTGAATTTGCTTTATAGACAAAAAGTATATACTTAATATAAGAGTAAACTTTCCTAAGTTAAAATTCAACTAATTACAGCTAAAAAATATTTACATAATATTGTAAAAATTTTTTAGACGTTATCGTAATTAAAAACCAATTCCTAAATGAAAATTGCATACTGTATAGGTAACATTCATAATTCCGGAGGAATAGAACGTGTGATTTCAATTAAGGCCAATTATTTGGTTGACAAAGACTATGAAGTTCATATTGTCGTTATATATCCATCTTCTCAAAAGCCTTTTTTCAACTTTGATTCCCGTATTAAATTTCATTATTTGAATTTGGATTTTGAAAAAGATAGGGGATTGAAAAAACATATTAATTTTAAAAAAAATAAAAAAATTTTTCTTCAAACAATCGGAAATCTTTTTCAGGAAATTAAGCCCGATATAGCTATTTCCACTTTTTGTAAGTACTCGAAATATATTTTTGAGTTAAATGATGGAAGTAAAAAAATTATTGAACGACATTTCGCTAAATACAAACGTGCGCAATATTATTCAAAATTGGATAATTATTTTCTAGGAAGAATCATAACGTATTTATACCGTAAAACAGATTATGATATTGGTAAGAATTTTGACCGATTTATAGTTTTAACGAATGAAGATAGAGAATCCTGGGGAAATAATCTTCCCAACCTTGAGGTAATTGAAAATCCACTTACTATATTACCTAAAACTCATGCATCTCTTGAAAATAAAATAGTAATTAGCTTAGGCCGATTAAACCAGCAAAAACAGTTTGATCATCATATTGAAATATGGAACACTATTGTTCAAAAACATCCGGATTGGAAATTGTTACTATATGGTAATGGTGAGAAAAAAAGAGAGCTTGAAGAAATGATTGATCGATTAAATTTAAATTCCAACATTGAATTACATCCGGCGACTTCAGATATAAGTTCAGTTTTGCTAAATAGTTCCATTTATGCTATGACTTCAAAATATGAAGGATTTCCATTGACATTAATTGAATCTATGGTTCATGGAGTCCCTCCTGTTTCCTATACCTGCAAATGCGGACCTAAAGAAATTATCCATGATGAAGTAGACGGATTATTAGTTCCTTTTAATGATAAAGAAATTTTTGCTCAAAAACTCTCCTACTTAATAGAAAATGAAACTATTAGAAAACAAATGGGAAAAGCGGCTTCTGAAAATATTCTGCGTTATTCACAGGATATAATCATGCAAAAATGGATGAATTTGTTTCAACGTTTAGTAGAAAGTTAAAGTCGGGCTGCAGACTTTATTTTTTTATTATAAAATTCTACTTTTGTTTTAAAATACTTTGATTTACGAACTTTCCCCGCATCTGTAATAATGAGGCAACTATAATCCGGATAGTGGTTAATGAGTTTGCGTCCGGCTTTTACTCCGAGTACCATTATTGAGGTACTGAATCCATTGGCCGTTTCTGCATTCGGACCTATCACACTGACACTTTTAATTCCTTTTACGGGATATCCCGTGCGAGGATCGATAATATGAGAATATTTTTTTCCTTCTAATTCGACATATTTTTCATAAGAACCGGATGTTGTGACGCATTCATCTTTAAGTGTAAAAAAACCTGTAATATCCGAAGGCTCAAAGGGATTAATTATTCCAATGTTCCAATATTCTCCATTAATTTTATGCCCCCAAACACTTATATCTCCTGAAGCATTGATTATCCCCGCTTTTACATTATTCTTCACCATTAGTTCTTTTGCTTTATCAGCTGCATATCCTTTTCCTATGGATCCAAATCCGATTTTCATTCCGGTGAGCTTTAAAAAGAGAGTTGAGTTTAAAGTATCTATAATGATATTTTTATAGCCTATTTTCTTTATGGATTCTTTGATTCGTTCCTCTGAGGGCATTTTTTTCATAGAACCGTCAAATTTCCAAATTTTATCCATAGCTGCAAAACTTATATCAAATGCTCCTTCTGTAATCTCTGAGATTTTAATAGCTCTTCGAGTAAGTTCCAATACTTCTCTATCTACTTTTACGGGCTGTATACCTGCATTTTGGTTAACCTTTGAAACTTGTGAATCAGGCTTCCAATCCGATATTAAATTTTCAATCCGTACTATTTCATCGATAGCCTTATCTATGTATTTTTCTGCTTGTAGGGAATCTTCTGCTAGTATTGAAAAGTCAAATTTACAACCCATTAATGTTGCTGTGCGGTTTCGTTGTACTTGCGAATTAATGTTTATGTAAGATAATACAAATAATGCTGCCAATAGTACATATTTCCCTCTCATATATTTACTATTTTTCTTGAAATTCATTAATAACAATCGGTTACAATTAGTCCTTTTCTTTTGTAATCATTACATTTTTTTAGGCTATCTACAAAAACAACCTCATCCAAGACTTTTTCAACCTCCAGTTGCATTTGCAAGGCTCCACAAATCATGATTACTCCTCCCTCTTCCAATAAATTAACAAAAAAATTTCTGTCATTTTGAATTAAATCCATCACATATTTATTTTCTGTATCTGATGAATACGAAAAATTATATTGTTCTAAATATCCTTTGTTTATTTGTTCTTTCAAAAAACAAATATATTGATCTACCATTTCACTTCGTTGTCTGAATCCGCAATACAAATAAGTTTTAACTTTGGTTAAATTTTGATCGATCATTCCTAAAAAGGGACCTATTCCTGTTCCATTGGCAATCATAACTACTTTATTTGCTTTTTCGGGAAAATGAAAAGAAGTGTTAGTTAAGATTTTCCCGTATATGGTATCTCCTTTTTTCCGATTTATTAAATATTCTGACGCCAAGCCGCTCGGATAATATTTTATTGATAACTGTATGTTATGATTGACTTTAGCTATGGAATAATATCTTTCCTTATTGTCTTTACAGGGATAAACAGCAAGGATATCTCCTGAAGTAAATTTTTGTTTACCGGGATGTATTTGTACTATAAAAGTTTCTTTAGAATCATTAGGTATGTAAACCTCCTCTATCTTCATTTTTATACGATTTTTGGGTTTACTTGTATAAAATTTGGCATCAGCATATAGTTTGATACCCGTTTTATTATTCCATTCTTTTATCCATGTTGTAAACTCATCTATTGATTGGTCGTTTACTGTGTGTAAATCTAATATCGATTCGCTCCATGCCTCTTTTTTGATTTGTTCGTCTACAGTTTTAGCAAACAAACAGTAATCTTCATAGGATTTTGATCCAAACCCAACTACACTGAACTTAACGTTTTGGTTTTGTGGATTTTCTTTTAGAAGTGTTTCGAATTTACGCGCATTTGAAGGAGCATCTCCCAGTCCATAGGTTGAAGTTAAAACTAGTATATATTCCGCTTTTGGATATATTTGGTACTTATTAAGCTCTGTTAAATAGGATCGATAATTTTGCGAAACCATTTGTTGATGAATTGAATGAGCCAAGTTGAACGTACTTCCATTTTCTGATCCTACCAATAGTATAATTTGGCTATCTTCAGGGAGGTATTTATTTTTAAAACTACGTTTTCCTCTTTTCAAAGTTATGGTAAATCCTGAAACTATAAAAAACAATATATATACACCGGCTATAAAAAGAATGACAGCCCAAACTACATGAGTTCTGCCGGTATGAAGGTCTAAACTTAGAGTTGCTAACTTTTTTGAAATCGGATGATTAACTTGAGAGACAACCTCACCTGTTAAAGGACTGACGGTTAATTCTTTATCTTTTAATTTTAAAATAAAATATTCGTCGGGATCATCGGAAAACGGAAATTCTATTTTACGAACTTCTGAAAGTTTAATTCGTGAAAAAAGAGGGATATCTTTATATAATAGTTTCTTTGTTGTAGTTTGATCTTGAGGGGAATGAAAAATAATTTTCTCACCTTCTTTGGAAAAAAAATGAAACCTTTCTAAACATAGATAACTTCCGGTTAATGAAATTATACCAATAGGTATAAGCAGTACACGTCCAAACAAAGTATGGTAATATTGAGAAAAAGATGCTTTTTTTATTTTTGAAAAAAAGTTGCTGAATTTTTTCTGTCTTTTTATTATAAGTATGCTTCCTGAAGTTGCTATTAAAAAAAGTAAAAATGAATTGATACCCACAAGTATACGTCCGGTTTCATGCATAAACAGGGATCTATGTAATGAGGTAACCCACAAGATAAAAGAATTGTTTTTTTGAGGTTTTCCTATGATAGTTCCCGTTTTAGGGTTTATGTATCCTACTACCTCCTCCCCATTCGTATCGGTACCTTGTAATTTTACAAACGATTTTTCATTAATTTCCAATTCAGAAATTTCCTGAACAGTAGATTGTAATGCTGAAAGAGTCTGCGCAATACTAATACGATTTAAATCATGAATGCAATATGGTGACGTATTTTCTTCAATTGTATAAAAAGCAAGTATGGATCCCGTTATGGAAGCCATACTCAAAAATATGAAAGAAACTAATGCTAAAGTTAAGTGAGCATATCTCCAAATGGAAAGCGTCATTGAATTATTGAATCTTACTTAGTCTCACATAATTTATATATCCCGTTCCGGATATTTTACCCGTAAAGGCTTGAGAATTTAAAGGGATTTCCAGATCTTTTACATAATAATTTTGATCTTCAACAGCGGTTTCAAATCGGAGTTTATATCCCTTATCAATTTTAGAATCTTCAATTTCCAACGTGGTTATGCTACGGTCTCCGCCGGTTACGGATGCTCCGGTTTTAGCATCTATAGTTTTCTTTTTTGAATTGTATTTATGCCATTCTTTTAAGGTATTATACCATCTTTTATCTTCTCCCATTATATATAATGTCTTTTCATATTGACCTTGCGGAGAAATTAATGATACTACTATGTAGGCACCTTCTCCTATATAATTATTCATTTGAAGTAGACATTTATATTTATGAGTCTGTGCAAGGCCCATAAAAGGCAACAACATTAGAAGTAAACTGTAAGCTGCTATTTTAATATTCATCTTCATAATAGATTATTTTAAGAAATCAACGGATACTTTATTTTGAGTTAAGATTTTGTTTTCTTTTGCTAAATCATAGGCTGTTTCTCCAAACTCTGTTTTTAGGTCTTTTTTTGCACCTAAAGATAGCAGATATTTCAAAATAGTATCGTCTTTAGCAATCATTGCAGCTCTTTGTAAAGGAGTTATCCCCTCGTTATTAGCTGTATTAACGTCTACTTTTAATCCTGAAATTTTTTTAATCAAATTGATATCATTTTTACCGACTGCTAAATGATAGAGGATATTGCCATCTTCTTGTTTTGCATTAAAATCTACTCCTTTATCTTTTAGTAATTCTAAATTTGCATCAAAATCTTTATTTCTAGGATGATAAGATTGGATAAGATAATAAACCAAACTGTTTCCTTTGTTATCTTTCTGATTTATATTAGCTCCATTAGCAAGTAACAAAGCAATCATTTCCGGTGTACTAGATTTTACTGCTAACATTAGAGCACTTTCTCCCTTATTGTTAACTTCATTGATATTTTTAACTAAAGGTAAAAATACTTGTGTATTTTTAATATCTTTTCCTGAAGCACTTTTTATAAATGCTGTATTTCCTTCTTTATCTTTTTTTTGTGGATCAACCTTTTTAGAAATAAAATAGTTGATAATTTCTGCCTGATCAGGTTTTGTTGCGACTATATGAAGTACGGTTTGTTGATTGTCATTGACAACTAAAGGATTTAATTTTATATCCTCTACCAAATATTTAAAAACATCTAAGGTATTGGCTGTTCTCCGTGTAGCTTCTGCTGCCAGTAAAAGAGCATTGTTGGTGCTTTTTACCCCTCTTGTTTTCAATTTTTTTAATAATTCTATATCGCCTTTTCTGGCCGCATAATCAAATGCTGTGCTTCCTTTATCATCTGTATCCGATAAAGAAAGACCTTTGGATTGTAAATAATCGGTAAGGTGAAGATCAGAATCATAGGGAATAGCTAAAAGCAAAATGGTTGCCCCGTTTTTATATTTTTGCTTAGGATTTAATCCGGCATCAAAAAACAAGCGATAGATTTCAACATCGGTTTGTCCTGCATTTGCTGCAAATACTAAAGGAGTGAGCCCGTGGGAATCTTCTAAATTGATATTGCTCTTTTTATCGATTAAAAATTTTATTAATTCTGTGTTTCCTTTTAAAGCTGCCCAATGTAAATAAATTCTGTTATCATGAGTTAATTTATTTATGTCATTTCCTTTCTGTTTTAACAGGTATTTAATGGTTTCTAAAGGGGCTTCATTTAGTATGGCAACTGTAACAGCGTCAAATTTGTTATCATTAAACTCATTCGGACTGTTACCTTTTTTAATTTCTGTTTCAACTGCTTGTAAATCGGGTTTATTTTTCCAAAAGTTATTATCTAACAAGGTATTATTTATTTGAGCATTCATCCAAATGGATGCCATGCAAAGGAGAGTTACGAAACTTCTTTTCATTTTTTTTATATTTTAAATGAGAGCACTATAATAGTAATTTTTTTTCAATAATACTTATATAGACTAAATAAAAACAAAATAGTTTAAAGCAGTTGAATAATTCAACTGCTTTTATTAAAAAATTATCTGAGTAAAATTAATTAATTTTTCAAGAAAGTGACCGCTCTAATATGCTCCTTATCATTGGAAAGTTCAAATCCTTTATTGGCTGTTGCCGTTACCGGATCTATGGCATATATGGCTGAATTTCCGCTAACCGGATTTAATGGTAAATATATTTTACCTTTATGTGCTAACGGCCATCCGTTACTTGACACTTGGGTATAGTCCGGAATTCCTTCTACCCATTTAAAAGATTTAGAGTCCATTTTAACGACTGCAAAACGTGTTGCTTTGGAACCGTTTCCGGAACTTGTTGTTTCATTGTAAAATTCAAGTAAATAGTAATCTTTAGTAATCGGAAAAACTTTTCTGAATTTATATCCTCCTGAAGCAGTTTCAATATCAAAATAATAATTTGAATCGAATGTTTGAGAACCTTTATTAATTTTTAAAGCACCGGCTTTTTTAGCAGTGGTATTCCCGGATCCGGCACCTGAAAATACGTATACGTTTCCTGATCCATCCGGCCAAATTTGAGAATATACAGCACCTTTCCATTGGCCTCCTGAAAAGCTTAGACGCGAATCGTTAATGACTAATTTAATAGTCATATTATAATCCATCAAGGCAACATAAACATTATCTGAATTTGTATATTTAAATGCAGCAGCTATTTCGTTATTTCCTCTGTCTGCAATTCCTGTAATGGTGGGCTTCTTATCTTCTATCATATGTGAAGAAAGGTCGATCGGTTTATCTATCATTGATATATTATCTCCATTTCTTTCATACAGAAAGCTGTTGTCTTTATTGGATATGGCATAAATATATTTTCCAAAATTTCCTGTAACTGAAAATCTACCAATAATTATCGGACTTCCTTGTAATTCTTTCATTTTATCATCTGTGTCATATTTAAATGCTCTGCATCCTGATTTTCCTTGCCCTAAATCTGATCCGTTGGGATAAATAAATCCAACCAATGTGCTTGCATTGTTTACTACGATCTGTGTAAAAGAACTGGTTGTTTTCACTGAATTAGAATTTCCTGAAATACTATCTTTACCGCTATCTAAATGATTGACAGTCAAAAAATAAGTTCCTGTACCTAATTTTCCACTCCCGGGAGCAGCCGCTATTACAAACTTATCTGCTTTAGTGGGTAGGGGTTGTGTGGCTATCGTATTATCATCATCGCTACTACATGATATAGTCATGCATCCGGCCAAAAAGCTTACTAATACTTTTTGGATAAAATTTGTTTTTTTCATACTATATTTTATTTAAGAGTTTATTGAAATTTATTGTTTTTTTAACAGGGATAATCCCGTAATGCCATCTGCTTCAACCACTAATCCTGCTTTAGCTGAAGTAGTTTTAGGATCGATCACGTATACGGTAGGTTGTTCATTAGAAGTGGTAACCGGAAGATATATTTTACCGTCATAACTTAATGGCCATCCCGTTGCCGTAATTTGTTCTTTAGATGGGAAACCATCTCTTAGCCAATTAAAATTTTTGGTGCTCATTTTTAGAATTGCATATTGAGAGGCAGGGCTTATAATGTTATAGTTCAATTCGTTATAAAATTCTAACAGAAAATAGTCTTCCGTTATATGAAATACTTTACGAAATCGATAGCCACCTGAGGCTTGTTCAATATTAAAATAGTAATCTTTATCGAAGGCAGTACTTCCTTTTTTTATACATAACGCACCCGCTGGTTTTGTGGTAGCGCTTTCGTATGAACCTGAAAATACATAGGTATTTCCGTTATCATCTTTTCCTATTTGAGAATACATGGCAGATCGCCATCTTCCTGCAGAGTAACTAATTCTATCATCCGAATAAATTCGTTTAACATTTAAATTTGCGTCTAAAGCTAACACATGCACTTTATCGGGATCATTGGGACTAACGGCTGAGGTAAGAAATTCTCCATTTTCGGTATCAACAATTCCGCTAATCGTTGGATTATAACCGTTTCCAACTATATTATCGGTATGTAATGTTTTTTGGGTTATAGACATATTTGTTCCTTCTTGTTCTATAAAACTGAAGATGGCTCCTGTCGTTCCGTCTGCTAAAGCCTGTGATCCTCGTGCAGAAATCATATAATTTCCGAAATTTCCAACGGTATTATAACTGTTTACTTGAAATCCCATGTCCTGATCTCCCTTTAATTTTTGAATTTTGCCGTTTGGAGCCAAAATGAAGCAATATCCAACGTATGCACCTCCTTGTCCGTATACCAGCCCTACTAATGATTTATAGTGGTTATTTATAAAATGTGTAAATACTCTTCCAACTTCCACGCCATTTCCCGATAGCGAGGTTCTGCCTATATCCAGATTATCGGAAGTTAACATATAGCTGGAACTGCCCATAGTTGCAGCTATAACAAATTTTTGTGTAGCAGAATCTGTTCCCGGATTTTCTGATAGGTTATCATTGTCATCGCTTCCGCATCCCACTATGAAAACTGATAGTGCTGCTATTAAAAGGAATTTTCTTTTAAATGATCTATTTCTCATATTATTGATTTATTTACTTTTTATGTGATTTTGAAAATGAATATCTTAGCTTGATATAATAAGCCCTACCGGGCTTTTGTAAACTGTAGTTGTCATAAAGAAATTCATTGGTGATATTTTTAAGTTCCAATGAAACACTTAATGAACTTTCGTAGAGAGTGTAATTTATAATTAGATCATGTGATAGTTGTCGGGGTAAAGTGTATTTCGATTTTTTATTTCCCAAACTTTCCCAATTAAGATAAAATTTTTCAATAAAGTTGAATGTATAACCAATACTTAAATTATTTTTTCTTTTTACCCGATCGTTAATAAAATATGCTGCATCAATTGCGCCGAAAAAATAAGGAACATTAGGTATTCTGTCATTAAAGGTAATATCTTTCCTGTTTCCACTGACGGAAGAATATCGCTCTTTATTCCTTAAATTTTGGTAGGTTACATTTCCTCCTAACGAAAATTTATTTCTGTAATAGAATTTTATTTCAGCATCTATTCCAATATTTTTTACTTTTCCGTGGTTGACATAAGTTGCTATACCATAATGTTGTTCAATAATTCTTCGGATATAATCTTTAGTATCTCTTATATAACCACTGACATCAAAGTAGATAACATTATTATTTTTAAATTGTTTATTTAAAAGGATTCCTAAATTGTAATTCATGGAATTTTCAGCTTTTAAAACTGAATTTCCCAATTCTAATACTTCATCCCCAAAGAGTTCATTATCTGTGGGCAGACGGTATGCCTTTTCTAATGATCCCTTAAACTGAAAATCTTTCAAAAAATAAGTGACGGCTAAGCCATACCCGTTGGTGTTAAATTTTTCCGTGTTTTCAATATATTTTGTACTATTGGTTATGGTAGAAATATTTTTAGGACCTTTCACTTTTTGATAGTAATATTTACCAAAAACATTCGCATTCCATATATTTTTATAATTAAAACTATAAGAACCTCCTAAAATATTTTTCAAATTGGTTCTTCTCATAGTATCGCGCACGGAACCGATTTCCACTATAGAAACCCGATCAGATTTCTTTCTTTTGTAGCCGGAAAGAACATCATTTATAGCAAAGGAATGCATATCATTCCATCGATAAGTTAAATTTGCTGTTGAGGAATAGTTATCATTATAAAATTTTGAAAGAGAATAAATGCCTTCACCTCTAGTTTTTTTGGGTACATAGTCTCCTAACCAATTGTATTGTCTGGCTGCAGTGTCCGTATTTTTATTATAATTTCTATTATAATTTGCCGTGAGTTTAAGATTTAATTTATTGATCAAAAAATTATTTTTCCCATAAACTAAAGAAGGCATAACAGTTGTACCCATTCGTTTTTTCATTCCGTAAACAATTTCCATTAAATTGGCATTTTGTATGTCGGAAAATTCTTGTCCTAATGTAATCCCTATTAGAAATTTATCTGCCCATCGTTTCTTAATAAAACCTAATTTTAAAATACCTGTTTCATTGTGGTATTTTCCATGAAATCTTTTGACCCAAAATTTTTCGGATGAAAAGACATTTGTTTTCAAATCCAATATAGAAGTCTTTACTTTGTAATTATTATCTGAATAATTTTGAAAAGCATTGAGTTGAATCGTAAATCCTGATTTTGAGGTATGCCCCATGTTTAAATCGGTTCGGTAGGTATTGAAGGAACCGGAAGAATACGATAAATCCATATAGGTTTTAGTACTTTGAGCCGTCACAATGTTGATCACTCCACCTATTGCATCAGTGCCAAATTCAATAGGCACCACTCCTTTATATATCTCGATTCGATCCGCTATATTTACCGGAATATTGTTTAATTGAAAAGCAGAACCGAAACCCTGCATAGGAACACCATCCATGAATATTTTAACATGTTTTCCCGTAAAACCATTTAAAGAAATTGACATATCCGAACCTACTCCTCCGGCTTCTCTTACTTTTACTCCGGGTGCTTTCTCAAGCATATGAGCTAAATCTAATGAGCTATTATAAAATGATTTAGCATCTAAAACTGTTACATTATACGGGGTTTCTTTTGTTTTTTGTATGGCTGATTTTCCGATAATTACAACGTTATCAATATCGGTATAGGTGATAGGTTTAAGTTTAATGGATATATTTTTCTTTTCTCCTTTTTTTAAATAAACAGGAATACGTTGGGTTTCAAATTTAGGATTTGAAAACGTTAACCCATATTTTCCCTCAGGAAGCATTATCTTATAATATCCTTTTTGATCGGTTTTAGTTATATAATCTATATTGTCTACCTGAACAGAACAATTTTCCAACACTTGGGTATTAGAGGTAACTATTCCTTCTACAACTGCCATTTGAGAGTATAAACAGGTTGAAAATGAGCATATAATTAGAATATTGATAATTACTTTCATGGAGCAGTAAGTTTAAGACCTCAATAATTTTTTATTTCTTATTTTTGTTTAGACTAAATAAATATTATTTACGAAAGTATAATTTTAGAACCATATAATAATATCATATTTGGTATAAAAAATAATATAAACAGTATCATGAATATTTATTCGGAAATAAATCAAGATCTTTTACTGACTATTGAATTGGAAGACAGATTAAATATTAATTCACCTATAATTACTAAGAAAAACCATTTTAAAAAACATTTTGCCAGTGGTATTCAAAAAAGTATATATACCGGAGGTTTATGTATTCTTATTCAAAAATTTTCTGTAGTGCATAATTTTATTCAAACATTAAATATTGAAAAGGACTACATACAAGTATCATTATTATTACAAGGAAAAGCAACTATTGAATCTTCTAAAAATAAAACCATTCATGGTATTAAGCCCGGTATTTTACAAATGACTTATCAAAATAAAAATAATATAAAAATTAAGATAGATCCTTATGAAAAGACATTTTATTCTATTAGTATTTTCATATCTAAACCTTTTATTTTTTCAATCTTAAAAAATGAAAAATGGTTTTTGGATAGTATTTTTTGTAAAGATATTCAACGGAATATTCATTCTGATTTCAACGAAATAGTTTTACCGATAGATTTCAATATGCTTACCGTTATAAATGAATTAATTGAAATTAAAGAAACGGGAGTATTCGGTCACAGTTATTATCAAATTAAGTTAAAAGAATTATTTTTAAAAATCTTTATAAAATTATCAACCAACAAGAAAGAAATAAAGTCTATAAAAGAGGAAGATTTCAAAAAAATTGAACTAGCTAATGCCTATTTAACTACCCATTACGAAGAACCGCCTACAATTAACCAGCTTTCTAAAATTATTCATTTAAATGAACTAAAATTAAAAACGGGATTTAAACAGGCTTATAGTTGCACCATTCATTATTATATTATACAATTACGCATGAAAAAGGCACTTCAAATGTTGAATAACCATTACCCAATAAATGAAATTGCATTGGCAACAGGTTATAAAAGCACTTCTCATTTTATAACCTCCTTCAAAAAAATGTTTGGAAAAACACCTAAACAATATATATTAGATGAGTCACTTTAAACTTTAAATAAATCGATCGTTTCTTATTTGAAAAGCTTTTTCATTCTTTTTCCATCTTATTAATTCTTTAAATGATTTTTATTCATCAGATATTTATTAATGTCTGAACGTATATTTAACTGAGCTTTTCTATTCCTTATTAGATATTTATTTTTTTACACTAAATTTGCCATTTAAAGTTTACATTGATATGTTACAGGTTGCATATATTAAAGATAATAAAGAAAAGGTCTTAGCCGGATTAAAAAAAAGAAATTTCGGCAAATTAGAACTTATCGATGAAATTATTTCACTGGATGAATCCAGAAAAAAGATTCAATTTGATTTGGATTCCCAGCTTTCGGAAATGAATAAAATTTCGAAAGATATTGGAATTTTAATGAAAGAAGGTAAAAAAGATGAAGCCGAAAATGCTAAATCACAAACTCTTTCTTTAAAAGAATCCACTAAAAAGTTGCAACAAAGTTTATCTGAAACAGAGGAAAAGTTAAAATTAACTTTATATGAAGTACCCAATATTCCAAACGATTTAGTTCCTGTAGGAACAAATGAAGAGGATAATCTTGAGGTTTTTAAGCATACTGCAAATGAAAATATCATAAGTAATGCTTTACCTCATTGGGAACTTACTAAAAAATACGATTTAATAGATTTTGAATTAGGAGTAAAAATAACCGGTGCCGGTTTTCCCGTTTATAAAGGAAAAGGAGCTCGATTGCAACGCTCTTTGGTTCAATATTTTTTAGATAAAAATGCTGAAGCCGGTTATATGGAAATTGTTCCACCATTTGTAGTAAATGAAGCTTCCGGATATGGCACGGGACAACTTCCTGACAAAGAAGGTCAAATGTATTATATTAATGAAGACAAATTATATTTGATTCCTACCTCAGAAGTTCCGGTAACCAATATGTACAGGGATGTATTGCTAAACGAAAATCAACTACCAATAAAATTAACAGCTTATTCTCCTTGTTTTAGAAGAGAAGCCGGTTCTTATGGTAAAGATGTTAGAGGGCTTAACAGATTACATCAATTTGAAAAAGTTGAAATCGTTCGAATCGAAAGACCAGAAAATTCTTATGAGGCATTGGATGAAATGTTTGAACATGTAAAATCTTTATTAGAGTCACTACAACTTACTTACCGAATACTACGACTATGTGGCGGGGATTTAGGCTTTACCTCAGCAATTACTTATGATTTTGAAGTTTGGTCGGCTGCTCAAGAAAGATGGTTGGAAGTTAGCTCAGTATCAAATTTTGAAACCTTTCAAGCAAACCGATTAAAATTACGATATAAATCAGAAGGAAAAAATCAGCTTTGCCATACACTTAATGGTTCATCTCTTGCATTACCTAGAGTTTTAGCAGCTTTACTTGAAAATCACCAATCGGAAGAAGGAATTAAAATACCGAAGGTATTAGTTCCTTATACCGGTTACGACTTAATTAATTAAATATTTTTTCCATGACAATTTCTGAAATACAACAAGGACTTATAAATGAATTTAATTTATTTGACTCTTGGGAACAACGGTATGAATATGTTATTGAATTAGGTAAATCTCTGCCCGAAATACCTGAAAAAGACAAAACTCAAGATAAATTAATCAAAGGATGTCAGTCTCAGGTTTGGCTAACTACTCGTTCGGAAAATGGTAAATTATTTTTTGAAGCAGATTCTGACGCAATTTTACCGAGAGGAATAGCTGCCATGTTAGTACGCATCTATTCAGGACAACCCATTGAAGACATTTTAAAATCGGATGAAAATTTTATTGAAGAAATAGGTCTTCAAGAATTTTTAACTCCTACTCGAGCTAATGGGTTATTGGCAATGATTAAACAAATTAAATACTACGCAATTGCTTACTCTGCAAAAAAATAATTAGTAAAAAAAGTGAGTAAGATCAAAGAAAAAATTTTAGTCTTTCGTTTTTCTGCAATGGGAGATGTCGCAATGACTGTACCCGTTATAAGAGAATTTATCGAGCAAAATAAAGACGTTGAGTTGCTGATAGTTACCCGCCATTTTTTTGCTCCCTTTTTTCAATCAATTCCTAATATAACCTTTATAGGAGTAGATATCGAAAACTATAATGGAATTTTAGGTTTAAAAAAACTTGCCGACGAATTAAAGGTTTACGAACCTACTATGGTAGCTGATTTACATAATGTCTTAAGAACCAAAATTTTAAAATTATTTTTATCTAAACATGTAAAAAAAATTGCTACCCTTGATAAAAATCGTAAAGAAAAAAAATTATTAACTCGAAGAAAAAATAAAAAACTTTATCCACTTCGCCCTGTATCCGAATATTACGCAGATGTTTTCAGAAGATTGGGATTTGATTTACAATTATCTCATAAATTATCATCAAACCCTATAAAGAAGAAAAACTCCATAGGCGTTGCACCTTTTGCAAATTACAAGGAAAAAATGCTACCTTTAGATAAAATGAAAGATATTTGCATACATCTTGCAAAAGATGATTATCAAATATATTTATTTGGAGGCGGAAAGGAAGAAACTGAGATTCTTGATTCTTGGCAGAAAATGCATCCAAATATTCATTCTTTATCAGGGCAAATTACCTTAAAGGAACAAATGAATTTAATTAGCCAATTGCCTTTAATGATAACTATGGATTCTGCCAATATGCACATATCATCTTTAGTGGGAACCAAAGTTATTTCCATTTGGGGAGCTACTCACCCTTTTGCCGGTTTTTTAGGTTATGGTCAACAATTAAATGATGTGATACAAATAAATGATCTTCCTTGCCGACCTTGCTCGATTTTTGGAAATAAACCTTGTTATAGAAATGATTGGGCATGTACAAGAAATTTGGAATGTTCCTATATCCTAAATAAAATAAAAAGTCAAACTATTTTATAATTAGTAATTTTTTTACTGTTTATACACCTAGAAGTTATTTCATAATAACAACAACTCTAATAACTTAGATTAACAACTTACAGTATATCAAATATTGATAATGTTCGAGAAATTAACATATTAACAATATAAAATATTGCCAAAACCTATAGTCAATTTATTTTATATAAAATTATTTCTTAATTTTTATACAAATTTTCTTTTCTTTTTAAACATAAAAGAATTTGATTGTTCAAAAAATTTGTACTTTTGCCGTAATAATTTTAAGTACAATGAAGGAAGTTCAATTTAGACAAGCAATTTGTGAAGCTATGAGCGAAGAAATGAGAAGAGATCCTTCCATTTATCTGATTGGCGAAGAAGTTGCTAATTATAATGGAGCTTATAAAGCTTCCAAAGGAATGGTAGACGAATTCGGTGCCAAAAGAGTCATTGATTCCCCTATTGCAGAAAGTGGTTTTACCGGAATTAGTGTTGGCGCAGCCATGAATGGATGCCGTCCTATTGTAGAATTTATGACATTTAATTTTTCCTTGGTTGCAATCGACCAAATCATAAATAATGCAGCTAAAATTTATCAAATGACCGGTGGTCAATGGAATGTACCAATCGTATTTCGTGGTCCAACCGCTTCAGCCGGACAATTAGGAGCTACTCACTCTCAGGCGTTTGAAAGTTGGTTTGCGAATTGTCCCGGATTAAAGGTTATCGTACCTTCTAATCCTTATGATGCCAAAGGATTATTGAAATCCGCTATTAGAGATAATGACCCTGTTATTTTCATGGAATCTGAGCAAATGTATGGCGACAAAATGGAGATTCCTGAAGATGAATATCTTATCCCTATAGGTGTTGCAGACATCAAGAAACCAGGATCCGATGTTACTATTGTCTCTTTTGGTAAAATAATGAAAGTTGCTTTACAAGCTGCTGCTGAACTTGAAAAAGAAGGCATTAATGCAGAAGTTATAGATTTAAGAACTGTTCGACCTTTAGATTATGACACTGTTATTAATTCCGTTAAGAAAACCAATCGTTTGGTATTATTAATTGAAGAATGGCCTTTTGCATCTGTTGCTAGTGAAATTGCTTATATGGTACAACAAAAAGCTTTTGATTATTTGGATGCACCTATAAAAAGAATTACAACTGCTGATACTTCAGCCCCTTATTCTTCTTCTTTATTTTCTAAATGGTATCCGAATGTGAACCAAGTAATAACCGCAGTTAAAAATACTTTATATAAAAAGTAATCGTAGTTATTTTCTTTAATAATATAAACTAAAAAATATTTTTCGGGTTTCAATTTTAATTAATAAATTAATTTTGAAACCTGAATTTTAAATTAATATCAGCTTTATTAAAGCTTATGGAACAAAAATGTACTTTTTGCGGAAGAAAAAAATCTGAAGTTCAACTATTAATTGCCGGACTTCACGGACATATATGCAATGATTGTATTGAACAAGCACATAACATTGTTATACAGGAAGAAAATTTTAAAGACGACAGCAATTTTGAATTGCAAGTAAGAAAACCTAAAGAAATAAAAGAATTTTTAGATCAATACGTAATAGGTCAAGAAAACGCAAAAAAAACGTTATCTGTTTCCGTTTACAATCATTATAAAAGGTTAGCACATTCTTTAGACGTTGACAGGGAGGTTGAAATTGAAAAATCCAACATATTGATGGTTGGTGAAACAGGAACCGGAAAAACTCTAATTGCCAAATCAATTGCTAAACTTTTGGATGTTCCTTTTACTATAGTTGATGCAACTGTTTTAACAGAAGCCGGATACGTGGGTGAAGATGTTGAAAGTATATTAAGTCGATTATTACAAGCTGCTGATTATAACGTTGAAAAGGCTGAACAAGGTATAGTCTTTATAGATGAAATAGATAAAATTAGTCGAAAAAGCGATAATCCAAGTATAACCCGCGACGTTTCCGGGGAAGGAGTGCAACAAGCTTTATTAAAACTTTTAGAAGGAAGTATTATTAATGTTCCTCCTCAAGGAGGCAGAAAACATCCCGATCAAAAATACATTCAAGTAAATACACAAAATATTTTATTTATTGCAGGGGGGGCTTTTTCAGGTATTGATAAAATTATTTCTAACAGGTTAAATAAAAACACGATAGGTTTTAGCAAAACGGATGAAAAAACACTTGAAGTAGAACACATTTTATCTCAGGTAAATGCTACCGATTTAAAAACGTTTGGACTTATTCCCGAACTATTAGGAAGATTCCCTGTAATAACTAATTTAGAGCCATTGGATGATGAGGCTATGTTACAAATTCTTACTAAACCTAAAAATGCAATAATTAAACAATATCAGGCTCTATTTAAATTAGATGGAATCAACCTTTCAATTACCGATGACGTATTAAAAGAAATTGTAAAAGAAACCAGAATTTTAGGTTTAGGGGCAAGAGGGTTGCGAAGCATCTCTGAAAACCTATTTTCTAAAATTAGTTATGATATTGACAATTATAACGGAGATTTACTTATAGATATGGATAAATTTGTTGCGTTAACGAAACACAAATCAATAAAATAAAAAAAAAAGACTTGCGAATAATATTTTTATTTATATTTGCACTACTAGTATATATTATATTTAATAAATAAATTTAACTAATAAATGCTTAATAAATGAAAATGAAATTTATACCCTTGCTTTTTGTATTGGGTTGTATTGCAAGCAATTCACAAATAACCACAACGAGTGGTGCAAAGTTCTTTGTGAGTCCAGGAACGAAATTATTTAGTACTGGAGATATAACCATAGATAATAGTTCGGATGTATTTACTAATAAAGGTGATATAAAAATATCTGAAGGTACTCTTAAAAATAATGCCCTTCCAGACAAATTTGTTCTCACTTACATAGACGAGCAACATTACGGTCAATTAATTATTGCAAGTAATAAAAGTGCTTCTGGTAAAATAACTATTCAAAAACAAATTTTTGATGATGGGTCTGGTCAAATACTCTTTGGTACTCCATTTGTTAATTATACATATGATCAATTCTATCAAAATATTACAAACTCTACTTCAACATCCGGTATACCCGATCTTATTTGTTACAGAGCTGATGTAAACAATAATTGTAGAAACAGTAAAAATTGGGCTAAACACCCTGTATTTAAATGGAGAGAGGAATATTTTAGATTTGATCCTTTTCAAAAAGGTGAAAATTTTGTTCCCGGAAATTATTATGCATTTAAAAAAGCAAAATTTGATAAGGGATCAAATTTTAATAATCCTTTATCATTTACTGGAATTCCTTATGTGGCAGGAACCAAACCAGCTGATGGAAATATAGCTTCAACTTCTGATTTGTCTGTACATGTTAGCAATAGAGTTGCAAGTGGTCGTAAAATTGGAAATAATAGAGAAAATGAATATGGTATTTACTATTGGACATATTTATCTGACCCTTTCGTTACAAATATAACTTTTGATAATAATACTAATGACCAAATTCTAGATAATGCATATTATGCTGATAGAATGTTGCACTTAGTTAATCCTTATACATCTAATATAAATCTTGATGTATTAGTTAAAAATAATTCACAATATATTATAGGTCTTGGCAGTGAAGGTCCTATAACAAATGTAGTTGACGATGGAATAACTAGATATAAACAGAAAATGCAATTGCGTACTTATAAAAATGGAAGTCCGGTGGGTGGTGATTCTATTACAATTATTCCTCCGATGACTAACTTTTTTATAAAGACCAATACAGATGATGTAAACATTAATCTATATAATTCTGACATTCAAACGTTTAGTCAATCAAAATACGAATATAATAAGGGAGACATTAAAGAATATAGTATAAAACCAGTAAATACAGATAAATATCAATTAAATCTTGAACTATTTTCTGGAAAAACCTTTTATGGTAATACATTTATTGCTGCGGGTGCTGACTTAATAACTGGAAATACTAATCAATGGGAGGCCAAAAATAGTGATAATATTATTTATGAAACTAATATTTATACTATACCAGAATCTCCTAATGGAGGAAAACAAGCTGGATATGAGGATACCAAGTTATACATTAATGTTATAAATACAGATAACGCTTCTAGGATCGCTGTGCCAGTAGGAATAAATGTTCTTAAAGAAGACAGAGGTAAACAATTTACATTTAAATCTGACCTTAGGTTGAATATGAATGCATTAAAAAAAGGTCAAACAAATTTTGATAATCCTAATGCGAGATTTTATTTTCACGATAAAGATTTGAATGTTATTAAAGAAATTGATTCTAATTTTTCATATTCTGTAACAATTAATGAATCAACTAATGACAGATTTGAAATATTTTGGAAAGAACCTGGCACTTTAGGAAATGAAGACATTAATACTTTAAATAGTTTAACAACAATTTATAAGACCGGAAACGAATATAAAATTCACTTTGACCAAAATTGGAGTAAAGCAGAAGTTAATATATTTAACGTTTTAGGTCAGTTAATTTCGACAGAAAAAAATATTAATACCCAAAATGATTATTTACTACCTATTCATACTACATCCTCATCTTTGTACGTTATAGTTGTAACTAATTCGATTACTGGCGAAAAAATAACTAAAAAAATAGTTAAATAATAAAGTACATTAATATGAAAAAATTATTTTCCATAATATTTATAGTCATCATATATAATTTTACTTATGCCTATAATTTATTACAAGTTGTAGTTGAAACTAATGAGGTTCCACCTGTACCTGAAGGAGAAGTCCAAGCATATATAGGTATTGGTGAACCACACACAACTACTCCAATAAATTTTATAGTACCATTTTTATTAATAAGTGCTATACTTTTAATATTTTATATTTTTAAAAAGAAAAGAATTAAATCTATATAAAGATTTTAATTTCATAAATTAGCCTTGTTAAATAAATAACAAGGCTTTTTTTATGAAAAAAATTTCAATTACATTCTTATTAGTTCTATTAAACTTAATAGCTCAAGCCCAATTCACTTTTAAAGGTACTATTGCCAATTATCCTAATAAAAGAATATTAGTAAAAATAGATAGAGCATTTGATGATATTTTAATAGGAAATATAACTACAAATTCAAATGGATCTTTTTCAATTCCTGTTAAAGATAACTATTCCGGTATAATTGAAATTTCATTACTGGATGCCAAAAAGAATTACATTTTCATTTCTAATAATACCGATATAGACTTTAGCGCATCAATTACTGCAAATGATGAATTTATTATAAATATACCAGGTAATCAAATTAATGACCGTTATCAAAATTATCTAAATTATGATATTAAAAAAAATTCAATTCTTCCTCAATTACAAAATATGAATTTTTATTATAATTCTAAAGATGATTTTTATTTACCCTTAAAAAATGAAATTCAAAGAATATCTGAAATGAATGAACCTGATATTTCTGAATTCCCATTTTTATCCTATTATTTAAAAACTTCAGATCTAATTAAAAACACTGAAATAGGAAACGGCGATGCTATTTCAAATAAAAATTTAATTTTAGATCATTTTAAAAATGCCGGACAAGAATTTGAAACTTCCGGTGTAGGTAAATCGCTTTTATATAATTATTTTAAACTGTCTGCAATGGGAGCCTCTTCTCAAAAAGATTGGGAAAATAAAATTGATAAAGCTATAGAAGTTTTATTGGATGAAGTTGGTGAAGATACAAGCAGGGGACAAGAGATATTATCCGCAACTATTAATTTTCTAAATGGATATGGTTTAGTAAATCTTACTGATAAATATATGAAAAGAGCAGAATCACTAACATGCGAAATAAGTGCGGAACTTAAAAAAACAATTCAAGACAATAATTCTATAAAGGAAGGAAAAATAATTCCAAACATAAAATTTACGCATAAATTAAACGATAAGTATACGTATTTATATGACATTAAAACTAAATATAAATTAATTATGGTATGGGCTTCTTGGTGTAGTCATTGCCAACAAGAAATGCCATATGTTAAACAGTTTTACGAAAATTTTAAAAAATCGGGTGGTGAAATTATAGCCCTTTCTGTTGATTACAATAAAGAGGATTGGCAAAATGCCATAAAAGAAACTTCATGGTTAAACGATTCAGATTTAATATACTGGGATAGTAAATTTGTAAAAGAACTAAATATAACCGGTACCCCTACACTAATTTTAGTAGATCAAAAAAATAAAATTTTAAAAATTACTTCTAAAATATCTGATATCAATAATTTAATTAAATAAGATACCCAAATATATACTTTTACATAAGAAGGGAAATATTCCCTTCTTATGTGTTTTCTTTAAATAGTAAATTTCAATTAATTTATATCTCTATTGCTAGTTATAGTAAGATCAGTTTCTTAATTTTGTAATATGAGTGCATTATATCTTCAATCTTCTATTGAATATGTTAAAGGTATAGGAACTGAAAAAGCGAACTTATTAAAAAAACAGCTTAATATACACTCATGTGAGGATTTACTTAATTATTTTCCTTTTAGATATGTGGATAAAAGTAAAATTTATAAAGTAAATCAACTAGGCTCTTCTTCAGCAGAAATTCAATTAAGAGGTAAAATAATATCTTTAAAAGAAACTACTTTTAACAAGAAAAGCAGATTAACCGCTATATTTGAAGATAGTACCGGAAAATTAGAACTTATATGGTTCAATGTAACGAATTGGTTAGTAAAAAGCATTCCCTTACATGAAGAAGTTTTAATATTTGGTAAAGTAAATGCTTTTAATGGAAAATTAACCCTTGCGCATCCGGAAATTGAAAAAATGAATGATGCAAAACTAGCTCCTATAGTTTTAGAACCAATTTATTCAAACTCGGAAAAATTACAAAAAAGAGGGGTCAATCAACGTTTTTTTAAAAAATCAATTAGGGAAATTTTAGTCGCTATTGATGATCAAATAGAGGAAAACTTATCGCAAGAAATTTTAGTAAATTATAAGTTAATTTCTCGTAAAAATGCTTATCAACAAATTCATTTTCCAAATTCTTACGTTGAATTACAACAGGCCGAATACAGGTTGAAATTTGAAGAAATGTTTTTTTTTCAACTTGGTTTTGGACTACAAAAAATTCATAGACAACGTATAAATTTAGGAAATCCTTTTTCTATTGTCGGACATCATTTTAATGAATTTTATAATTTTCATCTTCCGTTCCAATTAACAAATGCTCAAAAAAAAGTAATTAAAGAAATTCGTAAAGACCTTAGCCGAAATATTCAAATGAATAGGTTATTGCAAGGTGATGTAGGCAGTGGAAAGACGATGGTCGCTCTCTTATGCATGCTTTTAGCTATTGATAATGGATTTCAAGCTTGTATGATTGCTCCCACCGAAATTTTAGCCGTTCAACATTATAAAAGCATTTGTGAATTGGTTGATGAAATGAATATTTCTGTACAGTTATTAACGGGATCAACTTCGACCTCGGAAAGAAAACTAATTCATCAAGAATTACTGTCGGGAAAAATAAATATATTGGTGGGTACACATGCTTTACTTGAAGAAAAAGTACAATTTAAAAATTTAGGTTTAGCTATAATTGATGAACAACATCGGTTTGGGGTTGAACAACGCTCTCGATTATGGGGAAAAAATTCGATACCTCCTCATATATTAGTGATGACAGCTACTCCTATACCGAGAACATTGGCCATGAGTTATTATAGTGATTTGGATGTATCTATAATTGATGAATTACCAAGTGGCAGAAAAGAAATTAAAACCTATCATAGAACAGATTCAAACAGGCTATCCGTTTTTGGTTTTCTGAAAAATGAAATTAAAAAAGGCAGACAAGTATATATTGTATATCCCCTTATAGAAGAAAGTGAAACTCTTGATTATAAAGATCTTATGGATGGATATGAAAGTATAGTCAGAGATTTCCCAATGCCTGATTATCAAATAAGCATCGTACACGGGAAAATGAAACCTGCGGATAAAGAATATGAAATGCAACGATTTATCAATAATCAGACGCAAATTATGATTGCCACTACTGTTATTGAGGTGGGCGTAAATGTTCCGAATGCAAGTGTCATGGTTATTGAAAGTGCAGAGAAATTCGGATTATCTCAGTTGCATCAATTGAGAGGAAGAGTGGGTAGAGGTGCTGAACAATCATATTGTATTTTGATGACCAAATCAGAGCTATCGAATGATGCTCATAAAAGGATTAAAACAATGTGTGAAACAAACGACGGATTTAGAATATCTGAAGTGGATTTGGAATTAAGAGGACCCGGTAATATTTTAGGAACTCAGCAAAGCGGTACCATTGATTTTAAAAAAACAGATTTGATTCATGATAAGGTAATAGTATCATTATCTAAATCATGTGTAGATCATTTATTACAAGATGATCCTGATCTTACAAAGGAAAAAAATCAAGCTATAAGAAAATTCTTTTTAAGATATCATAAGAATAAAATCAAATGGTCAAAAATTAGTTAATACTAAAGGGTATCTAGATAAGACTATTTTTGTCAGAATAATTCAAGCGCAAGAATATAAAAATAAATAAGGAAAATCCTAATAGTGAACTGCCCCCATAGCTAAAGAAAGGTAATGGGATTCCTACGGTTGGAAACAATCCTATTACCATTCCTATATTAATTAAAAAATGCATAAATAATATGGAAGCTAATGAATATCCCATAACTCTGGAGAATGCGCTTTTCTGTGTTTCTGCCAAATAATATATTCTTGCTATTAAACAAGTATAAAGCCCGATCAATAGGGTACATCCTATAAATCCCCATTCTTCACCCACTGTACAAAATATATAGTCTGTTTGTTGCTCCGGCACAAATTTACCTGCTGTAACACTACCTTGTTTATATCCTTTACCCCAGAAACCTCCCGATCCTATGGCTGTTTTAGAATAAAGCAAATTATATCCTGCGGTATCTCTGTACTTTTTTTCTCCTTCGTATAGTACTAATATTCTTTCTTTTTGATGCTTAGGTAAATGCTCGAATATAAACGGTGAGGATATACTTATAACACTTGATATTAGTACAAATACTATGATAAATAAAATGTTAAAGTGTTGATTCCATTTAATTTTCTTTCTAAGCAAGAATAATAATAGAAACAGTAAAAGTGTTAATATTAAAATAACGATCCATGATGGAACCCAGATGGAAGTCAGAAATAAAATCGCAAAATAAAAACCAATGATAAACAACCATCCCGTCATTCCTTCTCTATATAATGCGATAAAATAAGCAGTAAATACTAAAATGGATCCAACATCGGGTTGCAGCAAAATTAATACTATGGGAATAAATATAATTAGAAATGCAATTCCTAATGATTGATTATTTTTAATATTAAAATTAGGGGAATCTACGTAATTAGCTAACATTAATGCTGTGGAAATTTTAGCTAATTCTACCGGTTGTAAACTGAAACCTCCAATTCGATACCAGGCTTTAGCTCCGTTAACATAGCTTCCAAACAATAAAACACCGGTAAGTAGACATAAGCCAAATAAGTAAAATAAGCCCGCAAAATTCTCAAAAAATTTAGGACGAACAAGAAAGGTTGAAGTTCCTACTGTTAAAGATATTAACAGCCAGATGAATTGTTTAGTACCACTGGAACTATCAACGCTATATATATTTGCGATACCAAATAAGGCTATAAGCAAATATAAAAATAACATTAAACCATCTACTCCCCTAAAAATTTTATTCATTTTTAATCACCAATAAAATTATCTAATTTTTTAGCTGCTTCTCCCTGATTAATTATATTTTGTATTAATCGTTGCTTTTCTTTTAAGGATAGTTTTTTATTCGAATTGATCTTATTTATACTATCTTTTAACGCTTGAGGTAAATTATTTGGAACATATTTTCCTGTTCTTTTTAAATAATCGTTCCATTGTCTCAAATATTCATTACTGAAATCAGATTTTATGATGCTTTCCTCCATTGATTTTCTTTCAATGGTTCCGGTAAGATATTTTTCTGCAAGTAGAGAGGCCATGGGTCCGGCATAAGTGGCTCCAAAACCTCCATTTTCAACGACTACAGCAATTGCTATTTTTGGTTTATCTACGGGAGCTATTAAAACAAATATGGAATGATCTTTTCCATGAGGATTTTGCGAGGTACCTGTTTTTCCTTCCTGACTAAATGTATTGGTAAAAATCCTATGACCCGTACCCGACAAAACTACCATACTCATTCCCTTATTAACAATATCAAAATATTTTTTCTCGACTTTTACTTGTTTGGGTACAGTAAATTGAGGATCTGTTACCGGTTTTCCATCTATAGCTTTTACAATATGAGGGGTGTAAAAAAATCCTCTGTTGGCAATAACAGCCGTATAATTTGCGATTTGTAATGGAGTTGCCAAAACTTCACCTTGTCCTATTGAATTAGAAATTATAGTATAGATATTCCATTTATCCTTTCCGTAACGCCTATTATAATAATTTGCATCCGGAATGTTTCCTCTACTTCCCACTGCTAAATCATTATGCATAAATTCGCCGACGGCAAAACTTTTAACTATATCACTCCATTCATCAATGCTTTTTTCAATGTTACCCGGATACTTGTTAAGTATTCTTACGTAAGCCTCTGCAAAGAAATTATTGCATGATTTTTGAATAGCTTTATCCATAGCTATAGGAGTATAAAAATATCCACAGTGGCAACCTATCTTCCTGTTTCCATAATGAAAACCATGTTTACATATAAAGGTTGTTTTTTCATCTATTACTCCCATTTGTAAAGCAGCTAAACCATTTATCAATTTAAAAGTAGATCCTGGAGGATATGCTGCTTGAGCCGCTCGATCAAACATTGGCTTATTCATTGAATCCATTTGAAGAGCATATATATGTTTATTCTTATCTCTTCCTACAAATACTGACGGATCAATAACAGGAGCTGAGGCCATAACCAATATTTCTCCATTATTGGGATCTAAAGCAACGATACCGCCTCTTTTATTAACTAACAATTTTTCTGCCAGATTTTGTAAATCATAGTCAATTGAGAGTGTTATATCTTTACCACTATGCATTTGTTGGTCATACTCTCCATCCTTATATGAGCCTATACTTCTTAATCTTCTGTCTTTTTGTATATACTTAATTCCTTTTATTCCTCGTAAATATTTTTCATACGATTTTTCTACTCCTGTCATACCAGCTAAATTACCGGGCATGTAATAGGACGAATCAGATTTTATATACTTTTCATTAACTTCATTAATATAACCCAATATGTTTCCTGCTGAATGGACCAAGTAATTTCTTTCAGGAGTTCGAACAATTGAAAATGCATTATATTTAAAAAGTTTTTCTTGTATTCTGGCTAAATCTTCACTAGTCAGACCTTTCATAAAGGTCATAGGAACCAGGTTATTATAAATTTTCTTATTTGATTTGATACTTTTGATTTTTTTTATAAAATCAGCTTTCGAAATATTAACTAATTTGCAAAAACCTAAGGTATCAAAATTTTTTTCCATCTGGGATTGGGTAAAAGTTAACTCATAGGAAGGAGTATTTCCTACTAATATTTTACCGTTTCTGTCCATTATATATCCCCGTAATGGAATTTGATATTCTGCTTTTATTGAAGTATTTGCTGCGTTAAGCTTATATTTTTCTGTAAATAATTGTAGGTAGGATATACGCGCGATAAACAGTAACGCTAAGAAAATCAACACCCCTATTATAATCTGAAATTTTTTCACTATCCAATCTTATTTTTAAAGAAAGCGTAAATTATAATGATAAATAAAAATGAAAATACTGATGTTATAAGAGCGTCTTCTATTACATCTAATATCATAGATATTTTAAAACTTTCTAAAATAAAAAGACTTAAATGATGAATTAATATAATTATTATTATATACGATAGTAATTGAAGGAAATTTAAATCTGAAAAGTTTAATATTTTCATTTCTCGATCTAAATCTGAGATATATCGAAGTACTGTATTTCTTATATAAGAAATTAATACGGATGAGAAAGCATTAACGCCTCCGGTGTCCATAAAACAATCAATTCCAAATCCCAAAAGGAATGAAAAAATTAGAAACAGATAATTAAAAGATTTGTCATATGGATAAAAAATGATCCAAATAATATATATGATAGGATTATATTTATGGAAAAAATAGATGTTATTAAATACAAAAACTTGCAATAATAGTAAGATGGGAATTAAGATGAGATTTATTAATGTGTATCTGTTAAGCATTATTAATTTATAGAATCTTTCAAACTTTTAATTTCTTCTCTATCCAGTTTATCCACTACATATACTTTTTGTATATTTCCCATATCTTGAAATAATTCAATTGAAATATTCCAATTACCGGTCTCCTCATCTATGGATTTACTGCTCACTCTTCCAATTAATATACCTTCAGGATATATTTTAGATTTTCCATCCGTCTCAATAGTATCTCCTATCTTTACACCTACATATTTAGGTATATCTGATAAATGCATGATTCTGGGATCTTCTCCCTGCCATAATAATGTACCGTAATATTTACTTGATTTTAATCTGGCATTTATCCTGGTATTCCTATTAAGAATGGAAATAACTTTGGAATAATTCTTCGTACAATTGATAATCATTCCTACAACTCCGGTTGAGGTAACAACGCCCATTTCCGGACTCACACCTTGATCTGTCCCTCGATCTATAATTAAATAATTATTTGACCTTGTAATTGAGTTTGATATTATATCAGCAGTTGTATAATAATATTTTTGCTTATATTTTGTAGAATCTAACATAGCAAAAAACTCAGGCTTAATTTTTCCCGTTTTTCCTAGAAATTTATTTCTATATTCTTTATTCTCTTCTATTAGACGTTCATTTTCCTTTTTGAGATTTATATAGTACGTTAAATAAGATATTTTAGAATCTACATAACCGGTGAATGAAATTATTTTTTCTTCTAGTATCGAATTATGATAAACATTTCTGTTAAACGTAAAAAAAAGAGCTAATATCTGCAAAAATAGAAATAGCAGGAATCTACTATTTTTTGATAGAAAATTTATCAATACAGACATTAATAAGTTTTATCTTAAGAATAATTTATTATTTGATTAAAAAATTCTCAAATTTTTCAATATTTTTTAGTGCAATTCCAGTACCTCTCACAACTGCTCTCAATGGATCGTCAGCTATGAAAACAGGTAACCCTGTTTTCCTTCCTATTCTTTGATCGAGACCTCTAAGTAAAGCCCCTCCTCCTGCTAAATATATACCGGTATTATAGATATCTGCAGATAATTCCGGAGGTGTTCTTGATAAAGTTTCCATGATAGCATCTTCGATTCTTAAAATTGATTTATCTAGAGCTCTGGCCATTTCTTTATAATTAACCATAATTTCTTTAGGTTTACCGGTAATTAAATCTCTACCTTGAACTGGTAGATCTTCAGGCGGATTATCCAGTTCTTCAAGTCCTGAACCTACCTCCATTTTAATGTGTTCTGCTGTTTTTTCTCCGATAAACAAATTATGATGAGTTCTTAAATAATATAAGATATCATTATTAAATACGTCTCCTGCAATTTTAATAGAGTTATCACAAACAATTCCTCCCAAAGCTATAACTGCTATTTCAGTAGTTCCTCCCCCTATGTCTATAATCATATTACCTTTAGGCTGTGTAACATCAATACCAACCCCTATGGCTGCAGCCATAGGCTCATAAATTAATTTTACATCCTTAGCATTTACTTTAGCTGCAGAATCTTTTACTGCTCTTTTTTCAACTTCTGTAATACCTGAAGGAATACAAATAACCATCCTCAATGAAGGATTAAAAATTTTTCCTTTTATTCCCGGAATTTGTTTTATAAATTCCCTGATCATATGCTCGGACGCGCCAAAATCAGCTATTACACCATCTTTTAGAGGTCTAATAGTTTTTATATCATCATGCGTTTTCCCCTGCATTTGCTTAGCTATCTCTCCGACTGCAATAGGCTTCATGGTCCTTCTATCTATAGCTACTATAGAAGGACTGTCTACTACTACTTTATTATTATGAATGATTAGGGTATTTGCTGTACCCAAATCAATTGCTATTTCTTGTGTAAGAAAATCAAATAATCCCATTTAACTTTTAAATAATTGTACTATTTGGTTGAATAAATTCTCGAAAAAATTATAAAAATACTTTTCTCAAACTTTTAAGTTTTGCAAAGATATAACATCTTTATTGAAAATGATATATTAGTTAGAATATTTTTATTCAAGACTTTTTATCCGTTATTTAATTTCTACATCATACGGCATTAAGTACATTATTCCTTGATTACTTTCTATATTTTTTATTTTTTGATATAATTTATAATGATCCTTACCTAATTCATATTTAATAAGGTTTTCTATTATACCCGATTGATTCAAATCATTGTCATCAGAGGTAAACATATTTACTATAAGATCCCAATTGGTTTTTTCTTCCGGATAGGAAACTAAATTATAAGATGTTACCCCTGCTTTTTTTGCAGCATATTTAATAGCCTCATTGAATCCGCCGATTTCATCTACCAAACCCTTTTCTAATGCATCCCTTCCGCTCCATATTCTACCTTGTCCCACCGAATCTACTTGAGCATAGGTCATATGTCTACACTTCATTACTTCATTAACAAATTTATTATATGTTATAGTAATGCCCTTATTCATTATTTCTTTGAATCCTTTAGATGTTCCCTGGGTAATTGAATAATAATTAGAGTTTGCATTTGTAGAAACATAGTCTGAAGTGACGCCAATAGTATTGGCTAATTTTTTAACATCCGGGATCATGCCTAAAACGCCTATGGATCCTGTTAGTGTATTATCTTGGGCATAAATTTTATCAGCAGCCATTGAAATATAATAGCCTCCGGAGGCTGCTATATCACTAAATGACACTATTAAAGGTTTTTTCTTTTTTAGCTCATATAATTCATATAAAATTTCAGCTGATGCATTAGCACTTCCACCAGGTGAATTTACTCGTAAAACTACCGCTTTTATATCATCATCATTTTTTATTTCATTAATAAGATTTATAAATGTTTTGGAATAAATCTCTGTGTCTCCTTTACCTGTATAAATTTGTCCGGATGCATATAATATGGCTATTTTATCATTAATAAACGAAACATCTTCAATAATTTCTTTATATTGTTCAAAGGATATTTTATTAATGGAATCATCATCTGACAAACCTAGTCTCTTTTTAATTAAATTATCATATTGGGATTCATAGATCAACCTATCTACTAATCTATTTTTATATGCTAATTCTGGAATAAAACTATATAAACTATCTACAGATTTATTTAAACTCTCGTTAGTAATTTTTCTTGAAGAGATTATATCCGATGATATTTTATTCCAAAAATTCTGTAACAAATTTTTTAACTGATATCTATTCTCTTCTGAAAGATTATCTCTAAGATACGGCTCAACGGCTGATTTATATTTACCGTGTCTTATAACTTCAAAATTTACTCCAAACTTTTGTCCTAAATTTTTATAAAATAAGACTTCTGCAGATAAACCTGCTAATTCTATACTTGCATTTGGATTAGCGTATAGAGAATCGGCCACAGAAGATAAATAATATGATCTTTGATCACATTCATTACTATATGAGTATATAAACTTTTTGCTTTCTTTAAAATTTAGCAAGGCTTGACGAATTTCAGCTATTTGTGAGTATCCGGCATTTATATTGGATAATTTAAGACTTATACCTTCTATTTTTTCATCTGTTTTAGCGTGATTTATAACATTTAAAATATCTTTTAAATTAACACGCTTATCGTTATTTAAAAGTGAAATTGATGCTTCTTGATCATTTGGGGATTCCAAAATAGGATTATTTAGATTTATTTCTAAAATTGATTTATCTTTAACAACAAATTTAGATGGAATAAATGCTATAATATTTATTAAAATCAAGCCGAACACAACTATACTCGTTAATAACACTATACCAACAATGGTTGCCAAAACTTGAATGATAAATTTTTTCATTTCTTTCTATTAACAAATAATTAATTAGTAGATGAACAATGTCGTTTTGTTACTGGGTAGCAATTTAGGAAATAAAAAAAATAATATAACATTAGCTATAAATTTAATAGATATTAAAATTGGACCAATTTTAAAAAAATCCAAATTAATTGAATCCGAACCTGAAGATTATTTTTCATCAAATAATTATCTAAATATTGGAATTATCGTTAGTACCGATTTGTCACCCATAAAACTTTTAAAATCAATTAAAGAAATTGAAAGATCTTTAGGCAGAATTAATGATAGTTATTTAAGCGGAAAATATGAGGATAGGACTATCGACATTGATATAGTTTATTTTAATTCAATAAAATATTTTTCAAAAATTTTAGTGATACCACACGCTTCACACATATCAAAAAGAAGTTTCTCAAAAAAAATTTTATATGAACTGGTTTAATATATTTTTTTATTTAAAAAATTTTGATAATTTTACAACCTTCAATCATTTTGTATTAGGAGAAGACTTAATATACTTACTAATTAATTATAGTTATGAATAAAAAATGTATTCTATTTTTACTTGCAGTTTTTTGTACATGCATAAATGTACAAGCTCAAAATGTAGATAGTAGTAATTTCACTGATGATTATGTTAAATTTACTAATGATCAAAAGCAATTTAATGACTGGTCTGTATCTATATATGGAGGTGTTCCTTGGTTAATAACATCTGATTTTACCTCTATAGATAATGGTGCATCAAGCAAATGGAGAGTTGGGTATGATTTTCAAGCTTCAATAAATAAACAAATTTCACATGTCTTAGGATTAAGTTTATTAGGTCAATTTGGTGAATCTAAGCAAGGATATGGTTCTAATAAAGTTGATGCAAAAACAAATTATTTTGCATTAAGCATTTTAGGTGATTTAAATGTTTCATCTTTATTCAGAAGAATTGATAACAGATCTCCATATAGATGGGCTTTACATACATATGCTGGTGTAGGAACAATACAATATAAAGCTAAAACTAAGTTCTTAGAAAAAGGTTCAACCGTCTATGAAACTATGGCGGACCAAGATATGGGTTTAAAATCTTTATTTGCTCAGTTAGGTACAGGCTTAACATATAAAATAAATAAAAGATGGGATGCATCCTTAAGAGCTATGTATGTAATTACCGGTGATGAACTATTTGATGGTTCCGGTAATAACGGTCATTACGCTGATTTGCATAAAGGAAGTAAATCCGATAACTTTTTAACAACATCGTTAGGAGTAACATATAAAATTGGAAAACATAATGAATTTTTAGGTTGGGTTGATCCATTACGTGAAATGTTTACAAAAATCAATGATGTAGCAAGTCAACAACAATTAGAAGTTTGTGTATTTGGAGATAAAGATGATGACGGAGTTTGTGATGATTGGGATAGAGAATTAGATACTCCTAAAGGGGCTCGTGTTGATGGTTCAGGTAGAGCTTTAGACGTAGATATGGACGGTATTATAGACCTATATGATAAATGCCCTACTTTCCCTGGCCCTGCATCAAACGATGGATGTCCTGAACCTCAAAAACTTGCTGAGGATGCTATTAATCCACTTATTGCTACTATGGGAGGTATTCAATTTAATCTTGATTCAGACAAAATTCTTTTAGAATCGCAACCTATTTTAGATCAAGTAGCTGATATTATAATTAAATACGGTCAAGGTACAAGATTTTTAGTTGAAGGGCATACTGATGCTAGAGGAACAGATGCTTACAATCTTAATCTATCAAAAAGAAGAGTAACTTCTGTAATTAAATATTTAGTTTCTAAAGGTGTGCCTCCTTATCAATTAACAGGTAAAGGTATGGGATTCACTAACCCTAAATATCCTGAATGTAAACCTGCTTCTAAATGTCCTGAATGGAAAAATAAAGAAAACAGAAGAGTGGTTTTCAAATTACTTGATTCTGCAGAATAAAAAAACTAATAATATAAAAAAAGCCTCTTATATAAGAGGCTTTTTTTATTTAAATATATTTAAACCCTACCACTTTTTAAGTTATATTTTTAGTCTCAATTTACTATTTATATAATATAATTAGTTTTTTTTAAGTATTTAAAATAATTTTTAAAGCTTTAAAACCAAATTATAAAGAATGATTTTATTAATTTATAAGTGAAACATTTAAATAAATAAAATATTAGATTAAACATTCAGTTTTGACCTGCCTATAAAGTATTTTATTTTAATAAAATTTTAATTTATTATTAATGTAAAAGACCTTTTAATCTATTTTATTGAAATACAGTCATATTTAAATGTTTATAAATAATATTATAGTTTCAATTAATTATTTTATCAATAATATATAACTCTTTAATGAATAGATACTATACAATAAAACGATTATTGAAAATCTATGCAAGTATAAAGGGATTAGTATAAAATAAAAAAGCAGGTTTTTTAAACCTGCTTTTTTTTAAAATTGAATTTATTTTTTATTCTTTTGTTTCATCTGATTTATTCTCAGATTCAACTTCACTAGTTTCATTAACTACAGATTCAGATGTTGATTCTGCAGAATCCGCTTTTTTGGTTGAACGACGACTTCTTCTTGTTACTTTTTTATTAGATTCTCCTGAATTATAGGTTTCATTAAAATCCACTAATTCAATAAGAGCTGTATCTGCACCATCTCCTAATCTAAAACCAGTTTTAATTATTCTACAATAACCACCATTTCTAGAAGAAATTTTAGTTGCTACTGTTCTAAATAATTCAGTAACCGCTTCTTTGCTCTGAAGATAACTAAAAACAGTTCTTCTATTATGAGTAGTGTCTTCTTTAGATTTAGTTAATAATGGTTCTATATACGTTCTTAATGCTTTAGCTTTAGCAACAGTTGTATTAATTCTTTTATGAAGAATAAGGGAAGTAGCCATATTGGAAAGCATAGCTTTACGATGTGATGCAGTTCTCCCTAAATGATTAAACTTTTTTCCGTGTCTCATGATTTCTTATTATTCTGCTTCTAATTTATACTTTGAAACATCCAAACCAAAAGTCAGATTCTTAGAATAAACTAAATCTTCCAATTCGGTTAGAGATTTTTTACCAAAATTCCTAAACTTCATTAAATCTGATTTTGTAAAGGAAACTAATTCTCCCAAAGTTTCAACTTCTGCAGCCTTAAGACAATTAAGAGCTCTAACAGATAGATCCATATCAACTAGTTTAGTTTTTAATAACTGTCTCATATGAAGAGCTTCTTCGTCATAAGTGTCTGCGGATGAAACAACATCTGCTTCTAATGTTATTCTTTCATCAGAAAATAACATAAAATGATGAATTAATATTTTAGCTGCTTCTGTTAAGGCTTCTTGAGGAGTTATTGAACCATCTGTTTGAATATCTAAAATAAGCTTTTCATAATCAGTTCTCTGTTCTACACGATAATCTTCAATGCTATAACTAACATTTCTGATTGGAGTATAAATAGAGTCAATTGCTATAGTTCCTATTGGAGCGTGATTAGATTTATTTTGTTCTGCAGGTACGTACCCTCTTCCTTTATCTATATTAAAAGTTATATTAAATTTAACTGATTTATCCATATGACAAATCACTAAATCAGGATTTAAAACTTGATAAGAAGAAATAAATTTACCTAAATCTCCGGCAGTCAATTCTGATTTTCCGGAAATTTGAGCTGTTACAATTTCATTTCCACCTTTATTGATTTGATTTTTAAATCTAACTTTTTTAAGATTCAATATGATTTCAGTCACATCTTCTATTACACCCGGAATAGTTGAAAATTCATGTTCAACTCCTTCAATTCTTATTGATGTAATAGCATACCCTTCCAACGAAGATAATAAAACTCTTCTTAAAGCATTTCCAACGGTTAATCCAAATCCAGGCTCTAAGGGTCTGAATTCAAATTGACCTTTAAAATCATCTGATTCAACTAAAATTACCTTATCAGGTTTTATAAAGTTTAAAATTGCCATATAAATCTTAGCTAATTTTTTGTTTTATTTAGAATATAATTCGACTATCAATTGTTCTTTGATATCTTCAGGAATTTGAATTCTTTCAGGAACTACTTTAAAATCTCCTGATAGTTTTTCATCATTCCATACTAACCATTCATAAGTTTTATGAGAATTATTAGCTAAAGCATCTTTAATTACTTGTAATGATTTAGATTTTTCTCTAACTCCAATCACATCACCAGGTTTTAATAGATAAGAAGGTATATTTACAATCTCTCCATTAACTGTGATATGTTTGTGTGATACTAATTGACGAGATCCTGCTCTAGTATTAGACAAACCGAATCTATAAACTACGTTATCTAGTCTTGATTCACATAATTGTAATAATACTTCACCGGTAATCCCTTTACTTCTTTGTGCCTTATCAAACAAATTTGCAAATTGTCTTTCTAATATACCGTAAGTATATTTTGCTTTTTGTTTTTCAGCCAACTGAACTGCATATTCAGATTTTTTAGCACCTCTTCTCTTGTTCGGACCGTGTTGTCCTGGAGGGTATTTTCTTCTTTCAAAATACTTATCTTCCCCATAAATAGCTTGTCCGAATTTTCTAGCTATTTTCGTTTTTGGACCAATATATCTTGCCATTATAAAATTTGAATGATATTAATAGTATTAAACTCTTCTTCTTTTTGGTGGTCTACATCCATTATGTGGTATAGGAGTTACATCAACGATTTCACTAACTTCAATACCAGCATTATGAATAGTTCGAATAGCGGATTCTCTTCCAGCTCCCGGACCTTTCACAAAAACTTTTACCCTTCTTAATCCTAATTCATACGCAACCTGCGCACAATTTTCAGCTGCCATTTGAGCTGCATAAGGGGTATTTTTTTTAGAGCCTTTAAAACCCATTTTTCCAGCAGATGCCCATGATATTACTTCTCCGTTTTTATTAGTTAAAGAGATAATAATATTATTAAATGAGGCTTGGATATGAGCTTCTCCTACTGCTTCAATTTTAACTTTTCTTTTTTTAGCTGTTTTTGATGCTGTTTTTGCCATGTTTCTATTTATTATTTAGTGGCTTTTTTCTTATTAGCTACAGTTTTTCTTTTACCTTTTCTTGTACGAGAATTATTTTTAGTTCTTTGACCTCTAAGTGGTAAACCCAGACGATGTCTGATACCTCTCTGACATCCAATATCCATTAAACGTTTAATATTTAATTGAATTTCAGAACGTAATTCTCCCTCTACTTTAACGTTTTCGGAAATGAATTTTCTGATAGCATTAACTTCATCGTCATTCCATTCAGAAACTTTTTTATCTTCACTAATTCCTGCATCTTTTAAAACTTTAGCTGCAGTACTTTTACCAACACCGTAAATATAGGTAAGGCCTATAACTCCTCTTTTATTTTTTGGTAAATCTACACCGGAAATTCTAGCCATAGTATTAACCTTGTCTTTGTTTAAATTTAGGATTTTTTTTGTTTATAATGTATAGACGACCTTTACGTCTTACAACAATATCATCTGAACTTCTTTTTTTAAGTGATGCTCTAATTTTCATTTTTCTTTCTATTTTAATATCTGAAAGTTATTCTTCCTTTTGATAAATCATAGGGTGACATTTCCAACCGTACTTTATCTCCAGGTAATAGTTTAATATAATGCATCCTCATTTTACCAGAAATATGTGCGGTTAAAATGTGGCCATTTTCTAATTCTACTCTGAACATTGCATTAGACAATGCTTCAATAATAGTTCCGTCTTGTTCTATATGTTTTTGTTTTGCCATATATTAATTCGGATTTCTACTTAATCTTGACTGCATTAAACCATCATAATGGTGGTTTAATAAATAAGTATTAATTTGTTGTACAGTATCTAATAATACACCTACCATAATTAATAAAGAAGTTCCTCCAAAAAATAAAGCAAATTTATCGGTTGCGGTGAGACCGATAATTTTAACTATTGCAGGAAGAACTGCTATAAGAGCTAAATAAATAGCTCCAGGTAGTGTAATTTTAGATAAAACATCATCTAAATAATCAGCTGTTTCTTTACCTGGTTTTACACGTGGAATTAATCCTCCATTTCTTTTTAAATCATCAGCCATTTGATTTATAGGAATTGTAATAGCTGTGTAGAAAAAGGTAAAGACAATTATTAACAGGGCAAATAATAAATTATATTGCCAACTAAATACTTGACTAAATCCTGCCCAAAAAGTATTAGTAGTTGTTTCAGAACGTACCAATAAACCCGGTATGAACATTAAAGCTTGTGCAAAAATGATAGGCATTACACCGGCTGCATTAACTTTTAATGGTATATATTGCCTAGCCGCATTTGTTATGGAACGTAATGATCCAGATTTTGTTCTACTCACGTATTGTACAGGAACTTTTCTTACGGCTACAGTCAACATAATACATAATATGATAACTAACAACCAAGCAATTACTTCTATAAACATCATGATAAGTCCTTTTCCGGTATCTCCCATTTGTACACCAACTTCTTGAACAAATGCTGTTGGAAAACCTGCTAAAATACCAACCATAATTAAAATAGATATCCCATTACCGATTCCTTTGTCAGTTATCTTTTCCCCCATCCACATAGCAAAAATTGTGCCTGAAATTAAGATTATAATACTTGGCACCCAAAATAAGAAAATATTATTTGGATCTACTAAATAGGCTGTTCTAAATTGCTCAATAGGTAGAAAGACTTGTGTAATAGATGTCAAATAGGCAGGAGCTTGTATTAAACATATTAAAATTGTCAACCACCTAGTAATCTGATTAACCGTCTTACGACCGCTTTCTCCCTCTTTTTGTAGTTTTTGTATATAAGGTATAGCTAATCCCATTAATTGCACCACAATAGAAGCAGATATATACGGCATAATACCTAAAGCAAAAATTGATGCTTTACTGAATGCACCTCCCGTAAATGAAGATAATAAACCTAACAGGCCGGTAGCCTGTTGGTTTCCACCATTGTTTTTGTAGATTTCAAGAATATTATCTACTTCAACCATATTGATAGCAGGAAGTGAAACATGCGTACCAAATCTGTATACCAATACTAGAACAAAAGTGAAAATAAGTTTATCTCTTAACTCTTTTATACTCCAGATATTCTTTAATGTCTGTATAAATCCTTTCATGCTATTTTATAAGATGTTAGCTTTCCCTCCGGCTTTTTCAATAGCCTCTTTTGCTGATTTAGTATATTTATCAACAGTTATATTAACGGTTGATTTTAATTCTCCTCTACCAAGAATTTTAACTAAATCATTTTTAGAAATTAATCCATTTAGAATTAAAGTTTCTTTGGTGATTTCAGTAGAAATTTTATTACTATCAATTAAACCTTGAATTGTGTCTAAATTAATACCCACATACTCCTTTCTATTGATATTTTTAAAGCCAAATTTAGGAATTCTTCTTTGTAAAGGCATTTGACCTCCTTCAAATCCTACTTTATCTTTATGTCCTGAACGAGATTTATCTCCTTTGTGACCTTTAGTAGAAGTACCTCCTTTACCACTTCCTTGACCTCTACCTAGTCTCTTACTATTATGTGTTGAACCTTGTGCAGGTTTTAAAGTATGTAAATTCATATCTTATTATTCTTCAACAGTTACTAAATGTTTTACTACTGCAACCATACCTAATATTTGTGGGGTTGCTTCATGTTCAACGGTCTTATTCAATTTAGTTAAACCTAATGCTTCTAAAGTAAGCTTTTGATTTTTCGGTCTTTTAATTGAACTTCTTTTTAAAGTTATTTTTATCGTTGCCATGTTCTTATCCTTTAAATACTTTAGAAAGTGAAACTCCTCTTTGTTGTGCAATAGTTTCAGCACTTCTTAAGTTTAATAGTGCTTTTACTGTTGCTTTTACTACGTTATGCGGATTTGAAGATCCTTTAGATTTTGAAAGTACATCTTTAACTCCTGCAGATTCCAATACAGCACGAACTGCTCCCCCAGCAATCAAACCTGTACCATGAGATGCTGGACGTATAAATACATCAGCACCGCCATATTTTGCAGATTGTTCATGTGGAAGTGAACCGTTTAATATCGGTACTCTAACTAAATTTTTCTTAGCATCTTCTACAGCTTTTGAAATAGCGCTAGCCACTTCTTTTGATTTACCTAAACCAAATCCTACAACTCCTTTTTCATCACCTACAACCACAATAGCTGAAAATCCGAATGCTCTACCACCTTTGGTTACTTTTGTTACTCTTTGTACACCTACTAAACGATCTACAAGCTCTAACCCACCCGGTTTTACTCTTTCAATATTATTTATTCCTAACATAATTTTTTAATGTATTAAAATTTTAAACCTCCTTCTCTAGCACCATCAGCTAAGGCTTTCACTCTTCCGTGATATATGAAGCCATTTCTATCAAAAACTACAGTTTCAATACCAGCTACTTTAGCATTTTCAGCTAATTTCTTACCTACTAAAGCAGAAATTTCAGTTTTAGTTCCTTTTTCTCCAGCGATTTCTTTTTGACGCGAAGATGCGTAAGCTAAAGTTTTGCCAGAATTATCATCTATAAGTTGAGCGTAAATTTCTTTATTACTTCTAAAAACTGACAAACGAGGTTTTTCAGCTGTACCGAATATATTTTTACGTACTCTCCTTTTAACTCTTATTCTTTTTTCTCTTTTAGTTAATGCCATAACTTAATTTTTTATGCAGATTTACCTGCTTTTCTTCTGATTTGTTCTCCTACAAATTTAACTCCTTTACCTTTATAAGGTTCAGGTTTACGAAGTGATCTTATTTTTGCACAAACCATCCCTAATAAATGTTTATCATACGAAGATAAAGTAATTATTGGATTTTTACCTTTTTCAGTTAAAGTTTCCACTTTTACTTCTTGAGGTAACTCCATAACTACTAAATGCGAAAATCCTAAAGCCAATTCTAATTTTTGCCCTTGATTAGATGCTCTATAACCAACCCCCGCTAATTCTAATTTTTTGGTGAATCCTTCAGATACACCAACTATCATGTTATTAATAAGGGCTCTGTATAATCCATGCAAAGATTTATGTTCTTTACTGTCGGATGGACGTTGAACTGCTAATTCAGAATTTTCAATATTTATAGTTATTCCTCCGGTAAGTTCTTGTTTTAACTCACCGTTTTTTCCTTTAACTGTAACTACATTATCTTTATAATCAATGGTAGTACCTGTTGGAATATTTATTATTGCTTTTCCTATTCTTGACATTTCTTCAATTTTTTAATAAACATAACAAATTACCTCTCCACCAACATTTTCTTGTCTAGCTTTCTTATCTGTCATTACTCCTTTTGAAGTTGAGATAATAGCGATACCTAATCCATTTAAAACTCTTGGAAGTTCTTTACAACCGGAATATTTTCTTAAGCCCGGTTTAGATGCTCTTTGAATTTTTTTAATAGCAGGAAGATTAGTTGCTTTATCGTATTTTAAAGCAATTTTAATAACTCCTTGTACACTACCTTCTTCAAATTTGTAGTTAAGGATATATCCTTGATCGAAGAGAATTTTAGTAATCTCTTTTTTAATTTTTGATGCAGGAATTTCAACAACTTTGTGTCCTGCTCTCATGGCATTTCTTACTCTTGTTAAGTAATCTGCAATTGGGTCTGTAACCATATTTATTTAATTTTAGAGTATAGAATTTAAATTCTACTTTTAAAATCTGTTATTTTTTAATTTTTACCAACTAGCTTTTTTAACTCCCGGTATTAATCCTTCGTTAGCCATTTCTCTAAAAGTTACTCTGGAAATTCCAAAAACTCTCATATATCCTCTTGGTCTTCCTGTAAGCTTACATCTATTGTGTAATCTTACCGGAGAAGAGTTTTTAGGAAGCTTTTGAAGTGCTTCGTAGTCTCCGGCTTCTTTTAAAGCTTTTCTTTTAGCGGCATATTTAGCTGAAAGTGCTTCTCTTTTGCGCTCACGCGCTTTCATTGATTCTTTAGCCATACTATTAATTAATTCTTTTTAAATGGTAATCCAAAGTGGGTTAATAATGCTTTTGCTTCCTTATCGGTTTTTGCATTAGTTACAAAGGTAATATCCATACCTTGAATTTTCTTCACTTTATCAATATTTATTTCTGGAAATATGATTTGTTCAGTAATTCCTAATGTATAGTTACCTCTACCGTCAAAACCATCTGATTTTATTCCATTAAAATCTCTAACACGAGGTAGAGCAGCAGTAATTAATCGATCTAAAAACTCATACATTCTATCACCACGTAAGGTAACCATTGCGCCGATTGGCATTCCTTTTCTTAGTTTGAAACCAGCTTCATCTTTTTTAGATAGACATGGTATTGCTTTTTGTCCTGCAATTAAAGAAATTTCTTCAACTGCATAATCAACAATTTTTTTATCTGCTGTTGCTGCCCCTAATCCTTGGCTTATCACAATCTTTTCTAGTTTTGGAACTTGCATCACAGATGTATAACCAAATTCCTCTTTTAGAGCAGAGATGATTTTATCTTTATATAATTGTTTCGGTCTTGCTATGTATTGCATAATCTTTCAAATTTAATTAAATCACTTCTCCTGATTTGGTTGCAACTCTAACTTTTTTCTCACCATCCATTTTATAACTTACTCTTGTTGGTTTTCCAGATTTTGGATCCAATAGAGCTAAGTTAGAAATATGTATAGAAGCTTCTTTTTCAATAATGCTTCCTTGAGGATTTTCTGCTGAAGGTTTTCTATGTTTTTTAACTATATTAACTCCTTCAACTATCGCTCTGTTTTTTTCAGGATAAATTACTAAAACTTGTCCTTGCTTTCCTCTGTATGATCCGGCAAGAACTTGAACTTTATCTCCTTTTTTTATTTTAACTTTTGCCATTTTTTTTAATTTACCTTATAATACCTCAGGAGCTAATGATATAATTTTCATATACTCTTTATCACGTAATTCTCTGGCTACCGGTCCAAAAACACGAGTTCCTCTCATTTCTCCTGCTGCATTTAACAATACACATGCATTATCTTCAAAACTAATATAAGAACCATCTTTCCTTCTTACAGGTTTTTTAGTTCTAACCACTACTGCTTTGGATACTTGACCTTTTTTAGCGTTTCCTGATGGAGTAGCATCTTTTATAGTAACAACTATTTTATCACCTACAGATGCATATCTTCTTTTTGAACCTCCTAACACTCTGATAACTAAAGCCTCTTTTGCTCCAGTATTATCTGCAACTTTTAATCTTGATTCTGTTTGTAGCATCTCTAAATTATTTAGCTCTTTCTAATATTTCTACTAATCTCCATCTTTTACTCTTACTCAATGGACGAGTTTCCATAATGCGAACGGTATCTCCTTCATTGCATTCGTTTTTATCATCGTGAGCAGTATATTTTTTAGTTTTTAAAACGAATTTCCCATACATGGGATGTTTCATTCTGCTTGTCTCACTAACAACGATAGTTTTATCCATCTTATTGCTAGATACTACTCCGATTCTTTCTTTTCTTAAATTTCTTTCCATAATTGAAATTAAATTCTTTTTCGGATTTTAAATTACTTTAAGGCTGTTAACAACCTTGCTATTGTTTTTCTCATCTCTCTTAATTGAATCGGATTTCCAATTGGAGACACTTTATGTGATAATCTTAGTTTAGCATACTCAGCTTTTGTTTCAGCTAATTTTGCTTTAACTTCTTCTTGACTTAAATTTCTTATATCAACTGCTTTCATCGATTTTATTATTTATGATTGCACAAAATCGTTAGCAACAACAAATTTAGTTTTCACCGGTAATTTTTGAGCTGCAAGTCGTAATGCTTCTTTTGCAACATCATAAGGAACTCCCCCTATTTCAAATAAAATTCTTCCCGGTGATACTCTTGCTACCCAATATTCCACAGCACCTTTTCCTTTACCCATACGAACCTCAGCAGGTTTTTTGGTAATAGGCTTATCCGGGAATATTTTAATCCATAATTGTCCTTCTCTTTTCATATATCGAGTGGCAGCAATACGTGCAGCTTCTATCTGTCTTGCAGTAATAAATACTGAATCTAACGCTTTAATTCCAAAAGTACCGTATGCTAATTTACTTCCTCTGTAAGAAAGACCTTTCATACGTCCTTTTTGCTGTTTACGGAATTTTGTTCTTTTTGGTTGTAACATAATTACCTAAGATATTTTTTTATCTTCTTTCTTTAACTTTTCTTTTCTGAGTCTTTTTCTGAAGACCTACTAACGGAGATAACTCCCTTTTACCATACACTTCGCCTTTCATAATCCATACTTTTACCCCTAAGCGACCATAAGTTGTATGAGCTTCAGCAATATAATAATCAATATCAGCACGGAAAGTTGACAAAGGAATTCTTCCTTCTTTAAAAGATTCTGATCTTGCCATTTCAGCACCGTTTAAACGTCCGGAAATCATAATTTTAATTCCTTCAGCGTTCATTCTCATTGTAGATGCAATAGCCATTTTAACAGCTCTTCTATATGAGATACGGCTTTCAATTTGACGAGCTACACTTTCTGCAACTAATTTTGCATCCAGTTCAGGTCTTTTAATTTCAAAAATATTTATTTGAATTTCCTTTTTAGTAATCTTTTTTAACTCTTCTTTTAATTTATCTACTTCCTGACCACCTTTTCCTATGATAATTCCAGGTCTTGCTGTGGTGATGGTAATAGTAACTAATTTTAAAGTTCTTTCGATGTAAATTCTGGAAACACCTGCTTTGGATAATCTTGCTTCTAAATATCTTCTGATTTTGTAATCTTCTGCTATTTTATCTCCAAAGTTTTTTCCACCATACCAATTAGAATCCCATCCTCGAATGATTCCTAATCTATTACCTATTGGATTTGTTTTCTGTCCCATACTTAATTTACTTCGTTTTTGTTTCCTAGAATAATTGTTACATGATTAGATCTTTTTCTAATCCTATATCCTCTCCCTTGAGGAGCAGGACGTAATCTTTTTAACATAGATCCACCGTCAACAAAAATTTCTTTTACATAAAGTTTAGCTTCTTCGATGTCTTTACCTTCATTTTTAACTTGCCAATTAGCTATAGCACTTAATAAAAGTTTTTCTAATCTGATTGAAGCTTCTTTTTTTGAATATTTTAATATGTATAATGCTTTATCAACATCAACGCCTCTAATGATATCTGCTACTAATCTCATCTTTCTAGGCGAGGTAGGACAATTATTCAAGCGAGCAATTGCTAAATTTTTCTTAGCTTCTTTACGTGCTGTTGCACTATTTTGTTTTCTGTTACCCATTGCTTATTATCTGTTACCTTTATTTTTATTTCCTGCATGACCTCTAAACACACGAGTAGGTGAAAATTCTCCTAGCTTATGTCCAACCATATTTTCAGTTACATATACCGGTACAAATTGTTTTCCGTTATGTACTGCAAACGTTTGACCAACGAAATCCGGAGATATCATTGATGCTCTAGACCATGTTTTAATCACGACTTTTTTTCCTGACTCTATATTTGCTTGAACTTTCTTGTTTAATTTATAGTGAATATAAGGTCCTTTTTTTAACGAACGTGCCATACTAGATTATTTTCTTTTTTGTAAAATATAACGATTCGATTCTTTCTTCTTTGAACGAGTCTTGTATCCTTTTGCAGGCATACCTTTTCTAGATCTTGGATGTCCTCCGGTTGATCTACCTTCACCACCTCCCATTGGGTGATCTACAGGGTTCATTGCTACCGGCCTTGTTCTTGGTCTTCTTCCTAACCATCTGCTTCTACCTGCTTTACCAGATACGATTAACTGATGATCTGAATTGGATACTGAACCAATTGTTGCCATACATTCAACTAAAATCATACGAGTTTCTCCGGAAGGCATTTTAAGAACGGCATATTTACCGTCTCTGGCTATAAGTTGTGCGCTGGTTCCGGCACTTCTTGCCATTTTTGCTCCTTGTCCGGGACGTAACTCAATACATGAAATAACAGTACCTAAAGGTATGCTTTTTAATTTCATTGCGTTTCCAATTTCAGGAGCAACACTCTCTCCTGAAACGACTTTTTGTCCTACCTTAATACCGTGAGGAGACACAATGTAGCGTTTTTCACCGTCTGCATAAACCAATAATGCGATAAATGCAGTTCTGTTTGGATCATATTCTACTGATTTTACAGTAGCCGGAATGCCAAACTTATTTCTCTTGAAATCGATCTCTCTGTATCGTTTCTTGTGTCCACCTCCGGTATAACGCATGGTCATTTTTCCGGAATTATTTCTACCTCCTGATTTAGAAATTCCTCTTAGTAAGGATTTTTCTGGTTTTGAAGTAGTGATTTCTTCAAAATTGTTAACAATTCTGAATCTTTGTCCGGGGGTGATAGGTTTTAATTTTCTTACCGACATGATTCTTTATAAATTATATATTTCCAAATACATCAATGGTTTGACCTTCTTTTATGTCAACCATTGCTTTTTTCAATTTATTAGTTTTTCCAACTTGAAGACCTGTTTTTGTATATTTTGACTTAACAACAGGTGCAGAAATTAATGTTCTTACTGCAACTACATTAACTCCGTAAGCTTGTTCTACAGCATATTTAATCTCTGACTTATTCGCTTTAGTATTTACTAAAAAAGTATAACGATTTCTTTTTTCAGCGATTTCGTTAGCTTTTTCTGATATAATAGGTTTTATGAGTACAGACATAATTCTATTTTCTTAAATTTTCTTGTATTTTTTCTACTGAACTTTCAAACAAAACCACTTCATTCGCTTTTAAGATATCATAACTACTTATCTCGTTATATCCTAATACTTTAGCGTCTTGTAAATTTCGTGATGACAAGTATACATTTTTATTAGACTGCCCTAAAATAAACAAAGCTTTTTTGTTAGCTAGTCCTAAATTTTGTAAAACTTTAGTAAAATCTTTTGTTTTAGGTGCTTCAAAATTTAAGTCTTCAACTACTTTTAAGTTGTTTTCTTTTAATTTTTGGCTAAAAACTGATTTTTTTGCTATTCTTTTTAATGATTTATTTAATTTGAACCTGTAATCTCTTGGTCTAGGTCCAAATACTCTTGCTCCACCTCTGAACAAAGGGTTGTTGATATCTCCTTTTCGGGAACCTCCTGTTCCTTTTTGACGATGAAGTTTACGAGTTGATCCACTTAATTCGGATCTTTCTTTAGATTTATGAGTTCCTTGTCTCTGTGATGCCAAATATTGCTTTACTTCTAAGTAAACAGCATGTGTATTTGGTTCAACTCCAAATATTGTTTCGTCTAAAGTAACCTTTCTTCCGGTTTCTTTTCCGCTTCTATCTAGTACTACTAATTCCATCTTCTTACAATTACATATGAATTTTTAGGACCCGGAACTGCACCTTTTACAATTAAAAGATTTTTTTCATTGTCCACTTTTATAACCTGTAAATTTTGCACTGTCACTTGATTTCCACCCATTCTTCCAGCCATTCTCATTCCTTTAAATACTCTGGATGGATCTGATCCCGCTCCAATAGAACCCGGAGCTCTTAATCTGTTATGCTGACCGTGTGTTGCTTGCATAACTCCTCCAAAGCCGTGTCTTTTAACCACCCCTTGGAATCCTTTACCTTTTGAAGTTCCGGTAACGTCAACATATTCTCCTTCTGAAAATAAATCAACTTTTACTTCTTCTCCAATTTTCAATCCGTCAAATCCATGACGAAACTCCACCATTTTTCTTTTTGGTGTTGAACCTGCTTTTTTGAAGTGACCTAAAAGGGCTTTGCCGACATTTTTTTCACTTCTGTCATCGAAACCTAGCTGAACCGCATAATAGCCGTCCTTTTCTTCGGTTCTGACCTGTAAAACTGTACATGGACCTGCTTCTATAACAGTACAAGGAATGTTTTTACCTTCCTCGTCAAACAAGCTGGTCATGCCAATTTTTTTTCCAATAATACCTGACATTTGTTCTATTTATATATTTTTTCGGACTGCAAAATTAAAAAATTTTTTTCACAATTTAACATTCTGATTCAAAATTTTTTATAATTAGTTTTTATTTTGATTTTAATGGATTTAACTTGATTAAAATTTTAATTTAAAATTTATCATTATTTCATCTAATTTTAGGTAAATTAATTCAAAACAAAATACTTATAACTTTATTGTGTTTTTAAGTTTTTCACATATCACGTAATTCCTTTTTTTCTCAATGTAGGTAAGCTCAAAAACTTTTAATTTAAATTAATCTAAATTTTGCATAATTTGATTGAATGTAATTTTTCTATTTTTTAAATCATTTAATTATAAAATTTTTTTTAAACTTTATTGATTTTACAATATATATAACTTATAATAATCTTTCTATAAAAAATAAGGGATTGCTATAAAATAAAGCGATCCCTCGGTGTTATTTTTGGTTTTTTGTATCTATTTTAACTCTTTAATTCCGAAATTTTTAAAAGCAAAAGCAAATTTATCTGCAGTTTCTTCAATAAGTAAATCAATAGGTTTTCCGGCTCCATGTCCGGCCCTTGTTTCAATTCTTATTAAAGCCGGATTTTTGCAATTTTGTTTTTCTTGTAATTCTGCAGCAAATTTATAGGAATGAGAAGGAACTACTCGGTCATCATGATCTCCGGTAGTAAGTAATGTTGCAGGATAGCAAATTCCTTTTTTAACATTATGTACCGGAGAATAGGATTTAAGATAAGTAAACATTTCTTTATTATCTTCTGCTGTTCCATAATCATACGCCCACCCGGCTCCGGCAGTAAAAGTATGATATCGTAACATATCAAGAACACCCACAGCCGGTAAGGCAACTTTGGCTAAATTTGGCCGCATGGTCATTACTGCTCCTACTAACAATCCTCCATTGGATCCTCCCGATAAGGCTAAGTATTCTGAAGATGTATATTTGTTGGATATTAAATATTCACCGGCGGCTATAAAATCTTCAAATACATTTTTTTTCTTTAATTGAGTTCCTGCGTCATGCCACTTTCTACCGTATTCCCCTCCTCCTCGAAGGTTAGCAACTGCATAGACTCCTCCATTTTGTAACCACACGGCAGTCGCTACAGAAAATACGGGAAGCAGACTAATTTCGAATCCTCCATATCCATATAAAAGGGTTGGATTTTTCCCATTGAACTGTGTCCCTTTTTTATAAGTAATTGTCATCGGTATTTTCGTTCCGTCTGATGAAGTATAAAAAATTTGTTTACTCTCAAATTGATGCGGATCAAAGTTTATCTCAGGTTTTTTGTACAGCTCTGATTTTCCGTTTTCCGTATCTAACTTAAAAACGGTTGATGGATATATGTAGCTGGTAAAGGAATAATATATTTCTTTTTGATGAGATTTTCCTGTAAAGCCTGTTGCCTGACCTAATCCGGGTAATGGTAAGGTTCGTATTAAGTTACCATTTAAATCGAATTGCTTCACTTCAGAATGTACATCAACAATATAGTTAGCAAAAAAATATTTATTAGCACCGGTCACATGTAAGACTGATTCAGACTCCGGTATGATCGTTTCCCATTTCGGCTCTTTCTGCCCTAATTGTGTTACATTCAATCTAACCAATTTTTTATTGGGTGCCTGTTCATTGGTTTCAATATATAACCAATCTCCATCGGTAGTGATTACTTCGTAATTATTGGTAAAACCGGTTACGATGGGTTGTATTTTATTTTTATTTTGGGTGTCCAGAATATATAGTTCATTACCCGATGTTGAATTTGCTGCCGTAATTATTATATATCGTTGATCTTCGGAAACCTTTGCATTGATATATCTTCTTGGTGTTTCTTCTCCCCCGAAAATTATCGGGTCTTTGGATTGAGATTCCTTTAAGGAATGAAAATACAAGATATGATGCTCTGTTTTCCCTGATAATTGACTTCCTTCTTTCGGCTTTTGATAACTCGAATAATAAAATCCTTCATTGGATTTCCAAGCTATGTTTGAAAATTTAACGTGAGTTAATGTATCTCCAATCTGTTTTTTAGTTTGGGTTTCTATTACTACTACTTTCCTCCAATCTGAACCACCTTCCGATATTTGATAAGCGGCCAAGCTTCCGTCTTTACTGAAAGAAATATCACCTAAAGAAGATGTACCGTCTTTAGAAAAGGTGTTGGGATCTAAAAATACCTCTTCTTTTCCTCCGGAAGTTAATTTTCTATAAAGCACCGACTGAGGCTGCAATCCATTATTTTTATAATAATAGGTATAATTTCCTTCCTCAAAAGGTGCTGAAATTCTTTCATAATTCCACAGCTTTTTAAGCTGGTCTTTTAATTGATTTCTATACGGTATGTTTTGTAAATACTCAATTGTCAACTCATTTTGAGTTTTTATCCATTGTTTAGTTTTGGGAGATTGATCATCTTCCAACCATCTATAAGGAGCCGGAACTTTTTCTCCAAAATATTCGTCAACCACCGATTGTTTTTCTGTACCAGGATATTTCATGTGTTGTGCATTTACGGTTAAGCATGAGACTAAACTTAACGTAATTATTTTTGGTTTTATCATAAAAACTAATTAATAATTATAAAATTAAAAAAAACCTTTAATTAACAAATTAAAGGTTAGATAAAATTATGGATGTTTAAAATATTAAAAGCTGTAATTATATTCGGTCAAATTTTTAAATTCATTAAGTCTATTTTCATACTCCAAGGAAGATAACTCTTGCAATTTCTCTGTGCCGAATTTTTCAACCGTGAAAGAAGCTAATGCACTTCCCACGATAATGGCTTTTTTCATGTTTTCATAGGATAAATCTGCCGTTTGGGTTATATAGCCTGCAAATCCCCCGGCAAAAGTATCTCCGGCACCCGTTGGATCAAAAACATCTTCTAAAGGCAGAGCGGGAGCAAAAAATATTTTATTTTCATTAAACAATAAGGCACCATGTTCACCTTTTTTTATAATCACTACCTTTGGACCCATGCTTTGAATTTTTTTTGCTGCTTTAACTAAGCTGAATTCCCCTGATAATTGTCGGGCTTCTGCATCGTTTACTGTTAATACATCTACTTTGGAAATAATTTGAAGCAATGAATCCCAAGCGGTATTCATCCAGAAGTCCATAGTATCTAAGATTACCAATTTTGGTTTATCAGTCATTTGTTTTAAAACGGATAATTGTATGGCGGGATGTAAATTTCCTAACATTACAATTTCAGAATTTTTCTGAGAATCGGGTATTTTTGGCTCAAAATTTTCCAACACATTTAATTCGGTGATTAATGTGTCTCGATTATTCATATCTATATGATATTTTCCTGACCAAAAAAAAGTTTTTCCATCTTCTATTTTTTTTATTCCTTCAATACCTATGGAATTTTTATGAAATACCTCTATATATTCAGGTTTAAAATCACCGCCAATTACAGAAACAAGGTTAACTTCTGCTCCGAGCTTGGAAGCAGCCAAACCTATATAAGTGGCAGCTCCGCCTAAAATTTTATCAGTTTTCCCAAACGGGGTTTCTATGGCATCGTATGCTACGGTACCCACTGCTAGTAATTTCATTTATTTTAATTAAAATTGTGTGTCTACAAAGATAAACCTATTGTAAAAGATAAGAAAAGTTTTACCGAAAAATATATCCTGTTTTATAAAATATTTTTTACTTAAATGTCTATTCTTCAATAGTTATTTGATATATGTTTAAATTAATTCAGGTTGATTTTTATTTTCGACAACTAATTCTATTCTCCTTACGGCTATTTATTTTTTGACTTAAATCCGTAGGATAAGCCTATACCAAATGTTTGTCTTGTTTGAACTCTTTCTATTTGATCGTGATCATAAATTAAGTCAAAGGTTAGTTTCGTGGATATGTGGTTATTGACTTTCATATCTATAACACTTCCAAAATTCACATCAACCCTTTCGGTATGAGATAAGTAATTGGTAAATAAAGATAAAGCATTATCCCAAACAACATTTTTCATGATTTCAACTTTATATTTAGCGGTAACCATTGCCCCAAGTTCCATAAACATACAGTCTCCGTCATGTTTTAATCCGTAATTATCTTTTTTCTGCAACTTTCTGTCCAGAACAAATGTATTTTTAGAGGTTATAGGTAATAATGATAATTGAAAATTTCCATCCGGCTTATATTCAAAACCAACCCCCAACGTTAAATAGCCCGGAGACATAAAAGAGGAAATTCTGTCTTTGGAAGTGTAATCCGGATGGGCAGAATAATCATATCCGTTAAACATTTGTGTTTTAAAAGACATATCTATACTTGCATACCAATTATTTGATATGCTCCTTCCATACATCGACTCAAGTAACAAAATATCATCTGTTTTTCTCATCTTATCGTTTTTGTTGTTAACTTGACCATAACCGATAGTTATTGTATTTTTAAAAATATTTTTTCCTTTTTTGTAATCTAAGGAATATTTTATTCTTGCTGATCCTCCAAAAGAATTTGTTCCTCCGGCTATCCAATGTGAAAATGAACTTTGATTTACTATAAGTGAATGGTCTCCACTAATTTTCCAATTTTTAGTTTTTTTGGGAACAGTTACCGTATCTGTAACAGGATTTTCTGTACCTAATTGTTGAGCATAAATAAAATGTGAAAGGATGGATACAAATAAAAATAATAAAATTTTCTTCATCATTCTTGATCGATTTATTGGTTTTAAAAAAAAGTTAAATATAGCAAGTATTCAATTTACGCATTAGTTTACATTTTAGTTCGTTATTTATCAATTAAAGGATTGAATTGATATTGTTTTTCTTGTGTTATGTAAGTTTCTTGTTTATTAAAATAAATAATATACGAATATATTCGTATATTATCTAAATTCAAAATTAAATATGCGTATTGTTGATAACCTTACTAATTATTTATTAAAAAATGAGAATTTTTAATTATTTATTGGTCGCAAAAATATTCCATAGAAATATTAATGGAGAGTGTTTTATAGTGAGGTAAAATCAAAATGAACATGAATGCAAAAAAAATAAAAATAACTATAAGAGCAATATCATATATAGCTGTTGTTATTATTCAGCTATATATGATGTAACTAATTTATATTAACTAAAAGATAAATTTTATTTTTTGCTTTTATAAAGAACCGGATTTAATTCGTCATCATTGTACATCTTCATTTGTTTATATACTTTCATATACTTTTTCCCGGCTGAGTAGTCTTCTAAAAGTTCTTCTATTGCAGTAGACAAATCCACATACTGTTGTTGTAAAACATCTAATTTTTTCTGACAGCTTTCTTTGTGTTCTTGGCCCGCATCCGGACGTTCAACCTCAGCTTTCATATGATATATCTTTAAAGATAAAATCGATAAACGATCTATCGCCCAAGCCGGACTTTCCGTATTTATTTTTGCATCGGGAAGAATTTGAACGTCTTTATATTTATTTAAAAACCAGCTGTCCAAATTTTCTACCCGATCAGTCCTTTCTTGATTAGATTTATCAATCCACCTTTTTAATCGTAAGGCTTCAATCGGATCAATATTTTCATCTCTAATTAGGTCTTCCAAATGCCATTGAACGGTATCAATCCAATTTTTTAAATACAATAAGTGTTCAAGGCTATCTTGAGGATATGGGTTGTTAATTTTCTGGTTTACATCATCTTTTACATGATAATCCTGAATACTTTGATTAAATATTTCCCAGGCTTTTTCTGTAAATTTCATGTTGTTATTTATTATTTTACTAATAATTAATTCGTGATTAGTTTTCTTCTTTGGAATTGGTTGATGATTGAGAATCTTTTTTCTTTTCATCATCTGACTTAGTAGCATCTTTAAACTCCTTCAATCCTGTTCCCAAACCTCTCATCAATTCAGGAATTTTTTTCCCACCAAACAATAATAATACTACAATCAATATTATTACTATAGACATAGGATGTTCAAATAATCTCATAATTTTTTTGATTTGTTTCAAAGTTAATGAATTTTTGAAAATTCTTAACTTCAATAATACATTTTCTATAAATAACTTACATACCGGATAACCAGTTGGATGGATTTTGAGGAACAGTGCCTTTCCATACCTGGAACCCTAAAAGGGTGGTATTCGTATCGTCTGTGTAAATTTTACCTAACGCTTGACCTGTTTTTACTTTGTCTCCTACGGAAACAATAACGGTTGAAAGGTTTGAATATAAGGTAAAATAATTTCCATGACTGATCAATACTGCTTTCCCTCCTCCGGGAACTATCAAAATTCTGCTTACCGATCCGTTAAATACGGATTTAGCCAAACTACCCGGTGCAGCAGCTATCTCAACGCCTTGATGCTCTACATAAATATTCGGTACTACCGGATGTGGCGTTCTACCAAATCCGGAAACCACTGTTCCTGCAACCGGCCAAGGAAGTGAGTTTTTATTGGCTTCAAAATTTCTAGACAGTGTTTCTGAAGCACTCGTATTTATGTTAGGAATATCTAAGGACTTCTTCTTTGCAACTGCTTTTTCTTCTGCAATTTTTGCATCTTGTGCTTTTTGGGATGCTAATTTTTCGGCTGCCGACTTTTCAGCAGCTGCCTTTTCTGCAGCTTTTCTAGCGTCGTCCGCTCTTTTTGCGGCTGCTTTATCATTAGCCTCTTTTTCAGCGGCTAATTTAGCGGCTAATGCTTGTTCTGCTGCTTTTTTAGCTGCAGCCGCTTTTTGCGCAGCCATTTTTTCTGCCGCCATATGAGCCTCCATTGCTTTTTTAGCTCGTTCTTCTTCTATTGTTTTTTTTCGTAATCTTTCCGCTTCTTCTGCCTTTCTTCTTTCTTCTGCCTCTTTCGCCTTAACAACTCTAAGCTCTTCTGCAATAATTGCTTGAACCTGTCTTTCCAAAGCCTTTCTTTGTGATTGCTTTTGCTTTATTTTTTCGGCTAAATCACCTTGCTCCTTCATATATCGCTCAACTAAAATTTCTTTTTCTTTCTTTTCTGTGTTTAGTTGATTGATTTGGGCTTGTTGTTGAGCCAAAACCTCTAATTTTTCTTTTTTTGCGGCTTCTCTTAATTCGATGGTATGCAAAATTTGCTGTTGTTTTTCATTAATTTCAGCAACTTTTTCATCTTGAAATTCCGAATATTTCTGTAAATATTTTATACGTCGAAAAGCTTGGGATATGTTTTCTGACGATAATATGAATAAAATCTTATTTTGAACGGATTTATTTTTGTAAGATCGTATCAATACATCTGCATAATCTTCTCTGAGCTTTTTTAATTCTCTTCGTAATTTATTAACTGCTAATTGATTTAAATATATTTCTTCATCTAACACTCTGGCCTCTTTCCGTGTGGTGTTGATCAATTTTGCCCGTACGCTGATTTTTTTATTAAGATTCGCAATATATGTAATAGATGTTTTCGATTCATTTTTACTTGAAATCAAAGCCTTGTTGAGTTCGGCAATCTCTTGTTTTAACTGAGCACTCTGTTTTTGAAGGTCTTCTTTCTTATAGGGTAACTGACTATAGATAAATATAGTTAGTAAAAGAAAGAAAAATGTATATATTTTTTTATTAATAGCCATTAATTAATTTTTCTTTGCGAATATCCCTTTGGAATTTCAAAAGGCGTTTCCATATTAACGAACTCAAATTTATTATAATTCAATGTAATTTTAATCTCTTTTTCTCCTTTTATGAAAATTTTAATATTTCTTGGCAAAATTTTATTCTCAATATTTATATAATCATCATAATCTATCTGTAAATACGTATTTTTTGATGGATCATCCATACGTATCTGTCTTAAATTAGAATTGGAATCGAAGGTAAGTCTTCTTGAAAAATTTCTTGCATCTTTACCGCTGCCTACTTTCATAGTTTTTTTGGAAGTAAGTATGTAAAAATTATTCTCAATTGAAAAATTAAAATCGTTGATATCTAAAGGAAAAAATAATTTACCTATCAATAAATCTTCAATATTTTTATAGGTTAAAAAATCTACTTTTAAAAGATTATTTAGATAATCAAAATTTGAATCAACATATGTTTTTCCTAATCTTTCGTACATCTTAAATCCTCCCGGATAAATGGAAGCTCTTGCTAAAGGAAGAATTAAAGATGCGTTAGCCCAAATTTGATTTCCTTTATCGATATATAGGGTTAAGGCTACCGAAGGATATGAATTCCCCGATTCTATATCTGCATTGGCTTTTATCTTTAAAGTAGTAAAATCGACAGGTTGAGCAATCGTTTTAACTAAATTTTCAACACTTGCATTTTCAGACTTGATTTCTTTTTCATTAATGGATATTCCTTTTTGGGTTTTACATGAAAATATCAATGCAGAAGCCAAGAATAGAATCAGTAATTTTTTCATATCTTTTATTTAGTTTCCAATACACTAAAGTCACCTAAGCTTAATGATCGAGAGACACCGATATACTTAGCAGAATTACCAATCATTGAATTGGTAAGATTTCCATGACTGATCTGGGTGTTTTCTTGTATCAACGAATTTTCTATATTACTTTTATTAATTTTAGTTCCATTGCCTAAAGAAACATTGGGACCTATTTTTGAGTTAATTATTTCTACATTTTCACCGATGAAACAGGGAGGAATAATTAAACTGTTTTCAATTTTTGCACTTTCAGGATATAAAGCTAATTCATCTTTTTCATAATTTAAAATTTTAGAATTAGTTTCTACCGTTACATCTTTGTTTCCACAATCCATCCAGTCATCTACTTTTCCAAGTGTGAATTTGGCACCTTTATCTCTTAAAATATCTAAAGCATTGGTCAGCTGATATTCATTAGCTACTTTAATATCGTTATCAATTAGATAATTTATTTCATTCATTAATTTATCTGCATCCTTGAAATAATAAATACCGATAATTGCTAAATCAGAGACAAACTCTTTCGGTTTTTCAACGATTCCTTTTATAATACCGTATTCATCTAATTTCACCACTCCAAAAGCACTCGGATCTTCCACTTTTTTAACCCATATTACTCCATCAGAATTTTTATCTAATTGAAAATCTGCTTTAAATAAAGTATCCGCAAATGCAATTATAATGGGGCCTTTCATACTTTCTTTAGCACAATGAATAGCATGTGCCGTTCCTAAGGGACATAATTGATGATAGATAGTACCTTTAGCTCCTAATTTTTCAGCAATATCTATTAATTGATTTTCCGTTTCTTGTCCAAAATCGCCTATTATAAATGCTATTTCTTCTATTTTATCATCCACTACTTTAGCGATGTCTTCAACTAATCTTTGAACGATAGGTTTTCCTGCAATAGGTATCAACGGTTTTGGAATAGTCAATGTATGCGGCCTTAACCTTGACCCTTTACCGGCCATTGGAACAATAATTCTCATATTTATCTAATTAAAATGTTCTTAAAAAGTTTTTTTAGTGTTATTAATTTTATTTGATTCCTGAACTTCCATACCCACCTGTACCTCTTACCGTTTCACTCAGTTCTTCAACTTCTTCCCAAACTATCGTTTCATGTTTTGCTATCACTAATTGCGCTATCCTTTCTCCATCATTTATAGTAAAATCTTCTTTAGAAAGATTTACTAAAATTACCCCTAATTCACCTCTATAATCAGCATCTATAGTTCCCGGAGAATTGGGACAACCGATTCCGTGTTTAATAGCTAATCCACTTCTTGGACGGATTTGCCCTTCATATCCGGGAGGAATTTCAATATATAGTCCTGTAGGTATTATTTTTCTTTCCAAAGGCTTTAATAATACAGAAGCTTCCAAGTTTGCTCTTAGATCCATTCCTGCGGAAAAGGCCGTTTTGTATTCGGGAAGCTCATGCTTTGATTTATTTATAACTTTAATTTTCATTTGCATTGGTATATTTTTAAATAAATAATTTATTATTATAAATTATCATAGGATTTATTCCAAATAAAATTAACTCTACTTGGCAGTTCTTTTTTATTAAATTCATTTAATGATCTTATTAAATATTGTAAATCTTTTGGATCATTACTTATACTATATACTGAAACTTCAGAATTGGCCACTACTGAACAACAATTATTTAATTTCCAAGAGCCTATTTCTATGTAACCGCTGTATACATTTGGGTCAAACCAATTTTTATAAATAAAAATAACATTTACATTTTTTTTCTCTAATTCTGTTTTTATTACTTTAGCAAGATATTCTTCACTTATTTTCTTACTTAGTGCAATATTCTTATTTCCTAAACCAAACATATCAACAATATAAGAATTAGATAAAAACGACGGATAACCAATATCATTGATTCCTACGCTCTGATTTTCATAATATTTCTTTATAAACTTAGCTGTTTGATACTGTTGATAATAAATTTCTTCAGCACCTCTTTTTATGCAAATATAATTAAAAACTGATCTTTGTGTAAACCTAATTAAAGGATATAGTAAAAATAAACCTATAAACGAAGACAGAATGATCTTTTTAAGAGTTATTTTTTTAGTTAAGATTGGATATAATTGATAAACTGAGTAAAAAAACAATGACAACACCATGGGAAATAAAAATGCCTCATATCTATATATCCATCCGAATTTAGCAAATGATATATAGAGAAGAAGATTTATCAAAAAAGCAAAAATCACATAAGTTACTCCATCAATTTTTTTCTTTTTAAACCTTATTATAAGTTGTGTACACAGAGAAAATGAAATTAAAATTATAAAACATATCAGATAAATTCTCGACCCTTTTTTCCATATAAAATTTTCTAAAATTGATTTAAAAGGAATAATTTTTGCCAAAAAGTTTTGTTCTGCCAAATTTGATTTAACTATTACGGAATATGGAAAAAAAGTCCCCCCGTTATAAATGAAATAAACCCCAAAGATAGAAACTGATAAACCCGCAGCAATAAAACCTAAAAAACTTAATTTGAATTTATGTTTATACAGAAGAATTATCCCTCCTGCTATTATAAGAAAAAGCCCCTCATATCTTGAAATGGGCAGAAAAAAAGAAATAATTATATAACTGATTATATTTTTTTTCTCAAATTCACCAGAAGTAATTTTCCATAAAACAAAGATATACAATAGAGATAAAAGAGCATGCAATATATGTTCCATTGCAATTATACTCATATTGGGTAAAGGTGTAAATATTATAATAGAGGATAATAAAAAGAATACTGTTAGATTTGAAATTTTATTTTTAAAAAAATCCCAAACAAAGTATATTAAAAATAGTGAAATAATAATATTAATAATTAAAGGAGCTAGTTCATTAACTCCAAATAAAAAAAAACATAATGCTAAAAGTAAAGTAAATAATGGAGAAGATGAAGCAGAGCTAAATTCATGAGGGTTAATCCCCCATGTGCCGTATTCTGCTAAATTTTTGGAAATCGCCATATGAATATAAGTATCATCTAATGGATAAGTAAATTTTCCAAGCGATTCGACTATAGAATAGCATAATCCCCCCAAAATAATAAAATAAAAAACAAAAGACAATAAAAGTAATAGTATTTTTTTACCCATATATGTATTAAAGTTATAATTTGTTTAACAAATATATAAAAAAGGATAATTTATCTTATTAAAAAAAAATCTTGGTTATTATTATTTTGGTTTTATAACATACCTTTAACTACTTAAAAAATTTAGCCCATATTTAAATATAAACTATTTATTTTTAGAAGGTTAATTATCAAAATTAAAATTTAAAAATATTGTTTTTAAGAAATAAATATAGCTTACTAACTAATATTTAATATTATATTTGTTTTTAAATTATTAATCATATTTAATGAATAACCTGTTTATTAAAGACCTTACTTCTCGATATAATTATAAGGGAGAAAAAATAATGCTTGGAAAAGCTTTGTTAGATGGCCAAATAGTACCGGAAGTTGAAATATCGGTTCCTTTAAAAATGATAAACAGACACGGTTTAATTGCGGGTGCTACAGGTACCGGAAAAACCAAAACTCTTCAGGTATTGGCCGAGCAACTTTCCCTTAAAGGTGTTCCAACCTTATTAATGGATATCAAAGGTGATTTAAGTGGAATTGCAAAAGCCGGTGATCCTAATAACCCCAAAATACTGGAACGTTATAAAAAATTAGGCTTATCTTACCATACACAAGGATTCCCGGTAGAATTATTAACTATTTCACAAGAAAAGGGAGTCAGACTCAGAGCTACGATTACTGAATTTGGACCTATTTTATTAAGTAAAATCCTTGAACTTAATGATGTTCAAACCAGTATCATGTCAATACTTTTTAAATATTGTGATGATAAAAAACTTCCCTTACTTGATCTTGACGATTTACGAAAAGTTTTACAATTTGTAACCGACAATGATCAAGGTAAATCGGAATTGGCTCAAAATTACGGTTCAATTGCTCCCAGCTCTTTAGGCTCAATTTTAAGAAAAATTGTTTCTTTAGAGCAACAAGGCGCCGGTCGTTTTTTTGGAGAACCCAGCTTTAATACAGACGATTTATTGGAAGTTAGAAACGGGTTGGGAGTTGTGAGTATTATTCGTTTAACAGATATTCAAAATCAACCCCAATTTTTTTCAACTTTTATGTTGAGCTTATTGTCTGAAATATATCAGACCTTTCCTGAGGTAGGTGATCTTGACAAACCTAAACTTGCCATTTTTATAGACGAGGCCCATCTTATATTTAATGAAGCTTCTAAAGCTTTACTTAATCAGATTGAAACTATGGTTAAGCTTATACGTTCCAAAGGGATTGGATTATATTTCTGTACCCAGGTTCCGGGAGATGTTCCCGATGGCGTATTAAGTCAGTTAGGATTAAAGATACAACATGCTTTGCGAGGCTTTACCGCAAAGGACAAAAAAGAGATAAACAAAGCGGTAGAAAATTATCCGACTTCTACATATTATAAGGCTAATGACCTGATACAACAATTAGGTATAGGAGAAGCATTTGTAACTTCATTAGATGAAAAAGGAATTCCTACTCCTTTGGCAGATACATTCATGATCTCACCGAGTTCTCGTATGGATGTACTTACTTCCGATGAAATTGATGAGATTGTAAATAATTCAGACTTGGTTAAAAAATATGCGGAAGATATTAATAAAGAAAGTGCTTATGAAATTCTTAGTGAAAGAATGAATGCTGTTTCTGATAATAAAAATTCTACAACTACAGAAACTCAAACGAACAAAAAAGGAAATACAACTACTCAAAAATCCGAACCCTCTTTATTTGAAAAAATAATGAATTCACCATTTGTTAGAGATATTGGAAGAACATTTGTACGAGAAGGTTCAAAAATGTTTTTCGGAGCTTTAGGCGTTAAAAAAAATACAAGAAGAAAAAACTAATTTTTGACGAGTATAGATATTTTTATATGGACTATGCAATTTTAGATGTGGAAACCAGCGGTGGTAAATTTAATGAAGAAAGTTTAATTGAAATCGCCATATATAGATTCGATGGAGAAAAAATTACAGATTCTTTTAGCTCTTTAGTTAACCCTGAAAAGGAAATACATTTTTATGTTCAAAAGCTCACGGGCATTACGCAAAAAATGGTAAAAACTTCACACAAATTTTATGAATTAGCAAAGCGAATTGTTGAAATCACGGATGATGCCATTCTTGTTGGACATAATATTAGTTTCGATTATCGTGTAATACGCAGTGAATTCTCTCGTTTAGGATATGATTATCAACGACCCACCCTGGATACTATCACATTAAGCCGAAATCTAATTCCGGGTATGACCTCCTATTCTTTAGGTAAACTTTGTGATTCGCTGGGAATTCCTGTAAGTGATAGACATAGAGCTCATGGAGATGCTCGCGCTACCGTTAAATTATTTCAGCTTTTATTAGCTAAAGATTTGCATAAAAATATTATTGGATCATCCATAAAGCATAGCAACTACCAATCTTTAAATAAAAAAATACTTTCTTTTTTAGAAAAGCTTCCCCTTGAAACCGGAGTTTTTTATTTTCATGATGAAAATGACAAAATTATATACATCGATAAAGGTTTAGATATTTCTACTAAAGCCAGACAGATTTTAACTTCAAAAAGTAAAAGGTCAAGAATTTTACAAGTTAAAACCAAAGAAATCAGTTTTGAGCTTACCGGAAATGAAATTATTGCAAACATAAAGGCTTTAAATGAAATTAAAATTAATCGCCCCCTTTATAAGCCTACTAAAGAAAATTATACTACTATATTCGGTATTTTCTTTACGCCACCCACCTTAAGCATTGATTTTATCAATTTTAAAAATAAAAAACACGCTTTATTCGCTTTTGAAACCTTGGATAAAGCTGAAGATGCATTACTTTTTTTACAAAAAAAAATAGACAGTGGTGTAAATATACTTTCAGAAATAAATTTTCAAGAAGATACGTATATTTTATTAACAGATAAGGGAAGAACATTCGGTGAAAAATCTTTTTTGTTTTTTGAAAACGGTCATTTTAAAGGATACGGTTTTTATTCTCTGCACACACAAATAAAAAATGTAGAACAAATAAAAAAAATTATGGTACCATCCACCATAAATGCTGAAATTTTACTTCAAATACGTAATAAATTTTTCATTTTAAATAAGTTACAAAAATTTGTTATTTCAGAACCCAACCTTTTCAGTTAAATTCAATTTAAAAATCATTTTAAAAAGAGTATATCATTCTATTTTTCTATAAGGTGTGTATTACGAATTAATTAATTAATTATTTTATAATATAATCAGTTCTTATTATGAGAAAAAGAAATTTTTTACCAATAGATTCTTATTTTTGTAATTATATATACTAAAAAAAGATGAAAGGGATACTTTTGGTCAATCTGGGATCACCAAAAACTGCATCAGAACAAGATGTTCGAGTTTATTTGCGTGAGTTCCTAATGGACAAACGGGTAATTGATGCGCCGTGGTTAATTCGTAAATTCATTGTGGAATGCATGATCTTACCTAAAAGACCTAAAGAATCTGCTCATGCCTATCAAAATATTTGGTGGAAGGAAGGCTCTCCTTTAGTTGTAATTTCAAAAAGAATTACTCAACTATTGCAAAAAAAGTTAAAATATCCCATTGCCTTAGCGATGAGATATCAAGAACCCTCCATTCAAAATGGTCTGCTCGAATTAAAAAATCAAGGAGTTTCAGAAGTTTTGGTTATTCCATTATACCCTCAATATGCAATGAGCACAACTGAAACTGTAGTAGAAAAGACTAAAGAAATTCAAAAAAAGTATTACCCGGATATATCAATAAGCTTTCTACCTCCTTTTTATAATGATGAAGAATATTTAGAGGTTTTAAGCAATTCTATAAAAAAACAGCTGCCCGAATACTACGATTTGATTTTATTCAGTTATCACGGTCTTCCTGAACGTCATATTTACAAAACCGATCCGACTAAGCAATGTCGAATTGACGATACTTGTTGTTTTGAAAAAGGATTGGCATCTCATCCCTACTGCTACCGACATCAATGCTATTACGTTACCGAAAAAGTTCGCCAAAAATTAGGTTTAGATACATCTAAAATCAGGCAAACCTTTCAATCTAGATTAGGCAGAGATCCCTGGTTAAAACCTTATACTGATAAAACATTGGAATCTCTTCCTTCTGAAGGGGTATCTAAAATAGCGGTTGTGGCACCTGCTTTTGTATCCGATTGTCTTGAAACTTTGGAAGAACTTGCGATAACGGACAAAAAATTATTTATGGATTGCGGAGGCAAAGAATTTCATTATATAAAATGTCTGAATGAAGATGAGAATTGGATTAATTGGTTACAAGAAAAAATTAACAGTTTTTTATATCAATCTTAATCAATGGTTTATCCAATAGAAAATTTAAATTATAAAATTCTTTATTACTTTTGTTTTAATATTCAATTGTTTTGAAAAGGTTAATAAAGAATATATTACTTCAGATATCCAAAGTATCTTTTCCCGTTCTATATGGTATCTCAACATTTTTGTATTTTATCATTTATTATATCATTGGTTATAGAAAAAAAATTGTCAGAAATAATCTCTTAATTGCTTTTCCTGATAAAACCAAAGAAGAAAGATTGAAAATTCAAAAACAGTTTTACAGAAATTTTATGGATTTTATGGTTGAACTGATTAAAACATTTTCGATGAATGAGAAAGATTATGATGAGAGAATCAAATTTGTAAATTTGGAAGTTTCGCAACAATGCCATAAAGAAAAAAAAGATATCATTATGCTTATCGGACATATGTTCAATTGGGAGTGGTTAACAGGAATTTCCATGGATTTAAGTCAGAAGCATTCATATGCCGTATATAAAAAAGTGGCAAATAATTTTTTTGATCAGGAAGTACATGAATCTCGCGCCAGGTTTGGAACTGTTCCTCTTTCGGTTAAAGAGGTGGTAAGATCCATGATTAAATTGCCTAATGACGGTTCTCATGTATTTTTGTTTGTTGCGGATCAAAGCCCCTTTAAAAGTAGAATTCATTATGAATTAAATTTTTTTAATCGAATAACTCCCGCATTTAATGGATATGATAAAATTGCTCGAAAAAAAGATTATGCGATTGTGTATGTTGATATGGTAAAGTTGAAAAGAGGAAAATATGAAGCTCATTTGAAACGTATTCTTCCTGATGACGACCAATTCAGGGAAAACGAAATTGTCGAAAAATTTTACTCTGAATTAGAACAAAATATAAAATCCAATCCAAGTCTTTGGCTTTGGTCTCATAAAAGATGGAAATACACAAGCGGAATAGATTATCAACTTTAGCAATTGCTATACTTAACTATAATGGAATTGGCTGGTTTGAGAAATTTTTACAAAAGGTAATCGATTACAGTCCGGGCTCATCTATATATGTAATTGATAATGCATCAACGGATGATTCTATATATTACTTGCAAAAAAATTTTCCGTTGGTAAAAATCATACAAAACAATAAAAATTATGGTTATGCGGGTGGATATAATGAAGGGTTAAAATTTATTTCGGAAGATATTTATTGTTTATTAAATTCTGATGTGCAAGTTACTGGAAACTGGACAGTACCCATTTTAAAATTATTTCAAGACAATTCGAATATTTCAGCTATTCAGCCTAAAATTAGAAGTTACAAGGAAAAAGATTATTTTGAATTTGCAGGAGCTGCAGGTGGTTTTATAGATAATTTAGGTTATCTGTTTTGTCGCGGAAGAGTTTTTTTCAGTCTCGAAAAAGATACGGGACAATATAATGACAACTGCGAAATATTTTGGGCAACCGGAGCTTGTTTATTTATAAGAAAGGAGGATTTTTGGGAAAATGAAGGATTCGATTCCGATTTTTTTGCTCATATGGAAGAGATTGATCTTTGCTGGAGATTAAAAAATAAAGGTAAAATTATTTATTATTGTTCTGAGTCTACGGTGTATCATGTGGGTGGTGGCACTTTGGATGTTTACAATCCTGAAAAGACTTATCTTAATTTCAGGAATAATCTTTTGATGCTTATTAAGAATTTACCGTCCGATCAAGTGGTATGGATTTTTTTATTCCGGTTGTTATTAGATGGATTGGCAGGAATTAGATTTCTTTTTTCAAATGGTTGGAAACATTGTTGGGCCATCGTTCGGGCTCATTTTGCTGTTTATCGAATGTTGCCTAAATTTTTAAAAAAACGTAAAGCCGGAATTAAAAATTATTATAACAAAAAATACATTATATTTCAATACTTTGTTGAAAAAAGGAATACGTACACGCGCTTAAAATAAATTCTTATTAATTTATTTAGCTATCTACTTTTTTATAACTTTACAAACTGTTTATATTTATAAAACTATGGAATTAGCAAGAATACAACAACTTGAAAATTTAGCCAAAGAATTTGGCACACCTCTTTATGTTTATGATGCCGATATAATTAAAAATCAATATAACAGGCTAGTTAAAGCATTTAAAAGCGTTAAAAAAGTCAAGTTAAATTATGCGTGTAAAGCTAATACCAATCTTAATATTTTAAAATTCATTAAAAGTATTGGTTCCGGATTGGACACTGTATCCATACAAGAAGTTCAGTTGGGTTTAAGAGCCGGATTCGAACCAAAAGAAATTATTTACACTCCCAACGGGGTTTCTTTTCAAGAGATTAAACAAGCCGTTCAGTTAGGCGTTCGTATCAATATTGATAATCTTTCGATTTTAGAAACTTTTGGTCATGAAATAAAAAATTATCCTGTTTGCATTCGAATTAATCCTCACATTATGGCAGGCGGCAACACTAAAATTTCAACCGGCCATATTGATTCGAAATTTGGGATTTCCATTCATCAGCTTCCTCATGTTTTGCGAATCGTAAATAATACGGGAATCAAAGTGGAAGGAGTACACATGCACACAGGTTCCGATATTCTTGATGTGGAAGTTTTTCTTAAAGGAGCTGAAATACTTTTTAATGTTGCTAAGGAATTTCATGATCTAGATTATATTGATTTCGGAAGCGGATTTAAAGTTGCTTATAAGGAAGGAGATCATGAAACCGATATTAATTATTTGGGTAAAAAATTGGGAGAGCGTTTTAATGAGTTTCAAAAAAAATATCCGCATGAATTGACCCTTATGTTTGAGCCGGGTAAATTTTTAGTTAGTCAATCCGGATTTTTTATTGTTTCAGTAAATGTAATCAAGCAAACTACTTCAACTGTTTTTGCTGAAGTTGACAGCGGGTTTAATCATTTGATACGCCCTATGTTTTATAATGCTCACCATACCATTACTAATCTTTCCAATCCTGAAGGAAGACACCGATTCTATACTGTGGTAGGCTATATTTGTGAAACTGATACTTTCGGAACGAATCGAAAGATAAGGGAAATACACGAAGGTGATTTGCTTTGTTTCCAAAATGCAGGGGCTTATTGTTTCTCCATGTCCTCCAATTATAACTCAAGATTGAAACCTGCTGAGGTTTTATTAATAAACGGTAAACCTCACTTAATCAGACGAAGAGAAAATTTAGACGATTTATTAACTACTACGGAGGAAATTTCTATTTAAAAAATTTGGAAAAAGAAAAAAGGTTTGTATATTTGCAACCGTTAAAAATAACCTACCTATAAGGTAGCCGGAGAGATGGCAGAGTGGTCGATTGCGGCGGTCTTGAAAACCGTTGACTGTAACAGGTCCGGGGGTTCGAATCCCTCTCTCTCCGCTAATAAACCCGCTTATTTAGCGGGTTTTCTTGTTTTTACGCGGTTTATAGCCTTTTTTTACGTTTTTTTACCTGTGCCATATTCTGCCATATTCTGCCAATTTTTTGTTACACTTTTTTAAATTTGTAACAAAAATTTTGTTACAACTTGTAATATGGACAATTTAAGTATACGATTTGTTTTTGATAGGCGAAATGAAATAGCAAAGGGGAAAACGTTAGCGCCTTTGCATATTGAAGTTAGACAAGATAAATCTACGAAACGAATATTAATACCAACGGGTATCAAATTAAAATCTTCTGAATTTACACCCAAAAATGGATTTACCTGCAAGAATCATCCTAATGCATCTGCCATAACCGCTAAGGCTCATCGGATATTTAGGAATATTGAAGCATTTGTTTTATCGGAAAACTGTAATTCCTTAGAAGATGCCAAAAACTGGAATAAAGATGAATCTTTAACCCATTCAATAGTTGAATTTATTTATTCTGAATTAAAACGGCGCGATCCGTCTTTATCTGTCATAGAATATAATAAATCGTTTATGAGAAGACTTAAAGATTTCGGAAAAATTAAAGTATTTGCGGATTTAACCTACAAAAATTTATTAGAATTTGATGAGTATTTAAGACAGTTTATTAAGTCTGCCCCTACTCTTTACAAACGTCATAGTTTGTTTAAGGGATATATTAATGAGGCGATTAAAAGGGGACTTTGTAAATCTAATCCCTACGATTTATTTAAAATTTCAAAAGGTAAGTCTAAGAAGCCTGTATTTTTAACTCCTAATGAAATTGACTGTATTTATTTATTTGAATTTGACAACCCTAAAATTGACAGAGTCAGAGAGTTATTCTTATTTCAATGTTATACCGGTATGTCATATGCCGACACTCAACTATTCAATAGTGAATACATTGTTGAACTGGACGGATATAAAGTTATTCGGTCTAATAGAAAAAAGACCGATGAAAGTTTTATATCATTACTTTTACCGGAAGCCGAAAGAGTGTTAAAAAAATTTGATTATAAACTACCTAAAATAAGCAATCAAAAATATAATGATTATTTAAAAATAGTTGGTGAATATGTCGGACTTACTAAAAAACTTACCAGTCACGTTGCTCGTCATACTTTTGCCACGTATTTACTTAATAAAAGTATTCCTATTGAAACAGTAAGCAGAGCTTTAGGCCATTCCAATTTAAAACAGACGCAACACTACGCAAAAATGATGGGTAAAAAAGTGGTTGATGATATGAAAAAATTGATTGAGTGAAAAATTAATTAATCACATTTTGTAAGAAGAACATCTTTATTATTCAAAACATTTTTAATTTCTGATATTATTTTTTTATAATTTAACTTTAGACTAGAAAAACCATTTCTAACCAGGAATTTAAAAAAAAGTTTACTAATAAAAAATAAAACGGAAAGATTATAAGTACTTAAGATTGTAAGTTAAAAAATCTAGATTCCATAAAAGAAAATATTATCGAAATTTTGATTTTATAATAAAATCTTATTCAAAGAACAAACTAAGTTATTTAATAAACAGATGTTTTTTTTAAAAATTAAACCTGCTTATTTAAGATAATTGTATTTTTCGCTAAACAACAAATTAGTTATTTAAAGTATTAGTCATTTTTATTTAATAATATATATATTTGTTAAAGTTGTAGCGCTAAATTTTTCAAAATAATCTTTAATAAAAATATTAAGAATTAGTAAAATACTCCTTTTATAACATCATAAAAAAGAAAAGCCTAATTCATTGAATTAGGCTTTATTTTAATTAAGAAGAATAAAAATTATTTATACTTCAAATAAACTCATATCATAAATGTATAAATAATTCTTCTTTCTTACAAAAATTTTTAATCTAGAATATAAAAAATCACTCTGAAATTAAATAATTTAGAATGATTTAAAAACTTATATTAATGTTAATGATTTCTTTTCAAATTTTTTGGAAATTTCAGGCATTTCTTTCCACTCTTTTCCAGAGAGTAAACTGCCATTAATCTTTTTATTTCTCTTTATTCCATCCTCTCCCCAAGTTCCCCATTGTTTAAAAAAGAATGCTACACCCTGTTTTTTACATTGTGTTTGGATTTTTTCTGCCCATTCAGGATTCATCGGTCTTGCTCTGTTTCCACTTTCGCCACCAACAATAACCCAATCAATATTTGTTAAATCTAATTTACCAACAGTACCTATAAGAGGCTCTATAGATAAAAATTTAATTTTAGCAGGAATGTTTCTTAAAATATCAATCCTATATTTAGTTTTTGCGTCTTCTACTGTTACTCCAAGCCATACATTATCAGGAATTGTTCTATTTTCAAAATATTGTTTTAATATATTTTCTCTTTTAGTTAAAATTTGGTATTGATGCTGAGGTGTTTCACGTATAGTGTTAAAAATTTTATCTAAAAAGTGAAATGGCATTTTTTCATGGAAAAGGTCACTCATAGAGTTCACAAAAAATTTTGTTGGTTTCTTTATTTTTTTTGGTAATTCTAACCGTTCAGGCATTAAAGTAAATTCAAATCCATTTTCATATCCCGGAGTTCCCATTGCTTGTAACCTTTTTGCCATTACCTCAGCATAGCAAAATTTACAACCTGCTGTTATTTTATTACAACCTGTTGAAGGATTCCATGTTGCCTCTGTCCATTCTATTTTTGTTTTCATCTTAAGTAAGTTATCTCTTATAAAGATAGAAATAAATATATCTTTAGCCAAAAAATGAAACTATAAAATGCATAATCGGAAAAATGAATTATACATAAAACACAAAAAAATCTTAATATTAAAGGCATTTTGTACTTTAGAGAAAATCTTGTATCCTTATATAGCTATGATGAGATGAGTTTACTAGTTTAAACAAGGATTGCATTTGCTTTCTTTGTCATCAAAAGTAACATATGCTAAAAAGTCTTCGCGATGATTATTACTAGACAAAGGTGTCTTTATAGTATTATATGTAAAATTGAATCCAAATAAATTAAGTAAATCTACACTATCTTTTTCTACCATGTTAAAGAAAATAAAATCATTTTTAAGCTGTTTCATTGTTTGTAATAATCTTATTGTTTCGCTCAATCCGAAATATTTTACATTACAATATTGTTTCTGAGTACTATTCAAATATGGAGGATCTAAGATTATTAATGTATCTCTATCATTAAATGTACTATATTTTTTAATAAAATCTTTATAGTCCAAACTATCTAAATGTACATTTTTTAAGTTTATATAAAATTCTTTATCATGTTTTGTCGACAATTCACTCATAAAATAACAAAAATCAAATACGTTTATATCATTACTACTCCTTCTTGAACTATAGACAAAGTTTTTAGCTAAATATTTTAGTAAATTTTTGTTATCCTGTATTTCTTTAATTAAATTTTGTAATTCTTCCCGTTTATCTTTAGAAAGTGGCTTTTGTGATTTGACAAAACCTAATTCAATTAATTGATCTATAAGTTTTTCTTTATAAATCATGTAATATTCGAAATTATCGAAATAGTGATCATAATCATTAGCTATAGCATCTTCAATAAGATTATCTCTTTTTAAATTATTAGAAATACAACAGGACCCTCCGAAGACCTCAATAACCCTTTTATATTTTTTATTTTTAATTAGTTCCTTTATTTCTCTCACTCTATTTACTTTAGACCCCGAAAAAGATGTTTTTAATAATGTTTTTGATGTTTTTTCCATTTTTAATTTTATATTTTTAATAAATTTGTATTCCTACGCAAAAGCAGAATAATTCTACGGAAGACTTACTGTCCCCAGTAGTGGATTATTCTGCTTTCTTTTTTTGCGTAGGAACTTAAAAGGAAACTGGGGACTTTTAAAAATCTTTTAAATACTATTAAAACTCTTTAATAATAGATTTTAATAAGTACCGGCTACCAAAAAACAAATGAATAGAAGTTATAATTATTTCGTTTTATTGATTAATTTCTAAAACCTTATAAAATTATAGCTTATACCAACGCCTACGGTTGGTATCCATCCGTTTTTAAAGTCGGTGCCATAGCCTCCAAAAACACCGATCCCAACGGGTTTTATTTTGCTTTTTTTATTCTTGTAAATCCCTATTTCTTTGTCTTTTTCATCGATAATTAGTTTTGACAAATTTAATTGGTGTTTGTTTTTTTCTAATTGATTGTTTTGGATGTCTACTAAACTATCGCATTGATACGCTTGTTCTTTCAATTGTTGGACATCTTTTTGGCAAAGGGTATCGTTGTATTGCTGTATCCGTTCTTCTGTAATAAGAGTAATTTTTTCTTTCCCTTTCAGGTATATTTTTTTTACTTCTTGTTTTACTTGCTCTAACTTATCGTATTCTTTCTGTAGGCTGTCGTATTCTTTTTTGTAGGTTTTTACCTTTTTTTCTGATACTTTAATTTCTTTTTGCTGTGTTTTAGTGATAACTTTTCTTTTACCGGCTTTATAAGACGTATAACAGGCGGCAAATATCATCACGAGCATTCCAACGGTAAATATGAATTTTTCTTTAGATTTCATTGGTTTAAGGTTTTTTCAACTCAAAATGAGGGTCATCGCACATCTTCCAATCGCCCCCCCATTCTACTGTAATATTTAATTCTTTGGCTGTTTTTTTTATGTGTTCTGCTATGGCTTTTAATCTTTTTCGTACTTCCGGTCCTTCTCCTTTTTCTCCTGTTTGTACGGATCCATTGTAATAAGGATATAAGTCTACCGCATAGCCGTAACCGTCGGCCTTTGCTTGATGGTTGGACTTGTTTTTCTCTCCGTCGGCATAGGTTATAATTTTGCCCTGCTTGGTTCGTCCCCGTGCGAAAAGTTCTTTTTGTTCTTGAGTGGACCGCAGCCCTTGAGTTATGGTGAAATCGTAAGGACTGTCTTGTATGGCCACTACCATTACGGTTACCAGGTCCGGATGTATATCTTTTAAGTTTTTATAACTTCTGCTACTGAATTTATTCATATTCTAATTTTTTGATGTTTTGTTTTTTCTTGTTCTTTTTTTATGGGCTTTGTCTTGATTTTTTACTAGATTTTCTACGATGGCTTCTCGTTGCTTTTTACTGTCTTCTTCTATTTCTTTTTGTGCAAAGGCCAACTCGTTTTTAAGTTCGTTCAGTACCTTGTTTTTTCTTTCCTCCGAATTCAATAATTGTTTTCTTTTCGCTTTGATGTTAGTTACATTTTTGCTTGTTATGGTTTTTATGGAATCGATATTCGGCAACTCAGAAACAGCAAAGCGGTTTTTCTTGCTTTCTGTATATCTGTGATGCGTCATATATTTTAATGGGTAAGGCTTGAGTAAATAGCAAAAAAGGAGTACTCCCAGAGCTGATATGATAATTTTTAGTTTCATACTATTTTTCTTTTTTTAGTTTTTTTAATCTTAAAATAGCTTCGTTTGCTTCTCTAATTATTTTTTCGTTATCTTGAATATCTTTGGTTATATGGTGATATTCTTTTTTGGTTTCGCCTAAGTATTCCACCCATTTCTCATAACATTTTTGGTTTTGTTCTATGTATTTTTTTTCCAGTTCGTCATATTTTTCATCTTTTTTCTTCAATTCTAAATAATACTCGTCTTTTTCTTCTTCTCTGTTTTTGTCGCATTCTATCTTTTCTCTTTTTTTATCTTCCAACTCATCGTGGAATATATAAGCGGGGATGAGCATTAATGCACATACTAAAAGAAATAAAAATTCTTTTTTGAAAGCGTTGGTTATAAACCAATCGCCGAAAGACATTATTTTATCTATTATTTCTTTCATTTAATAATTTTATTTATCGCTCAGATAACTTATGGTAAATGAAAAATTACAATCATTAAAATTATCGTATTCACTGTCAGCTTTTAAATCTATATAACCATCGGTTACGTTATATTTTAATTCTCTTAATGTAGTCGTTATAGGGACACCTACCGGTACATATCCGTCAACCAAGAGAACTTGAGAGTATTCTGCTGTATCATCTGATTTTCCCCGTAATTCTTCGGGTATAGTTAAAAGAGATATTCGTCCCATATCTTGTGCCTGTATAATCTCTATATAAGCTTTTATGGTTACCAGTTTTCCTGTTTTAATGGCATAAAAATTTTTAACGTTTATATCGGGGTGTACATTCCAATTAAAACTGTTTAAATCATATATGGTTTGTTGTATGCCTGTATTTCCACTTACTTCACCACCACCTTTTTTATAAAGTATTTTATTTAATTCTTCAAGAAGATTTTTTAAATCAGTATATACTTTGTTATTAACCTTGATTTCATCTAATTCGCCTATTGCCAAAGCTTCATTTGGGTAATCAATAGAATACACTTTAATTTTTTCAATAAATTCATGATTAGATCCGCTCCCTGTTATCTTTACGGCTTTATATCGTTTGGGATATGGTAATTTATAGGTCTCGTTCTTTCTTTTAAATTGAAAATGAGAATCTTTAAGCCCCTCTTCTTCGTATGAATTAAATTCGTGCATTTTTTCTCAAAAATAATTCTAAGAAAAACGATTTATTATCGTGTATAGTAATTATTTAGTAATCATCTCTAACGATAACCTCCCTGAATTTTTGAATGAAATATTTTTGAATAAAATATATAACATGTATTCTATCACATATAAATTTAATGGCATTAATTGCAAAGACTTGGGTATTGTAGTTTCTCAGTCTTTCGGACTAACGGATATGCCTAAACCTAAAGAGTTTTTAACCGCCAATTGGCCGGATGAACACGGTATCGAGGTCGATTTAACTAACAGGGTATTTGAACCTAGGATAATTAAACTTAATTGCTATATGAAATGCAACAATGAAGAAGATTTTATTTCAAAGTCTCAACAATTAAACAAATTGTTTTTAAGCAGTCATAGCAAAGGACTCGTAAGCTTAGTTATTGAGTTTCCTTATTCAAACCCGCTTGTATACGCAGTATATCTTTCAGGAGAAATAAACCATACAAAAAAATGGCGTAATGGGACATTTTTTTCAACGTTCACTCTTGAATTTACAGAGCCCGAACCCATGAAATTGACATATGCTGTTAAGCCGGAAGCTAGAGAAGTTATATTTAATTTCAACAGCATTCAGAAAGATACATTTATAACGGTATACTCCATAAAAGAAGATATCTTTTCTGTTCGAAAAGAGGTAGAATTAAGAGAAGGAAATGACCAACTAACCGTTCATTTCAATGCCTCAAATAATTTAAAAAATAGGGGATATATAATTTTAACGTCTAATAAAGGAATTAATGCCCTTTATTTTTCTAATCCTGATAATTGTATATTGTTAACCCGTGGAATCTAATAAGAAAAAAAATAGAATGAATAATTCACAATTTACTGTATATAGAAATGCCAACGGCTCTTTTAAAACATATTGTTTAAACTCCTCAACAAACGTATCTCAGGTTACATCAGCAACACAAATTACCACATTATTAAGCGATGATATAGTTAACATGACTGTAATCAGTGCTACTCCGATTGATTTTAGGATTAACGATTATATATATGTTTTCGATAAGATTTATAAATTAAATTCAATTCCGTCTATTGTCAAAGAAAGCTCAAGGAAGTTTACCTATCAAGTTAAATTTGAATCCTTGCAATATGATCTATTAAAATGTACGTATCTTATTCCTCAAAGTAAAGGAGACATAGACTTAAAAGGAGATTATTTAGTATCTGATTTAAGAGGATTTGCTGAAGTTATTATTACTAATACACAAAGAGTATTCGGTAAGCGTTGGAGGCTTGGTGAATGTCCAACAAACACAGAATATAAAAACCTTTCCTTTGATGGTCAAAATTGTCTTCAGGTGTTGCAAAGCTTATGTCAAGAATATGATACGGAATTTGAAATAATAAGTTCAACTGAATATCACACCATAAACATTAAAGAAGTTGTTGGAAATACCTATCCTTTCACCTTTGAATATGGCAAAATGGGTGGATTATATAATTTATCAAGAAATAATTGTAATAATAAATCTTTAGTAACTCGATTATTTGTTTACGGGGGATCTAAAAATTTAAGTACAAAATATCGTCAAACCAAACTATGTTTACCGAATAAAAACAAGGTAACCTCTTATTTAGAAGAAAAAGAAGCCGTTAATAAGTTCGGGATCGTTGAAAATGTCGTAAACTTTGACGATATTTATCCATGTCGCACGGGCAAAGTAACTTCTTTAGGAGGTAAATATTATCAATTTTGCGATGAGGAAATGTTTAATTTGAATGAAAAAGATGATCAAGGTACCCTGTGGTTAATTGAAGGGACTAACGCTAAAGTACATTTTCAAACCGGTAATTTAGCAGGTTATGAGTTTGACGTGCACTCTTACGACGATAAACAAAAAATGTTTTCTTTAGTTCCTTTTGACGATGATAGAGGATTAAGGTTACCCAATGAAGAAAGTCCCGCCTTTCAAATAATGCCAGGAGATACGTATGTATTATTAAATATAAATTTACCTCAGAATTATATTGATGATGCGGAACAAAGATTACTAAAAAAGGGTGAAAAATACTATCAACAAAATTCACAACCTTATGTAGAATATTCTTTAGTTATTGATCCTTTATTTTTAAAGAAAAGAGAAGGAGAAGGATCGATAACCAATTTTTTCCAAGCCGGAGATTTAATAAAAATTAAAGATGAAGATATTAATGTTAATAAAAGTATACGAGTAAATTCATTTTCAAGAGACCTGATAAACCCTTATAAATATGAATTGACTATATCAGACACGGTAGAAACCAATATAATCACAAACATATTGGAGAATGTGATTAAAAATGATACCATTATCAAAGTAAATAATTTAAAAGATCCCGCTAGAATTAGACGTAATTGGCGAGATACTGAAGAATTGAAAGGATTAATATTTGACCCCGAGGGTAATTATTTTACCGAAAAAATTAAGCCTGGAAGTATTGACACCATGATGTTATCGGTAGGTGCAAAATCTATGCAGTTTGACTTGATTAATACCCTGTTGGAGGCAAACTATCAAGGTGATTACAATGTTATAAAGGTTACGGGTGGCAGCTTGGTACACTACGCAATTGAACAAGATATCAAATATTGGAATTTAGGGTCAGGCACTACCAATTTATCTAATACTAATGCTTATTATATATATGCCCGATGTGAAAAAAAAGGAGGCAATGGAACTCTTATTTTTTCTCAAGATCAAATTAAAGTTGATGATGACTCTTCCTACTTCCATTTCATTATCGGGGTGTTAAATTCAGTACAAGACAATGTACGGTCAATTTCTCTGACGTATGGAAGTACTACTATAAACGGTAAATTTATACGAACCGGAAAAATAACTTCTTCAGACGGAAGCTCTTTTTTAGACCTGGACAACAATCACCTTAAATTTGGAGACGATAATGCGTGTATTGAGTGGAATAGAAATAATGACAGAAAGTTGGTTATTAAAGGAACTATAGTACAAAGTCCTTCAGGAGATGAAAATGTTATTGGTGTATATAGGGGCGAATATGATAACTCGAAAAAATATTACGTGGGTGATGAAGTTACTTATTTAGGTTCTTCTTATCGAATGATTAAAGAGGCCAACCCTGGAAATACGCCCACCAACAGATCTTATTGGACTATTATATCTAAATCCGGTAAAGACGGCTATAACGGAAAAGACGGGACAAATGGTAAGGATGGTGCAAATGGAAGGAATGGAACGGATGGCAAAGACGGACTAAACGGTAAGGACGGTAAAGATGGTAAGGATGGTAAAGATGGTATAGACGGAAAGGACGGTTATAACGGTCCTGCATTAGTTTTTAGGGGTGAATATAAAGATCATACGGTTTATAGGGGTACTCGACAAACTGTTGAGGTGGTTAAGTTTAGAGATATGTATTATATTTCTAATATTGATGCCGGAGAGTTTGTCGACATATGGCCTTTAGCTACTCATAAATGGACTCCTTTTGGAGCTAATTTTGAAAGTGTTGCTACAGATACTTTATTAGCCGAAAACGCTAATATCGGGGATTGGATAATCCAAAACGGTAAAATCACTTCACAAAATAAAACTTCACAAGGATCTCCTAAGGCGCAATTAAACGGGGTTAATGGTGGTATAAATTTTAAAAATGATTCTCAAATATATACCGAACAAAACACAACGGAGAATACTATAAACGAGATAAATATAAGCTCTGAAATTGGAGAAATTATGATTGCAAACGCTAAAGGTCATAAAACTACGGTAGGATCTCAAGGTATTGAAATTAACAGAGCCGGAAAAACAGTTTATAAAACAAATTATGGTGCAGAATTTAAGGCCGCTTTAATCGTGAAAGGGGATGCTTCCATGGATCAAAAATATTGGAATCAATGGGGTATTTGTGGTCTCTTTGCTAGTGCACAAAATTACAGCAACAACCCTGCCCCTTCATGGGGGGCATATATAAGAGTGTTAAAAGCGATGGGATTATATCTTAGTACGCAAATTCTTAATGGAGGAATTACTCTTAATGAAACTTCCTGTTTTACATTTTCTACTAATAAAGATGATAGAATATATCTTCCAAATAAACCGCAAGAAGGACAACTACTTATTTTCCGTGCAATCTCTTCATGCTCAATATTAGGAAATGGAAATCAAATTTTAACTTTAAAGAGAGGTCTACAAGATGGAATTGCTTTGTTATATGCTAGTAGCGCAATATTAATATTTATGCATGATAAATGGATTCAAATAATTTAAAAAGATAGTATTTTTATAATTACTTATTTTTCAGTATAAAAATAGTTGTTATCTTTGTGTTGAACTTTACACAAGGTATTAATAACATCTTTACAATTTAAGAGCCTTGTAGTCATAGAAAAGGACTGCAAGGCTTTTATTTTTCATTAACTTGCACTTTTCGTTATTTTTTATAACGCTATAAGAATTCGTTAATTTGTATACCAGAATTATCAATAATTTGATAAATTCATAATTCGACTTAAAAATTGTTTCCATATTGAAGTATTTTAAAATAATATTTACTAGAATGATTTTTTATTTTGGGGAAGTGAGAAAAAAGAATTACCGATAGAGTAAAATGAACCTTTAATTAATTCTTTCCTTGCAAATTTTCCATAATTGAAATAATTATCTAAAATTTCGTCAATTTTGTATCCCATATTTTTTAAAAGATAACGCCCAAAGTCGTCATACGATTCAAAATAACCGATAAATTGCTCATTAAACATATTAATGATATCGCTAGCATTATTATCTATCTCAAATTCATTACCATCTAAAAAAGAATGAAAACCTTTCCGATCATCTCCCGTTAATTTACTAGCGTGTTCAATTAATTCAAAAATTCGCTTATCAATATGTATTTCTGATATGAAATTACCGGGTATATATGCCCAGTTTGGATACACAAATGTTGGATCATTTTCATCATTATGTATTTGTTTACATTTTTCATAAAATGATTCGATATTTTTATATTTATTTAAATCTAACCAATGTTCTTGTAGATTATTGTTAATATCTTTATATAACGTTTGTACGCATACTGTCGCATTTAAAATTGTTTCCATATTAAAGTATCTTTAAATTATTTTTTATTATATCTATTTCAAAAAGTATTTTTTGTTGTTTGTAGAATGTGTCATTATTTTAGTTTTTTAAATAATTTTTTATATCTGATAATTTTAACACGATTCCACGGCAATACAATTCTTCATTATCATAAATGTCAAATGTAGCATGAGGTATATCTGTTGTTATTAACCATGTACAGTCTAGTTTTTCTGGACACCATTCTGCTTTAATTGGCAGCGTTTTAAGAGAAATAGGTAAACCTTTTTGATCAAGAGTTGCAGATAATTCATCATAGCTTGGTTCATCTAAAAATGCGAATTTCTGATCTTTGTTTTTATACAGGAAAATACTCCCTCCTCCATAAATTCCTGCTTCATCAGACATAATACCTCTAAATTCCAATAAATCATCAGAAGCCCCGAAACAAACCAAAAGCCCATTTTTTTCGGCTTGTAATTGCTCTTCATCGGTCATTTCTTCTCCATATTGACGGCCATTTAATAATTGTGCTAATTTTTCTTTTTTCATGATTTTAATTTTTAATTATTTTTTTTGTTTCAATAATTTGATACCACAAATATATAAAGTTTTATTATAATGAAACTATTAATATGTGTTAAAGATATGTTAAAGTTTTATTTTTATAAAACTTTAACTAAGTGAAACATTAATTTTGTTTCAAATAAATTAAATTTATATGTATAGAATTGATGAAATATTAAAAGAACGAGGTATCACGAAAACGAAACTTGCAGAAATGATAGGTATTTCAAAAGGTACATTAAGTAATAATTTAAAAGAACCATCTATTCAAACATTAAAAATTATATCTGAAAAATTAAATATACCTTTATTAGATCTATTTATTGATGAAAGAAAAACAAATGAATTAACCGCGCTAATAGACTATAAAGGAGAATTTTTTAAAGCTAATACAGTTAACGAGTTGGAAAAAATTATAGATATAATAAAAGAAAAGGATTATTAAATAATAATTAGAGAATTTTTATTAGTTTTTAAAAATGATCTTGTTTATAACTTTTAAAGGCAAATAAAAATACTTATTCTTTTGAGTTAGTTATTATTTATGTTTAAGTATTAAATATATTAGGCGTATCTGAATTTTCGGCATCAAACAAACTTAAGTTATCGGGTATTTTTTTGATATCAATAAAGTTTTTAGCAATATTAAAATCCTCATCCATGGTGAAAATACAATCACATTCATTCTTTATAGCAATAGAGGCTATTAAAGCATCATATTTTAATTTACGTTTTCCTATATCTTGTTTTATTTGCGCATAATTAGGCTTATTAACATATTGACTTAACATTTTGCCGCAAATTATTGCACTAACAGCATCAAACGGAGCCGGTTTAAAACGCTGTATTAAATATTTAGTAAGCTTTTCCCTTTTAGTTTCATCCATCGTCCATGTTAATTCTGTAATTAAAGGAGTTGGTAATATAACATCTATATTTTTGTTTTCTAAATATTCAAATAATTTTTTAGATAAATCTATCATTTGCTTTTGTTCTGGAATAGATTCCTCTTTAATGCCCCATATATACACCTGAGCGTCTAAACATACTTTTTGTAAGCTCATATTAATCATTTAAAAGTAAATCGTTAATATCTTTCCCATCGAAATGATCTCCTACTATATCTCTTAAATCTTTTAATGCTTTTGTTAGTGGAAGTGATTCATTTTCAATAATTCTTTCTATGGTAAAATCAAGTAATTTAAAATTTTGTATCGAATATTTTGCTTCTCCCTCTAATCCAACTAATGATGAGGAGTATAAATAATCTTTTAACTTTAAACCTATATTCTTAGATATTTTTATGGTTATAGCATGATCATTTGATAAACGTATTTTGGTTGATGGTTGTTTCCCGTCATATAAATATTCAACCTTAACATAAATTGTAGTGTAGTCATTAATATAGTTTTTATCTAATATTATATCAGTTGTTTTATCTATTTCACTTATAACATTACCCTCACTAATAAATTGACAATTGTATATTCCCTTATCCTTTATTTTTTTATTAAATGATTGTAGCTTTTTACCTGTATCATAGGAAAGGGTATCATATTTATTATCTTTTATGCTCTCTGATATTTTTTCAAATGAATTATTCATAAATATATTGGTAGGTTCAAACTTTGTTAAAATACAATTATTTTTGAGTTCAATTAATTTCAACTCAAGTTTTTCATTGCTTCTTATCTCATTAGGATACATGACATATGCTTCTATTTTCAATGCATCTTGTAGTTCAGAAAATAGATTAAATAATTCATTTAAAGTAAAATTTTCTGGAATTGCATTAACTCCAAGTAATTTAATTTCAAATGATTTAATTTCATCTGATTTTATGTTATCGTATTCACTCATTTTTTTTGCCAATTCTTTATAGGTTACTTGCTTTTAAGCATTTTTAATACGCATAACAAATTTTAAGCCGTCTGTAACTTATCTATAATTACATCTATAAGTAAACCCAATCAAAAAAGGGTTATATATTCAGACGTAAAAGATCAATAGTTTTCTATAATGTTAGTGCGAATTTATCTTATTACCTATTGGCCGGCACAATGTCTCACCAATTGTTGATTAAATTCTTTAGTCAATATACAATAACTTTTCTATTCAACCGCAAAATATTAGTTCCATTTTTTCATTAAGATTAAATTATATTTGTATTTATCTAATCTTTATTTATTGTATATAACAGGAATAACGTAATTGTTTCCTTCTACATTTAAAACACAAAAGAAAAAAATTTTACAGTATTATAATCTAATAAACAACTACCTTTAGTAAATTAATTATTTAATATTTTTTGTTTTTGAATAGTAAATTCATTTTCTGTTAAAACGCCTTTTTCTTTTAATTCAAGAAGCTTAAATAGTTCGTCGGATGCAGACACGGCAATGTTTTTCTCGCTAGTTAAATTTTTGTTATCGGGCGTAATATTTTGTGAGTCTACTTCATCAATAATAATGCTTAAAGTGTCCTTTATTTGAGTTGCATCTTCAACTCCTTTTAAATAAATATCTTTAAAAAACGATTTACTTATATCGGCTTTTTGTTTTTTTTCAATTGGCATTGTCATTGAATCAAAACAATCAATCGTTATTGATTGTGAATGTATGTCTTTAATCAATATCTTAACACTTAATTTCGATACTAATTTTTTTTGATGATTTGCACCAGATAATCCTCCTATAATTGATCCTACCCCCCCCGCCAGGATACCTCCTACAACAGCTCCTCCAATTGTTCTTGTAGCGGATTTTTTATCTATTACAGATCCGTTTTCAATAATTTCTACACTTAAAATATCTTTAAAATCTATAACTTTTGTATTACCGTTAACTAATACAGCTATCTTTTTATTTATATTATCCACGGCAAAAATGTAAAATCCTTTATATCCTATTAAAAGCTTGGATTTATAAAATCCACTAGGCAGATTATCATTCATTTTTTTTGAATTAAACTTAATCCTTTCATTAGTTTTTTGGGTTTCTTCGTTGCCTGCTAATAAACCTAAAAAAAGCACGATTATAAATGTAACTATTACAATGAACCAAAGCATATAATTAATTTTGCACTCAAATATATAAAATTTACTTTATTTTATCTCTAATAAAAATATTATTTTTATCTCCATTGATTATTTTAAAAGTAGATTGGTCGAATTTATATAATAGTACTATGGCATTCTCACCCACTGACAGATCTACATGAGCAATATGCTTTAAATAGATCCTTACCACGTCATACGGCTTGACATGTAAAGTGATCGTTGAATCTCCGTAAAGAATGTTTTGTTCTTGAGCTTCAAATACCCCCCTGCTGTCTACATAAACCCCGTAAGGCTCACCTTTCAACTTAAAATGTTCCATAATTTCATAAGTAGGAAAATCTTTTTCCATACAAGGTTTAATATAATCGAACAAAACGTGGGTCAATTCTCTGACGGTCCGGGCATTCTCAAGATCGTTTAATGAATCTTCACAATGCCCTCCCATTTTTAGCATGATATTTTTTATTTGTTTATTATCCATTTTTTTTATTTAATAGAATAATCCTTTTGCTCGAGCGCTGTCCAGTCCCGAATTAGATTTAATATATTGTACCATGTCACTCATCATTTTTTCCATGGAATTTAATTTAAAGGTGTTCATTTCAATTTTACTCATCAATGTAAGTTGGTCCCTCAATAAATTAAAAGAGTTTAATTGATTCATGCGAATGGCATTCAACTGTCCGGCAATTAAATTTGCCGTATCTTCACTCACTCCTTTAATGGCTCCTGAGAGAGGGTCCATCTCTACAGAGTTAATGTTTTTAAAAAAATTTTCAAACTCCGTAAGCGCATTAGTAAAACTATTTCCCGCCTCGCTCAACTGGTTTTTCCATTTATCAAAATCAAACCCTGATAAGGAATTGTTATTATTACCCATATAGTCAGACATATCCTTAACAAACTTGTCGGTTACCGGTTCTAATATGCGCAATTTAAGCGCGTTTTTAACGGAATTAGCAATGACCTGCTTAAACGTCTTTTCAAAATCTTTGGCCGCATCCTTACCCTCTGAAAAAGCAGTCGTAAAAACATCTGCCAATTGATTTGCCACGTCTTTAAAATTTGTTTGGGTGAGGGTTTCTGCTATATTGTTTTGAATGTCGATGATTTGATTATTAATTTCATTTATTTGATTTTTCCAATCTTCAATCGCTCCGTTGTCGCGTTTCTTGCTTTTTTTCTTTTGCTCATTAGCTATTAACTCATTAAGTTTTTGTTGTTGAGATTGTAAATTTTGGATTTTATCCCGTTGCGTTGAGTAATAATCCTCTCCTACCGCCCTGCCTACTTCACGTTCCAAGTTTGAGAACAACCGCTGTATTTCTGCTAATTCAGATTTTAATTGTTTCGTTCTCCTTTGCAATTTTCTTGATTTGCGATCAAAGGCATCAGAAAGAGTACTGATCAGGCCCATAGCTCCACCAATTATTTGTGCCGGATTTTCATTTAATACACCGGAAATAGCCTGCATTCCTCCTTCTATTCCTTTGACAATTTTATCTAAATCTTCGGTTTTATAGCCTAAATCCTTTAATCCGTTGGAAACCGCCTTTAAAGACATTATTGCATTCTCTTCAAACTCTTGATACGCTTTTTTTAATTTATCAAGCGCCTTGGATTTATTCATATCACCTTCCGCATCCTTGTATTTTTTAATAGCCTTTCTAAGATTGGTTAAAGGAGAAGAAATTGAGGTTTCATAATCGTCTAATTGTTTGGTGAGGTTCTTTTTAATTCCTTCATCACTAATATTGGCGATCATTTCTTTCATCTTCTTCGTGCTTTTCTTAAACACCTCTAAAGACACATCGCCCATCCCGTCAAATAGATGTTGCCAAATATCAGAACCTTGTATTTCCGAGGCGTCTAATTCACCGATAAGTCTGTCTTTAGTCTTTTCTATGAGAGGAATTAATTCTAAATATCCTTTTTTTCTTGCAAGCAATATATTTTTCTCGGCTTCGTCAACTATTTCTTTTCGTTGAGTTTCAAAAGTTTTGAAATTAGCCAATAAATTGTTTAAAATATCCTGCTGCGTTTTTTCGGATTCTTGATTGAGAAAGTTAAACGCTTCATTTTTTTGCTCACCAAAAATATGAATCGCTCCTTCATTCAATTTTTGTTTGAATTCTGAAATTTTTTCCACATATTCAAACAAGGACCGGCTTTCATCTTTTGCTCGGGCAATACTGTCCTTTAATTGCTCAAAGGATGATTTTATACCTTTAATTTCATTAATTCTGTCCGTAAGGACGGATAGTTGATTGCCTTCAACTAAGGTTAATTGGCCTCCCTTATTTACGATATTGGCTTTTTGTTTTTCTAAATATTCTAAAAATGTATTTCCGTTTTTTAGTAAATCGGAAAATTGCTTATCGGCAGAATCTTTACCCAAATTCTCGATCCATTTATAGTAATTAGAATATTGTTGACTTTTATAGGTCAATTCTTCATCAAATCCCCGTATTGCCAGATTAAAACGGATCTCTTCCACTTTTTGATCTGCTTCTATCTTTTTGTCGGAAAGCTTTTTAATAAACTCCTTGTTTTTTTCTTCATACGCTGTTTTTGATATAATGTCATCAATTTTCCTGGATACCTCTTCCCAATACTTTAAAGATCCGTAAGGATATTCTTCTTTCTTAGTTTTTGTCTTTCTTTTGGATGATTTTTCAACGGATATATTGTATTGGTCTAACTCTTTTCGTGCTTCTTTGATCAGTTGAGTGTATTCTTTAAAGTCTTTTTCTTGATTGGTGGTCCTGCCCGAGGACGGCAACGCTTCCAGTAATTTGGTGTACTCTTCTTCTCTTTTTTTCCAATATTCCTTATTTTTAGTTGCTGCCGGTGATTTTAGAGCTAATAATTTTACGTCGACACCGCTTATCTCTTCTAATTTATTTTTTAAAGCATAATTGATGGGTGATAAATAAGAAGGAATAACCGAAAATGAATATCCTAGTTTATCTACCTCGTCTTTAGTTTCAATAATTAATTTTTTTTGTTTCAACAGGTCCTCAGTCCCTTGTTTTACTAATGATATCTTTTTTTCATGCGATAAATTCTCTTTATTCAATACATTTTGATTATCCAAAATAGCCAATGCCTGGTCTGTTAAAATTTTCTTTTGCTCTTCAAGGTATTTAATTTTCTCTTTTTCCGATAATTCTTGATACGCAGCCTCTTTGGCATTTTGCTCGTTAAGTTTTTTTTGCTCTTTAAGTAATTTTAATTCTTCTTCTTGAGCCGCAAGTAATTTGGTTACATGAATAATTTCAAATACATTTTTGTCGTCTTTTACCGTTCTTTCATAACGTTCTCTTAATTCTTTAATTTTGTTTTCCACTTCTTCTATGCCTTTCGTGTTTATCTTAACATCGGCATCATCCATGGCTTTATTTAAAATCTTTTGTTGCTCTGCCGCACTTTTGGCTTTAAAAGCATGAAGATCTAAGTTTTGTAAATAGTCGGGGTATAAGGCTTTTAATTTATTGAAAGCTTCTACTTGAGCATAAATGGAGTTTGTTTGTGAATTGATCGTATCTACCCATCTTGAGGTATTTTCTCTTCTTTTTTGTCCTTCTTCCAATCGAGCATTTAATTTTTTTTGCGCTTCTTCTTGAGCGTTAGTGCTGTCATGCAAGGCCCACATAGTAGCGGTTAATCCAACAATAGTGGTGGTAATTAACACAAAAGGATTGACACTCATTGCGGCATTTAAAGCATTTTGGGCCACGGTTTCAGCCGCTAAGGCTACCGCTCGAGCCCTTGAAACTATAGTCAACCCTTGAGTGGCTCTGGACAAATTAACTACGTTTGTAACCATTGAAATACTTGTATTGGCTTTTTGAAGTGTATTAACAAGCATTAATGCGGCGCGATAAGCCCCGTAAGTACTGATAAGTGTAGTTAAAACTTTAACTATTGCTTCATAGTTTTCAACTAAAAAAGCAGCGGCCGAAATTCCCCCTGAAAGTATACTTTGTGTTTTTGTGCCTATATCATTTAAGGCAACATCCACCGCATCAGATAGTTTTTCCCGTAGTCCAACCAATGATTCCGTTTGTTTGATCATCAAGTTATGGAATTTCCCGCCCTCTGAAGACATATTTTTAAACGCTTTTTGAACTTCTGGAAATCCTACTTTTCCGGCTTCTACCATTTCGTTTATTTGGTTGGTATTAACTTTTAGGACCTTGGCTAATTCCTCGTAAATAGGGATGCCCCTCCCCGCAAATTGTCTGATGTCTACCGCATACGCTCTTCCTTGGGTCCTCAACGTACCGTATAAATACGCCAGGTCTCCGATTGGTTGAGATACCCCTGATGCAACATCCCCTAACATTTTGAGTTCATTGCGCACTTCATGTGCGGCACTCCCATAAGCTAACAACTGTTTTGCGGCTTTTGAGGATGATTGCAACCCAAAAGGAGATTCGGAAGCAAAACTTACCAATTCGCCCATTAATTGGTCGGCCTTTGCCTTGCTTTGAAGCATAACTTCAAATGCTATTTGGTTTTGTTGAAACTCTCCTCTTACTTTTATTAATTGGTTGGTAAAGCCTTTTAAGGCAGTTAGCGAAAAATAAGCGGCAACCCCTGTGGATAGAGATTTAAAGTACCCGTTCATTTTAGAGGTTTCATCTTTAACGGTACTAGATAAATTTTCAACATCTTTTTTAGTTTTGTCGAGACCCTGAATGGTTGCTTTAACAGGTTTATTGGAAGATAAATCTTTTATTTTTTGCTTCGCCGTCTCTAATTCTGTTGAATATGCGGTTATAGCAGACTTAGCATCGATAATTCTGTTTTTTAGTTCGTTCCATTTTTTGGACCCTTCGCCAAAAGTTTTTTGTTGATATTTAAAGTTCTCGATCTCCTTATACAATTCTTTAATATTTCTTTTGGCTTCTTCCATAATAACCCGCTGCTTAACCATTTCGTTACTCACACTGTTTCCGGGGGCAGGAAGGATTAATTTATTTAAATTTACCCCGTATTTGGAAGCATTTTTTTGTATTAAATATTCCAACCTTTTACCGGAATTTACAACTGCCGTATCTAATTTAGAAAAATCATCCACGGCATTATTGGAAAAATTTTTAATTAAATCTTCCCCCTGTTTTATCGCTTTTTTTATAAGGCTTAGATCAATTTCAGCCGAAAAATTTAAAGCTCCTTCGTTATTGTTCATTATAGATTTTTATTTTGTTGATTTAGCATATAATTTATAATATCCTCATCCGTTTGATAGGACACCTTGTTAGATTGAGAGGTAGACGGAGTCTTTGATTCGTTTGTGTCGTATTCATAATTTGAAGCGTCTATCATCATTCGTTGAATGATTGGCCAAGGAATAACCTCGTTCATTTCTTTCCATGTAAACCCAAAGTTTTTTTTAATTTCTCCCCTGATCCCGTATAAAGATTTTAAGCCTCTTTGTTTTCCTCTATCGGAGTCGGGATTGCTGTCCTTAGCGGGGCTAGTAATCTGATAGAGTTGGTAAAATCCACTAAATTTCCTATAGTATTAATCAACAGCGCAACCTCTACGAGTTTAGAAGGAGTTAATGAACGGTAAAAAAGCCCTGTATAATATTTCAATTTTTTTTCATTCGTATATTCCATGCCCAGAACGGCAATAGCAACAATCTTTGCTAAGACAATCGCCTTTTCTCTAACTAAGGATATAGCTGCTTTATTTAGCTGCAATTGATCTTCATTATCTAGTGAATTTTCATATTCTAACTTCAAATATTCTTTAGATAGCCTGTCTAAGACCTTTAATACCGGTTGTTTTATAACAAATTTTTTCTCTTTGCTTATTTTTACTGTTTTATATGTTGCGGGTAAGAATGAAAATAGGCCCTCCCGTTTAATCTTTTCTTTTTTTTTATATTCCACAGAAATTGAAAATTCAACTCCTTGGTTTAACAGCAAATCGTATTCTTGTCTTTCTGCTTGTAGTTTTTGAGATATATCCATGGTTGTATAAAGTTAAAAAGCCTATATAATAGGGGTTATATAGGCTTATTTACATGATTTTTTTATAAATTTTAATGTGCTTAAACTGTAAACCCAACGTTTACCGAGCCTATATACTCTCCCCCTGCTTTTTCACTAATTGTAGCAGAATTCTTAGTTATATTGGAAACCTCAACATTTGAAATATCGACTAACGGGTTTAACTCTTTAACTCTTTTAAGTATTGATTCCTCTGAATTCTCTTTTAGTTTTCCAATATCTGTTGATTGCAAAAGAGAATTTAAATTAAGTAGAGTTTGGGTTATCTTTTGAACTTGCCATTTAGACTCACCTTCTTTAGTTGGTTCAAGTATTGTACACACCAGGTGTATTTGCATAAGTTCGTTCTTTGTAAAAGAACCGGATAATTTAGGCATTATGGATACTCTAGGATAAGCAAATATATACCCCTTTTCAGGAGTTATTTTGCAGCTCCACTCTTTTGCTTCAATTTTATTTGGCGCACAATAAATTGCATCGTCTCCTGTGCCTTTAATAGTTCCTCCAAAAAGTTTTTGTAGCGTTTCTAAATTAAAGTTCATTAAATCAAGCTCAAAACTCTCTTTCCCCGGTACTGTTATTGAATCAATCGCCGTATCTGATTCTTCTGAATAAAAATCTGTCGTATCTCCATCTTCACTGTTAAATGTAAATGTTTCGCGTCTTGTATATCCCAATCGAAACCACTGATTAGTCATTCCCCCATCTGCAGGAATGGTTCCAAATTCTATTTTTTGGAGTCCCCTGGTTATTGTCTTATCTGTTGCCATTTTCTATTATTTTATTTAAAATATGCTTTATAACTTATAAATTGAATTCTTATGTTTATATAATGATTATTAGCGGTATCCACATCTTTAAGGGTATTTTCCCAAACTATGTATAAGTTGTAATCCTCATTATAAATTTCATCAATTTTATTTCTTACTAATTCGTTTAACTCGTTCAGCCTTTTCAAATTTGGCTGGTTTTGTATTTGATTTTTGTATTTTATTATCAAATCAGGAACATGAATATTAAGGTTATATGTTCCCTTTTGTATGTCTCCGGTTGAAAGTATTAAAGAGTTAATAACAATATCTTCTTTATTAGAGTTTGCCGGACGTTGCAGTTTATAAACTCCTCCGGTTAAACAGGCTTGTAAAGATTGTATTGTCTTGAAAATTAAATCAAGTACATCTATATTGGTTCTCAACTTATTAACTTGTTTAGATTGGTAACCATTTTTGGAAGCTCCCGTCTGACTAATTCTTCAGAAGAAGTAAGGACATTATACCCTTTGCTTTCCACGTATACGGCATAGTTCATCCCCGCTACTACTATTAATGAATACGAGTTCTTGGGTTGTTCTGCAGCTAATTTTAACGCTAAACTCTCGCCTTTTTCAGCTCCCTGCTTATTGTATTCTGCTAAACCATGACGGTTAAAACCTATTTTTTTAACCACGCTTCCATCTTTAACAATCAGGTAACCTATGGAAGAACGCAAGTTATTGGTAATGTTTTTATAGCGCCCGTTATTTCTTGCCTCAATTACAGCTTGTTCTCCTAAATAACTTAAATTCATTAAAAGAATACTTTCTACCTTTTCAGTGTATTTATGAAATTGAGCCCTTATTTCGCCTAAATTAAATTCTGGTTTTAAACCCATAGTCTTGTATGTAATTGATCCATTCGCGAATACATTACAGGCAACTCCTGCACCCTTACGGATCCTTCTCCATCTATCACTCTAATTAGCGTTCCTTGAGTCACCTGTTTTGTACCCTTTGGGCATTGTATCAATGCCGTATATAAATAATTAACACCATCTACACCTTTAATAACTTTACCGTTTCCGGCTTCATCCCTGCAATAACAATAATGTTTCCATTCAGTTTTTTGAGGTTGGTAATCACCGTTGCCATCCCGAATAGACTCAGCAATTACAAGTATTTCTAATTTATAGGGATATTGCATTACCATAAATGGACAGCACTTATTGTTGAACTTGTAAAAAACGTATCGTCTTCGCCTAATTCTTTTGCTAATGAAGAATACCACAACCGTATTGCTTCCATGTCCCAAGAAATGGAATACCCACCCTCAGACAAAGTTTTTTGTTTTGGAAGAAATATGCTGAATTCTTTAAAGAGTGTTTTTTTCAAAAGCAACACATCTTCTTCGGTCTTTACTTCTTTATCGGGTGAAAGTTTTTGATTTATTATGATTAAATCAACGGTTGCAATCTCAACTCCAAATGGAGCTAACGTTGCTAATAAGTATTCTTTATAAGTCATGGGGTTATCTAACTACTTTTCGGTCTTTAAACTAAATATTCCGTTGATTGAAGTAAATACAGGTAAGGCTATGACTTCTGCTTTAATAAAATCGGTTTGATTTGAATTTTGTTTCTCACCTACTCCCCATTGTGCAATTCGAATTCGCCCGTAATTAGAATATGTTATGTCGTCTTCCTGTCTTAATTCGTTGTCAGTGTGTGAATTTTTAATAACACCTAATTTCCCCTCAGGTACAAATACTAAGTTTTTTCCGTTGAACGGACTGATTGTTTTTAATGATCCGTCTGGTAAACGTACATTTGTTTGGCGGCGAATCACTTTAAATTTTGGCAATTCATTGCTCTCCATAAATGAATTTAACTGACTTAATAAAATCGGACTGTTACTTTTATCCGTACCCAAAATAACTTGCTTTAATTTTTTAGCTTTCGTAATAAAACTAAGTTTTGCTTGAGAAATCCATATTTCAGAAAGTTTTATATTTTGGGCGGCATCCACTATACTCTGAATGTCTTCAAAAGGATCCACCGTATCTATATTAGATTGTACCCACTCTATGGTTGCAACTCCTTTATTGGAGTCAGGCATCTGATAATTGATACTCGTTTTAATCCCTTCAGGGTTATTATCTGCATTTAAATTATAAATTCCTTCATTGGATAATGCCCCTAAAAATATCATATCAAGTTTTGCTTGGACCCCTTCCACCGCGTTTTTAACCGCGCCAAACATGATTTGCATTAATTCTTGCTTTTTTTTCTGATCGGGTAATAAACTGCTGTTCAGTAATTCTAATATCTTTCTGTACTCTTGCACAGGCAACGGAATAGAATGAGCATGTGTAAGATTTTTTGCACTAATTGTACTCAAACCTTGAGGTCCTCGAATCGGCTCTTTAGCATTCTCATCTATAGTCGCAGCGGCAATCGATAAATTATATTTACCTATGATTTCTTCAAAGTGATAACTGGTAGAAGGAATATCCCACGTCATATAATTCTCGTAAATAGGCGTGTCAAACAACAATTTATTTTGTCGTGAAGCTTCGTCAATGCGTAATTGTACTCTTTTAGTTAATTCTTTAAATATAGAGCTATATAAAATTGGTGGCATATTATTGATTTATAAATAAAATATTATGATTCTTTTTAAGATAATGGCCCTCTTTCCATTCCTCAGGAAAGGCTCCCAACACGTTTTTAAGGATAACCGCTTCGTACGAAACACTTACGGTTGTGTCTTTAATGTCGTCTACGGTTTTGTCGGACTCAACAACAAATTCTGGAATATTAGTAGGTTCATATAATATATCGCCTTCTTTTAAATCCTGAATCGGTTTTGATAATGTAATCGTGTCAAACGTGTTATCATCAGTATCAATATCGGTAATTTTTACCTCTTCTCCTCCACTTTTCACGACAACATCCCCTTTACATAGCAAGGACCCTTTAGGTATTCTGGGCTTAGAAGCGGTTCCACCGCCCACTATAACCACGTATTTGATAATTGTAGCTTCTAATTTGTCAAAATTAACTTTAACAAAGGTTCCACGAGGAATAAAAGTCCCTATTGGTAATTTATTAGTGATATTGAACCCCCCGGGCAGCACTTTACTTTCTCCACGCCAAAAAGGCTGCTTACTGCCTACATATTTTGTTTCTTTAAAATTTACTCCCATTTTTTTATTATTATGATTTATTCGGTAAACTTGCTACGAAATCTCTTTCTTCTTGGGCTAGCATTGCATCATTGGTTACTTGAAGTCCCGTTTTTTTGGTAGGTACTTCTAGATTTATTGTAGATTGCTTAATTTCAGAAAGTAATTGTTTTATTTCATCCTCTTTCAGATGATCGTCAATTTTAACACCGATCATTCGTTCTTCCGGTATTTCCATTTCTTTAACATATTTAGCAATAAGCTGTTGTCTTTTTTCCTTCCCTTGCTCTTCCAATAATTTTTTATTTTGTTCAGCAATACCGGCAATAAGTTGATCATTTGCCTTTTTGAAATCAAGAAACCAATTCGGAGCCCCCGATAAATTAGATTCGTTACCGTGTTCCTGTTTATTTTTTAAGCCTTCAAGTTCAGCAAGTTTGTTTTGTAGTAGGGACTTTTCCTGACGAACCGTATCTACTTCTCCTTGAAATGCTTTAAGAAGATTTTCAACCCCTGAGATAGCGGTATCAATATCTCCCTCTACTGTTACGTTATCAGCTAAATAACTAGCCATCCCGTTAAATGCTTTTTCTCCAAACCCTAAATTTTTATATTTAGTTTTTAGCGCTGTTTTTATTTTTTCTTTCATTACAAAATATTTTGTAGCACAAAAATACATTACGGTATGAGCGCTTCGCTTGATTTAAACGGGTAATTACTAAATAATTACTATAAAAAAACAAGAGTCTTTCCTGTTGCATACAGGAATATAAAAGAAGGTTAAAAACTAATTAATCACAGGTTTTGGAAAATGGGCTTTATAGGTAAAATATCTTTATTGTCTCTAATAAAATAAGGTAGAGACTTTGCTGTATTAATTCTTTTAAGATTTTCGCTTAACCAAAGTAAAAAGTTTGAAGGCAACTCTTCCACTTCATTTACACTTTTCCAGTCAAGCTCTTTTCCACGCAACGTATAGTTGTTAAGTTTAAGCATTTCTTCATGTGTCATTAAAATTGGAAGCATACTGCATAAACATTGTGGGTGCCACCCTACAAATTGAAAATATTTAGGGTATTTACCCTTTAATGAATCGCATATTTTACAGGGATACGGGTTTTTGCTTCTTTTTATTTCATAGCCCACGACAAAGGGCATATCTTGCCATCTTTCAATATCTGCAGTTTTGTATGCAATATTAATTTCAGTTCTTGCCAGGCGTAAGGCATTTTTTTTACTGCTTCGATAAACTCCTCTCCCCGGCGCATATTCTTTCGCTGCTTTTGATAAAGTTAATTTGTTGTTTTGATCTTTAATTCTCCGAAAAAGCCTGTCCGGTTCGTTAAGATATTTTTTTATACCGATGCTCAATAAATGTGCAGATTGTCCACTACGCAAACAAGCGTCTATGCACAATTCTAACTCCTTTTTGTGTTGAGTGGTTAATTTCCATACTCTATCGGACAAGTTTAAACCGTATCTTTTACGTTCAAAAAAAGCATGTAAGGGGGCATCGCTTCTTTTCAAAAACTTATCCTTGTTCTTGATTGTTTTTATTTTTTTTACTAACTCGTCATTTTTAGTATTGGACAGGTTCCATTCCTTAGTAATTGAAACTTTCAATGAGGAATATAATTCTGAATACATATTTCGTAGAATATTCTTTACCAATTCAGCAAACGGATAATTATAAAAAGTAAATGCTTTTTTATGTAAGGTAATTCTATGAATTAGTATTAGTTCAATTAAAAGATCTGTATATTTTTCATAGAGTTTTTCAATCTGAATGGTATACTCATCTACTCTTTTATGGGCATCGTCAATCATTTTACTTTTTACCTAGTTTTTATAAGGTTTTTAATAGGTCCTTTTCTTTCGACAGTTCAAATTCATAATATATCCCCGCCCCACTTTCATCTCTTAATTTATACCTTACTTCATTCATGCTTATTAGTATTTCAATTATAAAGTTTTCTAATTGTTTACTGTCGTTTTTAATATATATAGTATCTCCTACGCTAAATTTAGTTTTTATTTCCATTAGTTTAAATTTTTAAGATTAAATACCGGATTCAAAAATATTTACGGCTCTTTCTTTTTCTACCTTTTCCTCTTTTTCTATTTTAATTTTCTCTAATTCTTCTGAAGCATTAGTTACATAAGGATTTAATGATACGGCGCTTTGTTGCGAAATAATTTCGTTCTGCTTTGCCTCTATTAAATCATTTAACAAGGTTGAGATGTCTTCATCAAATGGTTCTTGAAATTCATGGGTTATAATCAATTTTTCACATTCTTCTTTTAATTTAACATCTAGAATATTTGAAATAATAGCTATAATCAAATTAGAGAATCGGTCCAACATAGCCCCATATATTTCCTTATTCATATCTGCTTTTATTTTAGCTAATATCATTAATTGCTTTAAAGCTTTACCGGACATATTACTTGTTCCTTTAATGTTTTCATAATCTATACTAGGTGTAAACGCTCCCCTGAGTATGTGTTTATCTAAAAAATCCATTTCGTATTTTTTTCCTTCAGGTAAAGAATCATAGGTTAAATAACTGGCCCCGCCTTCACCGGTTAATTTGATTATTTTACCCTGGTCGTTTTTTTCCGGCATGGAAGCTATTTTATCTATATGAAGTTTAAGGATTGGAGAAGAAAAATAATCATTGGTATCAGCATTAGTAGACGCTAACCATTCTTGCCTTTCAATAAGAGGATTCACGTCCCCGAATTCTGTATTTTGTTGAAATAAAATTACCGGTATCTTGCCAGCTAAATTAATTTCTATATTTACATCCCACCCTAAATTAGATTTAACACATCTGTAAATATTTTTTTTTGTGTATATATCACAATGTTGCTTTACATCGCCGCCGACTTTTAAGTTATATACTCTGGCGAAATTCAGTAATCTACCAAATTGATCTTTTGAATAATACAAATCATCTCCAAGGGATTTTGACAAGGGTTTAGCTAAAATGTCCGGTAGTCCTCCTTCTTCTTCTTTTTCCCAATGGATTAATAAGGCACTTTCCGACTCAGCTCCGGCAATTCTTTTGCATTGTCTTATAGCATAGTCAAATCTTATTTTCTTTAAAACATCCAAAAACTTATGGTAAGCGTTATCTGTTTTTTTCGATGTTTGATTCCATTTAACCGGATTACCAAAAAGCATAACTAAGGAAATTTCATTGATGTATTTTGGATAATTTATAGGCAACTTCCATTGTTTTTTTAGGCCTATCCGTTCTCCTTTTTCATTGGTTAAAATCTTATCTTCTCTATCATTTATATTATGCGTGTTTACATTATATTTTTTAATATTACTTGACGCGTTTTCGCTGTTATTGTCCAGTATTGACAAAATACCGCTTATATCTTTAGTAGACAATAACTCATCAAACGTTTTATTTACTCCCATTATCAATATTTTAATATTTATTTATTTTTAGTGAAAACCAAAAGTGTCTTTAGTTATATTTTCAAATACCCCCGTATCCATGTATTCAAAATACATCCTCATAGTAAAACAATCTAACCAATCGGGTGAATGGCCAATAGTGTCTTTAATTTCTTCCTTCGGTTTAACCTCTAACTTGCCGTCACCGTCAACATTCCAAGTTTGAAGATTTCCTAACTCCAGGATTATATTTTCTTTCTCGCTTTCGCTTATTTCAGCCTCAAACCCTATTTCATTATTATTTATCTTTTCTGCTAATTTATAAGCGCATTGAGTTTTAAGATTTTTATAATTTTCCTCATTAAAAGGTTTAGAGTTATTTTTAAACCCAATCACATTGCAATTATCAACCACTCCTCCACCAACCCCGTCTTCATCTACTAATACTCTGTAATTCGGTATTTTATATTTTTGCTGCAAATGTTTTATGTTCATTTGAATATCCGTTAGTCTCGAGGTATCAAATTGATTTTGGTAGATAAGAACATAACCATTCCACACAGTTATTCTAGCTACATCAGAACCAAACCTAGCAACGTCACAAACTATATAATACTTTCCATTCTTAACTGATAATATATTATTAAATATTTGTAAAATGGTATCGTGGGCACACATAGCATTCGGGTTATCTTCATAATCCCAATTAGCTTTTAAAAGTCTTTCTATTAATACCTTGTTATTAGACGTTTGAAGGTTTTTTATATAGCCGGAATCGATGAAAGGATTTTCAGTTACTAAGCATTGTAAAAAAGCGATGTGTGGAGGTAGTAATTTTTTAATATAGGGCTTATAAAATTTATTATAAAGCCAATTTTTTTTAGGATTACAAGTAATAAATATTTTTCCGATTAAGTCATATTTATCGTTCATCCATCGGTTAATCCTAGTTTTAAGGATATCATAAGCCCCTAAATTAATTTGTCCGGCTTCTTCAATCCATCCTCCTGTATATTCTTTAGATCCGAATCTTTCATATAAAGGATCTTTCGGAAGGAATTGTAATTTTAAAAAATCTATCCTACTTCCATTGATAAATTCTATGAAATTATATTTTTCGTTTATTTTATAGTAATCTTTATCAATACCATATTGTTTAAACACTCTGCCGAAGGTCTGCCAAGTTGAAGTCATTAAATCAACTAAGGTCTCTCTACCTACAAACCATTTTGTTCCTGGGTATAAAAGACTCATAAAAGCTAAATAGGTACACCCTGTCCAGCTTTTTGCTCCTCCTGCGGCTCCTCCGTACACAACGTCTGTATGTACATCGTCTGTCAATAGTTGAAAGCAATCGTTTTGTTTTTTGTGAGACTTTCCATCCCTATCAGTTATAAACTCAAAATTTTTGCGCTTGAATAATTCAATACGGGCTTCTAATAATGGATTATACCGGCACGGTGCATTCATTAAACTCAGCTATTGTTTTGTCCTTCACTTAATATTTTTTCAACCTTTTTTAAATTTTCGGTAGGTATTTTTGAGGCGTCAAATGATTTAAACAAATCATCACCATCTTTCCCTGTATGTTCATTATACTGTTTGTTTTTCCAATTTTCGGGATCTTGATTAGTAAGTGCAAATATTATTGCTGCGGTATCAGGAAGGATATGTTTTGTTGTTGTTGTTATCTCCGTTGATTTTTGTCTATTTACAGTCTTTGTTTCTACAACTTCATATCCGCGAATTTTTTTTAATAAAGATTTTTCAGCTTCTACTGCGTACATTTTACGTCTCTCTTTTTTTGCCTTTTTTATTTTCTCGGAAAAATCGGGTTTTTCTTTTTGCCACTCAAAATAGGTACAATCGGCAATTCCTACTCTTTTGCATATCTCTGTAACGGTATAACTATCGGATTTTATTAAATCGGTTATTTCTTCTACTATCTCTTTGCTATACTTTGCCATATCAAGGGTTATTTTCACATTTTAAATTGAATCAAACTTTATATTATTCTTAATTTCTTTTTCGACCTGTATATATTTTTGTATAAAATTTTTATCGTATTGGATGTCTTCATCAAATTTTTTAATAAAAAAATAGACACTAGATATGTGCCTATTTAGTTTTTTACTAATCTCATAAGTAGATAATCCCAGCTTTCTTGCATAATGAACATACATCATTCTGCTTTGGGCATATTCAAGTTTTTTAGAATTAGAGGAAATATCATCGGATATATTAAACACAAGTTTAATTATCTTTTCGATTTGATCTAGGATAGAATAGTCAATATCAATTTTTTTTATAAAATGAAATTGATCTAACCCACATTCTTTTAACTTAGATAGTTGTTGATGTATATACTTGTCTGAACCTTTTAATGTACCGGTAAAAATTACTTCCAAAGAGATTTATTTAGTTAAAATTATTTTTCTTAAATGTTGGTGTAGTTAGCTTACCTTATTAAAAGTCAATGCCTTTACTGCCCATAGAAGTGCCCCTTCTAATTCCGTTATTGCCACAGAACACAATCTTTTCTGTTCCTGTGATTCAGAATTAGCTCTTAAATCATTTAAGGTGTCTATTTTAGCTGCAATATTTTTTTTAAATTGGTAAACTATTTCATTTCCTGTAGGGGTGTTATTTAACCCTACCAACTTTCCCCCGTAACTTAAGTTTTGATTTTCCATCTTTTTTAGATTTTTTAATAATAGTATTTATACAAAAATACTTAATTTTTATTTATTCAACAAATTGATTTAATGTTATTTAATTTGTTTTACTTAAAGTTATACTTTAAGTTGTATTTTTTCTTCCAATTGCATTTCTGTTATAATCCTTGAGAGTTGAGCCGGTGAGATATTAAATATTTTTGATAAGGCGGGGATTGTATTTTCTTCATTTGATTTAAAATATTCGTAAACCTTTATTTTCAGGACTTTAGGAATATCATCATATCTTTTAAAATCTCTCATTTTATTGGTTATAGTTTTCTTATTTTTTATTCAAATAGTTATTTACTTTTTCAATGAACTCTTCTAATGAATAACATACCTCTACTTTATAATCTTTTCTTTCTGCGTCTTCGATAAACACTCGTTGATTTTCTCGTAATTTTCCGTTTTTTGCCTTCATTTCGATAAATAACCCATGATACCCTTCTTTTCCACGCATAAGAAAAAGGTCGGAGACCCCGGCCATAACTCCCTCTCCTTTCATTATGGCCGCCTCTATTTTGCCTCTTTTCCCTCCGTTTGGAATAGCGAAAATGGTTTCTTTGGGATATTGAAGCTTAAACCATTTGATACATGCTCTTTGTAACCGGCTTTCAGGGTTCTCGCGTTTTTTTCTTATTTTAATTTCTTCTTTATTTTCCATTTTTTAAGGTCGATATTTATTATTAATTTTTCATAAAACACAGCCAATGAGTGCGTGATTGTTTGCCGGACTTGTGTCCAAAAAGGGGTTGAACTCCAAAGATTTCAATTATTTTTTTAATGGATATTTGATATTCATTCCATTTAAAGATTAAAAAGCCTTCATTTTGCAATACTCTCATACATTCTTCAAATCCTGATTTTAAATCGTCTTCCCATGTAGGAAATAATTTGCCATATTTTTGGGCTGTAAAGGAATTTTGCCCCAGTTTTTTTAAATGTGGTGGGTCAAATACTACCATTTTAAAAGAATTATCGTCAAAAGGCATTTTTCTAAAATCTCCTATAATATCGGGATCAATATGCGCACGTCTTCCATCACAAGCTATAAAATCAGCTTTGCGTATATCCATGTAAACAGCACGTGGATCTTTTTTGTCAAACCACATCATTTTTGGGCCACAACAAGCATCTAGTATTATTTTATTTTCCATTTTTTTTATGCTAGTATTCTTTTTACCGTCTCTGTAATTTTTTAGATTACTTATATGAATAATTATGTTTTTAGATTTAATAATTCCAGTCTTGTGGTTTGTCAATCCATTCAAAGCTATATACCCATACCCACGGATTTTCATCCCACGATTCAATTCCATATATGGATTTCCAAAGAGATTTAAATCCTTTTCTAGCGGATGGTAAATTAAATCCAGTTCCATGATAATAATCTTTGTACCTACTTACATAGTCCTCGAACATTTCAACCCCCTCTTTTATAGCGTCTTTTTCTGTAATATCCTGTAGCTTTTCAACCCTTACATCCGTTACTTTAAGAAATATCCTCACGGCTTTTTTTGGCATGAGTATAGGACTTCCCCATTTCTTTAATTCAAAGTTTTCTATAAAACTATCATATTCGGTATCATAATTGATTTTATATAAATATGGTTCTTTTAAATAATCACTATATCCACTATACCCCCATTTTTCTCTTACCCATAGAATAACTCCTTTTTTTATTGGATTTTCTTCTAACAAATCATCAATATTAATATCTACATTCGCCATATCTTTGCTTGTTACTCCCTCCTCAGTTGCTCCTGACAGATATTTTTCCCCTTGTTCTACTGCCCATTGTTTTGTTGGCTGTGGTTTAATTATTCTTCTTGTCTGGGTTTTATCTTCAGCTAGTATAGCTTGAATCATCGGAGTTGAAAAATTAATTGGTATATAGGTGTTTTTAGTTTTTTTCATATTATCTAAGTTTTTGTGTTTGTTATTATTCGTACATGTTTTTTTAATAACTTAAAACTAATGTTGCTCAAATGGTTATTTATAACATTAATTGTTGAAAATTGATTTCAAATCTTCTCCTACTTTTATCCAATCTGAAGATATAGCCTCATAATCACTTTTTTGATAATTAGATTTTATACGAGATGGAAATATATTTAATACACTACCCATGCTTAAAAAAAATTTATTTCTTGGTAATAATTTTAAGAGGAATTTTGCTAATTCTTCTTTTTTCATTTGTTTATATTTATTTTTCTTATTCCTTTTGACGTTTGTTCCGCTAAACTTTGGATATTTTCATAAGACATTTCTAAGCATTCTTCATAATCAAGTCCATAATCTTCATTACAATCTTCACGTAATTGATCTGTGGATTGAAAATCTTTTGATATTTTCTTTAGAGCATCTAACATTAAATTGAATTCCTCTGCTTGTCTGTATGTTATTGTGATTTTATTATTTTCCATTTTTTATATTTATTATTTAAGTAATTTTCGATATCCGTTAATTCTAATACGATCCCACGGCAATACAATTCTTCATTATTCATAAGGTCAAATGATGCATGAGGTATATCTGTTGTTATTAACCATGTACAGTCTAGTTCTTCTGGACACCATTGAATTTTAATAGGGATTATTGGTAAAATAAAATCCATATTGTAATCTTCTAAGATTTCTTTTATTTCATTTATTTTTTCTTGTGATATATAGGTTAATTTCCTGTTTTTATCTATGTATAGATATTTAGTATCTTTTTCATAAACTGCAGCCACGTCCAATATTAACCCTTTGAATTCTAAAAAATCATAAGAATACCCGAAACAAACCAAAAGCCCATTTTTTTCGGCTTGTATGAGTTCTTCAGTGGTCATTTTTTCTCCATATTGTCGGCCATTTAATAATTGCGCTAATTCTTCTTTTTTCATGATTTTAGTTTTAATTTAGTATAGTCAACAACAGGAGTTTTAAGAGTTAAGCTTTTTAAATCTTCAATAAAGTTATTAGCTTCTTCATAGGTGTTAAAAGACGTTTTGAATGCTCTTGTTTTACCGTTTTCGGTTTTCATAAAGACATTCCATTTTTTATAGAAAGGGTAATCAGCTATAACCCGTGCATCATTTTTAGAATTTCTTATTACTGACTTTATTCCTTTTTGACAATTAGTTTTTAGTACATATAAATCACTTTCTAAATAAATGTTACCTTCTTCGTCTTTAAATTGGAAATAGAATAAATTGTCTTTAGTTTTATCTATTTCAAAAAAGAATTTTTCGTTGTTTGTAGAGTGTTTCATGATTTTAATTTTTTATTTAGTTTTGTCAATAACAGGCGTTTTAAAAGATATGCTTTTTAAATCTTTAATCATGTTTATAACTTCTTCTTCTGTATCAAAATCACTGCATTCAGTTATTAACCTACCGTTTCTGTCTGTAAGTTCGACTGTCCATCCAAAGTAAGTTGGTTCTACTATAAACCGTTTTTCATTTCTAATATTCCTTATTACTAACTTTACATATTTTAGACATTTAGTTTTGTGTATAAATGCCCGGCTTTCTAGATAAATTTTCCCGTTTTTATCTTTTAATTTGAAAAAGAATTGATCTTCGTTCAAGGTAAATTTGTCATAATCTTGGTATATTTCAAAAAAGTATTTTTCGCTGTTTATAGAGTGTTTCATGTTTTTAGTTTTTTTATTTAGTTTTGTCAATAACAGGAGTTTTTAGAGATAAGTTTTTAAAATTTTTAATAAAGTTTTTAGCTTCTACATATGTATCTAAATAATTAGCTGATTCTGCTATTATTTGACCGTTTTCATTCCTCAGATAGGCTATCCATTTTTTATCGTAAGGTTGTCCAAATATAAACCGATCTTCATTTTTAGAATTTCTTATTACTGATTCTATTACTTTTTGACAATTAGTTTTTTGTGTATACAAACCGCTTTCCAGATAAATGTTCCCGTTTTTATCTTTTAAATCAAAAAGGAAAAAGTTTCCTTCATTTTTGTTTATTTCAAAATAAAATTTTTCTTTGTTGTTTGTGTGTGTCATGGTTTTAGTTTTTTAAATAATTATTATTTAGTTTTGTCAACAATAGGAGTTTTAAGAGATAAGCTTTTTAAATCTTCAATAAAGTTTTTAGCTTCTTCTTCTGTATCAAATTCCTTAGGAATTATTGCTATTGTTTTACTGTTAACGGTTTTCATACGTACCATCCATTTTTTATCGTAAATTTGTTCTACCTCAAACCGCTCTTCATTTTTAGAATTTCTTATTACTGTTTTTATTCCATTTCGGCAATTAGTTTTGTTTGTAAATTGCCAGCTTTTAAGTAAAATTTTATCCTCTTTGTTTTTTAATTGGAAATAAAAAAAGTTGTCTTTATCTTTGTTTATTTCAAAAAAGAATTTTTCGTTGTTTGAATGTTTCATGATTTTAGTTTTTTATTTAGTTTTATCTATAATAGGAGTTTCAAGAGATAAACATTTTAAATCTTCAATAAAGTTTTTAGCTTCTTTTTCTGTACGATAACAAGGTGAGTTTGCTATTTTTTCCCCGTTTCCCGCTTTAAGATAAACTCTCCATGTGTAATTGTAAGGTTGTTCAATTATAAAACGTTCTCTGTTTTCAAAATTTCTTAATACTGATTTTAGTTCTTTTTGACAATCAGTTTTGAGTAGATATGGACGGCTTCTAATATAACTGTTACCATCTTCGTCTTTTAATTTGAAATAGAATCGATCATTGGAAGAGGAAATGTCATATTCATCTTTGTATATTTCAAAATATAATTTTTCTTTATTTGTTGAATGATTCATATTTTTAGTTTTTTATTTAGTTATGTCAATAACAGTGGCAAGATTAGATATATGTTTTAATTTAATAATAAAGTTTCTAGCTTCTTTCTCTGTATCAAAATATTTTGAGTATGCTATTATTATCCCGTTTCCATCTTCCATAAAGACTATCCATGTGTCATTGTAATCTTGTTTAATTATAAAATGTTCTTCATTTTTAGAATTTTTTATAACTGATTTTATCCATTTTTCACATTTATTTTTTTGTTTATAAAAATAGCTTCCTAAATAAATATTACCTTCTCCGTCTCTTAAATATAAATAGAATAAATTACCTTTAGCTTTGTCTATTTCAAAAAAGTATTTTTTGTTGTTATTTGAATCTATCATGGTTTTAGTATTGTCAATAACAGGAGTTTTAAGAGATACGTTTTTTAAATCTTTAATAAAGTTTTTAGCTTCTTCTTCTGTATCAAAATATTGTGAGTGTGCTATTCTTTTGCCGTTTCCCGCTTTAAGATAAACTATCCATGTGTCATCGTAAATAATTTCTACCTCAAACCGAAATTCATTTTTAGAATTTCTTATTATTGATCTTATCCCTTTTAGACAATTAGTTTTTTGTGTATATCGCCAGCTTTCTAGGTAAATATTACCTTCTTCGTCTTTTAAATTGAAATAGAATAAATTGTGTTGATCTTTGTATATTTCAAAAAAGTATTTTTCGTTGTTTGAATGTTTCATGATTTTAGTTTTTTAAATAATTATTTATATTTTATAATTTATTGTTTATTTAACAATTCTTTAAAGTCATAATCCTTGTCTAAACTTTCAATCATTGAAACGGCCAATGCAGCAACTTGAATAACTTCATCGCGGTATCTTTTTAAAATAGTGATGGGTTCTTCCTTTTTGTTGTTAAAATAACAGTCGGCGGCTTCTTTAGCTACTTCTCCTACTTCCTCAGTAAGTAAGGCTACCCATTCTATAGGTTCATATTTTTGCTCCCCCCATTTACGGTCTTGCCTGTTTCGTTCTTCACGTATTTCTTTAAAAATTGATTCTTTTTTCATAATTTTAGTTTTTCCAATATGGTTCTACTATTTTTATAATATGGTTTAAATATTTCTAAAATTTCTTCTTTTGTAAACTCTCTGAATTTTCCCTCTTCATCAAATCCGTAAGGTTTATCGGGTTCTATCGTTGTCCCTAAAATTTCTTCTCCAACCTTTGCAGCATGTATTTTTTTTCGTTTAATTTTTCCCTCTTCTGTTCTATAGTATTCAGCGATTACAATGTCCCCCTCATGAGCTCTTATTATTGACCCTTTACCAAAGGCACATGTAATGGCGCCTTCTCCTTTCGTTGAGCTTATAGAATCCCATCCCAAGGTCACGCTATATGACTCTTTTCCTTCTGTATAACTTTGGGATTTAAGCCCAAAAGTTACACTGTGTGCATGATCCCCTTTTGTTTTGCTTTTTGAGTCATATCCCAAAGTTGCGCTTGGAGAACATATGCCCTCTGTATAGCTATCCGATATAGTACCTAAAGTCGCACTAGGTGAATAAACCCCATTTGTTGCGCTTGTTGAGTAAACGCCTAGAGTTGCGCTTCGTGAGAAATCCTCTTTTGCTTCGCTTTTTGAATAATCCCCCAAAGTTACGCTTGGCGATAACCTTTCTCTTGTTTTGCTTTTTGAGTAATCCCCCAAAGCTACGCTTGGCGATAACCTTCCTCTTGTTTCACTATTTGATTTGTTTCCCAAAGCAGCACTAGGTGAAAACCATCCTTTTGTATAACTTTTTGATTCTCCTCCTAAGGTTGCACTTGGGGCACACCTCCCTTCTGTGCTACTTTCAGATTTATCTCCCAAAGTTGCACTAGATGATCTCCCCCCTTCTGTGTAGCTTTTGGAGTAATCCCCCAAAGCTGCGCTAGGAGAGCTTCCGCCTTTTATATAGCTGCATGATTTATACCCTAAGGTTACACTAGGTGAATAAACCCCATACGTGTTGCTTTCTGATTTATTCCCAAATGTTACACTAGGAGAGCGAAAGATTTTAGTTTCACTTTTAGAATCATCGTTTAAAGTAACACTAGGGGCCCACGCCTCCTCTGTATAACTGTATGATTTATACCTTGTTTTTTCTCCTTCTGTGATTGTTTTGCTGTTTGATGTTTCCATTATTTTATTTTTTTAATAGTTCTTTATCTCAACGCTATTGTTCTTTTATCTCTTCGGTAATATTTTTTTCCTGCTTTTATTTTTTTTGCTTCTATTTCTTTAGCATTTTCTAGATTTTCAATGGCTTTTTTTCTTGCTTGTTTTTTTTCTTTATGGGTAATTTCTCCTTTCATTTCGTGGTATGATTTATTAATTTTTAAATTCAAACTTTTTAATACATTCAAAAAGATAATGTGCGATTTCAGGTATTACTGCATTTCCCAATGAACTTATTCTTCTTTTGTCCAATTCTTTGGAAAACCCATCATCCATTCGTAAAAATTCATAGCTTGATTTGCCGTTAAACCGTTTAATTGGCACTGATATAGGGTTTTGTCTTGATAGTTTTTTAAGTAATACTTTTGGTAACTCAATGAAGATTGAAGTATTATTAATGCATCGCTTTTCGTAGGGGTAGGCAATACCGTAAAATCGGGTTCTTTTATGATTGTATCCAAATTGCGTAGCCGATAAACTTTGCCATTCACACACATACCCGATTTTGGTAAGGTCGTGTAAAACTTTTCCGAGTCCTCGAACAGTAAGCATTGGACTATTTTCAATAATAACGTATCGGGGTCTAACATCCCTAATAATTCGCCACATTTCAGTCCATAATCCTGATCTTTTCCCATTAATTCCTTTTGCTTTACCATCTATAAAATTTTCTTTACTTATGTTGCTTATACTTATATCTTGACATGGAAATCCTCCACTTATTATATCTACATATTCAGGTGTTTGCATAGTAACTATGTCCTTATAAATTCTTGTTTCAGGAAAATGTTTTTTTATTATTTTTACATTGAATTCTTCTATTTCACACCCCCACAATGTTTTTATTCCACTCATTTCCGCGCCTAAGTCAAATCCTCCAATCCCCGTGAATAAACTTCCGTGAGTTAAGTTTCCTGTTAAGTTGTTCATATGGTTATAATTCCGTTAAAGTGTTTTTTGTTGGAGTTTAAATTGTGACATAATTTTTACGGATAACTGTTTCCACTTTTTGGGCGAGATCCTGAATGTAGGTAGATCCACTTATCTTTTTTATTGTAAATACTTTATCGGTTAACTCCTCTATTTCTTTTGCGTTAAATTCTAAGTTTTCTTTAAATTTTTTGGATCTTTCATTGAATTCCTGTATTCTTTGTAACCGGTCTATTACATGGAGTAATAACATGGATAAAACCACATATTCATGAAATAATTTATCTTTTTCTTTTTTACTTATTTTTCTCATTTTTTAAGTTTTTTAATTCCCCTAAGAGGTCTTCTATCGTTTTAAATTTTTTTAAATATTTGCTTACTACTATATCTCTGCATTGCTGCTTTACCGACTCTATAGGTGAACCGGACAATAAGTTTTCTTTCAACTCTTCAATGCTTTTTGGAGCTTTCAAAACATGCATGTCAAACATTTTCAAATCTTTAATGTCTTTTATAGTGGTAAATTTTTTTAAAAATAAATACGCTTGATATCGATAGAGCCTTTGGGCTGCTTCTTTTGTTATCTTTATTTTACTTTTTATGTATGGAAAATAAAAGGTTGCTTTTCCCGTGAAACCTTTGTCTTGTAATTCTTTAAAAATTATCTTGGCATAGTTGTACAGGGTTTCTTCTTCTTCTTTCTGAATTTCTTCTTTAGTCTTTTCGGGTAGCATTAATTTTTCCAATTCTTTCCTGGCCTTCCATACTTTTTCGTTATTCCCTTTTTCTAAAACATAAGCTCTTAGTATTGCTGCACTTTGAATCATGGATAACACCGGAAAAATTTTAAACCTTTCCCCTGCTTCATTCAACAGATCACTGTTTAGCGCCATCACGTGAGCTTGGTAGACTTCTTCATGTGTCAGCTTTCTAAATGGAGAGGTAAAAAACCAGTAGATCCAATCTTTTTGATTTGCTTTATTTTCAGAAATGGTGTATAGTCTGCATATTTTGTTCAGTACTCCTGTTTCTGAGACCATTTCGTTTAAAGTTACCGGATTAGAGCATATTTCCCATTTCAGCATCTTTGGCAAGTTCTTTAACAAGTTCTTCGGGATTGATTTTTGCAACCCTCCTATTCGAATTTTCGTTAGTTCTTGCTTGTGTATGATTTTTGTCTTCATAGTTATTTTTCGTTCTCAATTCAAAAAATCCGATCCAAGAATTAGCTATAGAATTGTTTACAATTTTCCGAGCTGTTTCCGAGTTGCCGTTTGAATATTTGATAAGTCGATTGACGGCAATTTGTTCCCATTTAATTCCACTGTATTTTTTTTTCAAAGATTTTCGATATTCTAACCATTCTTCCCAAATAGGCTCAAAATCTTTAGGCATCTTCAATCTTTCCGGTTCAATTGGTAATTTTGGTTTAAAAGGCAATTCCGGTTCAAACGCTTTAACTTTTCTTTCCTGCTTGGCGTGCTCATTCGTTGTCTTTTCTTTTTTTGGCGCAACTTTTTTTCTTTTCTCTCCCTCGTCCGATATCGGTAGTAACCCCGAAACCGAGTCGGGTGAATTTTTTATTTCTTTTTTGATCTCACTGTCGTCCTCTATTTTTTTGTTTTTTTTATTATTTTTTTTTAATAAATGTCTTTGTCTTTGTCTTTGTCTTTCTTTACCATAAACAGAACTGGAACAAATCTCACTACTAACCTTAGCGCTAACCTCGCTATTAACCTGTGAAATATTTTTAAAGGTTTGATTACAGGTATATGTTACATTAGCATCTCCATTTCTTGTTTTAAAATCAATTAATCCGGCTTGTTTTAAACGATTTCTTGATTTATTAAGTGTTGGTTTTGACATCCCTAAATCTGCACAGATTTTAGAATTGTTGCGCTTAAACGAAGTTTTCCATAATAACTTATTATTTACATCTAACAGATAGAAGTAAAGGGCAATGGAATTGGCTGGAAATACTTCTACATCATGCAACTGCCAAAAATTATTTATTAAATCAATGTATTTCATTTAAATCTCTCTGTATGGGAATTATTTGTGTTTTTACTTATTAATAGAGATCTTTTCAAAATCGTCTTTTTATTATGCAGTGATTTTTATTTATTCCTTCTAATTGATTATATTACCTTTGAAATTTTACATTAGTTAAACTTCTGCCATTGTTGGAGATATAATAATATCCTTTATCTGTTTGGTTAATTTTCATCGTTTCGATTTTTCCAAAATATTCTATGTTCCCCCCTAAATCAACTATCCATGCGTTATCTTTATTCGGGGCAATTCTCATAGCCCTGCCGATCATTTGATAATATAGCGCAAGTGAAAGGGTACTTCTTGCTATAAGGACAACTTCTAATCCAGGATAATCAAAACCGGTTGTTAAAACTCCCACGTTAACCACGCAGGTGATTTCTCCCTTTTTAAATAATGACAAGATCCTTTCTCTTTCTTCTTTTTTGGTTGCTCCTGTTAATAATGCTGAACCAGGAATTCTTCCTGTTACATTCTTGGCTTCTTCTATTAATGAACAAAAAATTAACAGGTTTTTTCTCTTTTTAAGGAGTCTCATTGCATAGTGCACAATTATTGAAGGCATGTTGATACTTTTATACAACCTACGTACGCTTTCTTCTGTAAAATCCGTCTTTTTATTATTTAAAACCAGTTTTGACCGGTCAATGATATTAGGGGAAAAGTACTCAAGTTTAGTAAGGTACCCAGAATCAAAAAGGATTTTATTTTGTACATAGTAAAGTACTTCATGAAAGACTCTTGGCCTTGTTCTGGTAATGAATCGCAATTCTGAACCATATAGTGAACTATGTAATCTGTACGGCGTTGCAGTTAAACCAAGTACCTTTGCTTCAGATAAGGTATTGATAAGTTGTTGATACATTCCCTCATTTGGGTTAACTAAATGGCACTCATCTATAATTATATTTTTTACTTCTTTAAAAAGATGAGTCTTTTTTATAATGCTACCAATGGTGCAAAAAGTAACTTTACTTACTAGTTTTTGACCTGCGGAGGCTGAATATATTGACGCTTGATAACCATAACTGCAATACTTTGAATAGTTTTGTTCTAAAATCTCTTTGGATGGCTGTAAAATTATTGTTTGATCTTTTAATGCTGTTATTATATTAGCTATCACAATTGATTTTCCCGATCCGGTTGGTAAAATTATTATCGCGTTTTTATTAGTTTGACCTTGAAAATAATTAATTCCTGCTTTTACGGCTTCTTCTTGGTAATCACGTAATTTAAATTTTGGTTTTTCAAGTGTCTGAAAAAGACCTCCGTACTCTACATTACAAGTTGACATAGTATTCTAAATTATTTAAAAAACATCAAGATCCATTTCATCGAAATCTATTGACGACTGAACGGGCTCAGGCGCTTTTTTTCCTCCTAAATAAGCTATAACTTCATTTATTGCATCATTTATTCTTTCGGAGATTTCTTCAAGATATAAATAGTTTCCACCTTCAAGCATTATTTTTGGTGTGTCAAACTTTATATATCCGTATTCAACCTCTTTTACTCCTGTCAATATTACTGATCTGCTCTCCTCTTTACCGGTTATGCTAAAGCCCACTACAGTATATTTTTCTGTTTGTTCTTTGTTTTCTAATTCAGTTATTGTTGTTTTATTAGTGGAAAATCCCTTATATGCCTCGTCAATGTGAGCTAAAAAAACATTTAAGCGCTTAAAAGCTTCTTCTAAATCGGTGTGAACATAATGAACTCCTTTGTGTTTAATAATGTCCCCTCTTATAGGGTCGGATAATAACTCATAAGATATTAAACATAATGACTCTTTTATTTGTGCTTTTTTTATTTCGTAAATATTTGTTTCTTTTTCTTCCATTTTTTTGTTTCTGTTAAATTCATATTATTTAAATCAGCCTTCTCTCTTTTAAATTTTAAATAGGATATCAGGTTTATTAATATTTAGTGCTCATTTATTCAAAGGATGCAAGGAATATTGAGTAAGAATATAATAATGTTAGTTGCTTTCTTCTTGTCTTAAATTCCTTCTTTTCATGATTATAACAGGTCTTAATTTTTTGTTATATCTTAATAGGAATTTAGGTTTAACACATATAACTTCAAGGTACCCTTTATATCCGCAATAAAAACCTGTTTGATACCCCTGACAATTCCATCCGTTAAATCCATCTTTTCTCAATTTCTCCATCAATGACAAATAATTTTTCATGGACATTTCCTTTTTCATAACTACCGTTATTATTTCTTCGGGATTGTATTTCAGCTTTTTACTCATGCGAACATGTTTATAAGTTTTTGTTTGGTTTATATCATGTTTTTTTCAGTTTTAGAAATTTCATCTAAAAGCCTATCGGCGTATTTAAGAGATGTTTTAACTATATCTTGTTGCCCTATCTTATCAAGTATTCCTTGATTAGAAATTATAGCATGCATTGCTAAACCGGCAAAATACGCTCGTTTAGTCAATCCTTCATTTAAATAAGCAGGGGGTGGTGTAATAATTCGTTGATTGTGTTTATTCTTTCTAATATCTTTGGAAACAATACTACGATCTATAACAGGAGCCTTAAGAGATAAATATTTTAAATCTTCAATCAAGTTTTTAAGTTCTTCTTTTGTAACAAATTCTTGTGATTTTGCTATTATTCGACCGTTTCCGCCTTTTAGCCAGAAGAACCAATCTTCAAAAGAATCTTGTTCTACCTCAAACCGCTCTTCATTTTTAGAATTTCTTATTATTGATCTTATTCCGTGTTTACAATTTGTTTTTAGTGTATATGGAAGGCTTCCTAGACAAACATTTCCGTTTTTATCTTTTAAATTGAAATAGAATAAATTGTATTGATCTTTGTTTATTTCAAAAAAGTATTTTTCGTTGCTATTTGAATGTATCATGGTTTTAGTTTTTTAAGTAATTTTCAATATCTGATAATTCTAATACGATCCCACGGCAATACAATTCTCCATCATCATAAATGTCAAATGTTGCATGAGGAATATCTGTTGTTATTAACCATGAACAGTCTAGTTCGTTTGGACACCATTGAATTTTAATAGGAATTTTTGGTAAAATAAAATCAATATTATAACCTTCTAAGATTTCTTTTATTTCATCATAGTTTGATTCATCCAAAAATGCTATTTTCTGATCTTTGTTTTTATACAGGAAAATACTCCCTCCTCCATAAATTCCTGCTTCATCAGACATAATACCTCTAAATTCCAATAAATCATCAGAATATCCGAAACAAACCAAAAGCCCGTCTTCTTTGGCTTGTAAGTGTTCTTCATAGATCATTTCTTCTCCATATTGACGATCATTTAATATTTTTGCTAATTCTTCTTTTTTCATGATTTTAATTTTTTATTTAGTTTTAATTATTTATAAATATTCTTTATTGTTTTCAATACTGATTCTTATTTCATTTAAAAAGTTCAAGTCATTCGGTTCGGGTAGGTAATGACCGAATTCTTTTAATGAATATGCTCTTAATCTGTCTATTGCTATCGTCAAATCTTTACTGTTGAGTATTGACGTACTCTTCCAGTCTTCGCGAATCTCTTTCGTTCTTTTATTTAGATGTTCGGTTTTAAAAATGTCCGAATTCAATTTCTTTTTAAATATTTCTAACTTTACATATTCTAAGGTGTCTCCATATTCCAGAGCGAAAGAACTTAACAGTAAATGCAAATAATTGTTTTGACTTATACTTCGTATGGGTTGTTTTTTTGTTAATTCGAAGGTTTTTTTCTTGTTTATCAACCAATTAAAGTATTCTTTTGCTTTTTGAATGTCGAAGGGTTTTTCTGCGTTGTAGAACATAATATTTTATCTATGTGTAAATATTTCATTATCAAACCCATCAATCCATTTAGGCTTGTAAAATTTAGTTTTAGACCTGAAAAAATTATAGGATTTATTAAAAGCGTTTTCAGCGATCATTTTGTTTAAACAATTGATCTTAAAATCAACCTTTCTTCTAGCATATTCTAAATACCCATCATCTACTTCTATAATGGAATAGTTAAATTTATCATCATACACAATGAATTTGAATTTAGGATTATGACTTAATCCTAGTATTATTAAACCTAAGGAATAAATCCCAAATTGAAGATCATATTGGAATTTACGCATGTCATATTCAAATTTTTCAGGTGTGCAATCGGATGCATATTTGAAATCGTAGAAAATTTTAGATTGAAAAGCGTCTAATTTTCCTTTAATTTTCCACCCTTTATATTCAAACTCTATTGCTTTTTGAAATTCTTCAACTTGCTCTAATTCCTCTAATATTTCATCTTGCGATAATAAATTATCACTTACATCTTTGCATTTTTGGTAATGGACAATGCTAATAACTTGCTTATTTTCGCAAATTGAATATATATAAGGGATTAAATGTTTTAAGTTTTCCGAACTTCCTTTTTTGTAAAACTCTTTAAATGTTTCATTGAATAGTATTTCAAAAATGGGTGATGTTTTGTCTATTCCTTTGCTCTTTATTTTTTCAACCACTGCATGGCAGAAATTAACTTGCAGTTCAGTAGATGGAATGTCTTCTAAAACTGCATAGTTCTTAATAAACAGATCAGGGGTAGTTATTAAAGTATCTATAACACTCCCCGTTATCATCCCTTCATTTGTTTTTTTAGGGCGCAGATAGTAGTTGATAAAATTTATCGGGCTATCCAAACATTTTAACGAAGAATAACTTAGTACTTTTTGCTTATTTTTAAGTCCTTCTATTAAAATGTCTTTTTCTGTCATATATTCTTGATTACTCATTAAGTATTCGTATTGATTTTCTATGTAATAGCTCTCTGAATATTGAGCTGCAAGTTCACTTGATGCGCTCATATTATTTGTTTTTTAATTCTTTAATTTTTTCTCTAATAGCTTCTTTATATTGCGTCTTCAATCCTTTAGGCGGGGTATTCCACTGTACACCAAATTCTCTTAAAAATTTTATATCCGTTGATCTTATAGCCTCTTGAAATTCCTTTTCTGTAAGCCATTGGGTAATTTTGGGTTTATTTTGTGCATTTTGAATTGTTTTATTACCGTCATCGTCTTCTGCTTGTAGTCCTAAAAGTGATTGAAGAGTATATCTACGGTAATAGGTAATGGCGGATCCTGTTTTTTGCGGGTCTTGAAATACTGGCAATTCTATTTCACTAGTTACGTTTTCTCCTGAATCGATATCCGTTATCGTAGATATTACTTTATTATCCTTTATAGGCTGCATAAGAAGTAAATTATTTTTATGCAATAAAGGCTCAACGTGCTCGATGAGCTGGTTTACATCAAAATACTTGGATTGAAAAAATGGATTTATTTCATTTTTTATAAGTTTACCTATTTCGAGTTTTACTTGAAATAGTTTTTTGTATATACTTGTTTTATTTTCCATAGTGATTTTAAGATTTTCTATGACTTTATTTCTTCTTTTAAGAACTCTTGAATTTTTTCAATACTTGACATGGTAAGCAACCACCATGTGAAATAATTATATATCCTTTTCATGGTATGCTAAGTATTCTTTTAATGATTTAAAAGTCTTACCGTTACTAAATGCACTTTGTATTTGATTATTTTTAAACCCTTTAATTATTGATTGGTGTCTATTCTCTTGAGTGTCTACCTTTTTAAGGTATTTTTCGTATGCCTTCGCTAATGTGATATTATTATTTTCTAAAGCTTCATCGTAAAGAAGTTTTACGCCTTTTATTGTAGCATCCATTGTGTAATGTTTTAAAAATATACTTTTACTTCTCTTTCCAGATCCTCTACTATTTCATCGATTATACTGTCATAAGGTTTATTGAAGTCGTAAACAGCTAAATAACAATCGGTAATAACTCCCTCCCAGTAATTGGTGGAATAATCATAATTTTGAACATCTTTTATCCAACGAAATCTCACTTTTACTATGGATCCTTCTATTTTTTCTATCTCGTAATATAATTTGCCTTCTTTAGGAAGTATTATTATGTTGAATAAAACCTCAAGAGACTCTTGAAAAATTGACTCAGCTAATTTTTTTGATACTTCTCTTTTTTTAGTTATATTTGCACTTATTGTATTCATGATAATATTTAATTGATATTATTGTGATTAAGTCCTGTTGCTGCAGGGCTTTTTTTTATTTTATTATTCTAATTTTTGATTGGCGTTTTTACAGGTAAATGGTTTTTGATCGTTTTTGTTTTCTACATGATTTTCTGTAAATGCTCGAAAAACTCATTATATTTCTCTGTCTCTAATTCGGAAATGCGATCGATATTGAATTGGTTTAGTAATTCTTTAACTTCTTGACTTTTTTTAAACCTTATAAGAGAGTTAATCTTTTTTTTAATTTTATCGAATTTTATATTGTCGGTGAGTTTGTAGAAAGGCTCTAAAGGCGGGATATTTTTTTTATCCTCTTTCTTGTTTTCTTTTATACTTTCTTCTGTCGGTTCGTTTAAATCAACAGTATCTAAGAAATTTTTACCGCATTTTTTTAAAACTTTTAAGGCCTTTTCTCCAAATTCTATATTAATTTTTATATTTATTTCCATAACAAGACAATTTTTTAAGGTTTTTTCTAATTATACCTTCTGTGTTTATTTATAAAATCTTCAACCCACTGCTCGGTTATGACTCTTTTTTTTCTGATGTTACCCACCAAGAAAGTATCATCTAATCCTATTGTGCCCTTGTCTATCATTCGGTAAATGGTGCGGGCAGACAATGAAGTCCTCGCGCTCACTTCTTTTATGGTTAAGACATTCATAATAAATTTTATTACATTACTCGTTTTACGATGGTTTCATTTAATGAAGCAGAAACATTAAATTTTTTACCTGAATCGGAGGTGATTTGTCCGGCAATTGATCGGATTATAGAAGGTCGATAAAGAGGCTTCGGAAATTTCAAGGCTCCCCCCTCCACCTTTAGAGAGTTGATTGCACCTCGTATATTGATTTTTTCCATATATTTGTATGTAAGTAAGTTAATAAGTACAAATATACGCATATTTGCGTAACAAACAAACGAAATGCGTATAAATTTTACAAAAATGAGTATAATAATTGATAAAAGGCTGATTTTAAATAATATAAAAAATCATTTAGGTTTTAAAACACAATCGGATTTTGCAAAATTTCTAGGAATTGCCCCTACTACATTGTCTAGTTGGTACGCAAGAAATACTTTTGATATGAATTTGGTATACTCAAAATGCAGTTTTCTAAACACTAATTGGCTATTAACAGGAGAAGGAGAAATGCTAAAATCAAAAGTTTTAAATAACAACTTAGAGCCTGACGATAATTTTGAAGAAATTCAAGCTCTAACAGATATAGCATTTTACGATATACAACTTTCAGAAGAAAAACTAAAAAAAGCCAATAAAAGAATTGAATTACTGGAAGAGTTAGTAGAATCCTATAAACTTGAAATAAACGATCTTAAAAATGAGCTTTCAAAAGGCTCTAAAAAATAATACAATACCAAAGAAAGAAAATTAAAAATTTAATTCAGTTATTCAAGTTGTAGGACTTAATAACCGAATATATTTTATAGAAAATTCAAAGCATAAATCCAAAAAAGATCTGATTAAAGAAGATTGACATGTTTGACTTTTGAGTTAACACTCCCGTTTTTAATATTTTTAGCTCTTTTGACGAACTTTTTTATCAAAAACAACTAAGACTACCACTAGGGTAATTTAAGTGTCTTAAATAGCCTTATTTTATCTTTTCTTTTTTTTGGCGCAACTTTTTTTCTTTTCTCCCCTTCGTCCGATATCGGTAGTGAATACGAAACCGAGTCGGGTGAATTTTTTATTTCTTTTTTGACCTCACAGTCGTCCTCAATTTTTTTGTTTTTTTTATTATTTTTTTTTAATAAATGTCTTTGTCTTTGTCTTTGTCTTTCTTTACCATAAACAGAACTGGAACAAATCTCACTACTAACCTCGATACTAACCTCATCACAAACCTGTAAATTTTTTTTACAGGTTCGTTTACAGGTAAATGTAAAAAAATATATAATTTTTTAAAAAAGAACTCTTGTTTTTTATTTTATTTAATTTCTAAAAAATATCTTTATTACGTTTTTTTTTAAGTTATGTTGGTATTTTAAATAAGTAAAAGCAATTTGGAATACTAATATTATCGGAAGAAAAATAGAATTTTATAAGTTTGGAATATATTTAAAAATGAATTTTCAAAATATTTTTTCATGAAAATATAAGCACAAGATAATCAATCCACTTTTTGAAAAAATTTTTACAAAACATTAACCATTTGTTAACTTTTGATTATTAAATAGTTAGCTTTAATATTTTATATGGATAGTTTAATATATGATATTTAACATATGAATTTTATACCGTTTTTTTTATAATTTGCGTTTACACTAAGAACTTTAAAAAAAATGAATGAAAAGGAACTGCTTAAGATTATGTTGTACCTTAATAAAAAAGGCGTAATATCTAATGAAAAATTTAACTGGTTAAAAAATAATAATACATTAATCTTAGAACTTTTAATCTTTTCAATGGGTTACTATGAAAAGGTATTATCAAAAAATCAAAATTTTAATTTTCATGATTGGAAACTACTTGACACCTCCAAAATGTGTTGTTATTTTTTAAAAAATAGTTTTAAAAACCTTAATTAATACTTTTTGATACCAACAATTATAAGTAGTTGGTATTCAATTAATGTTCTAATTCCTCTCTCTCCGCAAAAATGAATCGTAATAATTTAGATAATAGATTATTACGATTTTTTTTGTAATAAGCAACATATAGATGTATATTTCATAAATTTTAAAAAATTATCTTTTAAACCTATTAAATTATTAGTACCTAATAAAAATTCTTACGTATAATAAATAACTCTGCTTGATTTCTATTGTATATTATGTATCTTATATCTTTAATCATATCTAACTAAATATAACCTTGCAATTGGAATAAGTTAATATACAAATTCAAAAAAATTAATTTTATTAAATATCTTTTAACTTCTTATACTTTTCTTAATTCAGCTACAAAGATTATCTGAGATATAATAACTAATACATAGAGTAAACGACCTAAATCACGTAATATCCATTTTAATCATCAAACAATATTTTCCTTACTTAAATTACTAATCACTTCTAGATAGTTTTTAGAATATTTACAAAGCGTTTATCTTTATCATAATTCTTTAAAGCAAAAACCATATAAAAAAAATTTTTCAAGTCATGGCAATACCTTTATATTATATAATTCAACCAATAAATTTTAGGTTTTTTTATCGGATTTTAATTATTTTTGCTAATATACTTTTGTTATTGATCTAGATACAGCACCTTAAAAAGTACATTATCAAGGGTGAAATATAAAAAAATAGAATATATGCTTAAATATAAATAAGAATCTCTAGCTTTTAATTAGGTATTAAAATAGCAACAGTATATTATAGAAAATTTCTAAAATTTTGAAAGTTACGGCTAAAGCTTTCATATCAATTATAGAAATTATATAATTAAATTTTATAGTTTCATATACTACAATATCAGTTTATTTATTAAGTATCTAAGAGATTAATAAATATTTATATTTCTCTGCTTCTTAGCTTATTATTTATTAATAATACTGTTCCCCTATTTAAAGGTGTAATGTAAGTACAACCCATATTTATATAAGTTTCTATTTAAAATATTAAATACTTTTAAATATTCTTGATTTTACTGAATTATATTTTTGATTTTTATATACTATATAAAACGGAAACTTAAAAAACTATAATGTTTTACATGATTTCAATCGATTTATTCTCTCGACTGAGAATTAATTCCGTTGGTTTGAGCTGTTTCTATAGCCCAAGCAATCGCATTTGCGGTAAAAATTGAATTATATATAGTATGAATAGGTCCTCCTATATTAACATTTCCATAATTAGGCTTGGGTATTGGATAATAAGGATATGTATAATCGTTAATTGTAACTTTATCTATTAACATAGGATATTTATAAGAACTTGCATCATTTCCATTCATTTTATTAGGATAATTAGTAAGTGACGAATTAAATCCCCCATCTCCAACAAATATTAAATTATATTTTTTATGTTTAAATGCAGAAATTCTTCCATCTTCAGTTCCTGAAAATATTTCAAGATCTTCTATAGGCAATGATTCTAAAACTGCTGTTTGACTAGTATCATCACCCCATTTTTTTCCTCGTATGTCTCCAAAAGGACCATTTAAAACAGAACTATCCGCATCTGTAAAATCCCATACAATACCATTTCCTTTTTGATCAGTATATAATGAGCCTTTGATCGGTAAATCAGGATATAAAGCTTTAAAAAAACGTTCTACACGACTTTGATCTTCTATAAAAAGAAGCACAATCCCTTTTCTTTTAAGATACTCTACATAAATTGGAGCTGATTTAAGCGTGATTTCAGATGTTTGCCCGGTAATAAGTATATCCGGTGGATTATCTCCCAGCAACAAATTTTCTAACTCTGTTTCTTTGGGAGAATCTAATATATTTTTATTATCAATCCATCCTTTAAATTTAACTATACTGTTTGGTGAAGGACCAAAATTTTCGGAACTGTTTACCATTAAAGATAAATTACCACCATATGGACCGGTTGACAAAGCATTATATACTCCCGCACCGGTAGCATATAATTTCACATAATCATAATAATAAGTCATGGGTACCGATGCTGAACAACTGGTTGATAATTCACTGTTAGAATATATAGTTAACTCTTTGGGTGAATAACCTTCCGGAATTCCATATCCTTGCAGCTTTACCGTTTGAGTTATTATATTATTATTGTTCTGCTGATCTCCTTCTAATGTTAAATTTTCAGTCTTAAAACCAATACCATCGACAATATTTGTATATAAAGATAATGGAGCTCCAATGTTTATCGGATTAAAACTTATGGTTACTTCAATATAATTATTTGGCGATAATTGAGATCCACTTGTATAAGATCCCTTTACGGATATAGAAGAACAATCTAAATTATATGCGGATTTCATTACCCGCTGTTTTACAACGACATTAAATTTACATGAATTACCTTCATTTATTTCCTGAGTTGTTAAAGTAAATTCATCTCCTGAATTATTTTCAGGGGTAAAATCTATAGGAGTACCATATCCCGGAATTTCAATTGTGTAAGTTCCTGTAGAAAGAAATTCTCCTGATTTAGAAAAAAAATACCTGTTATCCGGAGAAGAAACAGCATTAATTGTATAGGGCCCCGGTTTAGTAACATGTACCGTTACAGCGATTTTATTTTCCGAGGTAAGAGTTTCATCATTAACATAATTTCCTAACACTTTAATAGTGGAACAATCAATGCTGAAATCAGCATTTATCTTATTACCGCAAATACTTTTCCATCTCGCTTCGATCTTATTCCAGTAATTAAAGCAGTTTTCAGTAGTATTAAATATCAACAAACCATTTTTGCTAACAGCAGTATCAATTGAATCTCTTTGTTTCTGACTTAGTCTTGGTATTAAAATTCCCTTGTTATTTTTGGGGGAAGAGATATCTAACATCGTTTGGGGATCCGGAAATTCATTTCCAATTCCTACTTGCGCATTAAGTGTGTAAATAAATAGTAAGAAAATAATCAAATAGTTGAGTTTGCTCATAATCAAATTTTAGTAGTTATAGTATTATTATTAATTGGATTTTTTAAAATTATAAAATTTTTAACAATTAATTAGCCTTTTATACATAAAATTTTAAAGGTTTTTTAAAATACTTACATAAAAGTAATAAATTAATAATTACGTTCGTAAATTTTTTATCCTTTACTTCTTGATTGTTAAAACGTTAAATATTTAAATAATATCTATAAAAGAATTAGTGTAATTAAAATTTATAATGAACAAACATGTATAATTAAAAATCAATAGACTATTTATCGATTATTTAAAATCGATGAATTTTTTTAAATCTACTCTATAATATACCTATTAGATTTAGTCAGAAAATTTTTAAAACTTACCATCTATTCATTTCATTTTGCAGAATATATTGTGTTTTTTTAAAATATTATATTATTTAATATAAAAAATTCTAATTCAAATTTAGTATACATTATACTAAACCCAGATAAACTGCTACTAAATTTAAAATAGGTTGTATTTTTTATACCAAGTAAAAAGGATATTTTTAAATAGATGGAAGAACAATAATTTATTTTTCCATTAAGAAATTACAAATTTTATCAAATGTAAAGGTAAAACATTCATCAACTTCATCTGAGATTTCTTTTCCACAAGGAAATGGGTCTTCGTGAATATACGTATAAGGATAATCCATTAATTCAATTTTTACAGGAATATCTCTTGCCGTTCCTTGTAATGTATTCATAATTTCGTAGGAAGGGATCACTTCATCTTTAGCCAAAGTGATTACATAAAACTGATCGCTGATTTTTCTAAATGTTTCTTCCCTTTCTTTAATTAGGTTTTTATAACAAAGCATACTCCTGAAATTAGGCCCCTCCGGTTCAGTATACATATAGTGTCGAAGAACCTCGTCTCTTTTCATATGACTTTCCATATGTTCAACAATAAAGGAATATAATCCAACACCGGCTTCACTGTCCAAAATAAATTTGGAAACGGGTGTTAATCGGTTAAATACGGCACCTCCACAAAAAATGGCACATTTGGTATCTGAAAAATAACCGTTTCTGTTACTCATTTTTAAAACTTCAGCTAAAAAAGCACCTATGGAATAGGCAAAAAAGTCAATTTTAGCATCTTTATCAATTGCCGGATGTAGATCTTCTTTAATATCTTCAACAAAATCTATAACATCGTAATAAGATTGTAAACCCGACCAAATAAACCGTTGAGGTTTATTATTTATACGTGTACTTATTGCTACATTTGAAAGGCTGGAACATATAAGTATGGGAATTCTTTTTTTTCGTTCCTCACTTACCCGATACATTTCTCTGGAATTACTCCATAATAAGGGAGCTCTATTCATATGAAATGCCATTGGAAATAAAACAATAGCTTTTCCGGTTTTTTCTGCCAAATAGGTTGCCCAGGGTAAATACTTACTCCAATACTTTTCATTAAACCCATGAAATAGAATAATTATTTCTTTTGCCTTTTTTTCTTTTTTAGGCATTATTATATGATAACGAAACTCAATATTCTCGGATATATCTGCATCTTTTTTATTAAGCATCTTTTGTATGACATCCGGATCAAGATCGTTAATTGGATTACTTAAGAACTCATAATCATCATTATTACCTAAACCACCTGGAAGTATAAATCGATAATTTGATTTAAATGAAAAATTTCTTATAACCAAATTCTCGTCTATTTCAATTTCATCCGTTGTATAATTTTCAATTTTCTTTAAATAATTAAACAAGTCTAAATATTTCATTTATATGTTAAAATTTGTAGTTAGGTATTGACTCACAAATAATTATACTATTATTAGGTATTTTAGGCTACAATTATAATAATTTTTCTGAATATATATAGGATATAAACCCATATTTTTTCGGAATAATAAAGATAATTTAATCTTATTATTAAAAAAAATATTCGCAGATGATTCAATATTTTCTTAAAAACAAAAAATACATTATAAATATAAATTTAATTAATTAGTTAAATTATAATCATTTTTTTTGAATTAATTTTACAAATAATTAGCAATGGCATAAAATTTGATGTTAAATTATCCTTAATAATATGTTAATATATGCGTTCTTTTAATAAAACTCAGCTAAATAAATTAAAAAATAACTTATTAGAAGACTATATTTGCAAAAATTTTAATAATTAAATATTTTAAAATGTTTATAAATTCTAAAGGATGTTATATACCTACTAGGAGAGTTACTAATAGTTATTTTGCAAAACTTAATGATTTATCAGAAGATTGGTATTTTAAAAGGACCGGGATTTTAACCCGAGCCAGAGCTTCAGAAGAAGAAACTATAGACTACATGAGCATTAAAGCCGTTGAGGATGCTGTTAAAAATTTGCCCTACGACATTAGTGAAGTGGATTTAATTGTATTTGCTTCTTATACACCCAATGATACGGTGGGAACTACAGCTCATATTGTTCAAAAAGAGTTTAACATCAACAATGCCAAAGCTTTTTATATATCTTCTGCTTGTTCATCTGCCATCAATGGTATGGAAATTATTAATTCTTTTTTTAAAAGCAAAATATCTTCAAAAGCATTATTAATAAGTGCTGATAGAAATTCCAGCTATTCCGATGACAAAGACATTCAATCCGGACATTTATGGGGAGATGCTGCCGTTGCTCTATTTTTTTCTTCAGAACCTATGCGTCCAAATGAAGCTGAAGTTTTAGATATTAATACGCTTGGTCTTGGTAATATAGGCTATGGACCTAAAGCGGTTACTATGGAGCCTAAAAATGGTTTACATATGCCTTATGGTAAAGATGTATTTACTCAAGCGTGTATATATTTAACAAAGCTAACAGATGCTATAATCAAGAAAAATGGTTATACGATATCTGATCTAACTTATTTTATCGGTCATCAAGCAAATAAAAGAATTTTAAATAATGTATGTCATGAATTAGGGTTAGCTGAAAGTAAATCGCTGACAAATGTAGAAGAATTAGGCAATACAGGGTGTGCAAGTGCCCCTTTAGTTTTTGCTCAGAATTATAATATTTTTAAAAAAGGTGATCTTGTATGTCTTTCCGTTTTTGGAGGTGGCTATTCTTGCGGTACATGCTTAATTAAATTTAATTAACAAACTAACTGATATTAATTTTTAAGTTCTTACCATTTCAAATTTCATTGCTATAAGAATCAAAAAATTTTAATATCTTGTTTATTCAGAATGTATTATAATACATTCTTAAAATTTTATTTTGCTAATTTTTAACTATACAAAATGTAAACTTTTGTATAGCCGGGTATTGTTTTTTATAATTTTAAAGTTTTGCTCTTTATTAATAAATAGCTCTATGAGTTCTAGTAAGAAATAATTTTAAAACACATATCTATAAACATAATGTAGTGTATAAATCCGTTTCGGTAATTGATTGAAATCAAGCTTAAAGATTTACAAAACTTATAGAGATCTTTTTATATAATTTAAATAATCATCTTTTGTTAGTTACTTCATAAGTAAGATTAACTAATTATCTGTATACTTTTATAAAAGACATTAGCAATTATATGTGTATTTTCAATTAAATAGCAAACTAATTTTGATAAATACTAAACAAAATCATTATTGGACGATAATGCAAATATTTATTTTTAATAAAATTCTATGAAATTAGTATAAATATTATTTTTTACTCTTTGGATTTTTCAAATGCCTTACAAATTACTTGATGAATCAAAGGCATATACTCATCCATATGAGAAATGGCATGTATATCATCCAATTCCAACACCTTTAAAGATTCACCAAATACTTTTTTATAATATTCCGGATAAAGAACTTCATCATTTTTAGAGATAATAAGGTGTATATTTTTGTTTAAAATGTTTTCAGAAGTAGCCGAAAATATTTTTTCTTTCATTTCGGGAGGTATGCGTTTTTGATCTTTGATTTGTTCCGAAGAAAAAACAGGATTAGTCATAACATAATGAATATCATTAAAGAAATTTACTAAATTCCAAGTAAGATTTGCCCCCATACTGTCTGCCATAATAATTTTATCCCCTTTATCCTCTTCGAAAATTTTTGCTTTTTCTTTTAAAAATTTGGGAATGTCCATAAATTCATCCCATTCCCAATATATAAGGCTAAATTCTTTACTATTGCGATAAAAATTTTGTAAGCAATTGAATTTTTTTCCTGAAGTTTGATATCCGTGAAGAAAATATATTTTTTTCATTTGTAATTTTAGCTTGTCTAGTAGCTATTTAGATAATTATATTTATATAGATCAGTGCAATATCATTTACAAGCTTAATAATCTTATAAACTTCTCTATTAGTTCATTATAAATTTCATTAAGCTTTTACCCTATTTAAAAATTGACACCTGTAAACCTAATCAAATTTATTAAATTTGTCAATAATATAAAATTAAAAATTATATTATAACATTTATCGTAACTTAAACAGAAATTATCTAAAAAGAACTCATTGTATAAGAAGTTATTTAGTCAGACATTAATATATGGATTAAGCAATGTTTTAGTCCGAGTATTTCCATTTATCCTTACCCCAATGTTAGTACGAGCTTTTGGTCCGTCTAAATATTCAATATATGCTGATTTTTACTCAGCCGCGGGGATACTTTCTGTTTTACTTACCCATGGAATGGAAACTACTTTCTTTCGTTTTTTTCAAAAATTTAAAGACCACGAAAAAAGACAAAATGCAGTTTATTTTACTTCATTTACCTCTGTTTGCATTGTTTCTCTCTTATTCTTAGTGTTTGGCATACTTGCCAGACACCCGTTAGCCTCAGCATTTAAACACCCTGATGAGGTAATTTTTTTAGTATGGTTTCTATTTATTCTTGCTGCTGATGCTATTTCAGCTGTTCCTTTTGCAAAACTCAGGATTCAAAACAAATCTTTATATTTTGCTTCTTTAAAAATACTGAATTCAGTAACCATGTTCTTTTCCACAATTATATTAATATTTTGGATTCCTAAACAAATTGAAAATGGTGGAATTGGTGCTGTTTTTTTTAGTAAGATTTACAATTTTGATTACGGAATAGGTTATGCTTTTGCTGCAAACTTATTTGCAAGTATTATTACATTTCTTGCTTTAATTCCTACCATGCTTGATGGTAAATATGCTTTTGAATTTTCTTTATGGAAAAAGATGTTAAAATATGCGTGGCCAATTACCATTGCCGGTCTAGCCGGAATTATTAATGAAACTATGGATCGACAATTTATTAAATATCTACTTCCGGAAGGCATTGCCGAAGTTCAAATGGGTATTTACAGCGCTGTATACAAAATTGCTACTTTTATAACGTTGTTTAAGACTGCTTACCTGTTGGGTGTTGAACCTTTCTTTTTTTCTCACGCTGACGACAAAAATTCAGGAAAAACGTATGCTACTTTAATGAAGTATTATGCTATATTTAGTGCCTTCATTTTATTAATCTTAGTAGCCAATTTAGATTGGATCGGTCGTCTTTATATTAGAAACACCGACTACTGGAGCGGCTTCCAGGTTGTGCCTGTTTTATTAATAGGGTCTACATTTCTGGGAATATATCTCAATTTATCCATTTGGTATAAATTATCTGACAATACTCATTATGGTGCTATTATATCAGGAATTGGCGCATTCATAACTGTTATTTTAAATTTTATTGGATTGAAATATACAGATCTTGGCTATTGGGCGTGTGCGATTGCAACTTTTGTGTCATACTTAACCATGATGCTTATATCCTATTTTTGGGGCCAAAAAGAGTATCCTATACCCTACAATTATCGAAAACTGATTTTTTATATAGGCGGAAGTTCATTGTTAAGCTTTATTGCCTATTATTGCAGCAATCGCATGGCTGTGAGAATTGGGGTTGGTAATATTTTATTTTTTATTTTCTTATACCTTACTTTAAAAATTGAATATAAGGATGTACAAATTTTTAGAAAAAAACTTGTACAACTGAAAAAACGCAAAAAGAACTAATTTCAGTAGTTTTACTACATTCAAATTTTTTATTTTTTAGTAAAATAGTTACAATTATTATCAAATACTCATCTTTCTATAGCCCTATTATCTCATATATACTAGCGAACAACCTTAATTGTTTATGATACATTTTTAAAAGGCATACAATTTTAAATTTAAAAATTAATTTTTTTTATTTTATATCATTATGATTAATAATTAAAATTTTATAAAATAAATTTATAATTTATATTTATTGTATAGCCGCTTATTCAACGTACAATAACCATAGAATAATTAAATAAATATATTTATTTATTCTATTAATTATAATAATTAAATATATAAATAAATATTTATTGTAGCATATTAAAATAAATTTACTATATTTGCATTAATATTTATTTTATCTTATAATTATAATTTTGAGCATTCACAGATAGATATTCTTTCTATGCTGTGAAAACAAATAAAGCGGTCATAATATGGCCGCTTTAAATTTTTAAAAAGTTAAATGCTGTGCTCAATTGTAATAAATCATGCATATTATAATAAAATCTAATCAAAATTAAATTTCCTTACCAGGTCATCAATGGTAACAGTTAAATTTTTTCTATGTACTAATAGTCTTACTTGATCATCAATATTTGGAAATTCAAAGGGAATTAATCCTAAATATGTTTTTCTTATTTTAAGAATCCATTCAGCAATTGAACTTATATCATTATTAAATTTACTCGAGATCATTTATTTTGAATTACTTTTTATTTACTATCTTTATTGTATAACAAATAAAATTAGCATGGTACTATCAAGACAAAGTTTATTTCGCAAAATAGATAATTCACCATTGATCGTATTCCGTATACTATTTGGATTTTTGCTATTGGCGGAAACTTGGGGAGCAATTTTAACAGGTTGGGTAAACATCAATTTAATTACTCCTAAAGTCTTTTTCCCGTTTATAGGTTTTAATTGGTTACACCCTCTACCGGGATATGGTATGTATCTATATTTTATTTGTTTAGGTATATTGGGACTTTTGGTTATGATGGGTTATAGATATCGTTTAAGTCTTTTATGTTTTACTATTTTATGGACGGCTCAATATTTAATGCAAAAAACAGCTTATAATAATCATTATTATTTTTTAATTCTAATATGTATTATTATGCTCTTTTTACCTGCGAATGCTTATTATTCTTTGGACTCAAGAAGAAATAAAAATATAAGATCTTTGACCATGCCTCAATGGTGCGCATTCGTTTTATTATTTCAAATATCCATTTTATATTTTTTTGCGTGTGTTGCTAAACTTTATCCTGATTGGATAGATGGAACTTTTACGCGTTTATTATATTCCAATAAAACAAATATCCCTTTGATCGGCCCATTTTTCACCCAAAAATGGTTTTATATTTCTATAGCTTATCTTGGAATTTTATTTGACGGATTGGTTGTTCCTTTAATGCTTTGGAAAAAAACCCGAACGTTAGCCTTACTTGCCTGTTTAATTTTTCATCTTGCTAATTCGTTTATTCTAAACGTAGGAATTTTCCCCTATTTTGCCTTAAGCTTTACCGTTTTTTTCTATCCTCCGGAAACCATCCGTAAAATATTTTTCAAAAAGCGCCCAAATCTTTCTTTCGAAGAAAATAAATATGATTACTCTAATAAAAAAACGGTTTATTTTCTCTTAGTAATTTATTTCACTATTCAACTGATTATACCTATACGTCATTATTTCATTAAAGGAAATGTATTTTGGACTGAAGAGGGGCATCGGTTAAGTTGGAGAATGATGCTGAGACAGCGTAATGGGTCAACACATTTTACAGTTATTGATAAAAAAACTAAAAAAATTCTGCCGTTTCATATGCAGGATATATTTACTGATAAACAAATACTTAGAATCAATTGTTACCCTGATTTTATATGGCAAGCGGCTCAATATATAAAAGAGGATTTCAAATTGCGTCATAAAGATGTAGAAATTTATGCCGATACTCAAGTATCCGTAAATGCTCATCCCTATAAGAGGTTTATTGACCCAAAAATTGATTTAGCAGATGTAAGCTGGGATTATTTTAAACATTCCGATTGGATTCTTTTATACGATGATTACAGAAAATAGATTATTTATTAAATTTAACAGATTAGTGATAAATTAAATTGATGCTGCTACTTGTATTGTTTAATATTGTAAGAATAAATTAAATCATATCATTACTTTTTTTGAGATACTATAATCCCAAAAACACCCATTATTATGAGGAGAATACCAACTAACATCATTGAGGAAAAGGGTTCTGAAAACACTACTACTCCTATAATAACAGCGGTAATGGGCTCAAATGCGCCTAAAACTGAGGTAAGAGTAGATCCTATTCTTCTAACCGCCTCAACTAAAGTTATAATTGATACTATGGTGGGAATTAAAGCTAATAACGTTATATTTAGAACACATGAAGTATCTTTTACCGGAAACCATTGAAAAGAACCGGTCAATAAACAGAATATAAGAAGATAAACCACGCCAATAACTTGAATATAAAAGGTATATCTAAGCACCGGCATATCTTTTACCGTTGATTTAACGGATAATACCAGGAAAAATGCATAAAATATTGCTGCCGAAAGAGCAAACACAATTCCTTTGAAATTGATGTGACCTATTCCTTCCCCCAAAGATAAAAGGGCAACACCAACAACAGCCAATAGTATTGATATAAAACCTTTAACGGAAATTTTTTCACGAAAAAAGATTCCCATAATGATGGTAACAAAAACAGGATATAAAAAATGGACGGTAGTGGTTACTCCTCCTCCTAAATACGTATAGGATAGAAAGAAAAAGAGTGAACAAGTATTGCAAAGTAAACTTAGAACTGTTAATGCTTTAAATTCTTTCAAGGAAACTGAAAAATGTACTTTTTTTATTTTCATCAGTATTGCGACAGCAATACATGCCAATAAAAATCGATAAAACAACACAGTATCAAAATTCAATCCTTTTTTCATTAAAGGAATGCTAAATAAAGGAATTAATCCATAGGTCATGGATGAAATAATTGCGCTCAATGATCCTTTAAAAAAGGATCCTTTTCCATATTTTCCAACCAGTGCTTTTGACTTTCTTGGTAAGCGTAATAATATATACCTTGCTGCCCTCATTTTTAGTGCAAAATTTGCTGCAAATGTATTTCTTATATTTCACAAAAAAAACTAGATTATTTAAAAATTGATCTTAAGTGCATTAAATTATCAATTTTAAGTTAATAATCATGCTTACAACTAATTATTCAAAAAAAATACAGATATAATCTTGATATTTCAAAATGATTTAAATTTTTCACTAATCAAAATCAACTTATCATTTACTTTTCTAATCCAATAATTCACTTTTATTTTTATTTTATTAATATTGGATTTATTTTTTATATATATTTGATAAAAAAGAATCCAATTGTATGAAATGGAAAAAGATTTCATTAGGATTAATTTCTCTCTTTATTCTGGGAGTTGTACTTAACTTCGGAATTAATAGTTGGATTAAAAACAGTTTACCTGATTTCATTTCTAAAAGAAATGATACACCCTATAATTTTAATTATTCTGACGTTACTTATTCGCTCCTCCAGGGAGAAATGAACATAAGTGATATCAATATTGCTCCCAAGTCCAATAAAAAGGGCACTTATACCATCAAAGTAAAGAAAATAGTAATACACGGGGTAAAATTTATACGATTTTTACTATTTAAAGATTTAGCGGCAGATCTTATCGAAATTGACCAACCGGATATCATTTGTAAACAATATGCCGATTCATTAAATCACAAAAATAATTTAGTAAAATACAAGCTGGGAAATTCAATTCAAATTGGAAAATTTGAAATTAATAAAGGAAATTTAGCTCTTTACGACAAGGCAGACGGAGCTAAAAAAGCATCTTTACGAAATCTAAACCTTCATCTTTCCGGGGTATTATGGGATATGGTGGATAATGAAAAACGTATACCGCTTACTTACGATAAAGTAAAATTAGATGTATCGGATATTTTTTATCAGCTCGATGAAATTCACCAATTACAATTAAAAAAGTTTAAGTTTACCAACGGATTTCTTGAAACCAATCAAATACTTTTATATCCGAATATATCCGAAGAGAATTTTAAAACCGGAAATTATTTTCAAAAAACTTTACTTTCTATAGAGGTCCCGACCGCAAAGGTCAAAAATTTAGATTGGGGATATGATAAAAACGGTTACTTTTATCTTAAAACCTCTAAAATTGAAGTTGATTCCACTCATATCGCAATCATTGAAAAAAATTCAAATTCAAAACCTAAAAACATTACGGAGCATATAGACCGTATAATCCCTTTTAATTTGAGTATTGATACCATCCAAATACTTAAATCGAAATTAAATTTCAATAATCATTTAACAAGCAATAATGTAAATATCGAAATTCTAAAAATAATCAACAAGGTTAATGATAAAATCACCCTGGAACGTTTAAAATTATATGATAATTTTTTAATTATAAAACAACCTTATGAAACTAAATCAGCTAAAAACAATGCAGGCAAATTTACCTATTTATTCGACGATGTTCTTGAAATAAAAAATTTCATCATAGCTAATTCACATATACAATATTTCAATCGGGCTAATAACTCATTATTGGAAATGGGAAACATTAATTATTCGATTCATGATATTAATATCAATACGATATTTACTAATACAAAAAAATATATTCCTTTCTCCTACTCAAATTTTCAATTGGAAGCAAACCATATATTTTATACGGGATTTAAGTATTATAATTTCAAAATAGATAAAATGATTTTATCTGACAATAAATTTGAAGCAAAGAATTTAAACATTCTTCCTACTATATCTCCACAAAAATTTGCAGCACAAAAAGTAAGCAAAAACCTCTATAAAATCCATATGGATCATATACTACTCCCGAAGATAAAGTGGGATTTGAATAACAATAAATTCAGTTTACAAGCTTCTTCTTTGATTATAAATGAAATGAAAGCTTCAATATTTCAAAATCCAAAAGTTAAAGTAAAATCAAAAAATATACATTTCAACACGTACTACCTGGATACAGAAATTCGTTTAGATACATTTTTAATCGGCAAATCCTCCACCCATCAATATAATGCGGCCAATACAACACTCACTACATCAATAAAAGATTTAAAGCTTTCACTATACGACATTAAGGTAAAAGATTCATCCGATACCCATACCTTCGGTTTCCCTTTTTCTTTTTCAAAATTTAATATAACAGGTAAAAATATTTACCATGATATGGGATCTCATACGTTACAAATGAACCATCTGTTACTTACCCATACTTCCCTATATGCAAACACTATAAATATACGACCCAAAAAAAGTCAATTGAATTTTATGAAAAAAAAGGGTATTGATGCTTATACTGTGAATCTTTCCAAAATTGCAATTCCCAAAATAAATTGGGGTTCATTAGATAAACAAATAGATTTTATTGCTCCTAAAGTCATCGTTGAAAATATGCAAACCACTATCCATCAATACGACATTCCTGACAATGCTTACAAACCTGTTTACAAACCTTTTTTCAGCGAAAAACTAAGAAAATTAAAATTTAAGTTAAATATTAAAGAAATTCATTTTTATAATTCTTCCTTAACGTATGAAGAAGAATCCCTTACTAACAATATTGGAAAAATTTTCTTTACCAACATCAATGCAAAAATCAAAAATATTTCCGGTGGATATAATGTTTCTCATTTACCCGATGTAGTCATAGAATTTAAAAGTACTTTCATGAAATCCGGAAAACTATCTGCCAGTTGGAAATTTAATACATTAAATAAATCGGATAATTTTACCGTTAAAGGAAATTTATACGGACTTCCTGCCGATAAATTGAATCCATTTATAAAACCTTATTTACATATATCGGCAAACGGAGATATCCAAAAAGTTTCATTTAATTTTAATGGCAATAATACAGTTGGAAACGGTACATTCGGTATGAATTATAAAAATTTAAAAATCACCCTATATAAAAAGGATGGTGAAAGAGAAAAAAAATTCCTTTCTTCTCTAGCAAATCTTGCCTTAATAAAAAATTCAAAAGACTCCTTAAAAATGTCGAAAATTAAAAAAGTAGAAAGAAGTAAAGACAAATCATTTTTTAATTTTCTATGGAAACTAACGTTCAGTGGACTTAAAGAAACTTTATTGATTTTTTAATTACAATTTAAATCAATAATAAATAAGTTAAATTAAAAAAATCAAATATATCATAAATAGACATAAAAATACCATTAATTTAAAAATTTTTACATTAAAATATATAATGAAATTTTTTTACAGCAAAATAATTGATTTTTAGCAAATTTATCACCATTTATAAAATAATTATTCAAAATAAATACTATTTATAAAATTGAATATTTAATATTTAAAATAAGTTTTTATTATTTTTGAATTTTAAATATAATTTATTTGTTACAATATTAACATACAATTAGTTAAAATTAAATTTATATACATTAAAAATATCTAAACCTTAATTATTAATATTTTTTCAATGATAAATTAATTTACAGCTTAAAAAGAAATTGGTAAATATTATGTATTTAAAAAAAAATATTTTAACATAATGAATTCAAATAAATTAACTAAATATGAAACAGAAAATTTGGACTACCTTATTATTATTTTTTATAACTTATTATTTTTCTGCTCAAACTCAAGATCTAGCTAATTTAGCCGATGGAGAATTAGTCTACGGTCAGATTTTATACACTCAAGAAAGTAAAGTTTATGGATATATTTACTTTTTTGATCAAGGAAAAATAGATAAAGAAAATGAAAAAATAGAATATGTGATTCTTGATAAAAATCTTAATAAAGTTTCTAATAATACATTTACTAGAAAAATCAGCAGATTTGTAAAAAGAAAATATAGTGATTGTTCCCTTATCAATGATAATGAAATATTGATCAAATATAAACTTAACCATCCCGCATTTAGTTTAACAATCAATTCTTTCAATATACTCACTATTAAAAACAAAACAATTTCTCCCGAATATTGGTACAAAAACGGTAATATAGTTGAAATACCTAAAACTTTTAAAGAATATAGAAAAATGATGAAACACATAGATTATAGTGGAATATTTTATGTAGACCACAAACACAATTCTATTTTCATCATTGAAAAATCCTTTGTTAAATTCGGTTCAAACAAAAACATACGTTTCTACAATACTAAACTAGAACTATTATGGAGTTATGAATATAATCCTGTAGGAAAAGAGAATAATTTCAAACAACTTACAGTTCGTAGTATTTCAAATAACCTTATTTATTTGTTAGAATCCCAACATAACTCAAAATATCCCGAAGAATTTAAAATTGTTGCTTTAGATGCAACAAAAGGTGAAAAGAAATTTGAATATATTTTAGAAAATAATAAAAGTGAATATTCGCATACATTATATGTAAAGGAAGCTAATAAACAGCTCATATTAACCGGAAACTATTCCAAATACAGTAAAAAAACCGATTTTAATTTAGATAAAAATCTAGGATATTATAAAATAGTTTTAAATGAAACCGGAAAAGTGGTTTCAAAAAAATATACCCAATGGGATGAATTCAAAAGCAAAATTGATGTTGATAAAAACGGTAGAGTGGAAAGTAATTACCAACTGAGACCCATCCAATTTTTTATATTTAATGATGGATCTATATCAATTTTAACTGAAAAATACAAACCCGCAAAAGAAGGTGTTTATTTACCAATCCCTATTCTTGGTGATATAACAAAATTAGCCACCACATCTAGGCAAAAAACAACTGATTTTATCCTTTTTAATATGGACGCTTCATTTAATAATAAATCAATTTCTACCATACATAAAGAGCTTTCAAAAGGATACATTTCAGATTATTTATTCTCCCAATATATCAAAAATGACCAGGGAGTTGCTTTCTTTTTTATAGATTATTTAAAATCTGATAAAACATGGATATTAGGAGTCAATACTATTATTGATGGAAAACTAAAAGAAGAAACTATAACCATCTATTCCAAAGAAGATAAGTTTACTATTTTACCAATGGTAGCTAAAGAAGGCTATATAATGTTAAGGGAGTATAATGAAAAAGACAAATATAATCAGATACGATTAGAGAAAATTAATTATTAAAATAAATAATATAGTTTAAAAAACATCTACTTAGTAGATGTTTTTTTATTATAATAATCGGAAATATTTTTGATTTCATCTAAAGACAAATTCCACATAAAATTTAAAAATCTTTGGTAACTTTCCGTTTGATTTTCAGGATCAACCCTTTCTAAATATCTATTTAATTTATAATTTTTTCTTCCCTCATATATTTTTTCAAAACACTTACCCATCCATTCTCTGTAATAAAAATCCTTACTATTCTTTTGTAATTGTATTAATGACAAATAGATTCCTTTGCCGTATTCTTCAAAGAAATACATAGACGGAATTTGTTCAAAATGAGCAATCCTTTGTAACTCAACAAATTCCTTAGATGGCTTATTCTTTATAGAATTTTTATTAACAAAAGTAAAACTTGATTTTAATTTTTTAATTCTATCCTCAATTTCCGGATGAGTGGAAATTGAATCCTTATTAATTTTTTCTTGATATAAAGAATAATCATAATTTGAAAAATCTTCCGTTTTAAACCAATTCTCATTAAAAGGTTGATTAGGTAAATTAAATATTTTTCTATAAATATTTTCTTTAACACCCTTAAGTTTAACAGAATCGTATTCAGCCATTAATTCAAGAGCATCAATAAAAACCATTTCATTAAAAGGTGAATTTTTAAGCAATACAAAACCTAAGGAATCTGCTTGGTATTCATTATTTTTTCTCATCTCACCGGTTGCATATAGCTTTGCTTTAAAAAGATCAAGAGCTGCACTGGATTTATTATATTTTTGCTTTTTAATATTTTTAATTTGATTTTTGGTGCTGGTAGATAATTGATCTGAGACTCTTTTTTCTTCTGTTTTCAAAGAATGTTTTAACATATCATGACTCAATTCGTGAGCTAAAACAGATGCAAATTCATCATCATTATCCAACCAATAAAATAAGCCCATATTTAAAACAAAGGTTCCATTGGGTAAACAATAAGCATTTAAACTCGGGTCCTTAGAAATTAAAAAAATTAAATTTTGAGGAAGATTAGAATTTCCTTTTTTTAATTGATTAAAAATAGAATCCACGTAAGAAGAAAAACGAGAATCATATATAAATGTCCCTTCCTTAATCTTCTTTTCAAATTCTTTATTAAATTCCTCATAATTTTTTGCCATTAATTTTCCTATCTTTTTAGGATATTTATTCTGAATCGATTTTACCCACTCACCGGCTGAATTTTCAAAAGAAGAAGCAGCCAATTCTCTAGCAGTTTTATCAAGAGTGTCAATGGGAATATAATTTTGAGCCAATAACAAATTTGTAAAAACAAGAAACACACACTTTAGAATTTTCATTTTGTTAATTTTTTAAATCCAAAAATAAAGTATTTGTGCTAAATTCCAAATATTCGATTTATAATCCTTACAAATAATCGTAACTTTGTTAATTCTTTGAATTACCCCATGCAGAATACATTAAAATTATCAGGATTAGAAGTTTTTACTATTTATCTTGGAAGCAATTTTATAAACATCGGTGAAAGGACCAATGTTACCGGATCGCGTAAATTTTTAAATCTGATAAAAAATGAAAAATTCGATGAAGCTCTTTCAATTGCCCGAGATCAAGTGGAAGGAGGAGCTCAGATCATTGATATTTGCATGGATGAAGGCTTAATTGACGGCGTGAAAGCTATGACTACCTTTTTACGTTTGATTGCTTCTGAACCCGATATAGCACGAGTTCCTATCGTTATCGATTCATCAAATTGGGAAGTCATTGAAGCCGGATTAAAAAACATTCAAGGAAAAGGAATAGTTAATTCCATCAGCCTTAAAGAAGGTGAAGAAGAATTTATAAAAAAAGCCAAAATAATCAAACGATACGGCGCGGCTATGATTGTTATGGCATTTGATGAAGAAGGACAAGCCGATAATTTGGAAAAACGAAAAATTATATCCCAACGCTCCTATGATATTTTGGTTCATCAATTAAACATTAACCCTTATGATATCATCTTCGACCTCAATATTTTCCCGGTAGGTACCGGAATGAAAGAACACCGAAGAAATGCACTTGATTTTTTTGAAGGAACTCAATGGGTGAAAGAAAATCTTCCGGGGTGTTTCGTTTCGGGAGGAGTAAGTAATGTATCCTTTTCGTTTAGAGGAAATAATAAAGTTCGGGAATCGATTAATGCAGCATTTCTATATCATGCCATCCAATACGGATTGGATATGGGAATTGTCAATCCCACCCAACTGGCCATTTATCAAGAGATTGAACCGCAATTACTAAAAAAAATTGAAGACGTCTTATTTGATAGAGATGAAGAAGCTACCGAAAGGCTTATAGAATATGCAGAAACTATTGTTGAAAATAAAGATACAAAAGAGCAAAAAATAGAAGAATGGAGGTCGTGGCCGATTGAAAAAAGATTGGAATTTGCTTTGATAAAGGGCAATGCGGACTACATTGAACAAGATGTTGAAGAAGCCCGTTTACAAGCCAATAAACCTTTGGATGTAATTGAAGGTCCTTTAATGGATGGAATGAATACGGTTGGCGAGTTATTTGGAGCGGGTAAAATGTTTCTTCCTCAAGTGGTTAAAACTGCTCGAGTAATGAAAAAGGCTGTTGCATACTTGCAACCTTTCATTGAAGCAGAAAAAAACGGAGAATCTCAATCTAACGGTAAAATACTAATGGCTACCGTTAAAGGTGATGTTCATGATATCGGTAAAAATATAGTCGGAGTCGTATTGGCTTGTAATAACTATGAAATTATAGATTTAGGAGTTATGGTTCCTAAGGAAACAATTATCGAAACCGCCATCCGTGAGAAGGTGGATTTGATTGGACTTAGCGGTTTAATTACTCCTTCTTTAGATGAAATGATCCACGTGGTTGAAGAACTCGAAAGAAGAAATCTTTCATTTCCGGTCATGATTGGAGGAGCTACTACTTCAAAAATCCATACCGCCTTAAAAATTGCTCCTAAATACAGTCATACGGTTGTTCATGTCTTAGATGCCTCTAAATCTGTTACCGTTGCATCTTCTTTACTCTCTTCACAAAGCGAGGATTTTAAGAAAAAAATATCAGAAGAATATGCCCATTTAAGAGAAGGCTATTTAAATAGAAGTACTGAAAAAGAATATCTTACGCTAGAACAAGCTCGTAAAAATAAACTAAATATTGATTGGAATCAATACATTCCCTGTAAACCCAAACAGCTAGGTGTACAAGTTTTTTCCTCCATACATCTGGAAGATTTAACGGAATATATCGATTGGCAACCCTTTTTCAGAACTTGGCAACTGACAGGAAAATATCCCGATTTGCTTTCAGATGAAGTAACCGGCGATGAAGCCACAAAATTATATCACGATGCATTACAAATAATTGAAAAAGTAATTGCTGAAAAACTATTGCAACCCAAAGCCGTAATTGGATTATTTAAAGCCAATTCCAATGAACAAGACGATATTGAAATTTACTCGAATGACAATAAACTAATTCATACATTTCGAACCTTACGGCAGCAATCTGTAAAGTCTGAAGGCAAACCGAATTTAGCCCTATCCGACTTTATTTTACCTAAAAACAAAGAAAATTTACACGACTATATAGGATGTTTCGCTGTTTCTATTTTTGGAGCAGAAGCCTTGGCCAAACATTACGAAACAAACCATGACGATTATTCGGCTATTATGATAAAAGCTGTTTCGGATAGATTTGTGGAAGCCTTGGCTGAATACATGCATCATAAGGTAAGAAAAGAAATTTGGGGATATGCTCCCGATGAAATCTTGGACAATCAATCACTATTTAAAGAAAAATATCAAGGCATACGTCCCGCTCCCGGTTATCCTGCTTGTCCGGATCATTTGGAAAAGCTTACTATTTTGGAATTGTTGGATGTTACGGATCGTATTGGAGTACAATTGACTGAGAGCCTTGCAATGTATCCGGCTTCTTCAATTTCGGGATATTATTTTGCCAATCCACAATCTAACTATTTCGGATTAGGGAAAATTACGCAAGAACAAGTTAAAGATTATGCAAAACGTAAAGAAATAAAACTTGAAGACGCACAATATTGGCTTAAACCTAATTTAGCCTAAGAATCTTACTATTTCACTTTTATTCTTGTTTTAAAAAAGAATGAATTAAATATTTATAAAAGCTAAACAAGAGACTACTTTTCTTTATAGAGAACATTACTAAGCCAATAATTCTTTATCTAATATAAAAAGAAAAGGTACATTTGCAATTATGAATATTCTATTAGTTGAAGACGATTTAAGAGTTTCGGAACTGATAAAAAAGGGTCTTAAGGAACAAGGATTTACTGCAACCTTAGCTTATGACGGTTTATCGGCAAAAAATTTGTTTCTAAGCCATGATTTTGACCTGATAATCACGGATATTATATTGCCTGAAATTAATGGAATAGCTCTTTGTAAAGAAATAAGAATGTTGAAACCGGAACTTCCCATTATCATGTTAACTGCATTGGGAACTACCGACGATAAAATTGACGGTTTTGATGCCGGAGCGGATGATTATCTAGTCAAGCCTTTTGAAATGAGAGAGTTGACTGCAAGAATAAAAGCTCTGTTAAAAAGATCATCCAAAAATAAATTAGGATTTATCTTAAAATTTTGTGATTTGGAAATGAATTTGCAGACGAAAATTGTGAAAAGAAGCAATAAAGAATTAAATCTTACCCTAAAAGAATTTAAACTCCTGGAATTTTTATTACAAAATCAAGGCAGAATTATTTCCAGAACGGAAATTGCCGAAAAAGTCTGGAACACTCATTTTGATACGGGAACTAATTTTATAGATGTGTATATTAACTACTTACGAAAAAAAGTAGATAAAGATTTTGAAAAAAAACTTATTCATACTCGCTCCGGTATGGGATTTATATTAAAATCCGATACATGAAAATTCGTACTCAGATCACCCTATTGTTTTCTTTGATTACAGCATCCATATTGCTGATATTTGCCACTATCATTTATATTTCAGCCAAACAAAACAGAGACAATGAATTTTATTCTTTATTAAAAAAAGAAGCCATAACCAAAGCAAATCTTTATTTTAAAGCGAAAGTACCCCCACAAACTCTTCAACAAATTTATCATAACAATTATCAAACAATTCAAGAAGTTGAAGTAGCTGTATACGATAAAGAATTTCATCTTCTCTATCATGATGCGGTAGATATTGATTTTGTGAAAGAAACTCCTGACATGATTCATGAAATTTATTCCAAAGGAGAGATCAAATTTCATCAGGGCGACTGGCAAGTAATAGGACTTATCTATTCCTATAAAAACAATAAATACATAATCACTGCGGCTGCCTATGACCAATACGGATACAATGAACTCAAGTCTTTATTGAGAAATTCATGTATTATCTTTATATTTTCCATACTTTTTATCATCCTTGTCGGATATTATTTTTCTAAAAAAGTATTCAAACCGATTAAAAATCTAACCACGGAAATGAAAAAAATATCAGCCAATCATTTAACGGTTAGATTGAAAACCAAACCTGATAAGGATGAGCTTTCCGAATTGGCAATTACATTTAATCAAATGCTGAATCGGTTGGAAAATTCTTTTGAAACGCAAAAACATTTTGTTTCCAATATTTCCCATGAATTGCGAACCCCGTTAGCAGCCATTATTGCTGAACTGGAACTTTCTTTACATCATCAAAAAACATCGGAAGAATATCAAAGGATTTTGAAAAACGCCTTATCAGATGCTAAAAAAATCACTAAATTATCTAATAATTTGCTTGATCTGGCAAAAGCCAGTTATGATCCCTCTAAAATAACATTTAAGCCAACAAGGATCGATGAAATCCTTATAGATGCTTGCAGTCAAATACAACAAGCAAATGCTGCCTATCAAACAAAATTATTTTTTGAAGATGATTTCATTCTCGATAATGAAACAGTACTAATGGGCAACGAATATTTGTTAAAAGTAGCCTTTATCAATCTTATTGAAAACGGATGTAAGTTTTCCGAAGATCACCTGTGCCATATATCCATTTCAACTAGTAATTCAAAACTTCAACTGAAATTTTCAGACCGTGGAATTGGAATTCCAACGGAAGACATTTCCAAAATTTTCACTCCTTTTTACAGAGGAAAAAATAAAAGCTTTAGCTACGGAAACGGAATCGGCCTTTCTCTTACTAAAAAAATTATTGAACTGCATTCCGGAACTATCAACGTAACCAGTCAATTGCATCAAGGTACTACCTTCACCATTCTATTATAACCTTTGTATTGCATTCTTTTCTAATAAAATTCTAATTTTTTTTTAAATCTTTTTTAATATTCATTAACAATTAGTTACCTTATTTTTGTATACAAAAAAAATTAAGAATTTTTAAAAAAGGCGGAAAATATGAAAACTATAAAAATCCGAAACATCAACTTACTAATTTTAGGATTATGCTTTATAACTTTTTCATGCCATAAACAAAATACAGAAGAAGAAAAGCCGGAATTTACTGTTAGTGGAAACACAATTATTTTACCGGATAATTCTAACATAAAAAATCACTTAAAAATAGAACCCGTAAAAAGTGAATGGTTAAGCCCCGACTTAGCAACCGTAGGAGTCGTCAGGGCCATACCAACCGGTTATGCGGAAATAGTACCTCCGTTTGCAGGCAGAATTACCCAATCCTTTGTAAAGCTGGGACAAAAGGTAGACGTGGGTTCTCCTCTTTTCGCCATCAGCTCTCCCGAATATTTCAATGCACAAAAAGATTATTTTGAAGCACAACAAGAATATTCCTTATCAAATTTAAATCTTAAAAGACAAAAAGACTTATTAGAGCACGGAGTAGGAATACAACGAGTGGTAGAAGAAGCTAAAACCGATTACGAAACCAAAAGATCCGCACTTGAAAATGCAAAAGCTGCTTTAAAAGTTTTTAATATAAATCCCGGCAGTTTAAAATTAGGGCAGCCCTTAGTTGTAACCTCTCCAATCAAAGGGGAAATTATTACCAGCAAAATAGTTATCGGTCAATATATCAAAGAAGAAGCTGAACCTATAGTCACCATAGCAGAATTAAATAAAGTATGGATTGCCGGACAAATAAAAGAAAAAGACTTAGGATTCATTAATAAACTAAAAGAAGTTACCATACAGGCAGACGCTTTTCCCGATAAAAATATAACCGGCAAAATATTTCACGTCAATGAAATGGTGGATGAAGACACCCGAAGTGTTGAAGTATTGGTTGAATGCGACAATTCGGACAGAGCCCTGAAACCGGGAATGTATGTAAACGTTCATTTTAAAAATGAACCGGAAGAAACTTTAACAGTTCCTACCCGGGCAATCTATCAAGTAAACGATGATCAATTTGTATTTGTACAAGTAGATAAAAATAAATTCATAAAAAAAAAGGTTGAAACCAAAGATATTTCAAAAGACAAAACCGAAATAAAAAAGGGAATTAAAGCAGGAGAAAATATAGTGACCGAAGGAGGAATATATTTACTGGAAGCCCAATAAAACAAAAAGAAAAACATGAATAAACTTATTCAAACAACTATACACAAACGTTGGGTACTGGTTGCCCTTTTTGTTATGCTTGCCCTATTCGGGTATTATTCCTGGAAACACCTTTCCATTGAAGCCTATCCGGATATCGCGGATGTAACATCTCAAGTGGTCACCCAAGTTCCCGGATTAGCGGCGGAAGAAATTGAACAACAAATAACCATTCCGGTGGAACGGGCCCTAAACGGTCTTCCGGGAATGCATGTAATGCGCAGTAAAAGCACCTTCGGACTTTCCATTATTACCATCGTATTTGAAGACGGTGTAGATGATTATTGGGCGAGGATGAGAATACAAGAACGATTAAATGATGTAGAATTACCTTATGAAGCAACTCCCGAATTAGACCCTTTAACTTCTCCTATTGGAGAAATTTATCGATACATTATTGAAAGTAAAACGCACGATTTACGCGAATTGACCGATCTGCAAAATTTCGTAATTATTCCACGAATTAAGCAAGTAGCAGGAGTTGCCGATGTAACAAATTTCGGAGGAATTACTACCCAGTTTCAAATTGAGCTGGATCCCAAAAAACTCGATCAGTATCAATTATCGTTAGGAGAAGTCATTAAAACCATTGAAAATAACAATGTTAATGCAGGAGGAAGTATTTTACCTCATGGAGATTTAGGATATGTTATTCGTGGAATCGGATTAGTTAAAAACCTGGAAGATATCGGTAAAATAGTAGTCAAATCGGAAAATGGAGTTCCTATTTTATTAAATGACATAGGAAAGCTTAAATACGGAAACATTGAACGAAAAGGAATTTTAGGTTATACAGATAAAAAAAGAAACTATTCTGAGAGTATTGAAGGAATCGTACTTTTATTAAAAGGACAAAATCCATCTAAGGTTTTAGAAGGAGTTCATGAAGCGGTAAACGATTTGAATACTCAAATCTTACCGGAAGGCGTAAAAATACATCCGTTTTTAGACAGAACCGAATTGGTGAACACCACCTTGAATACTGTTTCGCACACCCTGTTTGAAGGGATGTCACTGGTTATTGTTGTACTAATAGTTTTTTTAGGAAGTTGGAGAGGTGCTTTGTTGGTTGCCGTAACCATTCCTCTTTCCCTTCTCATTGCATTCATCTTGATGTACTTCACACATATTCCGGCAAATTTGCTTTCTTTGGGTGCTATAGATTTTGGAATCATTGTAGATGGTGCCATCGTTATGATGGAAACTATATTGCGGAAACGAGAAGAAGAACCTAATGAAGAATTGCAAGAAAAAACCATTGCACAAAGGGCTGCCGAAGTTGCAAAACCTATTTTATTTTCCACCATCATCATTATTACTGCTTATCTGCCTCTTTTTGCCTTCGAAAGAGTTGAAAAAAAATTATTTACTCCGATGGCATTTACAGTCAGCTATGCCTTATTCGGTGCTCTTCTCGTTGCCTTATTACTGATTCCCGGATTGGCCTATTTTATATACAGAAAGCCCCAAAAACTCTATCATAATAAATGGTTGGAAAAACTGACCGATCGCTATTTTATAAACATACAAAGGATTATGAAAGCTCCGAAAAAAATATTTCTTCCTTTAGGAATTTTACTGGGAGTTACTTTTCTACTGGCTTTTTATGTTGGAAAAGATTTTCTGCCTCCTTTGGATGAAGGATCCATATGGCTTCAAGTTCAGCTTCCGCAGGGTATTTCCGTTGAAAAGTCTAAAGAATTAAGCGACACGCTACGCGCACATACCATGAAATATGATGAAGTAACTTATATCACGGTACAAGCCGGTAGAAATGACGACGGTACCGACCCATGGACGGCATCTCATTTTGAGGTTTCTATTGGATTAAAGCCTTACAAGGAATGGAAAAAAGGAAAAACCAAATACGACCTTATCGCTGAACTGGAAAAAGAATATTCAAAACTTCCCGGTTTTACCGTCGGGTTTTCTCAACCTATGATTGATGGGGTAATGGATAAAATATCCGGAGCTCATAGTGAGCTGGTAGTAAAAATTTACGGAGATGATTTCGGGGAAACCCGTAGAATTGCCGAGGATGTTATGAAAACTTTAAAAACTGTTAAAGGAGCAGTAGATTTAGCTATCGATCAAGAACCGCCCCTACCTCAACTTCAAATAATTGCAAACAGGGACAAAATTGCCCAATATGGTTTAAATGTAGCAGATGTTGCAGAACTTATTGAAGTAGCCATTGGCGGGAAAGCCATTTCTCAAATTTTTATAGGAAATAAAGTTTACGATATTATCTGTCGTTACGATGAAAACAGCAGAAATACGCCTGATAAAATTTCAAATTTGATGCTTACCTCTGAAACAGGAGCCAAAATACCACTATCACAAGTTTGCGATATCAAGTTAAGTACCGGAGAAAGTACCATTACGAGAGAAATGAATAAAAGGCATTTAACGGTAAAACTTAATTTGCGAGATCGAGACTTAGGTAAATTCTTAGTAGAAGCACAACATAAAATAGAAAAAGAAGTAAAATATAATCACGAAAAATACCATATCAAATGGGGAGGACAATTTGAAAACCAAAACAGGGCTTATGCTCGTTTGGCCTTTATCATTCCTTTGTCTTTGGGAATTATGTTTATCTTATTATACAGTGCCTTCGGAAATTTCAGACAAGCCGGTTTGCTGATGAGCATTGTTCCTTTGGCTTTATTTGGCGGAATGTTAGCATTAAATGTAAGGGGCATGACTTTAAATGTTTCTTCAGCAGTTGGATTTATTGCTTTATCGGGAGTAGCTATACAAAATGGCGTAATTATGATTTCGCATATAAACTTTTTACGAAAACAAGGACAAACACTTCTCCGGGCGGTACTATTGGGTGCAAAAGATCGATTCAGACCGGTACTAATGACCGCAACAGTGGCTATTTTAGGTTTGCTCCCGGCTTCTTTAGCTACGGGTATTGGTTCGGATGTACAACGACCTTTGGCTACCGTAATTGTTTATGGACTATTATTTTCAACTGTTATTACCCTGTTTGCCTTACCGGCTCTATATTATATTATTGAAAACAAATGGGGAAAAGATGAACAAACAGAAGAAATTTAAAATCTGAAATTTATGAAATCAAAGTATACGATTCTATCGATATTCATCTGCCTCCTGTTTATACCGTTAATAGTACTGGCTCAAGTTGTCGATACCACCTTTGCTAAAAAACAACTGAACTATATTGATTTTATTCAGCAGGTTAAGAATAACAATTTGGAATACGCAGCACAAAAATATACGGTAAATCTCGCTGAAGCAGAGGTTGAAAATGCGAAAATTATTCCTGATGTGGAATGGAACATAGAAGGAAACAGCAACCAAAAACATATGGGTAACAATTTGGAAACCGGCTTAGGATGGACTATCGAGCTGGGAGGAAAACGAAAAGCCCGTATCGACTTAGCTAAAAGTCAAGTTGATTTAAATCGCTATTTGTTACAAGATTATTTACGAAATTTATATGCGGATGCTTCTTTGCAGTTTTTGGAATGTATTCAAAATAAAAACCTGTTGGATGTACAACTCAATTCTTATAAAACGTTATCCAATTTAGCCGCATCCGACAGCATTCGATATAAATTAGGAGATATTACTCTAACAGATTCTAAACAAAGTAAGTTGGAAGCTCAATTCATGCTCAATGAAGTCTTTAAAGCCGAGTCGGAATGGAAAAATTCTTTATATGCCTTAAATTTAGTCATGGGTAAATCTCAAAAAGATACTTTATATACAGCTAACAGCAATTTTACCGACTTTACCAGAGATTTTGATTTGGCTGATTTGATAACAACCGCACAAAATAATCGTGCCGATTTACAAGCCGCTTTACAAAATAAAGAAGTTTCACAAAAAATGTTGAAGTTAGCGAAAGCTAATCGGGTAATGGATTTAGGAATTAGTGCCGGAATGCAATTTAACGGAAAAGCTACCAATGAAGAAGCGCCTTCTCCGTATCATACGGGGGTAACAGCCGGACTCTCCATACCTCTTCGTTTTTTAAACAACCGAAAAGGAGAAGTGCAAACAGCACATTATACCATTCAACAAGCAGATTTAGAATATAAGCAAGTGGAACTTCAAATTCAAACTGAAGTTACTCAGGCGTATCAAAATTATGTAAATACCAAAAAACAAATGCAGCAGTTTTCCAATGGTTTGCTTTCCGAGTCCAAGTCCATTCTTGAGGGTAAAATCTACTCCTATAAGAGAGGTAATACGTCACTTCTTGAAGTCTTAGACGCACAAAGAACGTATAATGATGTACAGGAAAATTATTATCAAACCTTATATAATTTCTGTTCTGCATTAGTAAGATTGGAAAGAACTGTAGGCATTTGGGATATAAATTTTTAATTTTAAAACCAATAATCTTTTCATACCCTTGTATTTTTTACAGACCTTAGGTATTTTAAATGGCAGATTATATCTTTGTAAAAATTTTAAATAATTGGTTAAAATAGGAAACATAGAATTACCCGACTTTCCCTTTATTTTGGCACCTATGGAAGACGTGAGCGACCCTCCCTTCCGTCGTTTGTGTAAAATGCATGGAGCAGATCTCATGTATTCCGAATTTATTTCCTCAGAGGGTCTAATACGAGATGCCATAAAAAGTAAGAAAAAGCTTGATATATTCGATTACGAACGTCCTATAGGAATACAAATATTTGGCGGAGATGAAGAGGCTATGTCTCTATCTTCCAAAATAGTTGAAACCGTACAACCTGATTTAGTTGACATTAATTTTGGATGCCCGGTTAAAAAAGTAGCCTGCAAAGGAGCAGGTGCGGGAGTACTGAAAGATATTGATTTGATGGTTCGTTTAACTCGAGCTGTTGTACGAAGCACTCATCTTCCGGTAACCGTAAAAACCCGTTTAGGTTGGGATGAATCTTCCATTACCATTGATGAAATTGCTGAACGTTTGCAAGACGAAGGAATACAAGCACTGACTATCCATGCACGTACACGATCTCAAATGTATAAAGGGCACTCCGATTGGTCTCATATTGCGCGGGTTAAAAACAATCCAAGAATTAAAATTCCTATTTTTGGCAATGGTGATATCAACTCTGCTAAAAAAGCTAAGGAATATAAAGACACCTATGGAGTTGACGGTATCATGATTGGAAGAGCTGCTATTGGAAATCCTTGGATATTCAGCCAAATTAAACATTATCTGAAAAACGGAGAAGAGCTTCCACCGCCCGATTTGCAACAACGTATTGAAGCTGTTAAAAATCATGCTAATTGGTCAGTGGAATGGAAAGGCGAACGCACCGGCCTTTTAGAAATGCGTCAACATTATTCTAATTATTTTAGGGGAATTCCTAATTTTAAAATCTATAAAACTCAATTGCTTTCAGCTCTAACGTTAGAAGAATTGAACCAAATATTTGACAACCTCCTTGCTGATCAAGCAATTTAATTCCTATTTGAATTGATGGTTTACCTGATTGAGTAAATTTTTATTATTACTAAAATCTGTTGATAAGGTTGAATTTTTAATCTGATTTATAAAAATATAGCCGTCACATTTTCCATAAATTCTTTTTCATCGATATTTTTTCTTTATCTTTATCCAGACTATTGATAAAGCTATCTACTAATGAATCAGGAAATTGTACATCTTATTGCCCTACGAATGTGTCCTCTTATCGGCGATATGACGATTAAGAAATTAATAAGCCATTTCGGAAGCCCACAAAATGTTTGGTCTGCAAATTCTCAAGAATTGCTTTCTGTGTATCATATAGGTCATAAAACCATTCAACATTTAGGTAATCAATCGCTTTTAGATCAAGCTTATAAAGAGTTTGAATATTGCATTACTAATAATATTCAGATAGTGCATCTATGGGATGATTCCTATCCTATCTTATTAAAGGAATGTTCGGACGCTCCTGTAATGCTCTATTATAAAGGTGTTATAAATTGGAAACTACCCGCAGTAAGCATAGTAGGGACTCGTAAAATGACCTCTTACGGCGAAAATTTTACAAAAAAATTAGTAGAATGCTTTCAAAACAAAAAAATCAATATTGTCAGCGGATTGGCTTTAGGAGTGGATGGATGCGCTCATAAGAAAGCTAATGAACTTGCCATTCCCACTCTGGGAGTACTTGCTCACGGCCTATCTACCCTTTACCCGCCACAACACAAAGGATTAGCAGAAAGAATGATACAAAACGGAGGTATCCTTAGCGAATTTGCACCTAATACTAAACCCGAAAGAGCTAATTTTATACAGCGTAACCGTATCATTGCCGGGTTGTCTTCTGTAACGGTCATTGTAGAATCAGGATACGGAGGCGGTGCCATTTCCACTGTGAAATTTGCTAATTCGTATCATCGTGAGGTATTTGCTTTGCCCGGAAAAGTTACGGATACTTGCAGTCAGGGATGCAACCAGCTTATCAGAAACTTGGAAGCTCAAATACTCACCCGACCTGAAGATGTGGTATCCTTATTTGGAGAAGCTCCTATAAAAAATTTACAACAAGAATTATGGATTGATCTCACAGATCAAGAATTGAAAATTATTGAATTGTTAAAACGTAAAGGGAAATTGCAAATTGATGCCTTATCTTTAGAATTAAATTTACCTACGTTTCAACTCATGCCGATTTTGTTACAATTAGAACTTAAAAACATCATTGAAACCCTACCCGGAAAATATTTTTCTTTACTTTGATCTCCTACTTATTTTTAAAAAATATCAGTAATAAATAGTGCCCATCCTCGAAAAATTTAAAAAAAAATCAAAAGAGAAAATAAGGTCTAATCACTTATTATCATTGTAAATGTTTTCGGAATCTTAAATTATTGATTTATTACATCCTAAACAACTACTTTGGAAAAATGATAAAAAATTTCTATTAATTTCTTTTCAAGAAATCGATTAAAAAATAATAACCATTATCCTTATCATTTATTTATATATGGTACAGTATATGTTTTAAAAATATCTGATCTATAAGTATCAATAGTTAAAAGATTATTCATTACTAATAAAAAAAGGTAACATGAAAACAAAATGGTTAACTGATCCCGCTCACTCCGAGATCTTCTTTAAAGTAAAGCACATGGTAATATCAACCGTAACCGGAGAATTTACCAAATTTCAAGGTTCCATAGAATCTGAAAGTGATGATTTCTCAAATGCAAAATTTGATTTTTCCATCGATGTTGATTCTATCAATACAAAAATTGCTGATCGAGATACACATTTAAAATCAGAAGATTTCTTTGACGTTTCTCACTATCCTAAACTGACTTTTACCAGCGATTCCGGTATTAAAGACAATAAAATCACGGGCATCCTTACTATCAGAGATGTAAGTAAAGAAATTACTTTAGATGCAGATTTTGGAGGAATCATCAAAGATCCATGGAATAATCAACGAGCCGGATTTGAATTTACCGGAAAATTAAATCGTAAAGATTTCGGTTTAAACTGGAGTCAAATGACTGAAGCCGGAGGTTTGGTAGTTAGCAATGAAGTTAAATTGCAAATAAATTTAGAGTTTATCGCTCAATAAATAATATAATAGTAAAAAACAGACTGAATTTAAATTCAGTCTGTTTTTTTGCTCGTAAACTACTCTCGATTTTCTCATTTCGATCCTTTTTATTTATTCAATTGTATTTATCTGTTTTAATTGCAAGTGTATACACAAATAGTTTATAAGAATTCTAATTTTAAGAAACTTATAATGTTTTATGTACTTTTGTACGCAGGTAACTTGTAACATGAAAATAGAAGAACTCATTAAACATAAGATTCTGATCTTGGACGGAGCCATGGGAACCATGATTCAACGTTTTAAATTAAATGAAGAAGATTATAGAGGCACTAGATTTAGGGATTGGAACACAGATTTAAAGGGAAATAATGATTTGTTGTCCATTACACAACCGGATATTATTAAAAATATTCATTTAGAATATTTTGAGGCGGGAGCTGATATTATCGAAACGAATACATTTAATTCGAACCGAATTTCCATGACTGACTATAATATGCAGGATTGGGTACATGAGCTTAATTTTGCTTCTGTTCAAGTAGCTAAACAGGCCCGAGAGGAATATTGGAACAAAAATGGCACAAAACCTCTTTTTATTGCCGGTTCCATGGGCCCGACCTCAAAAACCGCTTCTATTTCTCCTGATGTTAATGACCCTGCTTACCGTGAGGTAGATTTTGATTATTTAGCGGAAATTTATAAAGAACAAGCAGTATCTCTTATTCAAGCCGGAGCAGATATTCTTTTAGTGGAAACTATCTTTGATACTTTAAATGCTAAGGCTGCATTTTATGGTATTGAAGAAGCTTTCGATAAAATCGGCAAAAAACTTCCCCTAATGGCTTCAGGAACAATTACTGATGCGGCGGGAAGGACATTATCCGGACAAACGACGGAAGCCTTTTTAGTTTCTTTATCACATTTACCTTTATTGTCCATTGGATTAAACTGTGCTTTGGGTGCTGAACAACTTTTTCAATACTTGGAAATATTGGCTAATAAAGCACCTTTTTACCTTAGCGCCTATCCTAATGCCGGATTACCCAATCCTTTAGGCGGATATGATGAAACGCCGGAAATGATGGCTGAAAAAGTTCAATTATATTTGGAAAATCAACTGGTGAATATTTTGGGTGGATGTTGTGGAACGACTCCTGAACATATTAAGCTTTTTAGTGAATTGGCTTCAAACTATACTCCTCGAACAATATCTTTTACCAAATAATGGGTTTTTATGAGTGTTATTTATATAGATTTATTTCCGCGCTATAACCCATAAAAAAGGAGCTAAAGCATAAAACTTTAACCCCTTTAACTAACTATAAATATTGATAGGTAAATATATAAGTAAAATTTTATTTTACTTCAATTTGTTTCGGTGCAATTTCTGTTTGTTCTTTCTTAGGTAAAACTAATTTTAAAACTCCATCATGATAGGTAGCATGTATTTTGGCTGCATCTATATTACTGTCATCTAATGTAAAACTACGTTTAAAGCTGGACTGGTAATATTCAGTTCTGTGAGATTTTTTATTATGCGTTTCAGCTTTTTTATCATAACTAATCGTTAGTAATCCTTTTTCTAAATTAACTTTAAAATCTTCTTTTTTCAATCCCGGAGCGTATAAATCCACTTCAAAATTGGCTTTATCTTCAGAAATATTTACAGGTGGAAATTTTACTTCTGCTCTATTCCATGCAGGAGCATTTGTGAAAAATTCATCTAATAAATTTCCAAAACTTTTGTTGTTGCTTTTAATTAAATCTGCCATAACTTTTATTTATTTTTTTAAGATTTTTATGTTTTATGATTTTCAAATTACAGACCAAATACTTAAAAAGAATTGTAATTTATTAAAACAAAACCTTTTAGATAAAAAGCAAATTTTTAAATAATGTCATTTTGTCTTATTTTTGAATTAAATAATATTTTTTAACGACATTTTGTCATAATACAAAAAGAATTATGGTAGAGTGTTTTATTTTTTATTTCATTTAACATACCTGATCGTTTTTACTATATTTGCAATCTTAATTTAAAAATTTTACTATTTTTTATTAGTTTTTATTAAAATAAACAGTATCAATATTATTCATGGAAACTTTACACTATTTAGTTGATTTTATTCTTCATATAAATGTTCATTTAGATGAATTAATGCGCAACTACGGAAATTGGGTTTATGCCATTCTTTTTTTAATAATTTTTTGTGAAACCGGACTAGTAATTACCCCTTTCTTACCCGGTGATTCTTTATTATTTTCCGCTGGAGCTCTTGCTGCTTCCAGTGATGAATTTAGCATCTATTTATTAGCCCTATTATTTGTGGTTGGAGCTATTATTGGAGATACGGTCAATTTTGAGATAGGAAAATATTTTGGACATAAACTATTCAGTAATCCCAATTCTAAAATATTTAAGCAAAGCTATCTTCAAAAGACTCATGAATTTTATGAAAAACACGGAGGCAAAACCATTATATTAGCTCGTTTTGTTCCTATTGTTAGAACCTTTGCTCCTTTTGTTGCCGGAATGGGACGTATGAGTTATAAATACTTTATTTCCTATAATATTATAGGAGGCGTTGTATGGGTGTTTATTTTCTTATTCTTGGGATATTTTGTAGGCAACATTGGATGGGTTAAAAATAATTTACCTCTATTAATGATTTTAATTATTGTAGTATCTATTTTGCCTGCCATTTTAGAAATTTTACGTAATAAATTTATTGTTAAAAAGGATAAATAAAATGCTAATATTCATGTAAGAGTTTTTATAAAAAATTTTATTTTAATATATTTGTTAAATTATTATCTATAAATGGGTAATAATTTCGTAAAATTTTATAAAAAATCATAAACTTACATGAATATATCTCGTTTTTTTAATATACTCCCTTTTATTTTTATTACTATTACAGGCGCACTGTATCTGGTTAACTTCTTTTTTGGAGTTATTCCGGAAAATCTTTTTTTCGCTTGTCGTTGGTTATTTATTATTTCTATTATCATCTTTGCATTTAAAAAGAAAAATTTAACCATATGGATTTTTGTAGCGTTACTAGTTGGTGCTTGTTTAGGGTATGATTTTCCGGGGGTTAGCGGAAAACTCGATATATTAAGTAAAGTATTTCTTAAACTGATAAAAACGATTATTGCTCCTTTGATTTTTGCAACCCTAGTTCATGGTATAGCCAGTCATTCAGATATTAAACAAGTAGGTAGAATGGGTTGGAAATCTCTGGTTTATTTTGAGATCGTTACTACCTTTGCGCTTTTTATCGGATTAGCAGCCATCAACCTCACTCAAGCAGGAGTAGGAACGAAAAAAATAAATATAGCCCATGAACAATTACCACAAGTAGCATCCCAATCTTGGGAGGATATTGTGCTGCATATTTTTCCTGAAAATATAGCAAAGTCTGTCGCAGAAGGGCAAGTATTACAAATCGTTATATTTAGTATCTTATTTGGAGTAGCCCTTATAATGGTAACCAAAGAAAAGCGAATGTATTTAGTAAATTTTACAGACAGTCTTGCCGATACGATGTTTAAATTTACTAATATCATCATGTATTTTGCTCCTTTCGGTGTCTTGGGCGCTATGGCTTATACTATCGCACATATGGGACTGGATGCCTTAATTCCTCTTATTAAGCTGTTATTAACTCTATACGGTGCTCTCATCGTATTTGTTCTCATCGTATTCCTTCCGATAGCTTTACTTATAAAAATGCCTATAAAACGATTCATTAAAGAAATCAAAGATGTGGCATTTTTAGCTTTTTCAACGGCTAGTTCAGAAGCTGCTCTACCCAAAGCCATGATTGCGATGGAAAGACTCGGCGTTCCTCGAAAAGTGATTGCTTTTGTAATGCCGACCGGATATAGCTTTAATTTAGATGGAACTACTTTATATTTATCTTTAGCTATTATATTTGTAGCACAAGCAACCGGGGTTCATGTATCCTTTACTACCCAATTAATTATGATACTTACCTTAATCGTAACCAGCAAAGGTGTAGCCGGAGTGCCTCGTGCTTCTTTAGTTATCTTAATGGGTACGGCAAGTACTTTTAATCTTCAAGAATGGCCCATTTTAATGATATTAGGAATTGATACGTTAATGGATATGGCTCGTGCTACGGTAAATGTTATTGGAAATTGTTTAGCTACTGCTGTAATTGCCCGATGGGAAGGAGAGTTTGATCCTGAAGGAGCAGAAAAAAAGTTGTTGGAAGAAGAAAATGTTCAGAAAGCCTAAGTTATAAGTAAGCTATAACCTATTATTTTTTATTTAAATTTATCAAAAACGTTAAATATATAAATTTAGTTTTTGACAATTAGCCGATTAATGTCTCATTACTCGTAATATATTAAATATTATTATCCATTTACAATGAATGTAGGATAAATTTTGTAAATACTGAAAAAGACATTTTCGGCATAAGGATGAGTAAATTTTTTTGAATATTAACTTATCATTTTTTGTTACAGCTTTTTTTAGGTCTTACTGATTTAAGTAATTAATTTATATTCTTTTAAATATCGAACTAAAATAAGTTACAACCTTATAATAGTTAAGAAATTCTTTGATGTATTAAATTACATATAAGGCATAAAAGCTTTTATGACTTCGGGAGGAATATCCAATAATCGGTAATCTTTAGGAGAAACAAATATCAATTGTTGTTTTCCTTTTCCCAATAAATTTCCGGCGGAATCGAAAACTTGATGTTCCAAAGTGGCAATCTTTCGATTATATTCCGAGGCTCGTATTTTTACGCTTATCCGTTCGAATTCTCGAGTTTCAGTAATGTATTTGTGTTCAAAAGATCGTGTTAATATTAAATAGGTAGTATCTTTTAAATTAAAATCGGGTAATACATAATTAAAAAATAATTCGCGCGTCTTTCCAACCCAAAGAGCATAAACTCCAAAATAAACATTTCCAACTGAGTTGGTATCTGCATAGGTTGCCATAAAGGAATGCACAAACCATTTACCTTCAAAATGACTTCCCGTGCTAACTTCCAAGGTTTTCCCGTTAATAGCTGTATGAGTTGCTTTAGATAAATTTTTTAATACAGGAATTTCGGACGCAGCATCTATCACTTCTTCAACTTTCTCTTTCACGACTCGTAGTAAATCAGTATTTAAAACCAACCAAAACACATAGAGTATTGGAAGTATTGAGCCTATGATCATCAATACGGCCATTTGCATAAAATAACCTCCTGCAAATACCACTAATGAAAGTGCTCCAATCGAAAAAAGTTTCACTTGAGGTAAAGAATGCTGTGAATTGGGTACAAAACAACGCGCTATACCTAATGAGGCATAAGCCACAAAAAAAGTGGCATAAAATACCATAAAATATTCCAATTCAAAATTTGCCAATACAGAGAATATCGTAATTAAACCCGCCAAAATATAGGTAGGGATGGGAGAATCTGCAATTCCTTTAGGTATTATGGATAAAACAGGACTATTACTGGATTTGGAAACTTCTTTCACAAACCACCGAGTTGAAACATATCCGCTATCTAAAGTTGTTAATACTGCGAATACTATAAATAAATAATAGGAAAGCGGAACCCATTCGGGAAGTGTATATCGAAAGTGGATCATATAATTTACAATTTGCTCATGACCGTATTTTATACCTCCCAATCCAATCGATGCCATATTCGGATTAAACCAATTACTGTTAAAAACAAAACTTGCCATTAATCCATGAAAAATAAGCAGGAAAAAAAAAATAACGGATCCGAAAAAATATCCGGTACATATATTGGTTTCTTCTTTTCTCATTTGTATAGCTCGCTGCCATTGTTGTAAATCCAGCCAAGGCCCTACAAAAAAACCAACAAAAATGGCTACCATATAGCCTATGAAAATAGGTTTTTGAGTTTCACTTTTTACCCATGCTTGATAATTGTATATTTCTTTAGGTTGTAAATAAGATAATAAGGAAACAATTATGACTAATAAAACTGCTCCAATTAATAGATGCCAGTATTTAATAGATTTAATCGAAAATTCTTCACCCAGTAAACAGGAAGCAGAAATAACCAATGAAACCACAAGTAATAAAGAAAAAATTTGTAATAAACTTCCCCCATCATCCCAGCCCGGCCAATAAGAAGTAAGCAAAGGAATAAACAAATATTTTACAGTAGCAAAAACGGTTAAAGTAATTGCCAATAACTGATATAAATATAAACTGAGGCGAAACGGCTTATACCATTTTTTATAAAAACGTTCTAATGATTCTTGTCCTTTATCCCGATTGGCAATCTTTTGAGTACCATAACCAAATAAAAATAATCCGATTGAGTTTAACAAAGCAAAACCCAATAGACCTGTTAAACCGAATAAATAAGTTATTTGCACGGAAAAAAACAGTCCTAATCCCCACAACCAGGAAAGAGCAACCGAATTTCCCCAAAAAAAAGAATTTATGATTTTAGATTTCATTACTTTTAATTTAAAGTATATGTTGTTTCATTAATTTATTAATGTCAAAAATAATGCTTAAGAAACTTATAAAGAACATGTTCTATGCCTTTAAATAACTCTTTCAGACTCTCAATTTGTTTTTTTGTAGCTTACAATTGCACCTACATTCAACACTACAGCAAAGATAATAATTATATATAATTGATGAGAGATATCAGCCAAGGTACTTCCTTTCATATAAACCAGCCTCATCACTTCAATAAAATAACGTACCGGATTAAACATGGTAACGATTTGCGCCCATCTGGGCATACTGCTTATCGGAGTATAAAGTCCGCCCAATAAGAAAAATATAATTATAATAAAAAACAACACAAACATGGCCTGTTGTTGCGTAGATGAAAAATTTGAAATTATTAACCCAAATCCGGTAAATGCAATAAGGTAGAAAAAACAAAATATATAAATTATTAGGGCATGACCGGCCGGAACTAACCCGTATACCAACCAGGCTATTAGCATACCAACAGTTAGTATAAACATTCCCATAACCCAGAAAGGAATCAATTTTCCTATAATAAAAATATATTTTGGAATAGGTGTAACATTGATTTGCTCAATGGTTCCTGCTTCTTTTTCTTTAACAATATTCAAGGAAGAAAGCGCCCCGCCTATAATACTGAGTAGCATAACCAAAATACCGGGCACCATAAAATTTCGATAATTCATTTCTGTATTATACATATAATAGGGCTTAACAATAATTTGTCCCGAACTTTGAGACTGACTAACCAGTTCCCGATTGTAAGCTGCTAAGATTTGTCCTAAATACGAAGACCCTAAACCTGCTTTTTGTCCGTTTATGGCATTTACCGATAGCATAACATCGGTAGATTTTTCTCTTATAAAGGTATTTTCAAAATTATGGGGAATTTCTAAAATCAAGTCTGCTTCATTTTTTTCGACGACCTTTAATGCGTCTGAATAAGACGTTGAATAATTGGCCAATTTAAAATATCCGGATGAAATTACCTTTTGTATCAATTCTCTGGAAGCCGAACTGTGATCGTTATCTATTATGCTTAATAAGATATTTTTCTGTTCAAAAGTGGCTGCCCATGGCAATACTAATAATTGAAAAACAGGCATAAAAAATACCAATCTCAAAATAGTTTTATTCCTGAATATCTGAAGAAATTCTTTTTCTAATAAAAATTTTAATGTTCTCATAACCTGTTTTTAAACATTTTGATACTTACCACTAATAAGAAAAGAGTCATACCAATAAGTATCAAACATTCTTGCCAGATAGCAAAAAAACCAAGCCCTTTAATCATTACATCTTTAACGGCAGTAATAAACCAGGTAGCGGGTAAAATGGTTGATATTATTCTTAGCGGCAAGGGCATATTTTCTACGGGAAATATTAACCCTGAAAGCAACAATGTGGGAAGCAATAATCCCATACCCGAAATTAACATGGCAGCTTGTTGGGTTTCCGTTATGGATGAAATTAAAATCCCTAACGATAAGGTTGATAGAATGAAAATTGTACATAGAAAAAGAAGTAAAAGTAAATTTCCTTCAATTGGCACTTCCAAGATGGTAACAGATATAATTAATATAGAAAAAACGTCAATAATGGAGATCAGGAAATATGGAACCACTTTCGCTAATACAATGCTTATGGGTTTTAGTGGAGAAACTAATAATATCTCCATAGTTCCTTGTTCTTTTTCTTTTACAATGGAAATAGATGTCATCATTGAACAAATTAACATAAGAACCAATCCCATAATTCCCGGCACAAAATTATACGCACTTTTTAATTGTGGATTATAAAGCATTTTAACCTGACTTTTAATTACATAAGATCCTGAACTCGCTTTATTCATTTGTTGTTTTTGATATTCCGATATAATTTGTTGCAAGTAGCTAACTATAGTTGATGCTTCATTAGGATCTGATGCATCTACAATAAGTTGAACTTCACTAGTTCCTTGATGATACAAGTCTTTATCAAATCCTTGAGGAATAACCACCGCCAATTTAGCTTTTCCTAAGCGAAAACGTTGTTCAACCTGTTCTAATTTATCCAGGTAGCCTGTAAGGTCAAAATATTTACTGGCATTTATTTGTTCTATAAGTTGTATGGATTGGATGGTTTTAGAATTATCTAATACAATGAAAGAGGTATTTTTAATTTCTGTCGTAATAGCAAACCCAAATATCATAAGAAGAGCTATAGGCATAATTAAAAGCATAAGCATAGTTCTAAAATCACGGGTGATGTGAAAGATTTCTTTCTTTATAAAACTAAAAAATTGATTCATGCCCTATTCTTATTTTTTCCTTTATTTAGTTAAAATCTATTCTCTTTTTGCTCCTCTTGCCAATATTTGAAAAACTTCATCCATTGTTTCCGCATGATATTTATGACGAAGTCCCGCAGGCGTATCCAATGCTTCAATTTTACCATCGACCATAATTGAAACCCGATTACAATATTCTGCTTCATCCATATAGTGAGTTGTAACAAAAATGGTTATTCCGTTAATGGAAGCCTGATAAATCATTTCCCAAAAAGTACGTCTCGCTATGGGGTCTACTCCTCCGGTGGGTTCATCTAAAAAAACAATTTCAGGAGAATGAAAGGTCGACACTGCAAAAGAAACTTTTTGCTTAATTCCCAAGGGTAAGGATTTAACCAAAACATCCCTTTCTGTTTCTAAGGAAAGTTCCTCTAAACATTGTTCCGTTTTTACTTTAATATCCTTAGTGCTCATTCCATAAATACCACCAAATAATCGCATATTTTCTTTAATGGTTAAATCTTCATATAACGAAAATTTTTGGCTCATATATCCGATATTTTTTTTAATCTTATCCGACTCTTTATAAATATCGTATCCTGCAACAGTTCCTTCCCCTGAGGTAGGAGATAACAATCCACAAAGCATTCGTATCGCTGTAGTTTTTCCTGCACCGTTTGCCCCCAAAAAACCAAAAATTTCACCTTTGGATACTTCAAAGCTTATATGATTGACTGCTATAAAATCGCCAAATTTTTTAGTTAACTCTTTCGTTACTATGGTTTTCATTTTTATTCATTAAATAAATAAAACAATCTTCGATTCCCGGTTCAATTTCTTTTACTTCAGCTCCCTCTATCGTAACCTTTTCATTTTTAAATGTCACGTGTAAATATTCTCCGAATATATAACTACTGTTTATTTCTTTTTGTTTGCGTAATTGCTGAAGAAGTTTATAATTATTATCAGATCGCACCGAATATAATTTATACGGATATTCTTGCGTAATCTGCTTAGGAGTATTTACTGAAAGTATTTTTCCTTCTTGAATTAGCGCGATCTTATCACATAAACTTGCTTCATCCATATAAGGCGTAGAAACCATTATAGTAATTCCCTGTTGTTTAAGTCGGGTTAACATATCCCAAAATTCTTTTCTTGATACGGGATCCACTCCAGTGGTCGGCTCATCTAAAAATAAAACCGAAGGCTTATGTATTAAGGCACAACATAGGGCTAGTTTTTGTTTCATTCCTCCCGAAAGTTTACCTGCTCTTCTTTTTTTGAAGGGTTCGATTTGAACGTATATATCTTTAATTAAATCATAATTTTTTTCTACCGTTGTATTGAATACCCGAGCAAAAAAATTAAGATTTTCTTCAATACTTAAATCTTGATATAGCGAAAATTTACCGGGCATATACCCGACTCTTTCCCGTATTTGTAAAAAGTTTTTCTTTACATCAAACCCATCTACAAATGCCTTTCCTTTATCCGCCACCAACAAAGTGGTTAATATTCTAAATAGAGTGGTCTTTCCTGCTCCATCGGGACCTATTAATCCAAATAATTCTCCTTTATTAATTTCAATAGATATATCTTGTAAAGCTTCAACCGGAACTTTACCCGTATAGGTTTTTGAAATGTTTTGTATGGAAATAACACTCATTATCTTTATTATATCTTCACTAGAATTTATTCTTGTTTCCTTTTAGAAAATGAATCTAGAACTTATCAGAAATCTACATCACCATACATACCTATTTTAATAAGCCCGTCAGTATTTGTTACTGCGATTTTTACCGCATACACTAAATTTTGACGCTCATCTTGGGTCTGAATAGTTTTTGGAGTGAACTCGGCTTTATCGGATATCCATGTAATAGTGCCCGGATAGGATTTTTGTTTATCTTCAGAAATATTTATAAATACTTTTACTTTCTGTCCTATTTTAATTTTTTCTAATTGTTCAGAAACTATATATGCTCGTAAAAATAAATTTTTAGTATCTGCAATTTTATAGAGTGCTTTACCTTGAGTAACTACTTCTTTTTCTTCAACAAATTTGTTTAAAACAGTACCCTGAATTGGATTAATAATTTTACATTTTTTTAATTGATCTTCTATTTGGGATACTTGAACTGTATTGGTGTTACTTTCTTCATTGAGACTGTTAACCGATGTTGAAAGTGAATTTTCTTGCGCATTTAAAGATTTTTTAAGAACTTCAATTTGTGAATTCGCATCATCCAGTTGTTTTTGAGTAGCTGCATTATCTGCCAATAATCTTTGAATTCTTCTTTTTTCAAATTCAGCTTTTGCAATCTGTTCTTTTATGGTAGAAACTTGGACGGATATGTCCGGTCTTTTTACCTGTATGGCTTTATTGGTTGCTATTAATTGTCTTTTCTTTAAATACAGCTGAATGCTGTCAACATATCCAACGTATTGTCCTTTGGACAATTGATCTCCTTCCGTTAATTGAAAAGATTCCAATTTACCGTTAGCTTCCGATGAAACAATTACTTCAGTTGCTTCAAACGTTCCCGACGCATCATGCTCAAACTTATTTCGATTACAAGATAACAGGAACATAAACGTTCCCAGGGTAAATATTATTAACTGTCTCATAGTTCTAATTTCCTTGTGTATATTTATAATTATAGATACTTTGTAAATATTGCATTTCATGTATAGACTGCGTTACTCGTGCCTGATTTTCTGCATTAATATCTCCGATTAAATCATTCATATTGTAAATTCCATTTTTATACTTACTCTCTCCGGCCTTTTTAACACTATTCCTTAACCGAATAATTTCATCATCTTTTACCATCAATTGTTCATATTTATTTATTTCATTCTGAATTTGGGTAAGCTGAACATGGGTGTTAAATAAAAAGGTTTCTTTTTGAGATTGAAGTGAATTCCTATCATTTTTTAGTAATCGATATTCGTTTTTCTTTGTGTATAAGTTTCCAAAATTCCAACTCAAACGAACCCCGCCAATAGCATATGTTTTAAAATCTGAGTTCAACATATTTAAACCGGGTTTTCCATATCCTCCTTGAGCAAAAAGTGAAAATTTAGGCATATTTTTAGCTTTTATTGTACTTTCTTTAGCTTCATATACTAAATTTTGCTTATCATACATCCTTAATTCGGGACGAGAAATCTCTTGATCAAAATTGATACTATTGTCCGGAAGTTTCAGTTCAACTCCTTGACTTATTTCTTCATGTATAAATAAAGAAAGCATTTTTATATAAGCCATTCGTAAAGTGGTAAGTTCAATTTTTTTTTGATCGGTGTTTAATAATTCCACTTTAACCAAATCTAAATCAGATACCATGGCAACGCCATTTTTTAGCATGGCACTAACCAGGTTATAATTGGTTTGTAAATCGGAGTTTAAAACATCCAATTGATTCAATTGCTTGTCTATCGTTAGAATTCCAAAATACAATTGATTAATTTTTTCCCTTACAGTATATAAGTTTACTTCAAGCTTTTGCTTTTCAAAATCTGAATTCGCTTGGGTAATTTTTTTTTGAGATCGTGTTGCTCCTCCATCCCATACCAATTGTGTAACATCTAAAGTTATTTTGTATTGATCTTTGTCCATTTCGGGAATATCGTAACCCGGAATCTTTATGGGTATTTTAGTTACTTGAGTTTGATAAGAAGCCTGTCCACCGAGAGAAATTTGCGGTAAGTAATTTTTTGCCAAATTATCCAAAGTATAGTCTTCGGCTAGAGAAATTAAATCGTACTGTTTAATTAACGGATAATTTTCTCTTGCTTTTTCCTGACATTCTTCCAGGCTTATTACCGATAACTGTGAAAACAATAGACAAGGAAGTAAACATACTTGTAAAAAAATATACGTTTTAGTTTTCATAATCTCATTATTATACTAGCTTTAACATTGACTTTAACCAGATTGGAACTAAAGTTTTTCGTTGTTCGATGAAATCTGCAAAACTTTTTTCATCCATTTTAGTTACATATTTTATAAAGGGTTGCCCTATTATCGGAAAAATAGACATGGAAACTAGATTTATAAAAAAATGTATAGCTGTAAAATTCAACTTTTCTTTATTTATTTGCTCATTGATCTGTTTGAACATATAAGTCTCTTGGATAAAACCTTCAGGAATTTTAACCCTATCAAAAAGATGTTGTGGATTAGCCTGTAATTCACTGAATAAAAAAAGAGGCAAATTTGAATTTTTGGACATTCCTTCTATATATCTTAAGACTCCTGCATCTATTTTCTCAGTCAAGGTTGTTTGTTTATTATTCATTATATATTCCAGATAAGAAAACATTTCTTCTATGCTCTCCTGCATCACTATTTCAAATAAATTTTCTTTACTTCTGTAATAATAATTTAGCAGAGCCAAATTGATACCCGCCTCTTTTGCTATATCTCGGGTACGAGTTAAACCAAAACCTTTTTTTTGAAAAACGCGCTTTGCAGCTTCTTTAATTTTTTGCTCTGTTGAAACATCTCTGACCATATCCTGATTTTCATTTCCAATTTTATAACTTATTCATTGCAATCGTATTGCATTTTTTATACCACTAAATATATTTTAATGCAAATATATTTAAATTTTTGATTTAATCAAATGATTAAATTTTATTTAATGAATAGTTTTTTCATAACTATAACTTCTATAATAATTCTTTTAAATGATCAGATATATATCGAAATGAAATTTAATGAATTGAAAAATTAGACAAATAATATTTCTACCAAATAAAAATAAAACAAACAATAATATGAGTAAATTATTATACTCGATTATTAAATCAGCATTAAATAAAAATAAATAATTACTTATATAAATAATTTAATATAAATAATCATGATATAAGTATTTAAACTTATAAAATCTAAATTTTGTTAGTTCATAGTATTTGATGTAAATTTGCGTGTCAAATTGTACAAGGATGAAAGAATTTAGTAAAGAAGTATACCTCAAGTGGTTTGAGGATATGACTATGTGGAGAAGATTTGAGGACAAAGCTCGTTCTCTATATTTAAAAGATAAAATCAGAGGTTTTTTGCATTTATATAATGGCCAAGAGGCAATTGCAGCAGGTTTTACTCATGCAATGGATATAACCAAAGACAAGATTATAACCTCTTATCGTTGTCATGCTCATGCATTAGCCATGGGGCTGGATCCTAAAGTAGCCATGTCTGAATTATGCGGTAAAGCCACCGGTTCATCTCAAGGATTGGGTGGATCTATGCACCTTTTCAGCCGTGAACACAATGTTTACGGTGGACATGGTATTGTAGGTGGTCATATCCCGTTAGGTGCCGGTATAGCCTTCGCAGATAAATATTTTGAACGCGACGCGGTTACTATTTGCTACATGGGTGACGGTGCAGTAAGACAAGGTACTCTACATGAAACTTTCAATATGGCTATGAACTGGAAATTACCGGTAGTATTTGTTTGTGAAAACAATCAATATGCTATGGGTACATCAGTTGAAAGAACTACTAATAATTTGGATATTTACCAATTAGGACTAGGGTATGAAATGCCATGCGCTCCAGTGGATGCAATGAATCCTGAGACAGTTGCAGAAGCAGCTTACGAAGCTATTGAAAGAGCAAGAAGAGGTGATGGCCCTACATTCCTTGAGGCTAGAACGTATCGTTTCCGAGGACATTCCATGTCTGATGCTGAGCCTTACAGAACGAAAGAAGAAGTGGAAGAGCATAAAAAAGAAGACCCGATTCTATTCGTAAAACATAAAATTTTGTCTAATAATTGGGCAAGCATCGAAGAATTAGATGAAATAGATAAAAGATTAAAGGATGAAATGAATGAAGTTGGTAAGTTTGCAGAAGATGCTCCTTACGCTGATGATGACGTATTATATAAATATATATACTCTGAGCCGAATTATCCTTTTTTAGATAAATTAGAAAACCAATAAAAACACGAATCAAAACCAAATTATGGCTGAAGTTATAAAAATGCCTCGTCTGAGTGATACCATGACTGAGGGAAAAGTATCTAAATGGAACCTAAAAGTAGGAGATCCTGTAAAAGAAGGCGATATCTTAGCAGAAATTGAAACAGATAAAGCTGTTCAGGATTTTGATTATGATGGTGATGATGGTATCCTTTTATACCAAGGAGTTAAAGAAGGTGATGCTGCACCGGTGGATTCTCTGTTAGCTATTATCGGAAAAGCAGGGGAAGACATCAGCGCATTAATTGGAGGTGCTAATAGCAATTCCACATCTTCCGAACCAACAACTAATAACGACTCTAGCAATACGAATACAAATTTTACCCCTTCTGCTTCTGTAGAAATCCCTAAAGATGTAGAAATTATCAAAGTTCCTAGACTTAGTGATACCATGACTGAAGGTAAAGTTTCTAAATGGAATGTCAAGGTAGGTGATACTGTTAAAGAAGGTGATGTTATTGCTGAAATAGAAACAGATAAAGCGGTTCAAGATTTTGAATACGATGGTAACGGCGGAGTTTTATTATACCAAGGAGTAAAAGAAGGAGATTCTGCTCCAATTGAATCTTTATTGGCTATCGTAGGACCTGCAGGTACGGATGTTAGCGGAATTATTGCCGGACGCTCTTCTGCTTCTACAGCAACTTCTAAACCTGCTGCTTCTGAGCCGGCAGCTGCCGCATCCAATGACTCTAAACCTTCTTCAGAAGCTAATACAGTTTCATCCGACAACGGTAAAATATTCGCTTCTCCTTTAGCAAAGAAAATTGCTAAAGAAAAAGGAATTAGCCTAGATCAAATTAAAGGAAGTGGAGACAATGGAAGAATTATTAGAAAAGATGTTGAAAATTTTGTTCCATCAGCTTCCACAACTACAGCTTCTGCCTCTTCAGCTAAATCTGCGCCGGTTGCTCCGCAAATAACTCCGGGTGTAGACACTGAAACACCAAATTCTTCCATGAGAAATGCTATTGCTAAAAGTCTTAGCCACAGTTTATTTACTGCTCCTCATTACAATTTGGTATTTGAAATCAATATGGATAATGCTATGGAAGCAAGAAAAGCTATCAATAGCCTTCCTGATACCAAAGTATCTTTTAATGATATTGTAATTAAAGCCGTTGCAATTGCTTTAAGAAAACATCCGCAAATTAATAGTACTTGGTCCGATACTAAAATTATCCACCGTGGAAATATAAATGTAGGAGTTGCCGTAGCAGTTGAAGATGGATTAGTAGTTCCGGTAATTAAAAACACCGATTACTTATCTTTAACTCAAATTTCATCAGCAGTAAAAGACTTAGCCGGAAGAGCTAGAGATAAAAAATTAAAAGCTAATGAAATGGACGGATCTACTTTCACTATTTCTAACTTAGGAATGTTTGGAGTGGAATCTTTCAATTCTATTATTAATCAACCGAATTCATGTATTTTATCCGTGGGAGCTATCATACAAAAACCGGTAGTGAAAAACGGACAAATTGTGGTTGGTAACACAATGCAAATATCATTGGCATGTGATCACCGTGTAGTAGATGGTGCTACCGGAGCTCAGTTTTTACAAACTCTTAAAATGTATCTTGAAAATCCGGTATCATTATTGGCTTAAGAGATTAAAATATTTAATTAAAAAACACTCAATTCTTTACAGAATTGAGTGTTTTTTTTTAACTTTATTTTATTATTACTTAGCTTAACTTTTTTAAATATATATTTTTATGTCCAATTTTACTCTTACTATGATAAAACCCGATGCTGTTTCTAAAGGTCTAACGGGAACTATTTTAAAAGATATTACTGAAGCCGGTTTTAGTATCATTGCTTTAAAACTAACCTCCCTCACCTTAGCAGATGCCCAAAGATTCTATTCAGTACATCAAGGCAAACCTTTTTTTGAGGACTTAGTGAATTTTATGACCTCCGGACCTATAATTGCAGCTGTTTTAAAAAAGGAAAATGCTGTGGAAAATTTTAGAAAGTTAATCGGTGCTACCAATCCCGATCAGGCAGAAGAAGGTACTATCCGAAAAAAATATGCTGAAAGCACACAACGAAATGCTATTCATGGATCAGACAGCGACGAAAATGCAGCGATTGAAGCTCATTTTCATTTTGCAGAAAGAGAAATCTATTCTTTCTTATAAATAATTTTTGTTTTAGCAAATAGATCATACAGGATAATTATTTTACCCATTTTTATAATTTATTAGTAACTTAGGTGCATATAATAAGTATTAAATATGATTAAAGTCTTAGATCTAAAATATGAAGAGTATTCCCAATGGGAAGATCTTTCCGACCAAGACTTAGTAGTAATTAATAAGGCTAAAGAAGCCCGTAATTCTGCTTATGCCAACTATTCAAATTTTAAAGTTGGAGCCGCCTTATTATTAGATAATGGTAAAATCTTAACAGGTAACAATCAAGAGAATGCCGCTTATCCCAGTGGTTTATGTGCTGAAAGGACCGCTATTTTTTATACTATAGCAAACTATCCGTCTGCTAAAATAATAAAAATGGCTGTAGTTGCCGGAAAAGATGATAATAGTTCCATTCCTGTCTCTCCTTGCGGAGCCTGTAGACAAGTACTTATTGAATACGAATTCAGACAAAAAATGCCTATTGAATTTCTATTTACCGGTATGAAAGGAAAAGTAATTAAATTTAACCAATGTGCTGATTTACTACCCTTTTCTTTTAATGAAAGTGCTTTATAATTATAATGAATAAACTATAAATGATAATAATAACAACTAAAAATATTTTTCATCTCCCAATAAAATGGCCTGTTTTGAACAAAAATAATTAATATGAAAGTTACAGAACATATTTCCAATGCAAAGGGAAAAACTTTATTTTCCTTCGAAATACTCCCGCCTAAAAAAGGAGAAGATTTACAAAATATATTTTCCAATATTGATCCTTTAATGGAATTTAATCCTCCTTTCATTGATGTAACCTATCATAGAGAAGAATACGAATATAGAGAGTTACCTAATGGATTGATACAAAAAATTGTTACAAGAAAACGTCCCGGTACAGTGGGTATATGTGCTGCAATTCAACAAAAGTATAAAGTTGATGCAGTGCCTCATTTAATATGTGGTGGGTTTAATAAAGAAGAAACTGAAAATATTCTTATCGATTTTAATTTTCTAGGTATTGATAATATTTTAGTTTTACGAGGAGACCCCATTAAAAGTGAGGGTATATTTAAACCACACTCTCAAGGACATTCATATGCTAATGAACTGGTTTCTCAAGTTCAAAACATGAATTCAGGTAAATATCTTCATGAAGAATACGCTCATGGAGCTACTGATTTTTGTATTGGTATAGCCGGATATCCTGAAAAACATTTTGAAAGCCCTAATTTAGATACGGATTTAAATTATTTAAAGCAAAAAATTGATGCCGGAGCTGATTACATTGTTACTCAATTGTTTTATGATAATACTAAATATTTTGAGTTTGTAAAGAAATGTAGAAATGTCGGAATTACTGTTCCGATCATACCCGGCATAAAGCCTGTATCCATAAAAAAACATCTCACCATTCTTCCAAACATTTTTCACATAGATATGCCTCAAGAATTAGTTATGGCCGTAGAAAAATGTAAGGATAACAAAGCAGTGTATGAGGTGGGAATAGAATGGACGGTTAGTCAATGCAAGGAATTAATGAAGCAAGGAGTTCCAGTACTTCATTTTTATTCAATGGGAAGATCTGAAAATATAAGAAAAATTGCTAAACAACTTTTTTAAATGCAAAAAATAAAATTAAAAAATATAAAAATTTACGCCTATCATGGATGCTTAGAAGAAGAAGCTAAAATTGGTTCCTTTTATATAGTTAATGTGACAATATGGTTAAATTTAGAAAAATCAGGAAGATCTGATGAGCTTAATGATACTGTTAATTACGGAATTGTTGCACAAATAGTTAAAGATCAAATGGCTGTTCGTTCCAATCTTTTAGAACATGTTGCCTATCGAATTATAAGAGAAATAAAATTTCAATGTAAAAAGGTAAAAGCTGTAAAAGTCTCTGTAGCAAAGGTAAATCCGCCTGTACATGTAAATTTAGATCAGGTAAAAGTAACTTTTAAAAAGAAATTTTATTAGATTTTAATTTTAATTCAAAAAAAATTGTAGATTTGCAATCCAACAAAACGGCTTCGTGGCCGAGTGGCTAGGCAGAGGTCTGCAAAACCTTGTACAGCGGTTCGAATCCGCTCGAAGCCTCAATAAAAACCATCTCAAATGAGATGGTTTTTTTATTATTCCTTATTTTGTTTAACTCTTGCCCAATTGGCGATCAATCGATCCGGAGTCTTACAAGCTCTTTTTTTAAGTACAAAACAATTTCTTTTTACAGAAAAAGAATTTCGGTCGTAAAGCATATCTTCTTTCATCTCTTCTAATTCTTTCTTTCTACACTCAGCTGCTTTTTCCGGATTAAAAGGTTTTTTCGAGGCTTTTTTATTTACTTCTTCTGCTTTTTTAGATTCTACCCATAACCATTCATTGAAATTGTTTATTTCTCTGGGACCTATAGAGTCAATTAATCCGATCTCCAATGCCCGGGTTACACTTACGGGTAAACATTCTTCGGTTAGCTTTCTAGCTTGTTGCTCTCCCACCCGTTTAGGCAAAGTATACGTCCAATATTCTGAACCATATAACCCCATCGTGGCATAATGAGGATTAAGTATTATTCCATCTCTGGCAGCTACAAAATCAGCTGTTAAAGCTAACATTACTCCTCCCGCTCCGGCACTTCCTGTCACACCGGCAATTACCCATTGTTTCGTATCTAAAAGTTCTAAACATACATCGTCTATAGCATGTATATTTTTCCAGGCCTCTTCTGCCGGATTTTCTGCTGCTTCTATCGTATTAAGGTGTACACCATTGGAAAAAGCATTGTATCCTCCTTTAATTATCAACACATTCGTTTCCTGTTCTTTAGCAAATTGAATAGCTTTTATCATCCTTTCGCATTGTTGGGTACTCATTGCACCATTATAAAAATTAAAGGTTAACTCTCCTATTTTTCCTTTTTGGGAATAATGTATTGTACTGTACTCCTCATTAGATAAAACCGTATCGTACAATGAAAGTGTTAAATCTTTTAGACTTTCTGCTTTTTCTTTTAAAACTTGTACAGCCGGTAGTTTAAAGGGCAATTGGTCTTTAGCTGCTCTTTTTAAAGAACCAATCCATAGGCTTTTTTCTCCTGCTCCAATTAAAACTGCATCTTCACGGCGGGCTAAAAGTTTTCCCGCTTCACCTTCACGATGATCCAAATATGCATCATATATATAAAATTTTTCACCTTCTATTTCTGCTAATACACCGGGTATTCCTTCTGCTGAATTTACTATATTTAAAATATCTTTTGCCGAACTAGTCCATTCAAAATGACGATCCGATTGTTTCATATTAGGTTCTAGCCTTCCCTTTACGTTTTCGTTATTATAATCTAATGGGATGGGTTTTTCTTTATTTATAAATTTATCAATAACCTCAAAAATACATTTTATAGCGGCATCACTTACAAAATTGTTATAAAGCTCTGATTTTCTTATTAAAGCAGGTTTTTTAAATTCATGACTTGCCCAAATAGGACCGGCGTCCATTTCTTCTACGGCTTGTAAAGCAGTTACTCCCCATGTGTCAAGATTTTTTAAAATTGCCCAGTCTAAAGAAGAGGCTCCTCTATCTCCTCTAATACCCGGATGGATAATTATGATAGGTCTTGTCTCATTTTTCCAAAGAACTTCAGGCACTCTATCTTTTAAAAAAGGACAAATAACAAGGTCCGGATGGGCTGTTTCGATTGAATCTATAACCTCTTGTTCTGTGGTAAAAAGTAAAAAACTAACCTGATATCCTGCTTCTTTCAATGAAAGCCAGACTCTTTGGGTTAAGCCATTAAAGGCTGACGAAAGCAAGATAATATTTAATGTATTCTTCATGATTTCTAATATTATTTAATTCAAAATATAATTTTTGTTTACCTAACAAATATATATAAATCAATTAAATATTATTAGGATATTAATATAATTTAAATTTATATTATATTAAATAGTTTACAGACTCTTCAAACTTATTAATTGAATTGATAATAAAAAAGGCAGATTTTTCAAATCTGCCTTTTTTATTATATTTTATAAAAGTTTATATATTTTCAAGTATAATTGCACTAGCTCCTCCTCCTCCATTACAGATTGCTGCCGCTCCATACTTTGCATTATTTTGTTTTAACACATGGATTAAAGTAACTATAATTCTCGAACCGCTATTACCTAAAGGATGCCCTAAAGAAACAGCGCCACCATTTACATTTACTTTTGAACTATCTATGTTTAGTATTTTAGCATTCGCTAATCCAACTACGGAAAATGCTTCATTGAACTCAAAAAAATCAATATCATCTAAAGATAAATTTGCTTTTTTTAGGGCTTTGGGAAGAGCTAAGGAAGGTGCTATGGTGAATTTTTCAGGCTCACAAGCAGCATCTGCATAGGAAATAATTTTTACTAACGGTTGTAAACCTAATTCTTTAGCTTTCTCAGCTGTCATTAGTATTAGTGCTGATGCTCCATCGTTTAAAGTGGATGCATTAGCTGCAGTTACAGTTCCTTCTTTCTGGAAAACAGGGGATAATTGTTTCAGCTTATCGAAATTTACATTTTTAAATTCTTCATCTTCTGAAATGACTATGGGATCTTTTTTTCTCTGAGGGACAGTCACAGGCACAACTTCATCTTTGAATTTACCGGATTTCCATGCTAATTCCGAACGTGTATACGATTGTATGGCGAAAGCATCTTGCTCCTCTCTGGAAATGTTATACTCTTCTGCACAAGCATCTGCACATATACCCATATGATTGCGATCGTATACATTTATCAACCCGTCTTTTAGTAAACCATCAACTAACTTTTGATCTCCCAACTTGTTTCCAATTCTTCCTTTTGTTAGATAATAAGGTACTTGCGACATGGATTCCATTCCTCCTGCCACTACTATTTCATTATCTCCTGCTTGAATGGATTGTGCGCCAATCATTACCGCTTTCATTCCTGAAGCACATACTTTGTTTATGGTAGTACAAGGGACGTTATTCGGTATTCCGGCTCCCAATGAAGCTTGTTTAGCCGGTGCCTGTCCTACATTGGCCTGTAAAACATTACCCATAAAAACCTCATTGATTAAAGTTTTTTCCAATTTAATTTTATTCAGTGCCCCTTCAATGGCTGCTGACCCTAATTGAACCGCTGAAAGGCTTGATAGACTGCCTAAAAAACTTCCTATGGGTGTTCTCGCAGCAGAAACAATAACTAGTTCTTTCATTTTTTAATGGTAGTATATTTTTAATCTTTAATTTTTTACTGTTGACTTGTGGTAAATATACTTATTTTTACTTTATCATATAGTATTTTGCTTCTATTCTTATTATTAAAGAAAGATGAAAATTAATATAGTACACACAAGAATGTTTTAAAAAATTTTTATGCTTCGTCTAAATTAATGGTCAATGTTTTTGTTTTAGGATGAGCCATACAGGTTAGTATTTTACCTTTATTTAGATCATTTTCTGTTAAGACTAAGTTTTCATCTAAATATACTTCCCCTTCTGTTTTAGCACAAATACATGCTCCACAAACTCCTCCTTTACAAGAATAAGGAGCCTCTACTCCACTATCCAGCAAAGCAGTAAGTAAGGAAGAACCGTTATTTATCCAATTCATCGTTTTTGTGTTTTTCCGAAATGTATAGGTCACTTTTACTTCTTTAACTGTAGACCGTTTGACTCTATCATCAAAAAAAACTTTTTCAACCGGCTCATACAATTCGTAATGTATATTTTTTTTAGGGATACCTTGCTCATAAATAGCATTAGCCAGGGTAACGATCATATCTTTTGGACCGCAAATTAGCGCTTCGTCCAATTCATCCCAATCCATAATTTGATTGATGATTAATTTTATTTTGTGAGCATCCAATTTTCCCTCAAAAAATTTATCTTGCATTTCTTGTCGGGTATAAAAAAAATAAGGAAAAAAATTAGCAGGATTTTGTTTTTGTAATTCAGTCAATTCATCTTTAAAAATTGCTTCATTTTCATTCGTATTACCATAAAAAAGATAGAATTGAACGTTAGGCTCATGATATAAGGTATCTTTGATAATGCTTACAATCGGGGCTATACCGCTACCGGAGGCAAATGCTGCCAAAGTTCTTTTTTCATTGGGTCGCGAGGGTATTCCAAAAGTTCCCATCGGAGCAGAAATCGATACAAGATCTCCTTCCTTCACATGGTTTTGCACAAATTCAGATACAAACGCATTTTTAGCCTTTTTTACAGCAAAAGACAGATATCCTTCATACGGTGCAGTGCATATCGAATATTCTCTTTCAAAGATTTCTCCATTGATCTCAAATTGAAAGCGAATAAACTGTCCCGCTTTCCAACGGAATATAGATTTTAATTCTTCAGGAATTGACAAGTCTAATCGAACACTTCCTGCAGTAAGCGGTATCACTTTTTGTACACGTAAGGAATAAAATCGCATTATTTTATTATTTCTTTTAGGTCTGCAAAAATACCGGATTTAAATTAAAAAAATCTTAAATCGTTTTGAAGGTTTATCCGAAAAATAATGTGATTATTTGAAAAAACAGATTTAAACACAACTTTTACGGTATGGTTTCCGCATGGTTTTGTGAAGAAATTATACTGTCAACAATATATTTAGTGTATCCTCTCCAAGGTAATGCTCCGAAATATTCTTTATAGTGCAAGATAACATCCTTTCCGGTAAGCTTCATTAATTGATGTGCCAATTCTTCATTATCCACAGAAAATTCAAATTCATTGGATTGCATACCTCCGGTGGTTCTTGATTTGAATCCGGTTTGAATTAATTTTCCTTCATAAGTTTTAAAAATAATCCCTTTATGCATGATATAATTTAATTGCCCGGACTTTACACTGCTGTCTCCGTAAGGTACGTAATAATACACATAAAATATTGCAACCCCTAAAACGCTGATAATTAAGAATAGGATTATTATTGTTTTTTTCCATGAACCTGATTTATTTTCCATATCGAACTTATGTATTTTTCTGAATTAATTGTATTCATTTTCTTTTTTGTCCCATTAAGTGAATTACCATAGTTCGATACTTATAATCATCGTAAAAATTAGTTTATCAACTTTTTATAATCCAAATTTATTCCAATTCGTACAATTAGTAATATATTTGCAGTTATTTTTTTCACCATACCTATAACTATGGAAAAATCATCTCAACCAACCGGTACCGCTTTCACCTTGTTGTCGTTATTAGCACTATCTCATATGTTTAATGACACATTGCAATCGGTTATACCTGCCATATATCCACTTTTAAAAAATTCATTGGCTTTAACGTTTACTCAAATAGGTTTGATAACCCTTGTTTATCAAATGTCCTCCTCTTTATTCCAACCCATAATCGGAATTTTTACCGACAAGCACCCTCAACCCTATTCTTTACCCGTTGGAATGACTTTCAGCATGATGGGCGTTATATCCCTGGCCCTTGCCACTAATTTCACTCATGTGCTATTAGCTGTTTTTTTTACAGGATTAGGATCGTCCATATTTCATCCGGAAGCTTCTCGTCTTGCCTATCTGGCTTCGGGAGGTAAGCACGGTCTGGCTCAATCCATCTTTCAAGTGGGCGGAAATTTCGGAAGTTCCATAGGTCCTTTAATTGCATTATGGATCATAACTCCTTATGGGCAAAAAAATGTGGGATGGCTAGCCATCATCGCTTTATTGGGTATTGGAATAATGCTTGTAATCAGCAAATGGTACAAAAAAAATTTAGTTCTTTTAAAAACCAAAAAAGAATCCGAAAAAAATATCGGAGATCAAAATTCCATAAATAATACTTCATTGCCTCGATCTAAGGTAGTTTTAGCTATAGGTATTTTATTACTACTGGTTTTTTCAAAATATGTTTATATGGCAAGCCTTACCAGTTATTATACTTTTTATCTTATTAATAAATTTGGTGTTAGTATTGATGAAGCGCAAATCTATCTTTTCGCTTTTTTATTTGCTATTGCAGCAGGTACAATTATTGGTGGCCCTGTTGGCGATCGAATAGGTCGAAAATATGTAATTTGGATTTCCATTCTCGGAACTGCTCCTTTTGCTCTCTTAATGCCTTATGCGAATCTTACTTGGACATGCATTTTAAGTATTTTCATAGGATTGATTTTGTCATCAGCCTTTTCGGCCATTCTCATCTATGCTCAAGAATTAGTACCCGGAAAGGTGGGACTTATAAGTGGACTTTTTTTTGGTTTGGCTTTTGGAATAGCCGGAATAGCTTCTGCTATTCTAGGTAAAATTGCCGATAAGACGGGTATTCAATACGTATACTATCTTTGCTCCTTTTTGCCTTTATTGGGATTGGTAGCATCTTTTCTACCCGAAACTAAGAAAAGAAATAAATAAGCTCCTAATTTTTTAATTTAATTGTTTTTTGTGTTAAGGTTGTTAAAATTATTAGGACCAATCAAAATCGGCAACAATTTTATACTGATTATAAACAGGGTCGTAACTGAAATACAAGTGTTTAAATCCATTGGTTAATAAAATATATTTGGATTTAATTTGCGTATTATATCGAGCGGCCTGTTCAAAGGTAGTTTGAGTAATAGGTATTTCTGGAGCTTTGCATTCAACCAATAATCTGGGTTCTGATTTTTTATACAGTAAGATATCCAAACGTTTGGTTTGTTGATTGAGGTTTATTTTTTTTTCTATTATAAACGCTGATTGAGGAATTTTTTTTTCGGATTTTAAATAAAAAATAATATGTTGCCTTACCCATTCTTCAGGTGTTAGAATTAACCATTTTTTTCTAACTTCGTCAAAAATATACCAAAGAGATTTTTCCTCCTTTATTTGAAAATTATATTTTTTTGGGAAATTTAAAACCGGAAGTTCCATTATTCTAATTATGAAAGAATATAATAATTTAGTCAAAGATATTAAAAATAAAAAGTTTCTGCCTGTATATTTTTTACAGGGTGATGAGCCTTTTTACATCGATAAACTTACCGAATTACTGGAAGAAAATGTCCTAAAGGAAGAAGAAAAGGCTTTTAACCAAAATATTATTTACGGTACAGAATCTGATTTGGATCAAATTATATCTTTGGCAAAGCAATTTCCAATGGGAGCCGATAAGCAGCTTATAATAATTAAAGAAGCAAAGGGATTGCCTTTTGACAAATCCGAAGCCTTTGATAATTATATAAAAAATCCTCAGCCTTCGACTGTATTGGTCATCAATTATAAATACAAATCTTTAGATAAAAGAAAGTCGGTGACTAAATTACTCAGTAAACAAGGATATATTTTTACAAGCGAAAAGCTATATGACAACCAAGTACCCACTTGGATCGGTTCATTATGTCAGTCTAACGGTTTGGAAATTGACGAAAAATCCAGGATTTTACTTGCCGAATTTTTAGGCACTGAACTCTCCCGTATTGATAACGAAATTCAAAAACTTAAATTAATTGTAGGTAATTCCAAAAAGATAACTCCTGAAATCATTGAACGAAATATTGGAATTAGTAAAGAGTACAACAATTTCGAATTAAGAAAGGCCATCGTTGAGAAAAATACAAAACAGGCTTATAAAATAATAGACTATTTTGAAAAAAACCCAAAAGCAAATCCTATTGTTTTGACTTTTGGAACATTAATAAGTTTATTTTCCAATATTCTTATCGTACACACTTTACCGATAAAAACTCCTCAAAATATAGCTAAAGAACTTCGTATTAACCCTTTCTTTGCTAATGAGTATTTAATCGCCATTAAAAATTATTCTTTAAAAAAAACTACTGCATGTATCGCTTATTTGCGAGATGCAGACATGAAATCCAAAGGAGTGGATGTGTCATCTCATGCAACTTCTAAAGATATTTTAATGGAAATGTTATATAAAATACTTCATTAATCAAAACATATTCATTACATACTTTTAAAATTTATTTAAACAACATATATCTGGTTTTAATTATATTAATTACATTTGGCATATTAAATTATTTATACCATGTCAGAATTAAAAATAATTGCAACCATACAAGTAAAACCTGACTATCTTGACGATGTTAAAAAAATAGTGTATTCCTTAGCAGATGGCTCCCGCAAAGAAGAAGGTAATATATCTTACGATTTACACGAAAGCATAAAAGATCCTTCAAAACTTTCTATAATTGAAGTATGGAAATCCCAAGAGGCTATTAATATCCATAATAATACCAAGCTATTTAAAGATTTTATAAAATTCATTGATGGCAAATATGATGAGTTAGATATTGATGTCATCAAACAAATTTACTAGATATATAAGATTATGTTATTAATTTATATAGTAACCCCTTCATTTATATAGATAATATAATTGTAATTTATTATTAGTGCTTTATTATATTTTTTATAAATTTGTACCAATCAATATAAACAAAAATGATTCAAACACATATACATCATCATTATTATTTACACACTTACAATCAGGTGAGGTAAGTAATTTTGTTATGCAAAATGTCAAAATAAATAATAGCCGCCTGAGTTTTCGGGCGGTTTTTTTTTAGGATCACTTCAATAGTAAAGAAATTTAAAAACTATGGCTAATGAGTAAACTGAAAATTGCTATCCAAAAAAACGGACGGCTAAGTCAAAAATCACTGGAATTATTGAGTGAATGCGGAATAAAAATTCCAAATGGTAATCAAAAATTGAAAACTGTATCAACCAATTTTCCTATTGAAATCTTATTTCTTAGAGATGATGATATTCCACAATATGTAGAACAAAATGTTGCCGATATTGGAATCTTAGGTGAAAACGAAGTTTGGGAAAAAGACCGAAATGTAGAAATCATAAAGAAATTAGGTTTCGGTAATTGCCGAATGTGTTTGGCTATACCTAAAGAAGAAACATATACGGGAATTGCTTATTTTAATAATAAAAGAATTGCAACTAGTTATCCTAAAATTTTAAAGAAATTTTGCAAAAAAAACAATGTAAAGGTTGAAATTGAAGAAATCGGCGGAAGCGTTGAAATAGCTCCGGGAATAGGTTTGGCTAATTGCATTTTCGATATTGTCAGCACCGGAAGTACACTTCTCATGAACGGACTAAAAGAAGTGGAAACCGTAACTAAAAGTGAAGCAGCCCTTATAAAATCAAAAAAACTTACTCAAGACAAACAAGAAATTCTAGATAAATTATTGTTCAGAATTCAATCGGTACTATATTCACGAGAAAATAAATACATCTTGTTGAATGCTCCTAATGAAAACCTGAAAGATATTATTTCTTTATTACCCGGAGTTAAAAGTCCTACTATTTTACCCCTGGCAAAAGAAGGATGGAGCAGCATACATTCTGTAATTAAAGAAGATAAGTTTTGGGACATCATTGAACAATTAAAAGAATTTGGAGCGCAAGGAATTTTAGTCATTCCTATACAAAAAATGATTCTTTAAATTTTTATAATAAAAGGAATAACCCATTCAGTTTACTTAACAATCAACCATTTTATCTATTAATAGAGCTCAAAAATGAACATTATAAAATATCCTCCTGTAAATGATTGGCACCATTTAGTCAAAAGACCTGAAAATGAAAAAGTTTCGTTATATGAAACCGTAAAAAATGTATTTACCGATGTAAAAAATGAAGGCGACGCAGCCTTAAAAAAATATACTCTTCAATTTGATGATGTGTCTTTAACTAGCTTTACTGTCTCCGAACAAGAACTTTTTGAGGCGGAATCATTAGTTTCCGATGAATTGAAACAAGCCATCATACAAGCTAAATCCAACATTGAAAAATTTCATTTTTCTCAAAAAGAAAAGAAAAAAATTATTGAAATACAACCCGGTATCGAATGTTGGAGGGAATCCAGAGCTATAGAAAAAGTTGGATTATATATTCCCGGAGGGTCTGCACCGCTTTTTTCGACCGTTTTAATGTTGGGAGTACCCGCTACCATTGCAGAATGTAAAGAAATTGTATTATGCACCCCTCCCAATAAAGAAGGCAAAATACATCCGGCTATTTTATATGCAGCAAAAACGATAGGTATCAAAAATATATACAAGGTAGGAGGTGTTCAAGCCATCGCAGCGATGACTGTAGGTACAGAATCCATTTCACCTGTCTATAAAATTTTCGGTCCGGGAAACCAATATGTAACCGCGGCTAAACAATATGCCCAAGAGTTTAAAGTCAGCATAGATTTACCTGCAGGGCCCAGTGAGGTATTAGTAGTGGCCGATTCGTCCGCTAATCCTGCGTATGTTGCTTCCGATTTACTCTCACAAGCAGAGCATGGCCTTGACAGTCAAGTTGTATTCCTAACCACGGATTCAGAAATTTTAAATCAGACCCTAGACGAGATCAATACTCAACTTGAAAGTCTTCCTCGAAAAGAAATTGCTAAAAAAGCTTTACGTAATAGTCTAGGTGTTTTATTGAATTCCTTAGAAGAATGTTTTCAATTGAGTAATCTTTATGCTCCGGAACATCTGATCTTGGCTATTGATCAAGCCAAAAACTATACACACTCTATTGAAAATGCGGGATCAGTATTTTTAGGCAATTACAGCTGTGAAAGTGCCGGAGATTATGCAAGCGGAACGAACCACACATTGCCTACTAATGGCTATGCACGAAATTACAGCGGGGTTTCTCTGGATAGTTTTTACAAAAAAATCACTTTTCAAGAACTAACTAAAGAGGGATTGCAAAAGATCGGAAATACTATAGAATTAATGGCTGAAGCTGAAGAGCTGCAAGCCCATAAAAATGCGGTAAGCATACGTCTACGAACCAATTAAACTAATTTATATATTTTATTTAAAAATAAATAGGGTAGAATGAACGCTTTTAATTCAATAAAAATAATAACCATGAAAAATATAAATCAACTGGCCCGTCCCAATGTGCTTGCCATGCATCCGTATTCTTCCGCAAGAGATGAATCAGGAGGAATAGAAGGTATTTTTTTAGACGCCAACGAAAACCCTTTTGGAAACAATAACCGTTATCCGGATCCTTACCAAAAGGATCTAAAACAAAAATTAAGTGAAATTAAAAACATTGCAACGGAAAAAATTTTTATTGGGAACGGAAGTGATGAAATAATAGATCATATTTATCGGGTATTTTGCAATCCCGGTAAAGACAAAGTCATGTTTTTCAGTCCAACTTTCGGAATGTACCAGGTAGCAGCAGAGTTGAACGATGTTACGATTGTTGATATTCCTCTAACATCCGATTTTCAAATCAATATCGAAGAAGCTCAAAAATATTTCAACGATGAAAATCTAAAAGTAATTGTTATTTGTACTCCCAACAATCCGACCGGCAATGCGATTAATCCAAAAGATATTGATTTTATACTAAAAAATTTTAACGGAATTGTTGCAATCGATGAAGCATATATAGAATTTACCGACCAACCCTCCTATCTGGAAAAAATGGATCAATACCCACATCTTGTACTGTTCCAAACGCTCAGTAAGGCTTGGGGTATTGCAGGAGTACGTATTGGTATGGCCTATGCTCAACCTGAAATTATTCATTTACTTAACAAAGTAAAGCATCCATATAACATCAGCGAATTGAATCAAAAGGCAGCTTTGGAGGCGCTGAATCAAAGCAGTGAATTTGAAAAAAGAAAAAAAATTATTCTTGAAGAAAAAGAAAAATTGCGTTCTGCTTTGGAAAAGCTATCGCTAGTAACTAAAATTTACCCGTCTGATACGAACTTCTTGCTCGTTGAATTCTCCGATTCCAATCAAGTTTTCCACCAATTAATGCAAGAAGGTATTATTGTACGAGATCAATCCTCCAAAATTAAAAACAGCCTTCGTATTACGGTTGGCTCTCCTGAAGAAAATTTAAAATTAATTAATTCATTATCTAGGCTAAACGATACCTTATGAAAAAAGTATTATTTATAGACCGTGACGGCACTTTAGTTAAAGAGCCTCCGATAGATTACCAATTGGACAGCTTGGAAAAATTGGAATTTTATCCCCTGGTTTTCCAAAGCCTTTCCAAAATATCTCGGGAGATGGATTACGAATTGGTTATGGTAACCAATCAAGATGGATTGGGTACCGAATCCTTTCCTGAAGAAACTTTTTGGCCTTCACAAAATAAAATCATCAAAGCTTTTGAAAATGAAGGAATAACGTTTTCTGAAATTCTGATAGACAGAAGTTTTGAACATGAAAATCTCCCTACACGAAAACCCGGAACGGGAATGTTAACTCATTATATAAAAGGAAAGTATGATCTCTCCCATTCGTATGTTATTGGCGATCGATTAACTGATGTACAATTAGCAAAAAATTTAGGCTGTCGTTCTATATATATGGGAACGGAAGAAAATTCCGGTACAGAATTACAAACGCAAAGCTGGGACGAAATTTATCACTATTTAAAAAAGCAACCCCGAAAAGCTAAAGTGATTCGTAATACAAAAGAAACCAAAATTTCCGTGGAAATAAATTTGGACGGTTCGGGAAAAAGCCTAATATCCACAGGCTTAGGCTTTTTTGATCATATGTTGGAACAAATAGCCAAACATGGTTCTATGGATTTATATATTAAAGTCGATGGAGATTTGAATGTAGATGAACATCACACAATAGAAGATACGGGAATTGTTTTAGGTGAAGCTATTTTACAAGCACTTGGAAGTAAAAAAGGAATTGAAAGATATGGATTTCTGTTGCCGATGGATGATTGCTTGGCTCAAGTAGGCATCGATTTCGGGGGGCGTCCGTGGATCGTTTGGGAGGCAGAATTTAAAAGAGAAAAGATCGGAGAAATGCCAACTGAAATGTTTTATCATTTTTTTAAATCTTTTAGCGATAATTCGAAATCTAACTTAAATATAAAAGCGGAAGGAAGTAATGAACATCATAAAATAGAAGCTATTTTTAAGGCCTTTGCAAAAGCTATCAAAATGGCTGTTAAACAAACCGATGATAATTTTGCCATTCCAAGCACAAAAGGCAGTTTATAATACAAAAACTTATTTTTTACTTCTTACCGTTTATTTCTTAAGTTTTAAATAATTAAGTAATTTAAACATTTAAGAAAAATTCATACTTTCAAAAATTATAAAAAATTCTTGTGAAAAATGATAGCAATTATAAAATACAATGCAGGTAATATTAAATCAGTACAAAACGCACTAACACGCTTGGGGGTTGAATCTGTTGTGACCGATGATCCCAACACGATAATACATGCCGATAAAGTAATTTTTCCGGGAGTAGGCGAAGCCGGAAGTGCTATGTCATATTTGCAGGAAAGAGGTATGGATGTTTTAATAAAATCGATTACACGTCCTTTTTTGGGGATTTGTTTAGGCCAGCAGTTAATGTGTTCTCATTCGGAAGAAGGCAACACCCATTGTCTAAATATCTTCGATGTTAACGTTCGAAAATTTCCTTCTACCGATATTGTGCCTCATATGGGTTGGAATACAATCTATGATTTGAAGGGAGAAATTTTTAAAAAAAATACTGACCATGATGATGTATACTTTTTGCATAGTTACTATGCGGATTTATGTGCAGATACTTCTGCTACCTGTACTTATATTTTACCGTTTAGTGCTGCTTTACAAAAAGACAATTTTTTTGCTACTCAATTTCATCCCGAAAAATCGGCAGATGTGGGAGATCAAATATTAAAAAGTTTTATTGAACTGTAATTTCCTGTTCAGATAAAAAGTTATCATTCAATCAATGGTATGTTACGAGAAAACCCTCGTAACTTTAATAAAAAATAATATAGCTGAAATAAAAAAATGAGAATTATACCCGCCATAGATATTATTAACGGAAAATGTGTACGTTTAACTAAAGGAGATTATTCTACGGAAAAAATTTATCGGGAAGATCCTTTGGATGCCGCTAAAGAATATGAGGATATCGGAATTCAATATTTACATGTGGTAGATTTAGACGGCGCAAAATCCAACCGAATCATCAATTATAAAACACTCTATAAAATAGCTTCCCAAACAAATTTAAAAATTGATTTTGGAGGGGGCTTAAAAAGCGATGATGATTTGAAAATTGCATTTGAAAATGGAGCTTCACAAATTACGGGCGGAAGTATTGCCGTAAAAAATCCTGAATTATTTCTTTCTTGGCTTTCAACTTTTGGAAATGATAAAATTATTTTAGGGGCAGATTGTAATCATCGAATGATAGCCACCCAAGGTTGGACAGAATCTTCCTCTTTAGATGTAGTTGATTTTATTAAAGAATATGAGAAAAAAGGCATTCGTTATGTAATTTGCACAGATATTTCCAAAGACGGAACTTTAGAAGGCCCATCAAATGAATTGTATGAAGAAATCCTTCAATCGACTTCCATACATTTAATAGCCAGTGGGGGGGTGTCTTCGCTGGAAGATTTGCTTAAACTAAAGGAACTAGGTTGTGAAGGCGCTATTATCGGAAAGGCTATTTATGAAGGAAAAATCAAATTGAAGGAACTTAAGCAATTTTTATAAAACGGGTAAAGTAATTTTATAGAAACTTTGTATGGTTACTAAACAATCGCTTTAGACTTTTCATGCAAATTTTAATTTTTTAAAAAAAATATAAAAAGAAGTGCTAAAAAAACGTATAATTCCTTGTTTGGATATAAAAAACGGCAGAACTGTTAAAGGAGTAAATTTTGTGAGCCTCACCGATGCCGGAGATCCGGTAGAATTGGCTAAAGCTTATGTACAACAAGGAGCAGATGAATTAGTTTTTCTGGATATAACCGCAACTATTGAAAACCGTTCCACCTTGCTTCACTTAGTAGAAAAAATTGCTAATGAAATTAACATTCCATTTACGGTAGGAGGAGGAATAAATTCCGTGGAAGATGTATTTTCTTTAACTCAAGCCGGTGCAGATAAAGTAAGCATAAATTCTTCAGCTGTAAAAAGACCGGAATTGATTTCAGAAATTGCTTCCCGTTTCGGAAGTCAATGCGTGGTAGTTGCTGTGGATACCAAAAAAGAAAATACAGGTTGGAAAGTGTATACTCACGGGGGAAGAACCCCGACTACAATTTTAACATTAGATTGGGTAAAAAAGGCGGAACAACTGGGAGCTGGTGAAATTTTACTTACTTCCATGAATAGTGACGGTACGAAAAACGGATTTTCTCTTGATATTACGCATGATGTTGCATCTAGCGTAAATATTCCCGTTATTGCTTCAGGAGGAGCCGGTACTAAAGAGCATTTTTCGGATGTATTTTTAAACACTAAAGCATCGGCGGCTCTGGCTGCCAGTGTATTTCATTTTAATGAGATTCCCATTCCCGAATTAAAAAGATTTTTAAAAACTAAAAATATTCCTATAAGATGAAATTAGATTTTGATAAAAGTAACGGATTGATTCCTGTAATTATTCAGGATGAACTTACCCTGCAAGTACTCATGCTGGGTTATATGAATGAAGAAGCCTTTGAAAAAACAAAAAGGGAAGGAAAAGTGACTTTTTTCAGCCGCTCCAAAAATCGATTATGGACGAAAGGAGAAACCTCCCATAATTATTTATGGGTAAAAAAAATTGATATAGATTGTGATCACGATACTCTTTTAATTAAAGTTTCTCCTGAAGGACCTACCTGTCATACGGGAAGTTATTCTTGTTTTGAGGAACAAAATGTAAAAGGATTTGTATATAAATTACAAAATATAATCAGTCAACGAATTGACGAAAAAGTAAACGGGTCGTATACCTATCAACTTTATCAAAAAGGAATTAACAAAGTAGCACAAAAGGTAGGTGAAGAGGCTGTTGAAGTTGTTATTGAAGCAAAGGATACGGATGATGTTTTGTTTAAGAATGAAGCAGCAGATCTGCTATACCATTACCTTATCCTTTTGAAAGCAAAGGGTTTTCAACTGGAAGATATTGAAAAAGTATTATTTGATCGAAACCATTAAATATAAGAACTGCAATTAAAAATTGCAGTTCATACTCTAATTTTTTCTATTTGTTTTTAACGCGTTGACTCATTTTCTTTCGGGTTTATGCCTTCTTTTTCAAATAAGTCTAAAAATTGATATTCATCCAATATATTTACTGTTCCCAATTGTTCAGCCTTTTTAAGTTTCGATCCGGCTTTTTCTCCTACTACCAAATAATCTAAATTTTTACTTACGGATGAAATATTTCTTCCTCCATTTTTTTCTACCAATTCTTCGGCATGTTCTCGTGTGAAAGCGGTTAATTTCCCTGTAAATAAAAAGGTTTTTCCTTCTAAAATATGAGAGATTTCTTCCTGAGAATCTTCTGTTTCGAAATGTAAACCTGCTTTTTTTAATCTGTCAATGAGTGCCAAATGTTCGGGTTTGGCAAAATATTCTTGAATGCTTATGGCTATTTTATTTCCTACATCAGCTGTATTTTCCAGTTCTTCTAACGTCGCATTTTGTAATCCCTCAATTGATTTAAATCTTTTAGCCAGTTTCTTGGCCATGGTTTCTCCTATATGACGAATTCCCAACGCATATAAAACTTTTTCAAAAGGGATTTGTTTTGAATTTTCGATACCGTCAATTATATTTTGAGCCGATTTATCAGCCATTCTATCCAGTCCGATTAATTGTTCTTTTTTTAAGGTATAGAAATCCGATATATCTTTGACCAATCCATTTTCATAAAGCATTGAAACCGTCTCTGCTCCTACGCTGTCTATGTTCATGGCCCTTCTGGAAACAAAATGTTCCATTCTTCCCATTACTTGTGGCGGACAAGCTTTTTCATTGGGACAAAAATGAGCAGCTTCTCCCGGTTCCCGAACTAAAGGTGTACCACAAGCCGGACAATTTTTAATAAATTCCAGCTTAATCGTGCCCGGTTCTCTTTTATCGTAATTCACATCCACAATCTTGGGGATAATTTCTCCTCCTTTTTCTACAAAAACCATATCATTGATTCGTAAATCCATATTAGCAATAAAATCTTGATTGTGAAGAGAGGCTCTTTTTACTGTGGTTCCTGCAACTAACACCGGCTTCAAATTGGCTACCGGAGTTATTGCTCCCGTTCTTCCTACTTGATAGTCAACACTTAATAATTGTGTTTCTACTTTTTCGGCCTTGAATTTATAAGCAATGGCCCATCGAGGAGATTTAGCCGTATAACCTAGTTCTTCTTGTTCTGAAATGGAATTTACTTTTATTACGACTCCGTCAATCTCAAAGGGAAGATGATATCTTTCCGTATTCCAATGTTCAATAAAAGCCGTTACCTCTTCTAGATTGGTACACAATCGGGCATAATTCCCTACCTTAAATCCCATGTCTTTAGCATGTTGCAAAGAGTCCCATTGGGTACTGTATCCTCTTTCATCAGTAAGTACATAATACAAATAGCAATCGAGGCCTCTTTTTGCCACCGCCTCGCTATCCTGAAGCTTTAAACTTCCACTAGCCGTATTTCTTGGATTGGCATAGGGTTCTAATCCTTCTTTTTTTCTTTCTTCATTGAGTTTATCCAAAGATTTTTTGGGCATGATTATCTCTCCTCTTATATAAAAACGTTGCGGATATTTACCTCTGAGATGAAGCGGAACAGATCGTATAGTTCTCACATTATGGGTAACATCATCTCCTTGAAAACCGTCACCTCGGGTAACTGCTTGAACTAACTGTCCGTTTTCATATAATATACTGATGGATAATCCGTCGTATTTTAATTCACATACATATTCTACTTTTTCATCTATAGATTTGGCTACTCTTGTTGCCCAATCTTTGATATCGTCAAATGAGTAACTATTATCGAGTGAATACATCCTTCTTTCATGTCTTACGGTAGGAAAAATCTTAGTTATTTGTCCTCCTACTCTATGGGTAGGTGAACCGGGACTGTCTAATTCCGGATTTTCTTTTTCTAATTGCTTCAGCTCATTCATCATTTGATCAAACTCATAATCCGAAACATCAGATTGATCTAATACATAGTATTTGTAATTTAAATCCGTTAGTTCCTTCCTTAAAAATTCAATTCTGTCTTTAGTATTACTCATATTTAGAATATTTATTCAAATTTATAAACAATGGTTGATATGTTAAATACTAATGGATACTATTTAGTATACTAAGTATTTTTTATCTATATTTTTATAAAAATCGATGCATTTTAGATTAAATTATACCAAAATACACAAATCATGCTCAATTTTCATTTATAAGGGATTATGCAAAATACATCGTATAATTTCTTTAGTTTTTATGAATTGATTTATTAATCGGGTTAGATACTAAACTTTTCGGTTACATATAAAAATATTTACATAAATTTGTTCTGTTAACATTTTTAAATAAATACTATGTCTCACGGATTATTAAAGGGGAAAAAGGGAATTATTTTCGGGGCGTTAGATTCTAACTCCATTGCATGGAAAGTTGCAGAACAAGCTCATGCAGAAGGAGCTGAATTTATCCTTACTAATTCCCCAGTCGCTCTTAGAAAAGGGGAACTTAACGCATTGGCTGAAAAAACCGGCTCTGATACGGTTCCTGCTGATGCCACTTCAATGGAAGATTTGAATAAACTTTTCGATCATGCTCTTGAAAAATTCGGAAAGCTTGATTTTATTTTACATTCTATAGGAATGTCTATTAATGTCAGAAAAAATAAAGATTATACTGATATAAATTATGAATGGTTAACTAAAGGCTGGGATATTTCTGCCGTATCTTTCCATAAAGTTATGAAAACTGCTTGGGATAAAGACGCTATGAATGAATGGGGTAGTATTTTAGCTCTTTCTTATATTGCCGCTCAAAGAACTTTTCCCGGCTATAATGATATGGCTGATAATAAAGCTTATTTGGAAAGTATTGCAAGAAGTTTCGGTTACGAATGGGGAATCCGTAACAAAGTTAGAGTTAATACAATTTCTCAATCGCCTACTCCTACTACTGCCGGAAACGGGGTAAAAGGTTTTGGTGGATTTATTGAATTTGCTGAAGAAATTTCTCCGCTTGGTAATGCTACCGCTGAGGAATGTGCAAATTATTGCATTACGTTATTTTCCGACCTAACCAGAAAAGTAACTCTTCAAAATCTTTTCCATGATGGAGGTTTCTCCAATGTTGGAGTTAGTGAAAGAGTTATGAAACGTTTTGAAAAATAATTGGTTAATAAAATTCTATAAAAAAAAGAGGCTTATTTTAAAGCCTCTTTTTTATAGAAATACTTTTATTTCAGTTTCGGTTGTAATTTAATTACTTGGTCATCATTAATATGATAGTATTTAATTACAGCGTTATAATCTTTGTAATCAATAGGCATTTTACTACTAAATGCATTACCGGAAGAGCTTCCCGGGATAATAACAATTCTAAAAACTTGTTTATTAATTAATCCAGGAGTTAAAGTCAAATCATAACTTCCACCGGCATAAATATTAAAATCTTCAATACTAAAATCATAATCATAAGAAAATTCGCTTTCAGTAATCCCATCATTATTCAAATCAACATAAAAAGTTCGAGGTATAAGTTGCCATACATCTTTACCGGAAGCATTTTCAGCAGAAAGCCTATATATTAATAAATGATCTCCGTTTATTATGGCCGGTCTAAGCTCTCCGTTGATCACCCAACCCAATTGACTGTCAAATCTAAAAGAACTTTCAATTTCAAATACTCTTGAAATTGTATCCGTGTTAACTACAACACTTCCTTTGTCATCATCGTCACTGCAACTAGTTAAAAATACAGTAAAGCATAATGTTAGTACTACTATTGATACTATTTTTTTCATAAAATTATATTAAAAAACTAATTTACATATTTTTCTTATAACAAAGACAAAAATGAAGGAATTAAGTTTAAAATCGTATCTTTGCATGTTCAAAATTTAACAAGAAAATGATATTAGTCCAGAATCTAGGTTTACATTTTGCAGGATCTTATCTATTTGAAAATGTAAATTTTAGAATTAATAAAAATGATCGTATTGGATTAGCGGGTAAAAATGGTGCAGGTAAATCAACTTTATTAAAAATTTTGTCCGGTGAGCAACCTTCAACTGAAGGAAATGTTGAAAAAGAAGGAGAAGTTCGCATTGGATTCTTAAAACAAGATTTAGATTTTGAGAAAGGAAGAACCGTATGGGATGAGGCAAAACTGGCTTTCAAAGAATTAAATATAATCAATGAAAAAATTGATACAATCAATCATGCTCTTGCTACAAGGACCGACTATGAATCTGAGGAATATCACAAGCTTATTCATGATTTAACCGATCTAACCGATCGATTTTCTCATTTAGGCGGCTACAATATTGATGGAGAAATTGAAAAAATTTTAAAAGGGTTAGGTTTTAAAGAATCCGATTTTAATAGGCTTACTGATGATTTTTCAGGAGGATGGAGAATGAGAATTGAGTTAGCTAAACTCTTATTGGAAGAAAATGATGTGCTTCTTCTTGACGAGCCTACCAACCATTTAGATATTGAATCCATCATTTGGTTGGAAAGTTTTTTAATTACTTATAGTGGAGCGGTGGTGCTGGTATCACACGATAAACAATTTTTAACCAATGTTACCAATCGAACCATTGAAATTTCCAATAAATCCATTCAAGACTATAAGGCTAATTATACCAAATACCTTATTTTAAGACAAGAAAGAAAGGAAAAACTTCTTCAGCAACAAAAAAATCAAGAACAAGAGATTAAGCGTACAGAACAATTAATCAATAAGTTTCGTGCAAAAGCTAGTAAAGCTTCTTTTGCTCAATCTCTTATGAAGAAATTAGATAAGGTTGAACGCATTGAGGTGGAAGATGAAGACATAACTCGTTTTAATATTCGTTTCGAACCGAGTATTACTCCCGGAAAAATAATTTTTAAAGCAGAAAATTTAGGTAAATCTTTCGATACTCATACTATTTTCGAAAATGCCAATTTTTACATCGAACGTGGAGAGAAAATAGCTTTCATCGGTCAAAACGGTCAGGGAAAAACTACTATGGCTAGAATTATGGATGGCTTATTATCTTATCAGGGTAAACTTGAAATAGGCCACAACGTTCAAATTGGATATTTTGCTCAAAACCAATCCGAAGAGCTAAATGCTTCTAAAACTATCTTAGAAGAAGCTGAAGATTCGGCTACAGAAGAATCTCGTCCTAAAGTTCGAGACTTGTTAGGTTCATTTCTTTTTCAAGGAGATGATGTTCATAAAAAAGTGTCTGTACTTTCCGGAGGGGAAAGAAATCGATTGGCTTTATGTAAATTACTTCTTCGACCTTTCAATACGTTGATAATGGACGAGCCTACAAATCACTTGGATATACAATCTAAAGCGATATTAAAACACGCCTTAAAGAATTTTACGGGGACACTGATTTTAGTATCTCATGATCGTGAATTCTTAGATGACTTAGCCGACAAGATTTTTGAATTCAGAAATGGAGAAGTAAAAGAATTTTTAGGTAATATCAATGAATATTTAGAGTATCGTAAAAAAGAAAATATGAGAGAAGTTGATATCGAAAAATCAACTACCCGTAAAGTGACCTCAGAAAATACACCTACTAATGCTTCTCAGGAAAAGCAATTTAAATCGAAAGAACAAAAATCGTTAGAAAATAAATTGTCTAAACTTGAAAATGACATTGAAAAAACAGAACAAAAAATTTCTGCTTTTGAAGATTTATTTAGTAAAGAAAACCCAAAAGAGGAAGATATTAAGGAGTATTCTGAATTAAAGGAAAAGCTTACCCGAATTACTCATGAATGGGAGAACATGTTTTCTCAATTAAACGGATAGGTACGGTATGATTTCCTTTTAAAGGATAGTTACCTATTATAAATGAAAGTAATATATTTTGCAATTAACCCTTTGTTCATCAGTATAATAAAACTCTATGTAAAGGGTTGTTTTTTTACCTTAATTTTTCAATTATTGGACTATAGAATTAAATTTAAATTAATAGTAACAGATTAAAGTAGGAATCTTTAAATTTGTTACTTAATTTCTTAATTTTAATTCATTTTGACTATAATAACTTTTACAATTATTCTATTTTTTGGAGCAATTGCAGCGGGTACTCTGGGTTCTCTTACCGGACTTGGCGGCGGAGTAGTCATAATTCCTCTATTAACTCTGGGTTTTGGTGTTGATATTAAATATGCCGTAGGAACCGCATTGGTTACTTCGATAGCTACTTCTTCGGGGGCTGCAGCTGCTTATATTAAAGAAGGAATGACTAATGTGCGTATTGGAATGTTTCTTGAAATTGCTACCACCCTGGGAGCAGTTTTAGGTGCCTTACTTGCTGTTTTTCTACCTACTTCCGCAATTTATATAATTTTAGGTTTCACTCTTATCTTTTCATCTGTCATGACTTTAAGAAAGAAAAATGCATCTATAGATTATACTGCTCCGGGGAGTAATTTAGCTACAACATTGAAATTAAACGGAACATATCCTACTCCTGACGGAATTAAAAAATATAATGTTCGAAATATTGGTGCGGGTTTTTCTCTAATGACGATAGCCGGTGTGCTTTCCGGTATCTTAGGTATTGGATCGGGAGCGCTTAAAGTATTAGCTATGGACACGGCTATGAAAATACCTTTTAAAGTTTCGACTACTACTTCTAATTTTATGGTAGGAGTTACTGCTGCCGCCAGTGCAGTTATTTACTTTCAAAGAGGTCAAATTGATCCCTTTCTTGCCATGCCTATAGTAGTAGGGGTTTTGTTTGGAGCTTTTCTAGGTTCAAAAATATTGATGGCTATAAACGTTCAGCTGTTACGTAAAATTTTCAGTTTGGTTATTGCTATTCTTGCAATTCAAATGATCTATAGAGGATTGGAACCTTCATTGATTAAATGGTTTCCAGATATCAATTTTCCTAAACTTTAAGCTGAGTGTGTTATGAGTAATTTATTTTCGAGAAAATTTTGGGAAGAACGTGATGTAGAGCTTTATATTGGTAAGTTGCTTCGTTACGGAGTTATTCTTTCTTCTATTATTACTATTACCGGCGGAGTAATTTATATATCTCAACATCCGGATCAACAACTCAATTTTAAAACATTTGTAGGGGCCCCAAATTATTTGAGGGAATTATCTACTTTATTACCCGCTGTTTTAAAATTGGACGGATTAGCAATCATACAGCTGGGAGTTGCCGTTTTGATCGCCACTCCTATTTTACGGGTGGCTTTTTCAATAGTGGCTTTTGCTATTGAAAAAGATCGAATGTATATTGTTATAACCTGTATTGTTTTAGCTATTATCTTATCAAATATGATTTTTGGTCTGGAAGGATAAAAACTAACCGGAAATTCTAATTTACTAATCACTGCTTACAGATTTTCATGCAGCAAAAAATTAAACATATAGTCTCCGAAAGTACTTTTTTTATTTTTGGTTTTTATTTTAGTCGTGGCTTACGTATTGCTCTTGCTATTGTAATCCCCCTACTCGCCGGATGGTTTTTTAAAAGGCCCGATATCGGTATAGTTGCTTCTTCCGGAGCTCTTGTAGCCGGATTGGGAGATAATCCCGGATCTATTCGTGTTAAATTTTATACCCAATCTATTGCTGCTTTATTTTACTTTTTAGTGGTTTTTGTGTGTCAGTTGTTGATATCACATGAAATTATTTTCGGTATTTGGATTACTTTGTGTGGTTTTTTCTTTTCCATGTTTTTTATTTACGGCTCCCGTGCGGTTAGTGTAAGCACCTCTTCTTTATTATGTGTGGTCTATGCATGTAGTTTTGAAGCTAATCACATTATAACTAATACGTTGGGAATGATGATGGGTATTGTATGGTATGGATTTATTTCTTTGGTTTTATGGAGAATTCAACCGTATCGGGTGATTGAACAAAAAATTAGTGAAAATATTAAACTTTTAAATGAGTATACAGAGCTAATACATGAGTACTTTTTGTTAAAAATTAAAAATCCTGCTAATAATCAAAAACAAACTGAAATTTTAAATAAGCTGTTTGAAAAACAAACAAAAATACACAGTACTCACGAGGATATCCGAGAAAATCTTTTTAAACTTCGGATTAATGCTAAAAGTTTTTCTGCAAAGGGTAGAAAAATGACTTTAATTTTCAGCGCATTAATCGATCTGTATGAACAACTTTTATCATTAAATTGTCAAGATGACAAGCTGATTGAGTCTCTCGTTAAAAGTGGTTTAAAAAGGGATTTTGAATATCATTTAGCCAATATGGAAAAAATCCTCTATGAATTAAGTTGGTCTATAAATTTCCATAAAAAGGTTACTGTAACTATTGATACCGCTCCACTGGATCGTTTTAAAGAAAAAATACTTTCGATTGAAGAAAAGGAAAAAAATAATGAGAAATCCGTTGTTGATATCAATGCTTTAAAACATGTTCGTTTTATTTTTAAATCATTTTATAAACAAACCGGTTTTATTAAATCGCTTATCAACGGAGAGTTTAGATCGGAGAGAAAACAATATGAGGATTTGGATTTGGAAAAGTTCACCAGACAATATAATTATAGCTTTTCTACATTTAAAGCTAATTTAAATCTTAAATCCAACATTTTTAAACATGCTTTACGAGTAAGTGTCGCCATATCGGTTTCTTATATAATTTGTACTTTACTTAAAATTGAGTATTTTGCTTGGGTATATTTAACCATCATTTTAATTTTAAAACCTTTTTATGGAAATACGAAAAACTCTTCTATTCAAAGGTTGCAAGGTACTCTAATCGGAGGAGTATTAACGTTGGGTCTCCTTCTTGTTACGCATAACATTTATGTGATTTCTATAGTAACTTTTATTTGTATTGTGGGCGCTTATAGTTTTATACCTATCAGTTATAGAACGGGGGTTGCTTTTGTTACCATATTTGTTATACTCCTGATTTTTCTGGAACACAGCGGAAGTGATGGTTGGACAAATATTTATCATCGTTTGGGAGGAACAACAATTGCCGTTGTGATCAGTTTTATTTTAAGTTTTTCTTTTCTTCCTACTTGGGAATATAAAAATCTTCCTGTATTGATTGAAAAGTTATTGAAATATAATTTAGATTATTTTACAAAAATAACTTATAATTTATTGAATGATGATAAGCTTTCTGATACCGATATAAAACTTTCCAGAAAGGACGTTTTGTTGGGAACTTCCAATTTGTCAAGTACTTTTCAAAGAATTGTATCAGAACCTAAAATTTCAAAAAATTATAAATCTGATATATATAATATTCAAACTTTTATAAACCTTCTTTCTACAAGAATATCATCCCTTAGATCCTATATTAATGAAAACAGCAAAGCATCTGATATAGATAAACAATTGATCTCATCTATTGAAAATACTTTAAATAAATGTTTACTAAATATCAAAGGGTCTTCCTTTGATTGTGATACGGAATGTCAAGAAAAAGAGGAAGAATTAAATATTTTGGCGGATGATCAATCATTAATTTCTTACCAGCTTCGGGAAATCAACCTTTTATCACAGCAAATTTATTCCTATATAAATAAGCTTAATAATTTTCAGGAGTGGAAAGATTCTAAAAGGGATTTTTCTATTTAATGAAATTTGCAAAACCTTTGTAAGCATACATAATCAAAAGGTAACGAAATAGTTTACCGGCTAACATGGACAGGGATACGATATAGACATTGGATCTCATATATCCTAAGGCTACAGGTATGATATCTCCAATAATGGGTAAAAAAGAAAAAAAGGAAATATATGCTCCTTTTTTATTTAATTTTTGAGTGGCTTTATCAATTTTTGTTTTATTTATTTTTAAATATTTTTCAATCCATTCAATTTTACCCAGCCTTCCTAAATAATAACCGGTCATTCCTCCTAACCAGTTTCCAATGGTAGCTATCAGAATGCTTATCCATGGATTCCCGCCCATAATGAGTATTCCTGTAAGAACTGCTTCGGAGCTAAAGGGTAAAATGGTTGCTGCGAGATAAGAAGCAATAAATAATCCTATATATCCATAGTCAACTAATCCGTCTAACATATAAAATTACTTATTTTACATTCATAAAATCTATCTTATCATCTTTTATCCTTTCATAAATTAGGTGATAGGCTTTTTCTTTAAGTGATTCTTTCGTTTCTCCATTCGGATACAATATTTTTACACGCTCTACTTTAACTTTACCCGGATATCCTAAATTAAATACAAATGGAAACATATTTTTTAGATTATGAAATGCATATACAACAATAGGACTATTACAATAAATTGAAGCTATAAATGCTCCATCTTTAAATTTTTCCAATTTTATTTTTCTCTTGGGAACCCCTCCTTCAGGAAAGATAACCACATTTTTATTTTGTTGGGTTAATTCTTTTTTTACGGCAGAAAAAACTGCTTGTTTGCTTTGTCTACTGGATCTATCTACCAGGATGGATACTTTCTTATAAATTCTTCCGAATACGGGATATTTTTCCAACTCTTTTTTTCCTACAAATATAATTGGATGATGAGGGTGAAGTACATACATTAAGACCACGTCAATTAAGGAAGTGTGATTGGCAATAAATATGTAATTTTCTTTAGGATCTAAATTTACTTCCGATAGCAATGAATAGGTAAATCCCGATCCATAGAAAAGCACCCATCCCCACATTCGCATAAAGAAATAGGTTAGCTTATTATTTTTCTGATAAGTCATCAGATAAATTACCACACCAATGGTAAGTGTGCAAAGGGCGGCTAAAATATAAAACCAGATTCTCCAAAGTATGGTTGCTAAAGTCTTAAGATATTTCATATTTAATCTATATGAACTTCTAAGAGTTTTGTTTGTACAAAGGGTTTTACTTCAACATTCTCAACTTCCGCAGGAAGCAACACCGTATCCCCTTTTTTAAGGGTTACGGGTAAGGTCTTATTCAATAGGGTGCATTCTCCTTCTAAGCAAATCAGTATACGAAATGAATTGGACAAGTTATTTAAAATTTTATTTTCTGTAACTTCCATCGATGAAACCGTAAAATATGGAGATGCTAATAGTGTTGTCTCTTTTGCATCTTTATCATAATATGAAAATTGATCTTCAACAAAAGAATAATCCATTACCTCTTTAGCTTGATCAAGATGTAATTCTCTTTTTTTTCCGTCCTTATCAATACGATCATAATCGTAGATTCTATAAGTAACATCTGAATTTTGTTGGATTTCAACTACTGAAATTCCTTTTCCCATGGCATGAACTCTACCGGACGGTATATATATAACACTTCCTTTGTCAGGGTGTATTTTTCTGAGGATTGTATCTAAAGTATTTTTTTCAATATTTTCCGTGAAAATAGTTTTATTTGTTCCTTTTTCAAATCCTAGTATAATCTCTGAATTGGGCTCTGAATCCAATACATACCACATTTCCGTTTTCCCGAAAGAATGATGGTGAGCTGCTGCATACTCATCGTTGGGATGAACTTGAACAGATAAGGGTTGAGCTGCATCTAAGAATTTAATGAGTAAGGGAAATTTATCTCCATATTTCTGATATACTTTTTTCCCTACTAAACGGTCTTTATACTCTTTGATTAAATCGTCTAAATTTTTTCCCTTTAGGCTTCCGTTGCTTACTATACTAACATATCCCGGAACAGTTGAAATTTCCCAGCTTTCTCCCAGTTTTTCTTCCTTACTTTCTTTACCGAATTGTTTTAGTTTATTTCCCCCCCATATTCTGTAATGGTAGGAAGGTTGAAATACCAATGGATATAGTGACATACTTATGTTAATTTATATGCAAAAATACAATTTTAAAATTGTATTTATCTTATTTTTAATTTACCTTTACGTAAGTAGAAAGTCAAAATCTTCTTCAGAGCCCAGTTCTTTAATGGGTTGATTGTATTTAAAAATTCTTGCCGTTTTTTCTCCCATCAACTTTAACTTTTCATTTTCATAATGCAACATAGTACCTTCTCTTAATCCTACTACATATAAATTATGATTTAAGGTTATAAACTCTCTAATTCTTTGTTCACGGGTTTCTCCACCAAAATCGTCAGGATGTGTATCTATATAATGGGGATTAATTTGAAAAGGGATCAAATTTAAGGTTTGGAAATTTTCCGGTTCAACTATTGGCATATCATTAGTTGTTCTCAAGCTGGGACATGCAATATTGGATCCTGCACTCCAACCTATATAAGGTATTCCTTCTTTAACTCTTTCTTGGATAAGCGAAAGTAATTTTTCTTGTTGTAATTTTTTTACCAAATTCCAGGTATTTCCCCCTCCTACGACAATTGCTTCTGCCCTTTCTATCGCTTCTTTAGTATCTGAAAAATGATGTATACTTTTCACTTCTATACCTATTTCTTTCCAGGCTTCATTAACTTTATTTTCGTATTCCTCATACGAGAAAGTTACTGCTGCAAAAGGTATAAATATAATAGTTATTTTTTCAGTACCCAGGAATGATTGTACTTGTTTTTTTGAAAATTCAAGATATTTTTCTCCAACATTTGTGGAATTACTGAGTAATAAAAGCTTCATTTTTTTACTATTATCAATCATTATTAAAATAAATAATTTTTCTTTATTTATTACTTAAAATAAATCATTATGAGAACGTTATTAGCTATAACTAATGTTATAATTCAAGTAATAAATTGTTTCATTTTAAAGTCAAATATAACTAGAAATTAACTCAAATTCCATTTTATGAATTGAATAAATAAATTTGAAGTAGAATATGGTTATTTCAATTCGTTAAATTTTTATTACTGTTGGTTACAAATATCATTTTATCAATTTAATTTTATATATAATTTTGAAAAAAATTATTTAAATGAATACTATTAATTCTTTGGCAGAGCGATTATTGGGTAGAAAATTAACTAAAAGTGACGGAGTTAAGTCTTCGGAACTCGATAAAGTTGAAAGTAAATTGGGTTTCACACTGCCTGATATTATTCGTGATCTTTATTTGATGACCGGAAAAAATGGAATGTTGATGGAATCATTCAATCGTTTTGCTTTACCTACGCAACTTCAAAGAGATGATAATAAAATAGTTTTTTTAGAAGAAAATCAAAATATATGCTATTGGGGATTTGAAATTGATCCGGAAAATACTAATCCAAAAGTATATCAACTGTTAAATGAAAATGAATGGTATGAGGAACAAATTCCGCTGATTGAATTTTTAAAAGTCATGTTGTATTATCAATGCGCTCAAGGTGGATATGAATATTTAGGAATTTCCAACATTTCAGAAGAAGATTTTGAAATTTTCATCCATACGGAATGGGAAGATGTGGTAAGGTATAACGGTTTACAAATTTATTGGAAACCGGATTGTTTACTTTGGTATGTTTACAATAAAGAGAATGTAAGAATTGAGGATATTTATTTTTCTGCAAGATCTGAAGAAGCATTCCTTACGCATGCACAAAAATATGAATTGGAAATTATTTAATACGATTTGCTACGCAAGTGGTTTACTAAACCTATGATTTATTAAAACAACTCTATTGTCCACAAATAAGTAATTAACTTCATATAAATCTGTTTTTCAAATTACCAAAAATTAAGATAAATGTAAATAATGTATTTTAGTTTTATCTATTTAGTAATTTATTTTATAAAATTCTTTTAAAATTGCAATGATTTAATTTATTTTTTGAATATTCTTATTTCTAAAAGTAGTACTTTTACAAAAAAGGTATTTAATGGCAGTAAAAATAATTAATCAGTCCAATTATGAATGGATAGACCTACTCAATCCTACGAAAGAAGAAATGCAAAAAATTGCGGAAAAATGCAATCTTAATTTCTATAATCTTGCAGATAGTTTAGAGCCTAATCATTTACCAAAATTTGAAACTGAAAATGGCATTAACTTCCTAATATTAAGAGTAGTACATAAAGGCGATAAAAAAGACACCAATATTGAAAGTCTTTCCAACAAAATTGCCGTTTTTTTTAATGATTCTTTACTCATTACTATACACCGTATTGAAATGCCCTTTATCGATGATATTGCCAACAAATGTCAAAGTATGGGACAGACTTTCTCAACAAATATGGTTATTATAAAAATTTTAAAAAGCGTATTACAAACTTATAATGATTCCATATTACACATTATTAATAGATTGGAATCTTATGAAAATAAACTTTTTTTAAAAGATCCCTCTTCCAAAGTTTTGCAAAGCATTTATTCTTTAAAAAGAAAAACCAATCTTTGTACTAAACTTTTAATTCTTTCGGATGAGGTGATTAACTCTATTAAACCCTCTAAGCAAGAAAAGGCTGCCCATCAAGATGCTAAAGATTTATATCTAAAGTTAACAACTCTTTATGAGCAAGTTATAGACGACCTCAATAATTTACTCAATTTATATATTTCCCTATCTTCACAAAAGACCAATGAGATAATGAAAACTCTTACCATTTTCTCAATATTCTTTATGCCCTTGACATTTATTGCGGGTATTTACGGGATGAATTTTCATTATATGCCTGAACTGGAATTTAAATTGGGGTATCCGATCATATTATTGATTATGTTTATTATTACCCTGATTATTTATTATTGGTTGAAGAAAAAAAAATGGCTTTAAAACTTTTTCAAAAAATTTCAATTAATTTGACTTAAGTACTACGATTTCAAACCAATTTTCAATTCGTGATATTTTACTTTTAACTCTTTTTTTATAATCATTTAAGGTTTTTAAATATTTTTTTATCTATAAGATAAAATAATACAAGAGGATTTTTATTGCTGACGACTCAAATAACTATGATTAGTTATTCTTTTAATTTTCTATAGGTTAAATCTAAACTAATTATTTTTCCTAGTAAATAATTGAAAAAACTACTGAATCAAAAAATAATTGTTGAGAAATCTAGTACCTTTTAAAATTTACATTAACGTAAAATTTCTAATTCCTATTCAATAGATTATAATTATTTTTGTATAAAAATTGTCAACATGTATAGAACCAACACCTGCGGAGAACTTAATGAATCAAATATAGGACAAAAAGTAATTCTTGCCGGATGGATCCAAACTATTCGTGATAAAGGATTCCTTACCTGGATAGATTTACGCGATCGATATGGAATCACTCAACTTGTTTTTGATGAACAACGAACCGATAAGAATTTAATTGATAAAGCAAAAAAATTAGGTCGTGAATTTGTTATTCAAGCCTCAGGAACAGTAATTGAAAGATCCAGTAAAAATCCTAATTTGCCTACAGGTGCTATTGAAATTTTAGTTGAAGAATTATCCATACTTAATCCATCGTTGGTTCCACCATTTACAATTGAAGATGAGACGGACGGAGGCGAAGAATTACGTATGAAATACAGATATTTGGATATAAGACGTAATCCGGTGAAAGAAAAATTAATTTTCAGAAGTAAGGTTGCTCAACTGGTAAGAAATTATTTATCTCAAGAAGGATTTATTGAAGTGGAGACCCCTGTCTTAATAAAGTCTACACCTGAAGGAGCAAGAGACTTCGTGGTTCCGTCTCGTATGAATCCCGGACAATTTTATGCCTTACCTCAATCGCCTCAAACTTTTAAACAATTACTTATGGTTGGGGGTCTAGATAAATATTTTCAATTAGTTAAGTGTTTTCGTGATGAAGATTTACGTGCAGACCGCCAACCCGAATTCACTCAAATTGATTGCGAAATGTCTTTTGTTGAACAAGAAGATATTCTCAGAACATTTGAAGGTTTGACCAAACATCTTTTAAAAGAGCTGAAAAATCTTTCTTTTGATAAATTCCCTCGAATGACTTATGCGGAAGCAATGAAGAAATACGGTAATGATAAGCCGGACATTCGATTCGGAATGGAATTTATTGAATTCAATGAAGAATTACAGAACAGCGGTTTTAAAGTATTTGATGATGCGGAATTAGTGGTTGGTATTAACGTTGAAAAATGTGCTGTTTATACTAGAAAACAGCTGGACGAATTGACCGATTGGGTAAAAAGACCTCAAATAGGTGCATCGGGATTGGTATATATACGTTACAATGAAGACGGAAGTATTAAATCTTCTGTAGATAAGTTTTATTCTGAAGAAAAACTAAAAGTAGTCATACAAAAAGCAAATGCTCAACCCGGTGATTTGATCTTAATTTTATCGGGGCAAGCTCATAAAGTGCGCCCTCAATTAAGTGCGCTACGTATGGAATTGGCTGAACGTTTAGGCTTACGAGATCCTGAGGTTTATGCTCCTTTATGGATTGTCGATTTTCCGTTACTTGAATGGGATGAGGAAGAAAACAGGTATGTTGCCATGCATCATCCGTTTACCTCTCCAAAACCTGAAGATATTTCTCTTTTGGATACCCACCCCGGAGAAGTTAGAGCCAATGCTTATGACCTCGTTTTAAACGGTAATGAAATTGGAGGAGGTTCTGTTCGTATCTATAATAAAGAATTACAAGGAAAAATGCTTTCTTTATTAGGATTTTCTCAAGAAGAAGCCGAAGCTCAATTTGGTTTTTTAATGAATGCTTTTAAATTTGGTGCTCCTCCTCATGGCGGTATAGCTTTTGGCTTTGATCGTTTTGTAGCTATTTTAGGAGGACAAGAAGTAATCCGAGATTATATTGCTTTTCCCAAAAATAATTCGGGAAGAGATGTTATGATAGATGCTCCTTCCTATATTCATGAGCAACAACTAGAGGAATTAAACTTAAAAATAACCAAAGAATAAATCAATTCTTATAATATCCCTAGTAAAAATAAAAAGCAAAATTTTTGTAACCAAAAATTTTGCTTTATAAACTAAATAAAATAAAACCAATTTTGTGAGAACACACAGTGAAAATTACTCCTTTACTTTATTTATATAAAGTAAATTTTTCATTTATCAATTCAAAGTTATGTTTTTTATTTAGAATGATTTTAAATAATTATATGATTTAAATCATATAACCCAGTAGATAGCATTTAGTTAGCTAAATACATCTTTTTAAAAGTTATACTTACTAAGTTTAGCGAACCCGTTTAATCTATACTATCGATATCCACGTCATTGTTTTGCCAATTTTCCAGTGGAGGCAAATTCATTGAATTTGTTTCTGATACCGGGACATTAGCTTTGATTTCAGGATCATTGGCTATTACAGATTTTTTGTTGTTTTCCTTTTCTTTATCTTTAAAGAATTTTAATAAATCTGCAGCCTTCTTTCCCTCTTCTTTATCTTTATATAAGACAGCAATATGTTCTAACGATTGTTCAAACTCTTCTTTATTTCCTAGTTTTGCATCGCAAAAAGCGGAAAGCAAGGTAAATTTAGCTATTATCTCATCTTTGGGATATTTGGAAAGTGCCTGACTTGCCATGTCTTTTACTTCTGAATAGTTACCGCTTTTGTATTTTTGATAGGCATTTTCATAAAACAAGATTGCATCTGAAGAATTAGTTTTTAATTCGTTAACTTGAGGATGCAAAATAGCGTAAGCATATTTAGTATCAGGATATTGGCTAGTTATTATATCTGAGTATTTTTTTGCTAACACTTGATTTTCTCCTTGATTAAACCGATACAAGTTATACATTGCCAAAACTTTTATTTCCTTATTGTAAGGTTGAGTTGATAATAAATGTTCTAAAGTGGAGGTAGCTGATTTTACATCATGTAACTGATCATAATATAAAATTCCTAATGATAATTCCACAGAATCTCTCTGATTTTTTAAAACATCTATTTCTGATTGACTTTTAGGTAAATTTTCTGTATAATACTCAACCTCGAATCGTCTAGGATTCTTAGAATCTGATTGACCCGATAATTGCGTTTTAACATCATCTAAATTGGAAATCTTATTGCTTATTCGCCAGTTATCCTCCAACATTCTATCCCCCCATTGTTTTCTAAATTCTGATTGACCTACTTGCTTCAGGTTATTATTATAAAAATACCATTTTCCTTTGGTATTGGGTGTAATCATCGTAAATGCAGATGTTGTATTTTCAAACGATTCGGTAGCAAACTCGGTATTATTTTCTCTTCTTTGATTCTTTTCTTGTTGTAATCTTTCTTTTTCTTCTTTTTCTTTTAGTTGATTTATATATTTTTGATAATAATTATTTCTTTGCTCGGGTAACATTTTAGCAACCATAATAATACTATCATTCTTTTTTACTAAGTAATATTTTTTGGTTACTTCTTCTAAAACTTTATTTTTAGCTGTTAATTTTCTTTTCATTGCCGGATCAACAAATCTTGAAATTGCGCTATCATAATAGGCACTTGCATAGACATAGTCAGGTTTTGAAAAATAATTATCTCCTATTTCTTGATAAACTAATGCTCGTATTTGAGGATCACTCTCTTCCTCTTTTAAAGATGCAAAAAAATAGTTCATCGCATCTTTATTTCTTTCTTCATTTAAGGAAGTTAGACCCATTGCATAGTAAATTTCATTTTTTCTGGATTGGTATAATCCTTTTTTGGTTAACCCTTTTAAAAATTTAATTCTATTCGTATAGGCTAAGCTATCCTCTTTTTTATACAATCTAGATAAAGCTATTTGTGATTTGATCTCCAATTCAGGAGTAGATTTTTTCTTAAAAGCTAAATTATAATAGTTTCTTGCCAAATCCTTTTCGTTCAATTTTTCTGATAATTGACCTTGAATAAAACTAAAACGGGCTTGGTTTGTATTGCATTTATCATATTTTTTTGCAATTTCTAAAGCTTTTACAGCTTCTGAATATCTTTTTTCATCAATTAAAAATTGAGAATATATTTTAGAGATAAATTTTGCATCTCTTTTTTTTAATTTTTGATTGATGAGTTTTTCATAAATCTCATTCGCTTGAAAAGAATTTCCTGATTGTGCTTGTGCTAAAGCCATATAACCTTCAACTTGAGCTTTTTTAGTATTTTTTACTAAGGTTGAATTCATATAATTCAAATAGTTAAGAGATTCAAACGGATCTCTTTTATAATAATAAGCTCTGGCTAATAAAAGATAAGCCTCACTCATCATGGAATTATATTCTTTTCCTTTTATAAGCATTGAATGTTTTTCAATGGCTTTCTTTCCTTTTTCTATAGCTTTGTCATAACCTTGCGCTTTTGAATCATTACCTGCACCTAACATCTTACCAAAAGCGTCAGATAAGGAATTTATGGCTCCTTGGGCATCTAAATTTTTTAGATTATCTTTAAGTTCTCCTGATAGATTTGCAGTGTTATTATCTGAACTTGCTAAGAAATTATCAAGAGAATTTTCTTTTTCATCCACAAAAGGATTACCCGGTTCTACCGGTAAAATGGCAGAAAAATTATCCCTGTATCTTGAGTTTCTTGATTTCAATTCTTCATTTAATGCTTCTTGGCCGTTGAATAAAGTATTGTTCCAAGTAGTAATCCGATGATATGTACGATGAGTTATCCCGTTTTTTTTGGTTGAACAGCCTCCCAAAAGGCTTAAAATCAGAATTGAATATATAATTTTCTTCATTTATTTCTTATAATTGACAAAGCTAATAAAAAAACGAAAATTTATTAAATTTGTTGTTTTTAAATGCCTACTATTTCACTTATTATCTCTTATCTTATAAAACCTTAAATATAAGCTAAATTTGTTATTAAAAATAATTATAATTTTTATATTAAATGCGCAAATACATTCTAAACAAAAAATATCAGGAAAGCAAAGATGAATTATTAAACATTATCAATAATTTTGATAGTTATGATGAAATACTTGGAAACCCGGAAAGAAATGTTATAAAAAAAGTTCCTTTTAAGGGAGATTATATTACAATTAAAAGTTTTAAAAAACCTCACTTAATTAATAAATTTGTATATCGATATTTTAGAAAATCCAAAGCTAGAAGATCTTTTGAACACGGAACAAAACTTTTGGAATTATATATATTAAATCCTGAACCTTTAGCCTATATTGAAAATTTTGATATCATGGGTTTAACTTCCAGTTATTACATATCAAAATATGTTTCCTATGATTTTACCTTGCGTGAATTATATGATCAACCGGATGGTTTTGAATGTGTGAAAGCCTTTGCTCGGTTTTCCTACTATGTTCATACTAAAGGGGTTTATATTAAAGATAATACACCCGGAAATACTCTTATTATCCGTAAAAATAACGATTACGAAATGTATTTGGTAGATTTAAACAGAATGGAATTTCATGAAGAGTTATCTTTTGATATTAAGATGAAAAGTTTATCAAATAATATTAAAGAGCAACCCTATTTAGACCTATTAATTGAAGAATATTCTAAGGTTTCCGGATATCCTTTACATGAAGTAAAATCTAAAATTGATCATTATCAGAAAGAATTTAATCGTAAAATTGAATCGAAAGCAAAATTTAAACGTTTTTTAAAAAAAATATTTAAATAGCTATCATTTATTCTTGATTTGAATTTGATTTTTTATAAATAATTAGGAAGTCACGAGCTAATCTCTCTTTGTATGATTTGCCGGAAGGAGCCACAGTATTTAAATCAACATACGAAACTTTTTTAACGTTATAAATTGAGCTTAATTCTTTAATTAAATTTTCCGTATCTTTTTGAAAGCAAAGGACTCCGACATAATTTTTATTTTTTAATACCAATTGATCTCTAATTCCTACCTTGTCAATAGATGGAATCTTATCTTCGTAATCCCAAACAATTTCGGGTGACATGTATTTATAATCATACAAGGTCATTTTATTCGTAGTAAATCTATGCAAATCTTTTACAGGTTTGTAATTGGGATTATACAAAAAACTTTTGGCTAGAGGGAAAACAAAAATGATAACCACACATTGTAATAGTATAATTGAATTAAATACACGGTGCCAAGATTTTTTAATAAGGAAATACATAATACTAATTCCTACTATAAATAAAATCAGGGATGAGTATAATGCCCAATCGGATTGTCGCGTAATTTTTTCTTTAAAAAATAAATATAGTACCAAAGGATAAACAATTCCTACTAAACCTAATAACCCAAAGTTTATCTTAATCAACACAGAATCTTTTTTATTTTTAATTCCCTTAAGAATGAATTCTATATAGAATCCTGTATTCAAAGCAAGAGGAATTAAGGTGGGTAAAATATACCGCACTTTTTTTTCCGGAATAACACTGAGTAAAAGCAAGGAAAATAGTGTCCACAGTAAGGTAAATTGATAGGCTTTAAGGTTGGAAACCTTATTTTTCATATAAGGATAAAAGAGAGCTACTAAGGAAGATATCGTCCATACTCCGGATTGAGTAAAAAAGCTCCAATAATAAAAAAAGGATTTGGAGTTATAGTCATTAATCCAACGGGCTGTTTCTTTTTTTGCCATTGAATTCAAATGTTCAGGATCCATCCAATGTACATAAGCCGACCAAGAAAGGCCTCCTATAAGACCAATAAGTATATAAATACATAGTGGTTTTAAAATTTTTTTATTTTTAAAATTAAATTTATAAATAAACCCATAAGAAATTAAAAACGGAAGCAGCAATGCATATAATGAAACAGGGCCTTTACTAAGCATGGAAAAGGCAAGAAAAATTCCTCCCAGTATTGAATTTTTTATTGCACCGTTTTTCAAACGTAATAAATTCCATAGATAAAATATTGAAACAATCATAAAACTGTGACAGTAAATATCCCATTGATTATCTCTACCCGCAAAATAAACGTAAAAAGAAGTTAATAGAATTAATCCGTTTTGAAAACCGGTTTGCCCTGTAAGCCCTAATTTGAGTGAAAATTTATAGATATAAAATACGAGGAGCATGGTCACAAGAACTACGGATATACGTAAAATTGCCACCGAATGAAATCCGAATAAATACCCAAAAAAAGCAGTCATCCAAGTTGGAAGAGGCGGTTTTTCATACCTAGGTTCTCCGTTTAATGTAGTCAAAAACCAATGTCCGTCTTGTACCATTTCTCTTGCAGTGATAAAGTTTCGTGCCTCCATTATATTAACCGGCATGACTCCTAAGTTTACCCCTAATATAATCAGAGAAGTGCAAAACAATACTATTATATGCTTAGTGTTATTATTTTTCATGCATATTTTATTTTATTTAAAATGATATTTTTAAATAAAAAATTTTCATTACTATATAATCGAAAAATAGTCAAATATATTTTATTAACTATCTTTTATTTAACTATCACATTTCTTCAAGATAATTATGTTTCTTGTATAAACAATAATACCTATGATATGCCCGGCAAATAATACAGGGTCTTTTCTGATAATTGAATAAATAAAGATCATCAATGATCCGGTAAGGCTTAAAATCCAAAAGCCCATAGGTAATTCCGATTTCTTAATTTTTTCCGAATAAATCCATTGATAGATAAATCGCATGATAAATAAAACTTGTCCGAGGCTTCCCCATATTAGTAACCATAAGGGTATATTTTCCCTGCTAAAAAGTTTATGTAAATCAAAAGCACTGTTCCAAAGGCTAAATATAATTGCCACAACAGGAAATAAATATAAGATATATCTAAAAACTACATGATATTTCATCCAGGCATCATGAAGCTGAATATTCCTTATGTAAATATAATAAGTTATCAATTGCCCTAGCATGATTGAAAAATCATGTCTCAAATATCCGTAAACGAATAAAAAGAATGAAGCAACTAGACTTACCTGCCAAAAAATGAGATCAGAAGTAACCTTTTTATTTTTTTCTGCTGAAATCCATTGAATTATCATTCTACTTGAAAAAAGTATTTGTGCAAGAAAACCTAAACTTAGGGTAAAATACTTTACAAATAGATCATTAGAAAAAAAATTCTCAGCTAAGATATTTTTCATATTTTTTTCTCAGCTACTTTATAATTGATATATTTATTTTTCATCCAAATGTAAGCAAAGCAATCACTTAGAGGCCCAATCAGACGATTCCATAAATGAAATTTGGATTTACCGGCTATTCTTTCGAAATGCTGAACCGGAAGTTGTTTAATTTTTCCGTTTTGAAGTAATATCATTGCCGGTAGAAAACGATGCAATCCTTTAAACATCGGAATTTTTTTCGCATATTCAGTTTGAATAATTTTTAAAGGACACCCCGTATCATCCATCCCGTCATGAGTAAAAGCACGTCGGATTCCATTCGCAATTTTCGATGAAAGATTTTTAACTTTACTGTCTTTCCTGTTGGATCGAACTCCTGTAACCAATTGGTATTGATCCGCATAATCTAAAAGAATGTTGAAATCCATCGGAGATGTTTGAAGATCTGCATCAATATATCCAACCCATTGTGTATCGGCATAATCAAATCCGGCCTTTATTGCGGCACTTAATCCATAATTTTTATCGAATGATATATAAAAGAATTCTTGATTTTCGTTGCAAATTTTTTGAATTACCAAAAGACTTGAATCTTTAGAACCGTCATTAACAAAAAGTACTTTTGACTTTTTCTTAGCAGCATGTAGAAATGCCAACATTTCTTCTTTAACTCGTTCAAGATTATCTTCTTCATTAAAAACCGGTATGATTACCGTTAATTCATATTCCATGTATGTGGGATGTAAAATAATTATCAAATTTATTAAAAAAATAGTGAATTTAAAATTGGAGAGTTATGTTTTAAAAGATGATAAACGACATTTTATTATAATTAAACTTATTATACCTTTGAGAAGATTATTAACAATAAATTAAGTATAAAAATATGAAAGTAACTGTAGTAGGCGCCGGAGCCGTAGGGGCTACTTGTGCTGATAACATTGCAAGGAAAGAAATAGTTGACGAACTAGTAATCGTTGATATAAAAGAAGGTTTTGCCGAAGGTAAAGCTTTAGATTTAACTCAAACCACATCACTTTTAGGATTTGACACTACTATTACGGGAAGTACTAACGATTATTCTAAAACTGCCGGATCTCATGTTGCCGTGATTACTTCAGGCATTCCCAGAAAACCGGGAATGAGTCGTGAAGATCTTATTGGTACTAATGCTGGAATTGTTAAAGACGTTGCAACTAACATATTAAAATATTCACCGGAAGCTATATTGGTAATTATTTCGAATCCTATGGATACTATGACCTATTTAGCTCTTAAATCTTTAGGATTACCTAAATCTAGAGTTATTGGTATGGGAGGGGCATTGGATTCATCTCGATTCAAAACCTACTTATCTTTAGCTAGTGGAGCTTCTCAAAACGATATTCAAGCTACTGTTATAGGGGGACACGGGGATACAACGATGATTCCTTTAACTCGTTTTGCTTCTTGCCAAGGGGTACCTTTTTCAAAAATATTATCTGCAGATAAATTAGAAAAGGTTGCTTCCGATACAATGGTTGGTGGTGCTACATTAACTAAACTATTAGGAACTTCAGCATGGTATGCTCCCGGGGCTGCCGGAACTGCAGTGGTTGAATCTATTATTAGAGACGAGAAAAAAGTAATTCCTTGTTCCGTTTACCTAGACGGTGAATATGGTGAAACCGATATTTGTATTGGAGTACCTGTAGTTTTAGGTAAAAACGGTATTGAAAAAATTGTTGAACTGGAACTCAATGACACTGAAAAAGCTAAATTTAAAGCTTCAGCTGATGCGGTAAGAAATATGAATAATGTTTTATACGAAATGAAGGTTCTATAAAGTTGTAAAAACTAAATAAATTTAAAACAGCTTATTAGTAAGCTGTTTTTTTTCATATAAATTTAACATCTATATTATAATCAGTTTCTCTACTACAAATCAGAAGAAATAATTTCAATCTAATTAACCGTTCGTTAACTTCATAAATTTATTTATTTGAAATTTTTGATTTTTTTTAAATAAAACATATATCAAAAACGACTTTTATTTGTTCTGACTATATTTATATGATTGAATTATTAAAGATTGATTATTGATCTATGTAGCTAACAATTATTTATTTTTGTATAGTAAATTTCAAAGTAAACCAGGAAGATTATATATGACAATTATTGAATTATATTCCATTTTTTTGCAATCTTCAGGAATTGCAACGGACACCAGAAAAATTGAAAAAAGCAATTTATTTTTTGCTTTAAAAGGAAATAATTTTGATGGAAATAGATTTGCTGAACAAGCAATAAAAAATGGCGCTTTAGCTGCAGTTGTAGATGATATTGATGTATCAAATCCTGAAAAAGGCATTTTCTATTTTGAAAATTCTTTAGTTGCTTTACAAAATTTAGCAAGATATCACAGAAATCAAATAAACATTCCTGTTATTGGTTTAACCGGAAGTAATGGTAAAACTACTTCTAAAGAACTAATAGCTTCCGTTTTAAATGAAAAATTTAAGGTTTTATACACACAGGGTAATTTAAATAACCATATTGGAGTACCGCTTACCATCTTATCTATAAATCCCGAGCATGAAATTGCTATTATTGAAATGGGGGCCAATCATCGTAAAGAAATTGAATTATTAAGCGGTATTTCTCAACCAACTATTGGCTATATAACAAATTTTGGTAAAGCTCATTTAGAAGGTTTTGGAGGCAAAGAAGGAGTAATTAAAGGAAAATCAGAACTTTATGCTTTCTTGAGAGAATATAAAAAAAAGGCTCTGATAAATACCGACGATCCTTTACAAGTTTCTTTGAGTCAAGGAATTGAAAAAATAACTTTCGGTTCTCATGGCTCATATACATTTTCTTTATTAGAAAATAACCATCGGGTTAGCATTCAATATAAAGACCTTGTTATTAATTCTCAACTTACCGGTCAATACAATTTTACAAATATTTGCGCCGCTTTTTCCTTAGGGCTTTATTTTGGTATAGATATAAATACGATTAAAAAAGGAATAGAAAATTATTCCCCTCAAAATCAACGTTCACAAGTTGTAGAAAAGGAAAATGTAGTTTTAGTATTAGATACCTATAATGCTAATCCGAGCAGCATGGAAGTATCCTTAGAAAATTTCTCTCATTTCAAAGGAACTAAATCTATAATTATTGGAGATATGTATGAATTGGGCAGCGAATCGGTTTTAGAACATCAAAAGATTGTAAATCTTGCAGAAAATTTAAATTTTGATTTTATTTATTTAGTTGGTGAAAATTTTTATTCTACCAAGACAACGACTACCAGAGTTCAAAAATTTCATACAACTAATGACATGAGAGAATATCTTAAAAACCATACCCTACCAACGCAAAATATTTTATTGAAAGGTTCTCGCGCCATGGCTTTAGAAAAGCTCATCGATTTTTTACCTTAAAATTATTTAGGTGTAATTTCTTGGGTAAATTATTATCATATAAGGTGTTTATTACATCATAAATTCTTTACCATAAATGTTAAAGTTTTAATCTAATTTTTTGTTTTTATATATAAAAAAAGAGGCTATTAAGCCTCTTTTATTTTGTTCTATCTTAATTCTTATTTTATTCCTAATTTAGCTTTAACATCATTTAGAATATTTGGTCCTTCAGCATATAAAAGAGAAGGTTGAGAAGTATCAAAAACATAAAGGTAACCTTTAGATTTAGCAACACTATCAATTGCATCTTGTGCTTTTTTCATGATAGGCTCATATAAATCTGCTTGTTTTTTATCTAAAGCTTTTGCTGCTTCTTCTCGTAAAGCTACTAGACTTTGTTGATCTTTTTGGAAATCTTCTTCGTATTTTTGAAGTTGATCTTTCATTTTTTCAAGATCAGCTTGTGATTTTCCTTGCAAATCTTTTTGAATTTTTTCATACTTAGCAGAAAAACTGTCTTCTTGTTTTTTAATTTCTGCCTTTTTTTGGTCTGCTAATGTTTTTAATTGATCATCAGCTGCTTTTTTTTCAGGCATCAGGCTTAATAATTCCATTGAATTAACATGAGCTATATTTTGAGCTTTAACTAATTGAAAAGCTCCAACAATTGCAGTTAAGAGGAATACTAATGTGATTTTCTTCATTTTTATTCTAATTTTATTATTTACTTGTTTTATCATTAGTTTGATTATTATTTTGAGTTTTTTTCTTAGGTATATATTTACTACCATATCCTGATTTTGGTTGCGATTTAATGGTAGTTTTAGACTCTTTATTATTTACTGTTTTACTTTCTTTATTCTTAGGAGCCGGTGCAATTATTTCATGCACATCTTCCTCCTTAGGATAATCTTTACTTTTTACGTTATTTATATTTTTTTCCTCTGAAACTTCATCTACTTTTTCAGAAGAAACTTCATTTACTTCCTCTTTTTGAATTTGTTCCTTTTTAGTTTGTTTGTTTTTAGGAACATACTTTCTTCCCCATCCTGATTTTTGTTGCTTTTTAGTAGACTCTTTATCTTTTTTATCTATTGCTGTTTCATCAGAATTCTTAGCATTTTTAATTTTAACTTCTTTGTCATCAACTTCATCTGAATTGGATATCATAGAAGATGTTTTACCATTTTTATCCTCTTTCTTTTTGGTTGCAATTCCTAATTGTTTCAACACTTTATCTGTGATGTCATATTTGGAATCTGTATAAACCATAATTAAATCTGACGATTTGTCTAAGATTAAATTATATTTATCTTTTATAGCTATGGCATTTATTGCATTCCAAATTTGATCTTGTATAGGTTTAACCAAATTAATTCTTAGATTGACTGATTCTCCTTTTGATCCGAATTTTTTTTCAATAAATTCATGAAGCGCCTTATCTGTGCTATCAATTGACATCAACCTTGACTTTTGCTGATCCTCTGTTAATAAAACTTTTTCATTCTCATACTCAATACGAAGTTTTTCTAACATGGATTGTCTGTTAACAATCTCTTCCTGCCATTTTTTAACTTCATGGTCAAGTCTTTGTTCTGATTGTTGATATTGCGGCAATTGTTTTAAAATATACTGCGTATCTACATAAGCCATTTTTTGAGCAATGCCAAAACTAAAAAGCAAGAGCAGAGCATATGTCAATGTTTTCTTCATGGTAACTATATATAAGGCTTTTCTAAAATCATACCAAGTTTTTATAAACTTTATTTTGCTATAAATATATTATTATAATTCAATATAAGCAAAAATCATCTAAAATTGTTGACCAAATATGAAATGGGTTTCCCATCCGTTGGCACTGTTTGAATTAATGGTTGAATCAAATCCTTTAGCAAAATCAAAACCTAACATTCCGAATTGTGGCATAAAAATTCTAATACCAAAACCGGCAGATCTTTTTAGCTCAAACGGATTAAATGATTTATTATTGCTCCAAGTATTTCCTCCTTCCGCAAATGTTAACGCGTAAATTTTCGTAGCTCCTCCTAATAATACCGGATAACGCAATTCCAACATAAACCTTGAATATGAGGTACCCCCTCCTAATGGGGTAATGTCTTCACCGGAAACTCCTCCGAAGGATGTAGCATCTCTATACCCACGTAAAGGGATAATTTCTCTACCATCAAATCTATTTCCATATAGCCCGGTTCCTCCTAAATAGAATCTTTCAAAAGGAGGAATTCCTACTTTAGAATTATAATTACTTAAAAATCCGAATTCTCCTCCTGCTTTTAAAACAAATTTACCTACTAATTCCTGATACCAATAGGCTTTCATCTTTATTTTATAATATTCCAGCCATTTGTATTTTTCCTTATCGGTTTTTTTGCTGTAATCTTCATTGTTAAATGCGGAATATGGGGGAGTAAATTTCACTGAAAGCTCAAATTCAGAACCCATTGTAGGGAATATAGGATCAAATCCTGCTGAATATCTACCTAAACTTGCATAAAAACTGAAATTGTTACTTTCTCCATTATCCCATGTCGTATATCCTAAGGCATTTTCATCTGCTATATTAAACGGATAATTTCTAAAAGAGTATAATTGATAATTGATACCATAGGAAAGCCTGAAATAATTATCCGGCCAATTCAAACGAGTGGTTAATCCCACTTGACCTCCATATATATTTAGTTTGTTTCTTCCTTCTGCATAATAGTTATTGTAATTCAATATCGTGCTGTAAAGAGAAACAGTCATGGAAGTAGGCCTTTTACCTGTAATCCATGGTTCTGTGAATGAAATGCTGTAATTCTGATAATTACTTCCTGCTTGGGCTCTTAAAGATATACTTTGTCCATCACCGGAAGGAATAGGTTTCCAAGCTTTTTTCTTGAAAAAATCATTAAATGAGAAATTACCAAAAGTTAAACCTAAAGTTCCAATAAAACGATTTCCTCCATAACCTCCTTGTAATTCTATTTGACTGTTTGTTCCCTTTTCTTCTAATTTATAATTAACGTCTACCGTACGAGTTTCAACATTCGGTGTAATATCAGGGCGCAAAGTCTGTGCTTCAAAGTATCCCATTTGGGCTAATTCCATAATGGTTCTTTGTATATCTTCTTTTGAGAAAAGATCTCCGGGTCTTGTGCTCAATGAGCGTTGGATCACGTGATCGTGAGTTTTGGTATTTCCTGAGAAAGTAACTTTGTCCCAATAAGCCTGTTCTCCTTCTCTTATTTTAATTTCAATATCTATCGTATCATTTCTAACTGCTTTTTCAATGGGAACTACATTGGCAAAAACATACCCATTATTATAATATAGTGTTGAAATATCATCGTTTTTTTCTGATCCTGATACTTTTTTATTGAAACCTACTGCATCATAGGGTTCTCCTTTTTTATATCCGATAACTTTTGAAAGTGTCTCACTAGAATATGCAGAATTTCCTGAGAAAGTTACATTTCCCAGATAATATCTTTTTCCTTCTGATACATGAACATCTATATCAAAATTCTTTTTATTGGCTCTGAGTACAGTATCTGAAGTTATTTTTGCGTCTCTAAATCCATACGATTGAAAAGTTTCAACAACTCTATTTAAATCTTCCAGGTATTTTTCAGGAACATATTTTGATTTCTTCCAAAAGCGATAAAATCTTTTTTGTTTAGTATTTTTGAAAGCTCGTGATCTGACGGTTGAAGCTTTTAATACTTTAGTTCCTTCTATTTTAATTGTTTTAACTTTAACTCTAGGACCTTTATCTATAGTTACATTCCAATTGACTAAGTTAGGATCTGTTGGATTGGTCGATTCTTTTATTATTGCTTTGGCATCCGGAAATCCTTTATCTGTATATTCATTTCTTATGGAGTTTTGAAGTTTAGAACGCAGATCATCGGTAATTTTAGCCTTTGTTTTAAGACCATTGTCTTTTATCAACTTTTCGCCTTTAGATTTACTAATTCCATGAAATTTTACAGTACCTAAATCCGGAAGTGCTACCAAATTTATACGAAGGTACACCTCATTGTTGATTACTTTAGTTAAAAAAATTTCTACGTTAGCGAAAAGCTTAGAATCCCAAAGTTTTTTGACTGCCGTGTTAATTTGCATTCCCGGTATTTCCACAAAATCTCCTTCATACAACCCCGTATACCTCATGATTTGATTCTTAGAATATTTATCGGTTCCGGTAATTTTGATTTCTTTAATACGTAAAGCAGAATCGTCTTTTTTAATAGGGTCTATATCTTTTTGAACATCAGCCTTCGGTTCTTGTGGTGATATTTGAACACTGTCTGCAACCTGACCAAATATAAATATGTTTACTGAGAATAAAACGGCCGCTAATAATTTCTTCATGTACACTTTTTACTTCTTTTACTTTACTTTTAATTGTTCACTTATTTTCCCGAATCTTCTTTCTCTGCTCTGATAAAAATCTAATGCTTTTAAAAATTCTTCTTTATTAAAATCAGGCCATAATGTATCTGTAAAATATAATTCTGCATATGCTATTTGCCAAAGTAAAAAATTACTTATTCTTTGCTCTCCACTCGTTCTAATGAGAAGATCTACATCCGGTAGATCGTTTGTATATAAATATTGATTAAAGGTATCTTCATTTAATTGTTCCAAAGATATTTCGTTATTTGAATAATCCAGAGCAATTTTTTTGGCAGCATCGAGAATTTCATTTTTAGCCCCATAACTTAATGCCAATGTCAATGTGCCCCTTTGATTATTGCATGTATCTGTGGTAAGCAGGATTAATTCCTCTCGAACGTTAGTTGGAAATTTATCAATATTGCCGATAACTTTAACTCTAATACCTTTTTCTTTTAATTTTTTTGTTTCTTTTTTTATAGTGTTAATCAATAGACTCATCAAAGAATTCACTTCTAAAATGGGTCTATTCCAATTTTCTGTTGAAAAAGCATATAAGGTAAGATAGGGAATATTTGCATCATCACAAAATTCAATCGCCTCTCGAACTGCTTTAATAGCATTTTGATGGCCAAGACTACGAATCATACCTCTTTTTTTAGCCCATCTTCCATTACCATCCATAATAATGGCAACGTGTTTAGGCATTTTATTTTCTTCTATAAATATATCTTTTTTAGACATTAATAATTATAATTTAATAACAATAACATGGAGGTCTTCCAAATGTGTAAGTAAGATTTATCCCCCATATTAAATACCAATCGTTACTTTTATATGTATTACCTGTTTGATGTTTTCCTATGATTTTAGCATTTCTTCTATTTATCTCATCCTTAAGTTTAGGGTCTACAGTACTTATATTGTTTAATTGAGGATCTATGTTTATAGTTATATTTTTGTTTTTTATAGAACTATAATCAAGATTATCCTGGAATGTATATCTTGCTCCTATTTCAAGAGATAATAACCAATCGTATTTAATTTTAAATTTATATCCCACGCCAAAAGGAATATTAAAATCGAATTTCATAGATTTCTTATAATTTTCTTCTGTTACAAAATCCTGAAAATTTAAAGGATCCCTGTAAGAACCATCATAATTTTTAGCTCTCGTATGATTGATTGTATATTTCCTGTCATAAAATCCATATCCGCCCACTCCGGCAAATATATATGGAGAAGAACCTGAATATTTTATATCATTGATATCAAAGAAATAATATTCAAATAAAACTGAGGTTTCAAAAATGGTATTACTTCCTGATATTTTTCTTTTAAATCTATAATCTTCACTTGCTTTCTCATCATCAAAATAGACTCTGTTATAAATTAAATTTAAACGTAAACTTTGTCTATTATCTAAATTATACCTATAAAGTACTCCTAAAGAAATTGGAATTCTATACCTATCCATAGGAAATATTTCAATATAATCGGTTTTACCTATATCACCAATTATATTGGCTCTTCCAATAGATATTCCTACTTCATTACGTTGAGCTTTTATATGCATTAAACAACAAGTACAAATCAGAATAACCAGTAAGAAAACTTTTTTCATTTTAATTTAATATTATTTCACGTAATTGCATAATTGCTTTAAACGTGAAATAAAGTCATTTTGTTGCATTATCCTCTGCAATATTATGTATCTTCTCAAGCAACAAAGATAATAATTCTTTTTATGTTTATACTCTTTATTTTGTTATTAACTTATTTTTAGTATATAACCTTTATTTTAATTATCTTTTTACCTCTTCTTTATAAAATAAAATGGAAATTTCAAATTAAAATATGTAAAATTTGATTATTTTTGAAACCTAATGTCCAAAGTTACTGAACAAATTAAAATTCCAATAGCTGATGAAATGAAGCTTTTCGAAAAAAGGTTCTATGAATCCATGAAAAGTAAAGTTCCCTTATTGGATAGAATCACCCAGTTTATAGTTAGAAGAAAAGGTAAGCAAATGCGCCCCATGTTTGTTTTTTTAACTGCTAAGCTTACCGGTACTGTAACGGATAAAACATATCGAGCAGCTTCATTGATCGAACTTATCCATACAGCCACTCTTGTTCATGACGATGTAGTAGATGAAAGCTACATGAGACGAGGTTTTTTTTCAATAAATGCTTTATGGAAAAATAAAATTGCTGTTTTAGTGGGCGATTATCTTCTATCAAAAAGTGTATTATTAGCTACTGATAATCAAGATTTTGATTTATTATCTATTATTTCCAGAACTATACGAGAGATGTCTGAGGGAGAACTGCTACAACTGGAAAAAAGTAGAAAACTTGATATTACTGAAGAAGTCTATTTTGAAATTATACGCCAAAAAACAGCTGTATTAATATCTGCGTGTTGTGAATCCGGAGCACGTTCTACTTATGCTTCGGATGAAAATGCTGAAAAACTTCGCCTTTTTGGAGAATATACCGGAATTGCGTTTCAAATAAAAGATGATTTGTTTGATTATACAAGTTCTAACTTAATTGGAAAACCGGTCGGTATTGATATTCAAGAAAGAAAAATGACGCTTCCATTAATTTATGTGCTTAACAACGCAAGTAAAGAAAATAAAAAATGGTTGATAAATTCCATTAAAAATCACAATAAAGATAAAAAAAGAGTTGCTGAAATAATCAAATTTGTAAAGGAAAATGGGGGGATTAATTATACGATTGATAAGATGAATGAGTATAAGCAAAAAGCGCTCGATATTTTAGTTAATTTTCCAAAAAATGAAAATAGAGATTCATTGGAATTGATGCTTAAATACGTTATTGAAAGAAAACACTAAATTACCTCGACTTATTTCTTCAATTTGCAATTATTTTCATATTAGTAAAATCCAAAAAATTATTTATTTTTTACCTATAAGTAAACTTATATTTACCACGCGCCAACATATAAATATGTATAAAAAATTATATTGGAATTAGGTAAGGAAATTTAAAAAATAATTAAATCATTTTTCAAATTTCCTAAAGTCATTTACTAGTTTAATTTATTTTCTAAATATAAATAAAAGGCATATTCCAAGGCTACTTCTTTTAAGGATTCAAAACGTCCGCTAGATCCTCCATGCCCTGCATCCATATTAGTTTGAAGTAATAAAAGGTTAGAATCTGTTTTCATATCCCTAAGTTTAGCCACCCACTTGGCCGGTTCCCAGTATTGTACTTGAGAATCATGTAAGCCGGTTGTTACCAACATATTGGGATATTCTTTATTTTCAACATTATCATAGGGTGAATACGATTTCATATAATTATAGTATTCTAGTTGATTCGGATTACCCCATTCATCGTATTCTCCCGTCGTTAAAGGAATACTGTCATCTAACATAGTTGTAACTACATCTACAAAAGGTACATCTGCCACTACACCATGAAATAGTTTAGGGGCATAGTTAATAACTGCTCCAATTAATAATCCACCAGCACTACCTCCATTGGCATATAAATGATTAGAAGATGTATATTCTTTTTTGATTAAATACTCAGCACAGTCTATAAAATCGAAAAATGTATTTTTCTTTTTTAACATTTTTCCATTTTCATACCACGGCCTTCCTAAGTCTTCTCCTCCTCTCACGTGAGCAATTACATAAATAAAGCCCCGATCTAACAAGGATAATCGTATGGAGCTAAATGTTGCATCCATTGAATATCCATAGGAACCATAAGCATACAATAACAAAGGGGTATTTTTAGATGGCTGAGTATCTTTCTTCATTACTAAAGATAAAGGGATTTGTACTCTGTCTCGAGCTTGAGCCCAAATTCTTTTAGTAACATAGTTATCTTTATTAAAATTACCCAAAACTTCTTGCTCTTTTAAAACCTTTTTTTCTTTGGTGCGCATATTAAAATCAATATCGCTCCATGGGGTGGTCATTGAAGTATAACGATATCTGATAATATCCGTATCGAAATCTCTGTTTACAGAAGTTCCTACTGTATAAACTTCTTCTTCGAAAGGTATATCATAATTAATTGAATTATCCCAACTTTTAATTTTTATATGAGTTAACCCTCTTTCTCGTTCTTCGGTTACTAAATAATTTTTAAATAATTCAAAACCCTCCAATAAAATTTCCTTATTGTGTGGTATTACTTCAATCCAATTTTCAATTGAAGTATCTGTTATTGAGGTCTTCATTAATTTAAAATTAGTTGCCCTGTCTTTGTTCGTAAGAATATAAAAAAATCCTTCATAATGATCAAAAGAATATTCCAATCCCCTAATCCTTTCTTGAAATATTTTCCATTCAGCTTCGGGATGATCGGCAGAAATAAATCTATACTCATCTGTTAAGGTACTTCCGGAGGCTATTACAATATATTGTAAGGATTTAGTTTTGGTTACATAGACATTAAATGTTTCGTCATGTTCTTCAAAGACCAAAAGGTCTTCCTTTTGAGAAGTTCCTAAAATATGTTTATATATTTTAGATGAACGTAAAGTTTTAGGATCTTGTACAGAATAAAAAATGGTTCGGTTATCATTAGCCCATACTACATTTCCTGTGGTATCTTTTAATTCATCGGAAAGTATTTCGCCGGTTACCAAATTTTTTATTTGAATGGTATATATTCTTCGACTCACTGTATCAACTGAATAACAAGCCATGGTATTATCCGGACTAACGCTAACACTTCCAATTTGGTAAAATTTATGTCCTTTGGCCATCTCATTGACATCAAACATGATTTCTTCTTTAGCTTCTAAAGAGTCCTTTTTTCTTATATAGAGAGGATATTCTCCTCCTTTTATGTATTTGGTGGTATACCAATATTGATTGAATTTATAGGGAACGGACTCATCATCTTCTTTTATCCTGGACTTCATTTCCTCAAATAATTTTTTTTGCAATAAATCGGTAGATTTCATCTGCTCTTTTGTATAAGCATTTTCTTCCTCCAAATATTGTATTACTTCAGGGTTTTCTCTATCGTTAAGCCAATAATAATTATCAATTCGAATATCGTTATGAGTAATTAATTTTTTAGGAATTTTTTTTGCTACCGGTGCCTTCATAGATACTTTATTTATATAAACATCAAAAATAAGGGTAATACTATAGAAAATCAATTATATTAGTCTTTTTATTTAAAAACGTATTTAATTAAAATAGATCTATTGTATTCGTAAGTAATTGTTAATATTTTAATAATTAAATTATCTTATTAGTCCAGAGATTTGTTCTAAACTTAATACATTTAAATTGTAGTATAATGATTGATTTAATTATGGAATTTTTATAATATATTTTAGGAATATTCACAAAAATAAAACCTATTAGTAATATTATCTTATTACCCTTTAGGAATGCCGTTTAAATAATATTTTAATGTCAAATTATTAATTATCAGCATTAGATCTTCGTAATATTATAGCTTTTTTACCAAAAAAAATGGCCATATTTTGATTGTAAAAGTGGTTGTTTGTTTCTTTAAGATCACTTCTTAAAATTGTTTTAGGTATATTTTTAATTGGTTTAACATAAACAGTATCTTTTTTAGAATTACGAATGGTATTGTATCTTTCTTTCATCTCTTCTTTATACTTTATCATATTTCCAGTTAATACATCCTTATATGAATTATAAAGATTATTTGAAAAATTATAAATATTCTTATCTCGTATAGTAAATGTGTAACTAAAGACTATTAATAATAAAATTGCTAATAAGGTATAAGGTGAAAATTTGATGGTATTAAAAAAAGGTAAGGTTACAATTTTATAGGCAATGATCATAGACAATATATTCATAGCAAAGAAAATCACATTTACGGTTCGTAACGGTGGAAAAAATCCTACCGACCATAAACTAGGAAAAGAACCTAAAAACATAAATATCAAAAAGGTAATAATATAAAATATATTTGAAAATTTTAAAAAAGGTAGATCAATATTTTTAAGCCAATTTCTTAAATTATAAAGCACTAATAGATGAATTGAAAATACTATTATAAAATATCTTATAATTATTACAGTAGTCTTCCATAACATGCTTATTATACAATTAACTAAAGACAAATGATATTGAGCAGTAGTTGAAGATCTGAATTTGTTTCCTGGAGATACCAAAATATACATGGTTAAAATCCCAGCGAATATTAGTAAACTTAAATAAAATGTATTAATTTTTTTATTATTGTAATAACTACATGAAAGTAATAAAAATATAAAAATATCCAAATATATCATGGAAATTTCATTACATCCAATGATTAAAAATATCAATAAAAATGATAATATTTTGTAAATTAAACTATGATTTCTATAAAGTTTTAATATAATTCCAATAAAAAATAAAGATAAAATATTTCCCAAATGATATGTCGCTGAACCTGCTAACCAATAGAATGCAGAGGTAATTTCTGGCAACATAAAAAAATAAGTAAAACAAAAAGTAGATAATAAAATTAAAGTAAATTTTTTATTTAGTGTTATTTGATAAAACATGAAATAAGAACCGACAACAAAAAGAAATATCATTAAAAAAGAAATAATACGATATCCATCAAACCATCCAAAATAAATTGGATCGGTAATAAGTAAACCAGTAGATGTATATCTACTCCCCCAACTCATATAATCATTAATTTGTACTTCTAAAAAACTTTTATGTCTTAGCTTTAACGCATACACATAATCATCGAGAATTGGTTCTGTATAGAAACTTAATATCAAAAGAGGGATAAGTGATGCTATAAATAAGATTATTATGCTCCAATTAAAAAAATTTGAGAAAAAAGAAATTTTCATATTTGTTTTACTTACAAAATATTTATCTAACAAAAATATTAAATTTTAATCTAACTTTCTTATATCTATATTTTAAATTAAAATGTATAATAACCTATATATTTATAGATGCTTGAAAAATAAAAACTTTTAAAAATATTACTATTTTATAATTATTTTTACAAACCGTTTACAAATAAATTTTAAATCTTATTATATTAATATAATTACATAAAAAAACTCTCAAAAATGAGAGTTTCTATAATTTATATTAATTTAATTTTGTGTTAAGTAACTTTTATGCATCTAGTTCACCCGCAATCACGTTTAAACTTCCTAACGTAATGATAGCATCAGACAGCATTTGATCTTTAATTAATTCCGGATAGGCTTGATAGTAAATAAAGCAAGGTCTTCTAAAATGTAATCTATAAGGACTTCTCCCTCCGTCACTAACCATATAAAATCCTAATTCACCATTACCTCCTTCAACTGAATGAAAAACTTCACCCGTTGGAATATCTGTTTCTCCCATGATAATTTTAAAATGATAGATAAGAGCTTCCATACTGGTATAAACATCCGGCTTATCCGGTAGATAATATTCGGGAACCTCTACATGATAATTTCCTTCAGGTAAATTTTCATAAGCATTTTTAACCAATTTGAAACTTTCCCTCATTTCTTGCAAACGAACCATGAAACGATCGTAAGCATCTCCTGAAGTCCCTATAGGAATAATAAAATCAAAGTCATCATATGAAGAATAAGGGCTCATGACTCTCACATCATAATCTACCCCTGCTGCTCGTAAGTTCGGACCGGTAAATCCATAATTCAGAGCTCTTTCAGCGGAAATACCTCCTACCCCGATCGTACGATCCATAAAGATCCGGTTTCTTTCCAATAATTTAGCGAATTCTTCCAATCTTTTTGGAAATTCTGCAATAAATTCTTTAATTAATTGATGGAATTTTGGACTAAAATCACGCTCAAACCCTCCAATTCTTCCAATATTGGTAGTCATTCGAGCTCCGCAAACCTGTTCATAGAGGTCATATATCTTTTCTCTATCCTGAAATACATAAGTAAATCCGGTTAAAGCACCTGTATCTACTCCCATTACTGAATCGCAAACCAAATGGTCCGCAATTCTTGCCAACTCCATAATAATGATACGCATATAATCAATCTTTTTGGATACTTTAATGCCCAAAAATTTTTCCATGGTCATATGCCATCCCATATTATTTATGGGAGAAGAGCAATAATTAAGTCTATCGGTTAAGGTGGTTATTTGCGAATATGTTCTTCTTTCAGAGATTTTTTCAAATGCACGGTGAATATATCCAACGGTTGATTTTGCTGAAACAATCCTTTCCCCATCCATTAATATTTTATTTTCAAAAATACCATGGGTAGATGGGTGTGTTGGTCCTAAATTTATTTTTTGTAATTCTCCATCGACTTGTTCCTTCACAATGTATTTGTCCACTGAATTGGATAAATCGACCAAATCACTTATATTTTTTTGTTTAGACATTTTTTAATTCTAACTTTTTTAGTTTACTAATTATCTGCCAAACATGGCATCATTCTTATCTGTACGGGTAGTATCTTCCAGCGTATATTGTTTTAAAAGCGGATGATAGTCCATATCATCCCTGTTTAAAATCCTTGTTAAATTAGGATGACCTTTAAATACTATTCCGTAAAAATCAAAAGTTTCTCTTTCCTGCCAGTTAGCTGCAGAATAAATTGAGGTAACCGAATCAATTTCAGGATTCTCAATAGAAAAGAATGCTTTAATTCGTATTCTAAAGTTGTTTATGAAACTATGTAGATGGTAAATAACTCCTAATTCCGATCCTTTATTATCGGGATAATGTATTCCGCACACATCAGTTAAAAAATCAATTTTTATCTCATGATTTTTAATAAATGTTAGTAAGGATAGTACAATATCTTTTTTTATTTCAATGGTTAAAATTCCATCCGGCTCGTATGCCCTTATAATACCATCACCAAACTCATCTGATATGAGTTGCAATACCAATTGATTATCTATAATTTTTCCTTCCATGATTACGATATTTCATAGGATTTTAACAACTCTTTATATTCAGCAGATTCTCTTCTTCTTAAGCTTTCATTTCTAGCTATTTCTTGTATCTGCATAAAACCTTCTATAATTTGTTCGGGTCTTGGAGGACAACCGGGCACGTATACATCTACAGGTATGACTTTATCTATTCCTTGCAATACAGAATAGGTATCAAAAATTCCACCGCTGGAAGCACAAGCTCCGACAGCCATTACCCATTTAGGTTCTGCCATTTGAGTGTATACTCGTTTTAAAACCGGAGCTAATTTTTTGGATATCGTTCCGCAAACCATTAAAAGGTCTGCCTGTCTTGGCGAAAAACACATGTTTTCTGCTCCAAAACGCGATAAATCATAATTGGCAGCTTGTATAGCCATAAACTCAATTCCGCAACAAGAGGTAGCAAACGGTAACGGCCATAAAGAATATGACCTTGCCAATCCTATAATTTTATCAAAACTTCCGGCAAAATATCCGGGCCCACTTACTCCTTCAGGAGCATCAACAATCTTAACTTTTTTTTCTGCCATGTCTTTTTTAAAAAATATTTAAAATAGATATTTTATTCCTATTTTTCCCAGTCTAATGCTCCTTTTTTAACTACATATACGAATCCTAAAAGAAAAACCGAGATAAAGGTTAATACTGCTAAAAAGCCTTCAACCCCAAAATCTCTGATGTTCAACGCATAAGGATAAAAGAAGATAATTTCAATATCAAATAGTACAAATAATATTGCTGTTAAAAAATATTTAACTGAAAAAGGCGAACGGGCATCACCTTCATAAGCAATCCCGCATTCAAAGGTATCATCCTTAACTTTACCGTGTACTCTCGAACCTAACATTGCTGAACCGACCAGTGCTATCACACTGAAACCCAAAGCAACTGCAACCTGTATAAGTACCGGAACATAATCTATAGGTAAACTCATCCTTTCTAATTTATTATACTTTCTAATTTAGATTGCAAAGTTAATATATTTTTTAGAGTTGATCTCTATTTAAACCTGTAAACATCACCTAATTAGTCCTTATTTTATTCATATTAAAAAAAACCTAAAAAAACACATATCTTGTTATATTTTAATTGTTTACAAAAAAAGATAATATAAAACATTCTTTTTATTTGTAATTGGTCTAAATTAAAATTATATTTGCCTAAAAATAAAAATTATTATGAAAAAAACATACATAGCTTTTGTTCTTTTATGTTTAGGGCAGCTTCTATTAGCGCAATATACATCAGGGATCAGAGGATATTTATTTGATGTAGAAGATAAACCGATAAAAAAAGCAACTTTCTACATTGACGGTGAAAAAATTTCTGAGATCGACAATCAAACCGGTTTTTTTGAAATATCGGGATTAAGTGATGGATTTCATAAATTGACCATTTCTTCTCCTAAATTCAATGATTATAACGAATCCGTTATTCTCAATCCTGATGAGGTAAAAGAAATTAATATAACATTATACGGTAAGGGAGATATTGATGATGTTACCATATACGGAACTAAACAAATACATGGTTTAGACATGATAACTCGTTTACCGGTTGCTCCGAGAGAATTACCACAAAATATCTCCGTAATTTCCAGTGAAATTATTAACGAACAGGGTGCTCTTACTATAACCGATGCAGTTAGAAATGTTCCGGGGGTTAACTTATTCGGTACTTATGGCGGCTCTTCGGAAAGTATGTCTATCAGAGGATATCGTGGAACTCCTGTGTTGAAAAACGGAGTTCAGGTTGATTCTGATTTTCGTTCTGCGTCTTTGTTGACAGATATGCAAGGGGTATCAAGCATTCAAGTTTTACGTGGATCAGCGGCTATAACTCAAGGTATTGGTAACGGATTAGGAAGTCCGGGAGGTGTAATTAATGTAGTTACCAAGACACCATTATTTTTAACCGGAGGAAATGTTGCTATTGAAACCGGAAGCTGGGGGTTATTTCGACCAACTTTTGATTATCAAACCATTTTGGACAAAAAAGGTACTGCTGCATTTCGTTTAAATGGTGCATATCAAAGAGCGGACAGCTATAAACCAAGAGTTGACAATAATAGAGTTTATATAAATCCTTCTTTTGAATGGAGACCGGATGATAGAACGACTGTTACTTTAGAAATGGATTATATCAATAACAATATAACTCCAGACAGAGGTACTGTAAATTCAACTGATGCCGATAAAAATAATTTATTAGATACTACCCATAAATTTTATGGTTGGACAACGGATAATCAAAATACTAGGACTACTACCTATAGCGCCAAAATTGTACGAAAATTAAATGAAGTATTAAGTTTACGTGCCTTATATGCGGCCTCTATAAATAACGAAGAAACCTATGGATTAGGTTCTTTAGCTAGTCCTTATACTTTTACTGATAAAGCTACCGGTCAAAAAGTTTCGGATTTTTCAAGACGTACAAGAACTCTAACTTGGTCCGAAAGTGAAGATAAAAACAAAGTGATTCAGATTGATTTAATTGGAAAAAATTTATATACCGGCAAGGTAAAACATACGTTTCAAACAGGATTTGATTATAAGATCAATAATACGAATTCTACCACTCACGGAAAATACAGAAAAGATAAAGACGGAAAAGTTATCTTAGATCCAAAAACCGGTTTGCCTCTTATTGACAGATCCATTGAAGTAGACGTTATTAATATATTTGACAAAATACCTAATGTATTACCTAAGGGAATCAATAAATCATCTTTTGATGCCATTGCTTCTACCAGCTCCAGCGAATCTGAAGTTTATGGTATTATGATTCAAGATGCTGTGGAAATCAATGAATATATTAGAGCCAATGTTGGATTACGTTTTAGTCAAGATGCTAAAAAACCAAATATAGGCGCTGCTAATGAAGCATGGGATCCTTTTATAGGAATCATGGTTAGCCCGGTAAAAAATATAAGTCTTTTTGGTAATTATGCTACTACAACCAATTTGCGTTCAGCAAGTAATCCTACTAAAGATGGAGGGACTATTGGATCTTCAGTTACTAACCAATTTGAAGTTGGAGTTAAATCTGATTGGTTTAATAAAAAATTAGATTTCAATGTAACCTATTACTTTATTAAAAATAATGATATTTCATATCAGATATACGAAAATGGAGTGGGAACAGGCTTTTACTCTAAAGCAGGTGATTTGCGAAGAAACGGTATTGAAATTGAGGCAAACGGACATATTTTGGAAAATTTACAAGTAATTTTAGGATATTCTTATTCGGATGTTCAATATAAAAACAGCGTTGCTTATGTAAACGGTTCCAGACCAATGAATGCTCCATATTCCACCGCTAATGGATGGGTACAATATTTATTTAATCGAGGAACATTAAAAAATCTTGTTTTGGGTGTAGGTGTTTATTATGTGGGAGATCGCCCAATTAATGACTACAGTTCAAACTTAAGAGCAGATGGACACGGTTCAACACCGGGTATTAAACCTTTCAACATGCCGGATTATACAACTGTTAATGCTCAATTGGGATACACGTATAAAAAAGTTGGTTTGAAATTTTTCTTTAATAATATATTCGACAAAATTGGTTATACTTCATATTATAGAGGAGGTTATATTAATCAAATCGATCCTAGAAATTTTAAACTTCAACTTTCATATAATTTCTAATTTTTTCATAAAATAATTTTTAATTACACTATAAAAACTACCTGTAAAACAGGTAGTTTTTCGTTTAAAAAGATTTTTATTTTTTTTATAATTCAATATGATATAAATAGGATTGATAATTTTTGAAAATTAACTTATGACTTATACCACTTTTGCCAGGTTTAAAATTCCGTATGTATTATGTAATTTTTCATCTGTCTATTAAAAACTTGTTTACATTTTCTGAAATGAAATTGAATATATGAGTTATTCTTAAAATAGAATGCTTTCTCTTTTTCAATTTATATATGACCTAAAAAATTAGAGTTTAAATACCTTTTTATATTTATTGCATTTCTGTGAGATATTTCCAATACCTTTTAGGCATATGTTGTTTTTGTAGTTTCAAATTAATTCTCTCTTTTATAGATAAAGCTTGAAAGTATTTTTTCCACGATTCTTGAAATAAAATTTCTTTTGAATCTAATAATTTTTCGTTGGGTTGTTCTGAATTAAAATATTCATTATCGCTTTCCAAAGTCATTTCAATCACTACTTTTCCATCATAATAAAATCCATAATTGCGGTTTAAATCATAAATAATCCAAGACTGTGAAGAAAATCGATCTTTAAAATGAGGAATCGCCAATGGTAAACTATTATAAATTGGATATACGGGAGCAAAATAAATTCCGTCTTTCGACTTTTTAAATCTTACAAATTGTTTCCAATTATAGCCTTCTTTGTAAACTTTTTTAGCCAAATTATGAATGTTAATAATGTCTTCATCCCCAAAATCAGTATGGCCTGTAAATTTTGTATCAATGGCTTTTTTAATAAATTTATATAATAGCCAATCTCTATCATCTTGTTCTGATAACCAAACTGCTTGCATCATATTGAGAGATTCTTTAGACATCTTTTTCTCTAAATATGCCCAAGTTTTACTAACAATTTCATCTCGTGTTTGTATTTCAAGTAATTGATCAACGAACAACGGGGGTATTTCTCCCGATTGAATTAATAGTTCAGGAAAAATTTTTCTTTCGTATGCTTCATAAATTACACATAAAAGCCCATCCAACGATTTATCATAAGAGAATACTATCATAATTTTAATAGCTTTTTTAAGGGAAAATCAAAGATATTTGATTGGTGTTTTGGGATGTATGTTTTTTGTTTACAAGTATTTTTTTTAGAAATTCAGGCTTTATTTCATTAATTGTTGTTCCTGACGAATCTCTACAGGTAATAAAATATTGGGCTCTTTTTATGATAACACCTATTTTTTTTAATTGATACCTATCTAATTTACCAAATTTACGGGAGGCTATAATCAATTTAGCCGATTTAATTCCGATGCCGGGCACCCGTACTATTTGCCTGTATTCTGCTGTATTTACATCAACAGGAAACATTTCGGGATGTCGAAGAGCCCAGGATAATTTTGGATCTACTTCCAAATCAAGGTTTGGGTTTGTATCATCAATTATTTCATCAGCCGTGAAATGATAAAATCTCATTAACCAATCCGCCTGATATAATCGATTTTCTCTTACTAGAGGCGCTTGTTGTAAAGCAGGAAGTCTGTTATCATGAGGATTGACCGGTATGAATCCCGAATAATACACTCTTCTCATGCTTGATTGCATATATAAAAGTGAAGAAACTTTCAATATATCCTGATCGGTTTCATTAGTTGCTCCGATAATCATTTGTGTACTCTGCCCGGCAGGGGTGAATTTAGGAATAGATTTATATTTTTTCTTTTCTTCTTTATATTCTAATACCCCGTTTTGAATGTACTTCATAGGTGCAAAGACACTTTTATGGTCTTTTTCGGGAGCTAAAAATTTGAGATTTTTTTCTGTGGGTATTTCAATATTTACGCTGAGCCTGTCTGCATATAATCCGGCTTGTGTAACTAATTCTTTACTGGCGCCAGGGATGCTTTTCATATGGATATATCCATTGTATTTATGAACCGTTCGGAGTTCTTTAATTACCCGCACCATTCTTTCCATTGTATGATCCGGACTTTTAACCACTCCCGAACTTAAGAACAAACCTTCTATGTAATTCCTTTTATAAAATTCAAGGGTTAATTCCACCAATTCCTTAACGCTAAACGAAGCTCTTTTTATATCATTGCTTTTACGACTAATGCAGTAGGCACAATCGTACATGCAATAATTGGTCATCATGATTTTTAATAAGGAAACACATCGTCCATCTTCAGTAAATGTATGACAAATTCCTGAAGATGAAGTTGAGCCTATACCTCCGACTTTACTCTTTCTTCCAACTCCACTTGAGGAACAAGAAACATCATATTTAGCTGATTCTGCTAAAGTTGCGAGTTTATTGATAATTTGTTCATTCATATATAACAAAATTACAAATACTGCTATTTTTAAGGAAATATTAAATCATAAAAGAAACTTAAATATTTAATTAACAACTACTTAAGATAAATTTTTTATTTAGTTTTTTTAAATTTAGCCATTAAAAAAAACTATTTTCATAATTGGATGTTATTGATCATTTAATTATGCCAAGTTGTGTTTATTAACTTGCCATAACCAAATGATTGATTTTTATTATTTATTCAATAAGTTTAGTAATTTTTTAATCAGTGATTATGTCCGGATTCCATTTCTCCGGATTGTAGATAATAAACTCCTGAAATTACAAGTTCTTGATGAGAATCTAAATTAGTCACCTCCACAAAATTATTATTTGAATTTCCAATTAGTATTTCTTTTTGTTCTATTTGTTTATTTTTTCTAATAAATACATAATTTTTACCTTCTTCTTCAAATACAGCCTCTTTAGGTACAGTTAGCACTTCTTTACTTTTATTAATTATATATGCATTTACAAATCGATTTTCATAGAAATTTGTGTCAGGCAATTTTGTTTGAATATCTGCATGAACCTGTATGGTGTTGTTTTCGGTACTTGTTACTTTTCCTATGATGTGAATAGTTCCTTGTAAGGTATCTTTAATTTCCGGCAATGTGAATTCAATTTTTTGTCCTACAAAGAGGGTTGAAGCATATTTTGCGGGAACATTTAATTCAACATGTAGTTTTTCCTGATTTATTATTAAGAATAATTCTTCTGTGGTAGTTATTTGTTTACCTGGAGAAATTTCCTTTGCTTGAATAAATCCGCTTAAAGGACTTATAATTTTTAATTCCGGATTAATTTTTCCTTTTTTAATTATAGTGGCAGGAGAAAATCCCAGTAATTGTAATTCAGATTTCAGACTTTCATATTCTGCAGTTGAAACTTGATATGTTGCTAAAGATTGTTCATACGATTTTCTGCTAATTGCATCACTTTCTAATAGGGCATTTTTTCGCTGATAATCCTTATATGCCAAGTTCATTGTATAATAACTTTCTAGAAATTGTTTTTGTAAAGAGATGAATGAAGGATTATTTACCGTTGCCAATTCTTGCCCCTTACGAACGAAATCTCCGGTTATGAAGTTTATTTTTCCAATAAATCCATCTACTTTACTATGTATAGATGCCTTATTTTGAGGTAAGGCATGTATTACGCCGGTAACCATAATTTTGGATTCAATGGGACGTAATTCTGCAGTACCGAATTTTATATCATTGGTTTTAATCTGTTCTTCGCTCAAGGTAATTTCTGAATGTACACGGGATTCTTTTTCGATAGAGTTTTCTTTATTTTTGGATGAACAGGAATAAACAAGCAATATTGAAATAAAAAGTAGGATTATATGAGTTATTGTTTTCATGATGGATAAATTAATTGGATTGTGTTAAATAGTTTAGCTCAATTAAGGTTTGATTGTAGTTGTTCAATAAATCTAAATAGGTGGTTTGAGCATCTATAGAAGATTTTAATATACTGCAATATTGCAAATAGTCTATTTCTCCGTATTGGTATTTAATCGTCGCTATTTTTATCATTTTTTGTAGTTCTTCTGAATGTGAAGTTCCAAATATGCTTAATTCCTTATCTAAATATTTTTGCTGCTTTTTTAATTGCCTGATTCTTAAATTTAAATTTCGTGTTATCTCCTTTTTTTTAAATTCAACATTGTTATTTTCAAGAAGAGTCTGTTCTTTAATTTTTTTATAAACATTGTTAAATAAGGGAATGCTTATATTAACCACACCCGCAAAATAACTGGTTTTGCGTTCAATGCTTTGCATTAATCCGCCAATTGAAAATTCAGGTAATTTTTTGGCTTTTTCCAGAATCAATGTTTTGTTATTAATATTCAGCTCTTTATCTAATTCATCCAAGTATAGATTATTCAAACTATCCGTCAAGGGATTTTTTTCTAATTTTTTAAATGATTCAAGAGGTACTATATTTTCATCAGCACTTATTCCACATAATGAATATATCTTATTTTCAACTTCCATATTTTCTTGCTCATTTATAGTTTTTTGCTGAATTACTTGTTCTAATTCTACCTTAAAAAATTGTTTTTCCATATAATCCGTCTCTCCTTTTACATTTTTTAATTCAGCTTTCTTTAATCCTTCTCTATATATAGAATCTATTCGGGTAAATAAATTATTCTTTTCTAAGATATAAATCCATTTATTATATAATTGTTCTAATTGATAGGTTATTATATGTTTTTGTAAGTTAGATTTAGCCGTTAACCATTCTAACCGGCTATCAATGAGGCTCTTTTTTTTAGTTTGTGAAAATAGATTTCCTAAATCTTGTGACACTTCCCATTGATAATCAGCATCTTTATTGTTAAATTGTCCAAAACCGATAGTCATTGAAGTAGAATTGACTGTATAGGCATATTTTTTTTCAATCTTTTCTTTCTGAATTTGCAATTGACTGGATTTAAGCTCTCTATTTTCTTTATAAGCTCTTTCTACAAGGTAGGAAAGAGAAACTTTTTTTTGAGCACTCACTGAGCCTATACTGCCTAAAAAAATTAGTATGATTAGCATCTTTTTTACATTTATATTCTTTTGAAAATTTTTATTTTCAAAAACATAATATAAAGCCGGAATAACGAGTAAGGTTAATAAAGTTGAGGTAACCAGTCCTCCAATAACTACAGTAGCCAAAGGTCTCTGTACCTCTGCTCCGTTTGATGTTGACATAGCCATTGGAATAAAGCCTAAGGTTGCAACCATTGCCGTTATTACCACCGGACGCAGACGGTTTAGTCCTCCTTTTTTAATTATTTCTTTGAGAGAAATATAGTTGCCCGAATTTTTCAGTCTATTTAATTCACTTACTAACACGATTCCATTTAAGACAGCAACTCCAAAAAGGGCGATAAAACCTATTCCTGCTGAAATGCTGAACGGCAATTCACGTATCCATAAAGCTATAATTCCTCCTATGGAAGCCAGGGGTACGGATGTAAAAATTAATATTGCATCTTTTAAGCTTTTAAAGGTTGTATACAATAATATAAGTATGATTACTAAAGCTATGGGAATAGCAATGCTCAGTCTCGAAGTTGCTTCTTGTAAATTTTTAAATGCTCCACCATATTCAATTGAATATCCCGGTGGTAATTTGATGTTTTCTTCTAATCCTGATTGAATTTTTTGTACCAGGGAATTTATATCGGAATTACGCACATTTACTCCAATATTAATTTTTCTTTGTGCTTGTTCCCTTGAAATCATCATTGGTCCGGATTCATAATTCACGGTTGCCACTTCGGAAACGGGAATTAAATTTTGGGTAGCCGTACGTATTGGTAATTGATCTAAATTTAAATCTCTTCTATATTTTTCATCCAGTCGCATTACTAAATCAAAACGCCGTTCTCCTTCCATTATAACCCCTGATTTTACTCCTGCTATCCAAGATCGGATAACTTCATTTAAGGTAGTTATATCCAATCCATATTGTGCTAATTTATTTCTATTATAACTTATTTTCATTTGTTTTAGTCCTTCGGTTTGTTCTACTTTTACATCGGCTGCTCCTTCTATTTTATTTATAATCTGAGCCGTTTGATCTGCCAACTTTTTTAATTCTCTTGCATTCTCGCCATAAATTTTAATTACTATGTCTGATTTTGCTCCTGTCATAAGCTCATTAAATCTTAATTGTATTGGTTGAGAAAATTCAAAAGAAGCTCCTAATATTGTCGACAGCTTTTCTTTTATTTTTTCCACTAATTCATCTTGTGTTTTGGCTGAAACCCACTGATTTTTTTCTTTCAAAACAATCATGATATCTGAATCTTCTATACCCATTGGATCCGTTGGTATTTCAGCAGTTCCTATTTTTGAAATTACATGTACTACCTCCGGAAAATTGTCTTTAATTATCTTTTCAACTTTTGAAGTAGTGCGTATACTCTCTTCTAATGAACTTCCGGGCTGTATGCTCATTTGCATCGCTATATTTCCTTCTTGTAAGGTGGGAACAAATTCGGCTCCCATATTGGAAAAAACAAAGAGAAAAAAAAGCCAGATTACAAAAATGCTACCTATAAGAATATAGGGTATTTGCAACACTTTTTCTAAAACAGGCAAATAAATTGATTTTAATTTATTCATGATTTTATCTGCGAAGGTTACTTTGTTTTCAATATTTTTTTTAAGGACAAATGTTGACAATACAGGCACATAGGTTAATGATAATATAAAAGCTCCAATTATAGCAAAACTAACAGTGAAGGCCATGGGCCTAAACATTTTACCCTCTATTCCCTGTAAAGTCATAATGGGAATAAACACTAAAATGATAATAAGGATTCCGAAAGCTGCTGATTTATATATTTCTCCCGCAGTTTTAGATACTACGCCATCTAATTCTTTTTGAGTAAGCTTTTTTCCTAAATAGTTTGCATGTAAAACTGAAATGACCGATTCTATAATTATAATTGCCCCGTCTACAACTATTCCAAAATCTATAGCTCCTAAGGAAAGTAAATTTACTGAAACTCCGAATAAATTCATCAGTATCAGAGCAAATAATAATGAAAGTGGAATAATGGATGCTACAATTAGCCCCGCTCTTATATCGCCTATTAAGATAATTACAACTAACATTACTATTATTCCACCTTCTAGTAAATTTTTTTTAACGGTTGAAATAGTCTTTTCTATAAGATTTGCTCTATCTAAATAAATATAAATATCTAAGCCTTCGGGTAATGTTTTTTTAATTTGATTGATTCTTTCTTTTACCTTATTAACTGTTTTATAAGAGTTTTCTCCTTTTAACATCAACGTGATTCCTCCAACCACTTCTCCCTTTCCATCCATTGTCATGGCTCCAAATCTTTGGGCAAAAGCATATTTTACTATCGCTATATCTGAAATTTTAATGGGTACTTGATCTTTTACTGTTATAACCGTATTTTCAATATCTTGAAAATTTTTTAGTCTCCCTTCTGTTCGTATGTAGAACAAATTATGCTTTTGTTGAATGTAACCGGATCCGGAATTTTGATTATTTTTCTCTAGTGCATTATTAACTTCTTCTAAAGTGATATTGTAACTTTGTAATAAGATAGGATCTATAGCTACTTCATATTCTTTTACTTTTCCTCCAAAACTTGAGATTTCTATTATTCCTTCGATTCCGTTGAGTTGCTTTTTAATAATCCACTCTTGAATGGTCCTTAACTCTTCAAGATTATAAGTAGATTCATATCCGGGATTAACTTTAATTATATATTGGCAAATTTCTCCTAATCCTGTAGTAATAGGCATTAATTGCGGTTCTCCTATTCCATCGGGAATTTCACTTATAGCGATATCTATTTGTTCTTTAACCAGCTGTCTGGCTTGTATTATGGGAATGTCTTCTTTAAATACAACGGTAATTATGGATAAACCAAATCTTGAAATAGATCGTACTTCTATAGCTCCGGGAATATTTCTTAATTCTGATTCAAGGGGTATGGTTAATAATTGTTCCACTTCTTGTGGAGCTAAGGTAGGTGAGGTAGTTACTACCTGCACTTGATTATTGGTTATGTCAGGGGTAGCATCTATGGGTATATGTTTAAGAGAATAAAGACCCCATACCATTAATGCTACTACTCCTAAAGCAACCAATAATTTATATTTTATTGATAAATCAATTATGGTTTGAAACATGATTAAATTGTTTGAATTATGAATTGAAATGGATCATTATTCTCATTATTTAAACAATAGTTTAAATAATGAGTTGTAATACATCAATATTATTTTTTATGTAAAAATTAACTGTTACTTAATTTTTTGAATAGAAACTTTAGTTACGGAGAATAAGAATCAATAATATATTTATTATCTCCGAAAACTTAAAATCAGTTGGAATTTTAGGGATTTACTAATGGGGGAGCTCTCAAACCTCTTCCTAAAAATTTTTCAGAAGTGGTTTTTGTATATGCATAGTAGAAATTTGAATCTTTATTCGAAGAATTTAATAATATAAAATTATGCCCCAAAAAAGATTCCGGTATAATATAAATGAGTTGTTGAGAAAATTCATAATTAGAGATAGATAATTTAAAATCGTCTAAATTTTTTTCTCCTAAATTTATATGTTTGATTATATCTTCGAGTTTCTCGAATAAGTTTACAGAATGATTATTTTTAGCCTCAGATAAAAAACATTCGTGAAGAACAATTTCAAATTTAACCTTGTGTTGATGAGGAACAAAGGAATGTGCTACAATTAGTAACGTAGCAAAAAATATGAATATTTTACTTATTATTTTCAAACATTACAAAAATATATATTTTATTAAAATAAATTAAATGTTTTATATATTATTTTATAACAATAACTCTAAATTGCTTTCTTATCTCCTCCAACCGTTTTAAATACGGTACCTAAAATTATGACCATATCTAATAGGAAAGACCATTTTCTAACATAATAAATGTCTGCAATTATTCTTTTTTGCATATCTTCTCTGGAATTTATTTCTCCTCTGAAACCTTTTACTTGAGCTAATCCGGTAATACCAGGTTTAACATAATGTCTTAGGCTATATTTTATTAATAGATCATTATAATAATTATCTTGAAGAACCATATGTGGCCTAGGCCCTACAACAGACATATTTCCTTTTAACACATTGAAAAACTGAGGCATTTCATCCAAACTTGACTTACGCAATATACGACCTAATTTAGTCACTCTTGAATCACCTTTTACAGTGGCTTTAATGTCATTATCTTTACTGTTTTTCATCGTTCTGAATTTATAGCAATAAAATATATTCCCTCCTAATCCCACTCTTTTTTGAGCATAGATTACAGGTTTGCCAGATTCTAGTAAAATTGCTATTGCAATAAGCGGATATAGCCAACTTAAAATAAAAATTATAACAAACAATGAAAATAGAATATCAAATAGCCTTTTTATAAATTGATTCCAAAAATCATCTAAAGGAAATTTTTTAAATAACAGTATTGGAAATGTATCATAATATTCTAAATTTAAACTATAAAATGAATCATACACTGTGCTTGGAATAAATCTAATTTCAACATGAAGTTTTTGTGCTAAAATTATCAGTTCATCATGTACTTTGTTTGAAAGTTTTCCATTTAATGAAAAAAATATAATTTGGATTTTCTCTTCAACTATATAATATTTTAACCTAGATAAATCAAATTGATACAAATTCTTTTTTTTATTATCATTTACACTTGATAAAAAAGTACCACAATTTATGTATCCATAATCTTTTCTTCTAGATAGAAAATTAATAAAAGAATGAGTGTTTTTATTCTCATCTATAAAAATGGCCCTTATGTAATTTCCACCTAAACTTCTATAAATTTTCAAAAATAAAAATAGAAAAGCTCTAATTATAAAGGTTAATATAAACAGAGAAATTAAAAAAGAAATTGTTACTTTATTTGAAAATAAATCATCTTTTTTTAATCCCGATACAGAGAATACTATTATGCTGAATAATATTATTTGATAAAAATTATTTTTAAAAATTGATATAATATTAGTTACTCTATCTACGACATATAATCGAGTTTTTAATGAAATAAAATACCAACTCATCAATAAGATTATCAGAGCTTTATAATGGGAATGGAATAAATCTTTTACATGTACAAAGTAAATATCTAAATTGTGATATTGGATTTTTAAAAAATGAAAAAATAAGATAATAATTAAAACTAAATCAAGTAATAGTTGAAGAATAAAACTATTCTTTGAATATTGAGTATATTTCATACATTATTAAATTTATAAAAAATAAAAAATAAACTAATATTTGATAAAAATAGTTAAATTTTCTTAAATAAATATTTTTTATTTTAGTATTTTAGTCTGTTTTAATATGAACATAATATTTACATAAAAATTATTAATTTCTCAAAATTATGGATAAAATAAAAGTTTTACATGTTGTTGAAGCTCTTGGTGGAGGTATTTATACTTATATCAAAGACTTAACGATTTTTTTTGGCAAACAATCTAACTTATTTGATACTACTATTGCATATTGTGGAAAACGTCGTGAAGTTGCTAATATAGATATTAAAAAGGAATTATCTAACGGGGTTTCATTAATTGAATTAGATATTAATAAAGAAATTTCTTTAAAAGATTTTAAAAGTATATATGAATTATTAAATATATGTAAATCATTAAAACCTGACATTATACACCTTCATTCATCTAAGGCAGGAGTAATTGGCAGATTTGTATCTTTATTTTACAAAAAAGCAGTTGTATTTTATACTCCTCATGCTTATTCCTTTTTACGTAAAGATATTTCTTATCTAAAAAAAGAATTTTATTATTACATAGAAAAGTATACATCCAAATTTTTTGGGGGAACAACAATTGCATGTGGAGATAGTGAATTTGAATATGGAAAAAAATTCGGAAAAACATTATTGGTGAGAAATGGCATTAACATTGAAACTATATCAGATAAATTTAAACCCGAACAAATTAATAATAAACGATTAGTTATAGGTATCATTGGAAGAATATCACATATTAAAAATCCCTGGTTATTTAATAATATTGCCCAAAATAACCTCGACATAGATTTTTTATGGATCGGAGACGGTGAATTACGAGATGCTATTACTTCTCAAAATATAACTATAACCGGTTGGTTAAATCGTGAAAATATATTTTATTATTTAAATCAATTAGATATTTATATACAAACATCTCTATGGGAAGGTCTACCTATAGCGCCTCTTGAAGCAATGACTTTTCAAAAACCAGTTCTTGCTACTAATATTATGGGAAATAAGGATATTGTAGTTCATGGAAAAACTGGATTCTTATTTCATGATGAAAACGATATCCAACAATATGTTGAAATTTTAAAAGATAGAGATATTCGAGAAGAAATGGGTAAAAATGGACTTACTCGCTGTAAAGAAGTATTCAACTTAAATAAAAACTTTAATAATTTGAAGAATATTTACTTAGACTGTTTAAATAAAAATAACCAAATAAACTAAAAAAAATACAGCTAAAAACTATACCGTCAAAACGAATTAAAAAGTCATCAGTCATATTTGATATTATGAAAAATAATGAAAAATAAATTATTAAAGAATTGTGCAATTTACATCCTATATAAAAAGGTATGAGCATAAATATAATTAATAAGATTAACCCCACTATTCCAAATCTTAATAAATAGTCTAAATATTGATTATGAACAGGAAATTTATACTTAAATAAAAATTTTTGATTAGTTTCACGATAATATTCAAATAATTTTCTTTTTCCATCAGATGCACCTACACCTATCCATAAGTTTCTTTTGGATAGGTCTATTGTGGATTTCCAAATAGTCAATCTTGTAACCATTGAATTATAAATCTCACTTTCGGGATCTTTAAATTCATCTAGCTTTCCCACTTTATCCAGATTATTAAAAGAAACTGTAGTATATTTTTTTATTATATATGGAAAAAAATTTATAAAAAGAAATATAAAAATCGCTAATAAAGCTGTTATTAAAACAGTTTTTTTTAATGTAAAAATGGATTTATATTTATGTAAAGTTAAATAAATAGTTCCTAATATCGCACAACATACCGCTATTCTCGTATTTATAATAAAAACTAAATTCAATAAAATTATATATATAATGAAATTAAATATACGGATTAAACGATTTTTATGTATATTATTATAATAAGTATATAATGCACAAATACAGCAAAATGAAACAATTAGATTAAGTGCAGGTGCGTGATTATTATCAATACTCCTTGAAAAACTATACCCCATATCCCACACATCTATTCCATTTAAATATTTTACAATATTTTCCCTAAATAGTACAATATATCTTACTGAGAAAAAAATTAGTGTTAAACACATAATTTTTGTCCAATAATTAATTATTCTAAATATTTCTATTTTAAATGGGGAAGTTAGAGTAAAAAAAGGAAAAAATAAATATATCATTTTTTTTTCTAATGATTTTATGCCATAATAAAAACTATCATTATTCCAAAAAAATAATATTTCAATTAAAAATGGAATAGATATCAATATTATCAAATAATGAAATTTAATTTTATATTTTAATTTAAAAAAACTAAATACTAAGAATAAAAAATAAATTAAAATCAAAATTGAACATACTGATCTAAATATAATACTACTTAATATTAATAAAATAAATATAAAATTTATTTTTTCAAGCTTTTGATTTGTAAACATCATCAAATAAAATAAAATAAATAAGAGGGAAAATTCCAGCTTTATGTCTTATAGAAGACCCTAAATCTGGTTCAAACAAACCTTGAACTATGAAAAAAGAAAACACGATATAATAAATCCACCTAATGTTATCACTCTTTTTTAATTTCAATCTTTTTTTAAACCTCAAGGATAAACAACCAAATAAAAATATCTGCCATATTGCAAAAACTACAACTTGTGGCGCTAAAGAAAAAATGGAGTTAAATGGTATATTTACTACCATAAACCCATATAATATTGATACTGCTTCTCCATACCACGTATCAGTGGAAACAGGAGATATTATGACCGATTTCGCTTCTTCTCTAATTTTTGGATCATCTAAACGTACTTGATTTAATTCTGTCCTTGTTTGGTCAGACATGTAGTCTCCTTTTACATATCCATATGCCAAACTAATAAGGATTATTAATAATAAACCATATATAAACAGTATATATACATTGTTCGTTATACGTATTAGATGCAAAACACTAAATAACAACGTTATGATTAATACTAGAAAATAATAATTTCTAAATACTATAGCAAAAATTATAAGGAGTATGCAAACTATTATTCTATTTCTTATAATATGATTTTTCTTTTTACATATTACAACAAGTAAAGTACAGAATAAAAATGTAATAAATTCTTTAGTTTGCATAGATATATATATTCCTAAAAGGAAAAAGGCAAAATACATAAGACAGTTATTTACTCTTATTTTATCAAAATTGGAAGGAATTCCCATTTTAACTAATATATAAATAAGAATAGGATACTGTAATATAGCAACTACTGGAAAAGGTAACCATCGAACACCTGTATAAGTGTAAAATGCAATCGAAAAATTATAACTACCTATTATACCACTTAAATTCCACGTATTATTGATAATTGTCAATGCATCTGAAAAATATTTCTTAGGTAATATAAAGCTACTACAAATTGCTAAAATACACCCTAAAAAAGCTAAACTATAAAAAACAAATTGACTTTTAGTTATTACTAAGTTATTCATTATTATTTAAAAATTTAAATATTTGTAAAGAAATATTTTCCCAACTAAGTGATTCTTTCTTTTTATGCATTTTTTTAGCTAGATAATTTCTTTTATCTTGGTCATGTATTAAACCTGATAAACCTTCTTTTAAAGATTCCTTATTGGGTTCAACCCAAATACATTCATCATCATTTAATTGTTCATGAAAACCTCCAACATTGGTACATACCATAGGTAACTCTGAATTTATACCTAACGTTATAACTCCAGATTGAGTAGCTTCTAGATATGGTAAAACTAAAATATCAGCCCAATTTAAAAGTTTTCCAATTTCTAAATCTGAAAGATATTTATCTTGAATTTTTAATTTATTTGATTTTTTGATTTTTGAATCATAAATACTTTTTCCGGCAATTATACATTCATCTATGCTCCCTGCAATTTCTTCAATAACTTCAGAGAGAAGTTCCACTCCTTTATATGGACTAATTCTACCTAGAAAAAGTATTTTTTTTCCACGATTAACTTTAAAAGGGGAATTTATTATAAATTTATTTTCAATTAAACCATGAGGTACAACAATGCTAGGTTTTATTATTTTTAAGGAATTTTCCACATTTGATTTGACGTAATTAGTTAGATAAATTATTTTGGTACTAAATTTAATATTTAAATTAGAATACCATTGTATAAAACAACCATTTTCACCCTTATGTAAAATTCCATCATGTACGGTCATTATTACATCTCGTCCTAATATCCTAAATAAAAGAATAAAAGGAAAATTCCATAAATGAAAATAAGGTAAATATAACTTTTTATAATTTTTTATAATTTTGGGTAAATGTATTGCAATATAATAGGGAAGAAAAAATAAAGTATTAATTATAAATGAAATAGTAGAATTAAATGTTTTTACAGTTTTTTGGTTAGGTATTGTAATTCCACCAATCAAATATTTAGATTTATAATAATCATAAGATTCTTTAGGAAAATGTAAAACTATGCTATCTGAATATAACGGTAAACTCCCTGTTCTCCCAAAAGATAAAATCATTATCTTATTTTTCATTTTTTAAATTTATCTCAATATTATCTTAAGTATCAAAGCTAACCTATCCCATTGCCTACGCTTTATCCTATTTATTATAATAGGTATAAAACTTAAATATATTGTCGGCAAGTTATAAAATTTTAAATTTTTCTTAGCAAATAATATTTTATTTTTTAAAAAATAATAATCTGCGAATAAAGTTTTTCTTTGTTTTCCATCTTTTCCACAGTTTATAGTTGTTCCATGTTTATGATAAATATGAAATTTTGTTATGATTAGCGATTTCCACTTTCTCTTCTTTGCTCTGCTTGCATAATCCCATTCTTCAAAATATAAAAAATAATCTTCATCTAAAAAACCTACATCTTTAAAACATTCTTTTTTTATAAACATAGAAGCACCAATTGGTATTAGATTATTTATATCAGATTTTGAGATATCAGAAAATTGCTTATTTTCATATAAAGGAAAAGTATGAGCTAGCCAAGGATTAAATTTATTACCAACACACTGTAATTTTTTAGGAAAATCATAATAACATAATGAATTACCAACTAATCCAACATTATTTTTTTCTTTACTCATTTTAATAGAGATATTGCGTAAAAAATCAGTAGGAATTACCGTATCATTATTTAGAATCCAAATATAGTCATATTTATCCTGCTTTTTAAGAAACTTTAAAACTATATTATTTGCCGCTGAGAATCCTTTATTTTCTTTTGCTTTTATAAATACAATTTTTTGTTCAATTACTTTCTTTATTTCAATTTCTTCTTCATTAATAAATAATATATCATTATTATTTTTATGAGAAATTGGATAAACAAGATCTGGAAATTTTGTACTTAAATTCAAAGGAACGTTTAAACTCCATTTTTTAAACATTTCATAATCCTTTTCTCTAGTAGAATTATCCACAACGAACAACTGAAAATTTTGTTCAGTTGATTTAAGTATAGACTCCAAACATTCCAATGTATCTGAATATCTATTATGATTTACTATAGAAATCTTATATATCAACTTAATCTAATATTTTTTGTTAAAGAACTTAAATGCTTATTCCAAGAATTATCTGTGTAATTGCTATTATGATATTGAATAAAATAATTATTATCAGAAATTATTTTTTCTATAACGGATTTTAATTGCTCACTATTATCTTGATCAATTATTTTTCCAAAATTATTATTTTTAAGAAGAATATCTTCCGCACCACCAATTCGTGTTGTTATTATATAATTTTGAAATCTATAAGCTTCAGAAAAAACTATTGGATAGCCTTCACTTCTGGAAGTTAGCACAAAAACTTTAGCCCGATTATAATATTCCCATAAAACACTCTTATCATAAATAGGACCTGTAAAAATTACTTTTTCTTTTAAATGAGTGTTAATAGCAAAAAATTGTTTTATCTCTTTTTTAAAATCATCATCGTAAGGCCCTATAAAATAAAATAACCAATTATTTACATTAGACAATTTATCAATAGCATTTAAAAACATTTGTGAGTTTTTTTCAAATGCTCCTAATCGCCCAACTGTTATAAATATATTCTCTTTCTCTTTAAAAGACCTAATTTTTAATGACAGCTTACTTAATTCCTCTTCATCAAAACCATTTTCAATAAAAAAAATTTTTTCAGGTATATTTAAATTCTTTTTCCATAATTGATATGCTAAATCAGTTTCCAAAGAAATATAATCACTTTGTTTAAGTAAGATATTATAAATCCTATTTTTAATGAAAGAGGCATTTTTTCTTACTTCTATTATATCTTTTCCACCATCTACTTTTAAATAAAACTTTCCATTTGGATTAACAAGTTTATATAACATACACAAAATGGCACTTGTTGTACGAAAATGAAAAGTCATCAATAAATCAATTTTTTTTCCTTTAAAAATCACATAAAACAAAGATGATATAAAAAAAGAGATTTTTTCTAAACCTTTTAGTAAGAAAATATTTTTAAGCGGAATTAAATTGATATTTCTAAATTTATCTTTAAAGAATCTATTTGTTAATTTATTTTGATAAACTATTGTTGTTTTGCATTTTAATTTTTTCCCTAAATAATAAGGTACCAGAAATACATCTTTCCCCAAATGTTCCTTTTCCAGATTATAAAAAATTAATGTTAAATTATTAATATTCATTTCTATAATACTTTTAAAAACATAAAAAATAATTTTTTAAAGAATTAAAATAATCTCAATATCAATAAATATTTTATACCATAAATTCAAATAAAAAAAATTATCAACTAATGAAGTAAGTATTTTTATAATAATTTTCATGTTATTTTTTAGTAATTAAGGTGATCGTCTCTTAAATTTATTATAATTATATAAAAAATAACCTAAAAAATCATCATTTTAACAGATTTTGTTAATCAAAACTAATATAATTAATATTTATATTTGCCAAAAGTTAGATATTAAAAATAGTAACAAAATTTGTAACTCTATCTTTATGATCAATTTCTAATTTAGGATTAATTAAAATCAAATTTATATTGTTCATTGCTTTATATTTTTAAATATTTTATGAATCGACATAATACGCAAAAATATTCATTTAGGATAAATTAAACAACAATTATAATTATTTTATTTACTAAAATTACTCCTTATATATTATATGATAAGATAATTTTTTGGTAAATTTTATATTTAACCCTATATAATATTCTTTTCTAAGAAAAATTAAATTATAATTTATTAAATGAAATAAATAACATAAATTTCAAATAATAAATTAAATAAAATGAGCGATCAAATAATAATATAAATTAATGAATAAACATCCCTTTTAAACTATCTTTCCAATCAGGAATGGAAATACCAAATGTATTTTTAATTTTAGTTTTATCTAATAAACTGTATCTAGGACGTTTTGCTGGAGTTAGATAATCCGAAGTTAGTATAGGATTGATTTTTATTTTAGATTTATTTATTTTTTTTATCTCTTCACTGAATTGATACCATGAACATTCTCCTTCATTAGAGTAATTATAAATACCATAAGCTCCTATATCATTTTGTATAATAGTTAAGATAGCATCTGCTAAATCAAATGCATTCGTAGGAGATCCTATTTGATCGTTAATGACATTTATTTCTTCTTTTTCTTTAAATAATTTTAACATGGTTTTCACAAAATTATTCCCAAAGGGAGAATATAACCATGCCGTTCTAATTATATATGTTTTAGGATTATAATATTGTGCAAACACTTCACCATTCAATTTTGTTTGACCATATATACCTAATGGAGCTACCGGATCATCTTCTTTGCGTGGTGTAGATTCTTCTCCTGAAAATACATAATCAGTAGAAATATGTATAAAAGTTGCTTTTTGCGATGCACTAGCTCTAGCCAAATATTTTACTGCATCAGCATTTAATTTTTCGGCCATCTCAATATCCGATTCTGCTTTATCGACCGCCGTGTAGGCCGCACAATTAATGACATAATCAAATCTATTTGAAAAAAAATATGTTTTTACAAACATTTCATCCAACACATCCAATTCCTGAATATCTGTAAAAACAAAACTATAATTAACAAGAGGTTTATCTTTTATTCGTTGCTTTAACGATCTCCCTAATTGCCCATCCCCTCCAGTAATTAAAATTTTTTTCATAATTTATATTTCAATTGGTTTAAAATCTTTAAATGAAATACCATTTAAATCTTTATTAGAAAGAATTTCTTTTCCGTTCTCAATTCCCCAATCGATGTTTAAATCTTTATCCAAGGGATTAACATTAATTTCGTTTTTTTTATTATAATATCCTTCACATTTATATGCAAATAATACTGTTTCTGATAAAACAGAAAAACCATGTAAGAATCCTTTGGGAATAAATAATTGTTTTTTATTTTTTGAAGATAATTCAACAGAAACATATTGCCCGAAAGTTGGAGAATTTTTTCGTGTATCCACTGCCACATCGATTACTTTCCCTTGTAAAACGTATACCAGTTTAGCTTGGGTATATGGAGGTAGTTGTTGATGTAAACCTCTTATAACCCCATAAGAAGACATTGAAACGTTATCTTGAACAAAATTAGGTTTATAACCTAATTGTTTTTCAAATTGTTTAAAATTATACGTTTCCATAAAATAACCACGAGAATCCTCAAAAACCTTTGGTTCAACAACATAACATCCTTTGAGTTTGGTTTCAGTTACAATCATTTATTTTTTAAATAATTTTTTTATTTTTCTTTCTCAATATTTCTACTCTCTCTTCAAATAAATTTTCAGGTATAGTTACACAAATTTCTTCAAATAATTTCATAAATTGTTCAGGCTGAACTTCAGATTTTCGAGTTGCTAAATTAAAATATATTAAAGTTACCCATAAGGAAGCATGTGTTATACTCTTATCCTTACTCAACATTAGTACTTCTACAGTATTAGTTCTATCTGTATATTTTATAATTTTACTTGTAATTACAATGTCTTTATTATATCTTACTTCTTTTATATAAGCAATTTGATTTTGCAAAGCAACCCATAGACATCCCGTTTTTTTAGACTGTTCAAAATTATCCAATTGATAATTATCTAAACAATGATCTTCCCTAGCATTTAGCATATAATCAAAATATCGAAGATTAGAAAGATGGCCTATAGGATCACAATCTGCAAATCTAACTCTATATGTAGATTCCGGTTCTTTAATTTTCATTTTGTAAATTTTATGATTTATTTTTCTAATTATTAAATAAAATCATTTTTTCTACAATAATAAAAAAAAGTTACCAATTTTAAATAATTATTAAAATTTTTTATAGAAGTTAAAAAAAATTTATTACACATTATATGTATTAATAATACTAACAATCTTATTTAAATCACTATTTTCTAAACCTACATATAAAGGCAGACATAAAATTTTTTCTGATATGGACTCTGATACTGGCATTTTACTACCTTTAACATAATTTATTGTATTTAAAGAAGGGTGAAAATATCGTCTAGGGACAATATTTTGTTCAGCTAATTTTTGTTGTACCTTTAGAAGTATCTTTTCAGAATTAAATATAATGGGATAGTAGCTGTAATTCCACTTAGTATTTTCTCTTATTTGGAGTGATTTTAATTTACTAAAATCTAGCGATTCATTGTAAAAATCTACTACTTTTTTCCTTTCAGCAATTATATAATCTATATAATGTAATACAGACAAGCCCATCGCAGCTTGTAGTTCAGATATTTTAGCATTAATTCCTACACCACAAATATCATTGGTTTCAGTGTATCCAAAATTATGACTATAATTTAACCTTTTCATCAATTCGGAATCTTTGCAAAATAAAGCTCCTCCTTCTCCCGTATGAAATAATTTGGTAGCATGAAAACTACAGGTACTTATATCACCATATTCAAATATGGATTTGTTGTCATGCTCCACTCCAAAACAATGCGCTGCATCATAAATAACCTTTATCTGATATTTCTTTGCAATTTTTTCAATTATTTTCACATTACAAGGATTACCAAACACATGGGTTGCTAATATTGCCGTAGTTTTATCTGTAATTGCTTCTTCAATCTTATTTTCATCTATAGTCAGATGATCCGGATCAATATCCACAAATACCGGTTTACAACATTCCCATATAATGGCGGAAGTAGTAGCCACAAAGCTAAAAGGTGTAGTAATAACTTCTCCTCCCTTAGCAATATTTTTCAATGCTATTTGAATAGGGACAGTACCGTTATTAGTAACTAATATATTAGTAATATTTAAATACTTCTTGAGCTTCTCTTCAAGTTTTAAAACTAATTCACCTCTATTGGTCAGCCATTGGTTTTTCCAAACTTTATCTAAATATTCATTATATTCAGATAAAGGAGGTAAAAATACCTTAGTTACATTAATTCTTTTTTCCAAAATCAAAAAACGCCTTTAATTATTAAAATTTAAAAATCAAAAATATAACAAAATTAATAATTCTCACAAAGAATACACATAATTTTATATCTAGAGCATAATTTATTAAACACAAACATTTAAAACAATTATAACAGCCTCAATAACGTTTACATACTCCAAATATAAATCTGCTATTTATTTTTATTTACCTTTGCAAAAAATATGATATGTCAAATATTATAGCGCTTGTAGGAAGGCCTAATGTAGGAAAATCTACTCTTTTTAATCGATTACTACAAAAGAGGGAAGCAATTGTTGATAGTGTGGCCGGGGTTACTCGTGATCGGCATTATGGAAAAAGTGACTGGAACGGAGTCGATTTTACTGTTATTGATACCGGAGGTTATGTTGTTGGATCAGAAGATATTTTCGAAGAAGAAATAAGAAAACAAGTTGAACTTGCCGTAGATGAAGCTTCTGCGATTATATTTTTAGTTGACGTAACAGAAGGCATCACCGACATGGATAAAGAGGTCTCCAATCTTTTAAGAAAGACTGACAAACCAGTCTTTTTAGTTGTTAACAAAGTGGACAATGCTATGTTGGAAACGGAAGCCATGGAGTTTTATTCATTGGGAATGGAGAAATATTATACTATATCAGGAATGACAGGTAGCGGTACAGGAGATCTGCTGGATGATATAGTTGCCACATTTAAAGAAGAAGATTACGTAGACCCTTTTGAAGGCTTGCCGAGAATAACCATTGCAGGAAGACCTAATGTGGGAAAATCAACATTTACCAATGCCTTATTGGAAAACGAGCGTAACATCGTTACAGATATAGCCGGTACTACCAGAGACAGTATAGAAACCTTATATGAAAAATTCGGATATAAGTTTGTATTGATAGACACTGCCGGTATGCGGAAAAAAACTAAAGTAAATGAAAACCTTGAGTTTTATTCCGTAATGCGTTCCATACGTTCAATTGAGGATTCAGATGTTGTAATCTTAATGATAGATGCAACCTTAGGTTGGGAAAAACAAGATATGAACATCTTATTTTTAGCCCAAAAATACCGAAAAGGTGTTGTTATCGTCGTTAACAAATGGGATTTAGTTGAAAAAGAAACCAATACATTAAAACAATTTGAAAATTTTATAAAAGAAAAGATTGCTCCATTTACGGATGTACCCATCATTTTCACCTCAGCTATTACTAAACAGCGTGTGTATAAAACGGTAGAAACTGCTATGAAAGTTTATGAAAATCGTTCACGCAGGATTAAAACCAGTAAATTAAATGAAGTCATGCTTCCTATAATTGAATCTACACCCCCGCCAAGTATTAAAGGTAAATATATAAAAATTAAATACTGTACTCAACTTCCCACCAGAACACCGCAATTTGCATTTTTCGCAAATCTGCCGCAATATATCAAAGAACCCTATAAACGATTTATTGAAAATAAATTACGTCAAAATTTTGAGTTGACAGGTGTTCCTATTGAAATATATTTCAGACAAAAATAAATTCCATAATAAATAAAAAGCATCTCATGATGAGATGCTTTTTTTTATAATAAATACTTTTAATGATTAGAAAGGATATTCAAATAATTCACTTTCATGATAGTATGGATTACCTTTAGCTTCTAAATTAAGCTTACTTATAGAATACATTACAGTAAATATAAATAGTCCCAACATAAAGATAAAAGCCCCGATTTCTAATAATCCTATACCCCAGAAAGCACCTACTGTTCCCGGCATAATAATATTAAACATATCCAAATAATGTCCGAATAGTACCACACAAGCCATAATAGGGACAATGACATAATTTCTTTTCACTTTACTGCTGACTAATATCAAAAACGGTAAAACTAAATTCGGGATCAACATGGTAAAATAAGTAGGTCCATATAATTTATATCTTCCAAAGAAATATACCGTTTCCTCAGGAATATCAGCATACCAATACAACATGAATTGCGCAAACCACAGGTAAGACCATAAAAGGCTAAACCCAAACAAAAATTTAGCAAGATCATGCATATGGTTATCATTAAATGCGGGTAAAAAACCTTTCTTTTTCAGATATATGGAAATAATCAACATCACTCCAACGGAGGAAACCAAACAGCTGATTAATACATACCACATATATAAAGTAGAATACCAATGAGGATCAATGGACATTAACCAATCCCATGCCCAACAAGCGGACGCCAAAGCAAAGAAAACAATAGCACCTACGCTCCAGTTATAAACTTTTTTATAATCGGAAACTTCTTTAGTTTCATCCAACTTTCTCGTTAGAGATTTTATTTTCCATAAAAAGAAAATACATCCGGCCACATAAATCAGCGTTCTAATAACAAAAAACGGTCTATTTAAAAACGGTTCCTTAGATTTTATAAGTAAATCGAAATGCGAAGAATTAGGATCGGTTAAAGAGGGATCCATCCAATGATATAAATGATTCAGTCCTCCGTGTTCACCACCATATGATGAAAGAAAAATAAATACAACCATTAATAAGCCGCCTACAGGTAGAAACGAAGCAATACCTTCCATTACTCTGATAACAACAATAGACCAACCGGCATTACCTGCATGTTGGACAGCAGCAAAAAACAAGGCGGTAGCTGAAATACCGAAAAATAACATCAAAGACACAAAAAATGCTGACCACGGCCTGTTATGAATTTGATGTTCAGCATGTTCAATATGTTCTTTAGAGTGTGCAACATCTCCTTTATAAACTGAATTCATGGGTTGAGCTCCCGCTAATTCTTCATTATGATGTAAAATTTCCTTAACAGCATGTTCATCTATACGTGAATTCTGATAATACCCTATACCAAAGGCTATCAATCCTACTACGATTAATACTATGGACGTTAATTTAAGACTTGATGAAAATGTATATCTCATAGCTGTATTATTGTTCTGTTGTTTGTGTCTGTTCTGCAGAGTTTGATGTTGCAGAAGGTTTAAATTCGTTAATTACATATTCTGCAACTCTCCACATATCTCCGGGTAAAAGTTGCCCCGCATAAGATCCCATGGCATTTCTTCCATGTTCCATAACATAATGTACAGATCCGACTGTTATATCCCTATCTTTATAATTAGGTACTCCCGAAAATGCTCCAGATTGAACAATATCACCTTGTCCGTCTCCGGCTGTACCATGACAGGCTGAACATGTTTTTATATATAAATCTTTTCCTCTGGCTAAGTCCTTATCTTTGTTTAAAGGATTTAGCGGTGAAACCGTTATTTTTTTAGAAGCATCGTATCCTTCAGGGGTGTTTGGCAAATCCATAGGTAGGATTCCTTCGGGATTTTGAGCTATAGTTCCGGGTACAGGCGCTAATGCGGTTGCTCCTCCTTGCTTTGAAAATAAAGGAACCGTCGTTCCTTGTTCTCCATAAGCAATTACTGCCTCTTGATAAGGATCATAAGCTACCGGATAGTACATATCTGGAAAATAAACCAAACTGGGTTTTTTCTTACTACAAGAAATTATAAACAAACTTCCTGTTATAGCAAAAAGAATATATTTAGTTATTTTTTTCATCTTCAATTTTTTTTACAGTTATTTCCTCAACACCTGTAGCTATCAAAATTTCCTTTACTTGGTCGTAATTTTGATTAGAAATTTCAACTAAAAATTTATCATCGGTAGTCCTTGGATCAGGATTTTGAGCTTTTTGTCCCGGATAATGCTTGTTTAAAATAAGGTATGTAATGGACATGAGGTGAGCGGCAAAAAATACTGTCAGCTCAAACATAATTGGAATAAAAGCCGGCATATTTTCTGTCCAAGTAAAACTCGGTTTTCCCCCTATATTTTGCTGCCAATCATAATTCATCGTATACCAAGTAAGCACAGAAGCAACAGCTAACCCCATAGCTCCATAGAAAAAAGCAAATTCAGACATTCTCGATTCTTTTAATCCCATTGCCTTATCTAACCCATGTACCGGAAAAGGTGTATAAACTTCATTAATTTCAATTCCTCTATCACGAAGTTGCTTAACCCCATCTATAAGGAGATCATCATCTCCGTATAAACCGTAAATAATTGTCTTAGTGGTGCTCATTTTCTAAATGATGTTTTTTATACCCTTCACTTGATGTTTTTATAATTGTCTTCAATTCTGCCTGTGCTATAACCGGGAAAGTTCTAGCATACAACAGATATAATACTGAAAAGAAACCTATCGTTCCGATGAATATTCCTACGTCTACAAAAGAAGGTTGGAACATTGTCCATGAACTTGGTAAATAATCCCGTGACAGATTGATAACAATAATATCAAATCTTTCAAACCACATACCGATATTTATAACAATGGAAACAATGAAGGTCCATAGAAAGTTTCTTCTTAATTTTTTTATCCATAGAGAGGCAGGAATTAATACATTACAAAGGATTAATAACCAAAATGCCCACCAATACGGTCCTGTGGCAGCTCCAACTGAGAAATAAGTAAAATCTTCATATCTGCTACCTGAATACCATCCGATAAAGAATTCCGTAATATAAGCTACAGTTACCATACCTCCTGTCACAACTATTACTATATTCATATATTCGATATGCTTTTGAGTGATATAATCCTCTAAATGACATACCTTTCTAACCACGCTAAGCAAGGTTTGAACCATAGCAAAACCGGAAAATATAGCACCCGCAACAAAATACGGCGGATATACTGTTGAATGCCATCCTTTAATAACTGAAGTTGCAAAGTCAAAGGAAACAATGGTATGAACAGAAAAAACTAAAGGAGTTGCAAGACCTGCCAAAACTAATGACACTTCCTCAAATCGTTGCCAATGCTTTGCTTTGCCTCCCCACCCAAAACTCAATATAGTATAAATCTTTTTAGTTACCGGTTTAACCGCTCGATCTCTAACCATGGCAAAATCAGGAATTAGTCCGATATACCAAAAAACCACAGATACCGAAAAATAGGTACTGATGGCAAATACGTCCCATAATAAGGGGGAGTTGAAATTGGGCCATAAAGTTCCGAACTGGTTAGTTATAGGAAATACAAAGTAAGCTAACCATATACGTCCCATATGAATACATGGGAACATGGCAGCCTGAACCACCGCAAAAATAGTCATGGCTTCCGCCGAACGGTTAATGGAAAGTCTCCATTTTTGACGGAAAAGCAATAATACAGCAGAAATCAATGTTCCTGCATGACCTATTCCTACCCACCAAACGAAATTTGTAATATCCCATCCCCAATTTATCGTTCTGTTTAGTCCCCATACCCCTATTCCGGTACCTATCGTATAAGCGATACACCCTACTCCATAGATAAAGGCTACTAAAGCAATATAAAAAGCAAACCACCAAAGCTTCCCGGCTTTGGTTTCAATAGGACGGGCAATATCTTCTGTAATGTCATGATAGGTTTTATCCCCTAAAATTAACGGCTCGCGAATAGGTGCTTCGTAATGTCCTGACATAGTAACTTTCTTAAAATTTTTATGATTCTTTTCTATTCCTAATTTTGTGCTGATAGAATACATTAGGTTTTGTTCCTACTTCTTCTAACAATACATATTTCCTTTTATCTTTTGATAGCCTTGCAATTTCTGATGAAGAATCATTAATATCTCCAAATTTAATTGCTCCACTAGAACAAGCCAGTGAACATGCTACTTGAAATTCTCCATCTTCCACTTTTCTGCCTTGTTTTTTAGCCTCTAAAATGGTAGCCTGAGTCATTTGTATACACATGGAACATTTTTCCATGACTCCTCTGGAACGAACAACTACATCCGGATTTAATACCATTCTTCCTAAATCATTATTCATATTATAGTCAAACTTATTGTTAAGCGCGTAGTTGAACCAATTGAAACGACGCACTTTATACGGACAGTTATTGGCACAATAACGTGTTCCTACACATCGATTATAAGCCATATGATTTTGTCCTTGTTTTCCATGAGAAGTAGCCGCTACCGGGCAAACCGTTTCACAAGGTGCATGATTACAATGTTGACACATCACCGGTTGGAAAATTACATCCGGATTAGTTGGATTCGGTTCAATTAATTCCTCATACATAGGAACTTGATCCAAATTTTCCAAGATTTCTTCTTTTTGCTCTATTCGCTTTTTAGAAGAATAATATCTGTCTATCCGTAACCAATACATGTCTCTTGACATCCTTATTTCTTCTTTTCCAACTACGGGAACGTTATTTTCAGCTTGACATGCTATAATACAAGCACCACATCCGGTACACGCATTTAAATCAACTGAAAGGTTGAAATGTGGACCGTCTGTACTGTCATAATCTCTCCATAGATCTACTTTATTCATAGGAACTTCTCCTACATATGAATCCATTTTTAACGGCTCATTCCATTCTTTAGGATCAACGTTTAAGAAAGTATCTAAGGAAACTTCTCTTGCTATTTCATACCTACCCATCAAGGTACCTTGCATTTGCATTGATGCAAATTCATGCATTCCTTGAGTCGGTTTAATAGTTATGTTATATTGAATTAAATTAGAGTTAAGATAAAAAGGATAGGCATTTATTCCGGTTTGACCTACTTTTCCTGATTTTGATTGACCGTATCCTAAGGCTAATCCAATCGATCCTTTAGCTTGTCCCGGCTGAATTAATGCCGGAACACTTTTTATTACTTTTCCATTAACCGTTAAATCTACTAAGGAACCATCCAATTGCATTCTGCCATTGGTCTCATTCTTAATTCCTAATTGTTTAGCATCTTCTAATGAAATTGTAATATAGTTATCCCATGCTAGACGAGAGATAGGGTCCGGCAACTCTTGCAACCAAGGATTATTCGCTTGAACTCCGTCTCCAATAGCTGTTTTAAGATATAAGTTTAATTCAAAAGTTCCCGCTTTAATAACTGCTAAGTTAGATAATGCCTGTTCCGCATTTCCTCCGATTACATTTAATTCTGTAATTTCAGATGTTTCATTGTATCCATTATATAAAGCCTGATTAAAACTATAACCTAATTTAGTTCCTAACTGCATTTGCCAATATTGTTTTAAATAATTATAATAAGCATTGGTTTGCTGGGGCGTTGCTGTAGTAGTATAGGTAGAATTAAACGGAGTAGTTACATTTTGAACCGTATCTTTTTTAGATTGAGTAGCTAAAGAATCAACCGATGGAGTCGAACCAACGGGAGCAACTGTGGTATTTTCTTTAACCGCATTTGTTTGTAATTCTGCATTTCTCCAAACCAATAATGAATCTTGAAATTGACGAGTATCAAAAATTCTTTGGATGGTTGGTTGTGATAATAAGTATATCCCTGTTGCCGGATTTAAATCTCCCCATGATTCTAACCAATGAGGAACCGGTGCAATGGCTTTACATATAGAAGCTGTTTCATTTTCATATTCTGAAAGAGATACAGAACAATTTACCTTTTTAAATAAATCTTTCAGTTTTTCTCCCTCTGAATATGAATAAATCGGATTAGTATTAAAGTTAAGTAATACTCCTACTTGTCCGGTTGACAACCAAGATAGTAATTCCGAAAAACGTGCATCATTGGATTCTTTAGTCAATAATACTTTATCCTTTCTAACTGCTAATGAATTTAATTTTTGATTTATCAGATTGGCTATCATATAGGCTGATTTATCGCCTTCCGCAAATACAACCGCTTTTGAACCTTTTTTTGTGAGTTCTTTAGCTATTTTTTGAGCAGTAGGATTGGAAGAAGTTCCTTCCAATGCTTTGTACACTTCGCCCAATAATTTTTGAACTTCCGAAGGTTTTAACGGCATTCTTTCATCGGAACTAGCCCCTGATAAACTTAAATTGGATTCAATTTGAATATGCTTAAGCATAGTTTTCCCCGGGGTTTTGGCTTTTGCATAATCTGCCTCAAAATGTCCTCCATTCCAATCATTCAAAAAATCAGCACCAAAAGAAACCAATAATTCGACTTTAGTTAGATCATATAATGGTAAAGCTCTTACTCCATAAACCTCTTCAGCAGCATCTAACGCCGGTGAATAGGAAATCGCATCGTAAACGACATGTTCTGTGCTTGGGTATATGGTTGTAAAATCTTCAATGATTTTTTTAGTGGAGGGAGAAGGTAAAGATGGGGTTAAAATTACAATCTTTTTACCCGAAACCTTAGCTGCCTGTAATTCTTTATTTACATAGTCATCTAATGATTTCCAATCAGTTTCAGATCCATTCAGTTTAGGTGCTTTAGCTCTGTTATTGTCATATAATGAAAGAACAGAAGCTTGACTTCTGGCTGTGCTTTCACCAAAAAAGGCTGCATTTTTATTACTTTCAATTTTAATGGGTCTTCCTTCCCTTGTTTTAACTAAAACACTGGCAATGTCAAATCCATTGTAAAGAGTTGAGGCGTAATAACTGGGTACTCCCGGAATGATACCTTCGGGTTTAACCACATAAGGTACCGATTTAATAATTGGAGCTTCACAGGCTGCTAAAGTTACAGCTGCTGTTCCAAAACCTAAGAATTTTAAGAAATCTCTTCGAGAAGTTTTTGTAGAATACATTGCTTGATTATCTCCTAAAAATTCATCGATAGGAAGCTCTTCTACAAATTCATTTGCTGCTAATTTCTCTGGTAGTGAAGGATCTTGTAATTCTTCTAAACTCCTAAATTTTATTTTATCTTTTGAAGCCATAATGATCTTCTGATGATTTTAATTAATTAATAATGACATTTACCGCATTCTAAACCTCCTATGGCATCTACCGTTATTTTAGATTTATCTTCTCCATATTCTTTCTTCAATTTTTCATGAAGTTTATTGAAGTAAGCTGCATTATATCCATTGGTCATATCGACTTCTGTGGTACGGTGGCAATCTACACACCATCCCATTGTGAAATCATTCGCCATTCTTACAACATTCATGGTATCTATGGAACCATGACAGGCTTTACATACCACGTCAATTTGATGATTCGGGTTCTTTTTATTGAAATCGGCTATTATTGTTTTTTCTCCTGCCACTACGTGTTGTGAGTGATTAAAATATACGAAATCCGGCATATTATGAATTCTTTCCCATTTCACCGGTTTTTGTTTACCTGTGTATTTTTGGTTTTCTTCATCCCAACCAATATGGTCATAAATTTTCTTAATTTCAGCAGTATAGAATTCTTTAGATTTGCCCGGTTCGATATATTTTCCGGTATATTCGCTGATATTTCTATGACAATTCATACATACACTTAGAGAAGGAATTTCGGAAACTTTTCCATATTTTGCTCCGGAATGACACAATTGACAATTGATTTTATTTTCTCCTGCATGAATTTTATGTGAAAAATAAATAGGTTGATCCGGTTCATAACCTTTATCGACTCCTATTCCCATCAACCAAGCCCATACTCCGTAAAAAGATAAAGCCAATAGTAAAGTTACCAATCCATACAAGCCCCCTTTGTATTGTACATAAAATTGTGAAAAAGTTCTAATTCTTGTAGATTCAAGTTCTGATAATTCAGCGCTAGATGTTTTTAGTTTTACTAGTTTATTGATTTTCAGTAAGGTAAAAATCAATATTACCCCTATTGAGGCAAAGGAAAGTAAAATATAGTTAAGATCATTTGATGTTTTCTTTTCAACTACGGCGGGAGCAGCTTCTTCCGGTGGAGCCGGTGGATTTTCAAGATAGGCTAAAATATCATCGATATTTTGTACTGATAATCTGCCTTCGAAAACATCCATAGCAATTTGATTGTTCTCTTCGAAGATTTTATTCGCACGCTTATCTCCACTTTTTCTTAAGGCTTCATTATTCATGATCCATTTTTGGATCCATTCTACATCAGCGCCTTCTTCAGTTAATTTTGTTACAATTCCTTTTAGTGCAGGTCCTGTAAGTTTTCGGTCTAACGCGTGACAAGCGGTACAATTGTCTTTGAATAATTTCTCTCCATTCTTTACATCTCCATTTACTTTCTGCGCTAAAACAGAAACACTTGTAAAGAGAGTCAGCATACAGACTGCTATAATTTTATTCATAATAATTGATTTCAATTGAATGAAACTTATTTATAATATAATTGTCCCATTAAAAGCGACTTATGCAAAAATAAAAATATGCTCTATATTGCCAAATGTTTTTTTTAACATATCTTTTAGTTTTTGTTAATTTGTAATTATTCTAAATAACGACCGCTTTTATCTAGCTGTTAAACAGCTTATTAAATTGAAATACACGCAAATAACCTTTCTAAAAACCAGCTTAAAAAACAGCTTTTTTTATCTTATACGGCAAAAATTACTCATTTTTTCTAGCCAAAAATCGTGTTAATTTAATACCCATATCTAAAAAAATGATTTTAGCACTTCCATTTCTTTCAATATGAAAAAATGCGTTATTAATTTCTTCTAAAATATCTTCTATATTTTTTCCGTGAACAAAATGACTAAAATTATCCCATTTAAAGTTTTCATATGTTAATGGATTATTTACTAAGCTTGAGGATTCGTAATTTTGTAGTAAGGCTTGTCTAAAAGTTTCAGCACAAAATTGTAAGAAATTCTTTTGTTTTTCTCTACCCCAAGCAGATATTTCTAAAGACCAATCTACTATTTCTCTTAAAAATTGTGGTTTTTTAGGAGCCATGACCGCTGCACGGTTCCATCGAATAAAATATTTCTCGAATTCTTCTTGTAAAGTATTGTTTTTTATTAGTTTACAAGCTACATCCCAATCACCTTCAGCTCTTTTTGCTAAAATATCGGCCGTTTCTTTGTCTAAGGAAAACCTATTTTGTAAATGATCGGATATTTCATTATTTTCCAAAGCATTAATAGTTATTTTTTGACAACGAGACAATATGGTTGGAAGAATTTTTTTATCATCTTCAGCAATGAGTATAAACAAAGTTTTAGCAGGCGGTTCTTCCAATATTTTAAGTAATTTATTGGCAGCTTCTACTCTCATAGTTTCTACCATCCAAATTATTTGAACTTTATATCCTCCTTCAAAACTTTTTAAGTTTAAGTTATCAATAATATTTTCAATTTCTTTAACAGAGATGATCCCTTGTTTTTTATCTTCATTAATATATGCATACCATTGGTTTATATCCCTATAAGGATCTTCGATAATAAACTCCCTAAACTGTTTAATGTAGTCGGAACTTATGGCTTCTTTTTTTTCTGTTGAATTATTAATGGTAGGAAAAGATAAATGCAAATCGGGATGTTGCAATTGATTAATCTGTAATAAACATTTTTCAGATTGTTTGCAAATAACTTCTGAAGCATAGGCAAGTGCAAGCGGTAAAACTCCGTAACCCGGTTTTCCTATATACAGTTGCGCATGGCTAATTCTATCTTCCTTGATTGAATTTTGCAATTGCTTTTTTAAATTTTGCTGACCTATTATTTCATCCCATTTCATGTAAACAAAGATAGATCAACTTTTCTAATTCACTTACTTTTATATAATAATTGAATCACTTGGTAAGTTTACTTTTTTATCTTAGGCTTAATAAATTTAGTTTTATATAGACTGACAATCGATAGCCGAAAATCGTTTCCATTATTTACTAAAATGAATAAAAGACAGGATATCTCTAAATTGTTCATAAGTTGTTTAGATGAATTTACATATATGAATAATTATTGCACTAGTTTATTAAACGTTACATCTAACTTCTAAAAAATTGTTTAGAAAAAAGATAGGTCTACCTTATAATTTTGCATATTTTTGAAACTGATATGGAACAACTAGAATCTAAATACAATAAAATTCCTAAATCCAACAAAATCATTAACTTAGAAAAAGGAAAGCTTCCCCCTCAAGCTATTGATTTAGAAGAAGCTGTACTAGGTGCCATGATGATCGATAAAAAAGGGTTAGATGAAATTATAGATATTTTATCTCCCGAAGTATTTTATAAAAGAGAGCACCAACTAATATATGAAGCCATTGAAGATCTTTTTAAGCAAACAGACCCTATTGATATTCTTACTATATCCAATAAATTAAGATCTCAAGGTAATTTGGAGGCTGCAGGAGGTGATTTTTATTTGATTCAACTTTCCAACAAAATATCTTCTTCGGCTCACATTGAATACCATTCAAGAATTATTCTTGAAAAATATATACTTAGGAAACTCATCGAAATATCATCTAATATGATTGAAAAATCATATGATGAAACTTCAGATGTTTTCGATTTGTTGGATTATTCTGAAAGTCAGTTATATGAAATTACCAACGGTACTTTGAAACGAACTTTCAATGAAGCGAAAAATTTAGTTTCCAATGCTTTAAAAAAGATTAAATCTTTAGAATCTAAACAAGGAATGAGCGGTATCCCTTCAGGATTTAAGCATGTGGATAAAATTACTGCCGGTTGGCAACCTTCGGATCTTATAATTATTGCAGCAAGACCCGGTATGGGTAAAACGGCTTTTATTCTTTCCATGGCCAGAAATATTGCCATAGGGGCAGAAACTCCGATCGGTGTATTTTCATTAGAAATGTCCGCAGAACAATTGATGATGCGTATGATATCCAGTGAAACCGGAATAGAATCTGAAAAGTTGAGAAAAGCCAATTTATCCGAATTAGAGTGGCAACAACTTTATTCCCGAGTTAATAAATTGGAAAATGCGCCGATATTTATAGATGATTCTCCCGGGATTTCTGTTTTCGATTTGAGAGCTAAAGCTCGTAGACTTGTTTCTCAGCATGGAGTAAAAATGATTATGATCGATTACCTCCAATTAATGTCGGCAGGAGGAAAAGGTATAGGAAATAGGGAGCAAGAGATCGCTACGATTTCTCGTTCACTAAAAGCTATTGCTAAAGAGCTTGAAATACCTGTTATAGCACTTTCGCAGTTATCCCGTTCTGTGGAAACTCGCGGAGGAAGTAAAAAACCTTTACTTTCGGACTTAAGGGAATCGGGGGCTATTGAACAGGATGCCGATATTGTAACCTTTATATATCGACCGGAATATTACAAATTAGATACTTGGGAAGACGGAACACCTTGTACAGGTCAAGCAGAATTTATTATTGCAAAGCATAGAAACGGTGCTCTCGAAGATGTTCGATTGCGTTTTACGAGTTCTCAGGCTAAATTTTCGGACATCGATGAAGATTACTTTTCCGTACAGGAAAGTATAAGTTCTACCACTTTTGAAAGTAAAATTAATGATGAAACTTCATTTGACAGTTCCATAAATATTCCATCTATTAATCCTAGTGATTCGTTTGGAATTGATGATACTATTGATGATCAGGATTCTGATATGCCTTTTTAAATCTTTGGCAGCATCTTGTGAGTCTTCTGCGTATTTTTAGCATTTAAATCAAGTATAATTAAAATAAAAAACACTCACTATATAGTGAATGTTTTTATTATGATAACGAAAATATTATTAAATTTATTTTTTTACAGTATCCACAACCGCTTTGAAAGCTTCTGGATGGTTCATAGCTAAATCTGCAAGAACCTTTCTATTTAAATCTATATTTTTTTCTTTTAGTAAACCTATAAATTTAGAATAAGAAAGACCGTATTGTCTGACACCTGCGTTAATTCTCTGTATCCATAAAGCTCTGAAATTTCTTTTCTTTTGCTTTCTACCTACATAGGCATATTGCAAACCTTTTTCAACAGCATTTTTCGCTACTGTCCAAACATTTTTTCTTCTCCCGTAATAGCCTTTAGCTAATTTTAGGACTCTTTTTCTGCGCGCTCTTGACGCTACTGAATTGACTGATCTTGGCATACTTTTTTGTTTTTTTGAAGTGGGTGGAAGTATTTTTTATCTTCTCTTCTTTTACCCAATCCAGGGTTAAACTTTTAAATGATTTTTAAAAAACCGGAATATCTTTAAAAAGATATCCTCTCTTACTTAATTAATAATTGTCTTTTAACGCTTTTTTCGTCTGCGATATCTACTAAAGTAGAATACGTCAGATTACGTTTACGTTTTGTGCTTTTTTTAGTTAAAATGTGACTTTTAAATGCATGTTTTCTTTTAATTTTACCTGATCCGGTAATTGAAAAACGCTTTTTAGCACCTGATTTTGTTTTTAATTTTGGCATTTTCTTATTTATTTACCTCGTTATCAATGCTACAAAATTAGATATTTTTCAAAAAATAAACAAATCATTTATCGTATGCTAATTTAATTTCATCAATATCAATTTCTTTAACTAATGAGGTAAGGTGAATAGTGATACTATCATTTTTAATATTATTTATTAGTGCAATTTTTACATTATTAAGATCGGGCTTTTGATTATTGATTGAATAAATTCTCCACTTTTTATTTTTAGAATTTAAAGTTATTGTAGCAGTCTTGTTAAATAATATTTTAGTTTTAAACTTATTATTTTTTTTATCTAATACTACTACATTATTCTTTGAATCTCCCAAAAGATACCCCGGTATTGTTATAAATTTATCATATTCACGTATCCCCAATTTATCCCCATATTTATTCATGAATAATGTGGGATTATAAGAATCATTGATGGAGAAAAGAACAGGCTTATATTTTCTTAAAAATTCATTATTTTTTTTAAGTTCTGCTCCTATTCTAAAGCTTGGATTTGATTGTCCTACTGTAAATATTAGTATATCAGAATTACGTTTCAAAATATAATTTACATCCCCTAATTCATGCCCTATAAATCCTCCTTTAGCATAATCTTTGGGTGGGTGTCTAGCGATATAATAATCATTTAAACCTAACATATCCAAACAAGGCAAATTAGATGAATAGGGTATACATCCGGCGGCTGTAACTCCTAACAAAGGCTGTTGTTTATAAAAACCTCTTTTCAAAAATTCTCCTAATAGTAAACCATCCCATTCCCATTTTTCATGTTTAACAATTTTATTGCTAGAATAATTGATTTGCAGATATAAATAGCAAGGGATACATATAAAAGTAAATATTGCTAAAAAATATTTTGTTTTAAAAAATTTAAAATTACATTTTATAAATCCTTCTATTAAAGCATAAGTTAAAATTACATAAACAAGAACAAAGTGCCTGAATGCCGGGAATATATCACCTCCAACCAAGGTTACATATACTACCCAACTACCCATCACAGCTAAAAGGTAGATAAATTTACTGTTCTTTTTAACAATTGAAAAATATATAATAAATAGTATACCTATTATTGAAAAAGGCAAAGTATTTTTAAGAGCTCTAGCTGAATATATAAATCCTAACAAAATAGTATATAAGGTAACTTTAGCTTTAACAAAAGCGGTATTTGGTAACCATTCTCCATAATAATTTAACCTAAATAGTAATTGAATAACGTAAAAAATTATAGGTAAGGAGAGGATTTTTATCAGAAAAGCAATTATAAATTTATACGGTCTTTTTTGATATAGTAAGAAAAAAAAGAAAAAAAAAGAAGTTATAACTGAAAATAAAACCCCATCGGGTCTTGATATAACTAAAACAGCTAAGGAAATAGAAAGTAACCAATTATATTTTCTAAAATTATATAAATCAATAATTTTAAAGACAGAATAAATCATTAAGCAAATAGACAAAGTGTATAGAGGCTGTTCTAAACCGGCTATTGTCCAAGTAGCGAATGCAGAGGTACAAATAAGAAATGATAAACCTACAAAAAGAGCATTAAAATCTTTATCTTTATAATATAAATAAATGATATAAAGCACACTAATACTACAGATAAGACCTGCTAACCTTAGGGATAAAATTAAGTTAAATCCTAATTTACCGAAAATAGATATTAATAGTATCCATGATAAATTAGAATATCCTTCAACAGGTCTTTCATTATCATTCCATGTTAATCCTTTACCTTGTAAAAAACGATCAGTGTATCGTAAGGAAATCAAACTATCATCTGACAGATACGGGTAATAATAGTAACAATGTAAAATGAATAGAGATATTAATAATAAAAATAAAAATCTTTTCACATAAACGTTTTAATTTTTAAATTAAAAATTATCCATTTCTTATCCTATTTTTTGGGAGACATCATCATAATCATTCTTTTCCCTTCGAGCTTTGGCATTTGCTCTACTTTACCCCATTCTTCTAATTCTTGCGCTAATCTTAATAATAAAATTTGTCCTTGGTCTTTAAAAACAATGGAACGCCCTTTAAAGAAAACGTAAGCTTTTAATTTTGAACCTTCTTCCAAAAATTTTTGAGCATGTTTCTTTTTAAATTCGAAATCATGTTCGTCGGTTTGTGGTCCAAAACGAATTTCTTTAACCACTACTTTGGTTTGCTTAGATTTGAGTTCTTTTTGCTTCTTTTTCTGTTCGTACAGGAATTTTTTATAATCAACAACTCTACAAACAGGTGGATTTGCACTTTCTGTGATCATTACCAAATCCAACTCTAAATCTTCGGCAATAGCTAATGCTTCTTTTATAGGATAGATTCCTTGAGTAACATTATCTCCTACTAAACGAACTTCCGGAACATCAATTTTTCCGTTAATTTTGTGTTCTGGCTCTTGCTTCTTTGGGATATACTTCCCTCTTGAATTATTTCTGTTAAGTGCTATGGTATTTAAATTTTATTGATTATTTGTTGCTTTTTTCATCATCGTTACTACTTCTTCTAAAGAAAAAGTACCTAAATCTCCTTCTCCACGTTTACGAATCGACACAGTATCGGAGGAAGCTTCCTTCTCTCCTACTACAAACATGTAAGGAATTTTATTGATCTCTGCATCTCGTATCTTTTTACCTGTCTTTTCGTTACGATCGTCTATTCGTCCGCAAATATCCGAATTTTCCATTAAATCCAAAACTTTTTTTGCATAATCTACATACTTTTCACTAATAGGAAGTATAATAAACGGTTCAGGACTTAACCATAAAGGTAAATCTCCGGCAGTGTGCTCTAACAGAATGGCTACAAAGCGTTCCAAAGAACCGAAAGGCGCTCTGTGTATCATTACAGGACGATGTTTTTCATTATCTGCTCCTATGTAATAAAGATCAAACCTTTCCGGTAAATTATAGTCTACTTGAATAGTACCTAATTGCCAGTTTCTACCTAAGGCATCTTTAACCATAAAATCGAGCTTTGGTCCGTAAAAAGCTGCTTCGCCATATTCAACAACTGTCTGCAATCCTTTCTTTTCAGCTGCTTGTTTAATCGCATTTTCAGCTTTCTCCCAATTTTCATCACTTCCAATGTATTTTCCTTTATTTTCTTTATCTCGCAATGAAACTTGGGCTGTAAATTCGTTAAATCCTAATGATTTAAATGTATATAATACGAGATCAATTACATTTTCAAACTCCCCGATCAATTGATCCGGAGTACAAAAGATATGGGCGTCATCCTGAGTGAATCCTCTAACTCGAGTAAGTCCATGCAACTCTCCACTTTGCTCATATCTATAAACGGTTCCAAATTCTGCGAATCGTTTCGGTAAATCTTTATACGACCAAGGGGAAGATCGATAAATTTCACAGTGATGTGGACAATTCATCGGTTTTAATAAAAATTCTTCACCCGCATTAGGTGTTTTTATAGGTTGGAAGCTATCTGCTCCGTATTTTTCATAATGACCGCTAGTAACATACAAATCTTTATGCCCGATATGAGGGGTTGCTACAATTTCATATCCTGCTTTTCGCTGTGCCGCTCCTAAAAAGTCAATAAGTTTTTGTCTTAGTTTTGCACCTTTTGGTAACCATAAAGGTAATCCTGCTCCTACTTTTTCGGAAAAAGTAAATAATTGAAGCTCTTTTCCTAATTTTCTATGATCACGCTTTTTTGCTTCTTCTATTCTTTCTAAGTATTCAGTTAATTCTTTTTGTTTTGGAAAAGAAATTCCATAGACACGAACCAACTGTTTATTTTTTTCGTCGCCTCTCCAATAAGCCCCTGCTGCATTTAATACTTTTACGGCTTTAATTATTCCGGTAGAAGGAATATGTCCACCTCTACACAAATCGGTAAAATTATCGTGTGTTACAAATGTGATCGATCCATCTTCTAAATTTTCAATTAATTCAGTTTTAAAAGGATTATCTTTATAGGCTTCTAATGCATTATTTTTAGAAACAGAACGGATTGCGAACGTTGAGTCTTTTTTGGCATTTTCCAACATTTTCTTTTCAATTTTTTCAAAATCTTTTTCTGAAAAAACTTCATCTCCAAAATCAACATCGTAATAAAATCCGTTTTCAATGGCCGGACCAATAGTTAATTTGGCATTTGGATAATACTCCATAATTGCCTGTGCCAGTAAGTGGGCAGAAGAATGCCAAAACGCTTTCTTACCTAAATCATCATTCCATGTTAATAATTGTACCGCTGCATCCTCCGTAATAGGATCGGTAATTTCAACTTGTTTACCATTTACTATTGCAGAAATTGTATTTCTAGCCAAACCTTCAGATATGGATTTGGCAATGTCCAACGGTGTTACGGAATTTTCAAATTCTTTCACACTTCCATCAGGAAGAGTAATTTTTATCATTCTTCTAAAATTTTTAGGATACAAATTTACGAAAGTTTTATAAATGAAATTATTGCGTTTTTTAAATATATCGAAAATAATTTTTTATTTATTCTTGGATTGCAATTATCTCTTTACTAAATTGTTATCTTTATACTAAAACCTTTTTTGTTTTTTATGAATATAAAAAATATTTATTGATTTTATTCAACTGTTTTTAAAAATTTTTGCTTGAAGGAGTTTAATCAAATCTTGAGGATTTAGTTGAATTTGTAATCCTCTTTGTCCGGCACTAATGTAAATGGAATCGAAATTCAAGCAGGATTCTTCTATATAGGTTGGAAATAATTTTTTCATGCCTATGGGTGAGCATGCTCCTCTGATATAGCCCGTTAATCCTATTAGATTTTTCATCGGAATTAAGTCGCATTTTTTATTACCGGATAATAATGCCATAAGCTTTAAATTAATTTCTTCATTTCCGGGAATTACACAAACAAAATAACCGTTTTTATCCCCTTCTAATACCAAGGTTTTAAATACCTGATTTATATTTTCCCCTAAAGTCTCTGCTACATGTATGGCGCTTAAATCATTTTCATCTACTTCATAGGGAATAAGATCATATGTAATTTTATGTAAATCTAGTAGTCTGGCCGCATTCGTTTTATGTATTTTCTGCTTACTCATGCAAATATTTCTCAGACTTTAATTCTTGACTTAATTTTTTATACAATTTATCTTTCAAATTCTAATACCATTCCTCTTACTTCTTTTACTTCCCCTTCACTGTAAGCTAATTTTCCGTTCAAAAAAGTTTTTTCAACGGATGAACTAAAAGTTATATTTTCTAACGGTGACCATCGACATTTGTAAAGAATGTTCTCTTGTGATACTGTATATGGCTTTTCAGGATTAATCAAAACTAAATCTGCATAATATCCTTTACGTATATAGCCTCTTTTTTTAATCTGATACAGTTGAGCCGGAGCATGACACATTTTAGTAATAACTTTTTCTTTGGTAATTTTCCCTTGTTTAACCAATTCTAACATCATCACTAAAGAATGTTGTACTAAAGGACCTCCTGAGGCAGCTTGCAAGCATCCGCCTTCTTTTTCACTCAATAAGTGCGGAGCGTGATCAGTTGCAACAACATCTAATCGATCTTCTACAACTGCTTTAAGTATAGAATCTCGGTCTTTTTTTGTTTTTACTGCGGGATTCCATTTGATTTTGGATCCTAATTTTTCATAATCTTCGTCGGTAAACCACAAATGGTGTACGCAAGCTTCTCCGGTAACTTTCTTTTCTTCTAATGGTTTATTTTCAAATAAACTCAATTCTTTTTCTGTGGATATATGTAAAACATGAAGACGTGTTCCATATTTATGGGCTAATTCAATTGCCTCGAATGAGGATTGATAGCAAGCTTCTACGCTTCTAATTAAAGGATGACAGGGTATGGGTATATATTCGCCATAAATAGCTTTATATTTTTCGATATTTTTCTTTATAATTTCTTCTTTTTCGCAATGAACTGCAATCAGCACATTAACCTCAGAAAAAATAGTCTCCAGGGCTTTTTTATTGTCAACCAGCATATTTCCTGTGGATGAACCCATAAATATTTTTATTCCGCAAACCTTCTTGGGATTAACTTTCATTAATTCTTCTCTATTATCATTGGTCGCTCCCAGGTAAAAAGAATAGTTAGCATACGATTTTTGTGAAGCAAGGGCAAACTTATTTTCCAAGGCTTCAATTGTTGTGGTCTGTGGATTGGTATTAGGCATTTCCATATATGAAGTTACTCCACCGGCTAGAGCAGCACGGCTTTCACTATGAATATCTCCTTTATGGGTTAATCCCGGTTCTCTGAAATGTACTTGATCGTCGATAACTCCGGGAATCAGCCATAAACCTTCTGCATTTATTTTGGTTGATTGAGCGCTAATTTCCGCAGGAACCTCGCCTCTGTATATTTCGGAAATGATATCTTTTTCCAGTAAAACCGATCCTATAAACGATTGTCCTTCATTTATAATTGTAGCGTTTTCAATAAGTATCATTTGTTTATTTATTTGAAGTTAATGTCCTGCTGTTTTGGAAAATAGGTTTATAATAAGTACGCCTATGATGATAAATACGATTCCAATAATAGCCGGAATATCTAATTTTTGTTTGTATAAAAAATAGCCTGAAAGACTTATTAATACAATTCCTATTCCTGACCAAATAGCATAGGCTATCCCGATTGGTATGACTCTAATGGCTTTAGTCAGGCTATATAAAGCTGCAAAAAAGAGAGCAAAAAAAAGGACTGTTGGTTTCCATTTGGTAAATTCTTTAGTCATCGGAAGTAAAGAGGTCCCAGCCGTCTCTAAGCATATAGCTATAAATAAATAGATATAGGATTTCATATTAAAATAGTTCTGATTGATTGCCCAGCATTTTTATTTTGCCTAAATGTTTATAGGCTTTTTCAGTTGCCTCTCTACCTCTGGGTGTACGCATAAGATAGCCTTCTTGAATTAAAAAAGGTTCATATACTTCTTCTAAAGTTCCCGGATTTTCTCCTACTGCTGTTGCTATAGTTGTTAATCCTACCGGTCCTCCTTTAAATTTATCAATAATGGTACTTAAAATCTTGTTATCCATTTCATCTAGACCGTGTTTGTCTACTTTTAACGCTTCTAAACCAATTTCAGAAATGGTAAGATCTATCTTTCCATTACCTTTAATTTGCGCAAAATCTCTGATTCTTCGTAGCAACGCATTGGCAATACGCGGAGTTCCTCTGCTACGGGATGCAATTTCTATGGCAGCCTGTGTATCTATCGGCATATTCATTATGCGCGAACTTCTTTCCACAATACTGCTTAATAATTCTGTGTGATAGTATTCAAATCTAAAGTTAATTCCAAAACGTGCTCTAAGCGGAGCTGTTAACAATCCTGAGCGGGTCGTTGCTCCAATTAAGGTAAAAGGATTTAAATTGATTTGAACTGATCGAGCATTGGGCCCGCTTTCAATCATTATGTCTATTTTATAATCTTCCATGGCTGAATACAAGTATTCTTCAACTATGGGAGAAAGCCTATGGATTTCATCAATGAACAGTACATCATTTTCTTCCAATCCGGTCAATAAACCTGCCAGATCACCGGGCTTATCTAATACAGGCCCTGAAGTGATTTTTATTCCAACATTTAATTCATTTGCAATGATATTAGCTAAAGTAGTTTTACCTAGCCCCGGAGGACCGTGTAGTAATACATGATCCAAAGATTCGCGTCTTAATTTGGCAGCCTTTACAAAAATCTCCAGATTATCCATAATATGAGATTGACCTACAAATTCGTAAAAACTTTTAGGACGCACCTGCTCTTCTTGAGCAATATCTTCTTTTGAATATTTATTCTTATCCGGATCTAATAAATCTGACATTTTGTAAATTTAAAACTTCTGGAGAAATATAAAAAGTAAACAACTTTAAAATTATTATTTACAATTTTTGAATTGTTTTCTTCCTTTTCTTAAAGATGATAGTTTCTTAATCTCTAATTTTAGATTAGAAATTGGAAATAAAAAAACATTTTAAGGTTTTATCAGCTAAATAATTTTGTAAATAATAAAAGGAAAATTAATTTCAACAACAATTGATATAAATAATAAATGATTTATTTCTTGGAATAGTCTTTTTCCAAATTTTCACATTTACCACTCATTTACCTAGTAAAATTGTCAATTGAAATGAGTTGATACCATATCAGTATCTGCCTAATTTCAAAATGTTTAAATTTTTTAATCTAACCCGAAAATTACAACTATTAGAAAAATTGCTACTTATTGATCAAGTAACTTATTTAACTAAAAGAGATACTATGTGTTGAGCCGTTTCTGAAGATAATGATAATAGGGGTTGAGGATAAATTCCACAAACTATAATTAAAGCCGCTATTACGATCAATCCTAATTTAGTTTGTAAATTAATATCTTTCTGACCTTCTAAAAATTCTTGATTTCCTTTACCAAACATTGACATTCCGTACATTTTGGTAATATAAACGGCACATAAGATTAAGGTTAATCCGGCTATAATTGCTCCCCAAATGCTTAATGTAAAAATACTTTTCAATAAAAGGAATTCACCTATAAATGCATTGGTTAACGGAACAGCCATAGTTCCAACAGAGATTATCATAAATAAAACAGCTAAAAATGGAGCTTTAGATGCTAATCCTCCCATTTTACTTAAATCTCTGGTACCGAATTTTTTAATTAATACATCCGCTACATAAAATAAACCGACTACATTAACTCCGTGTGCCAACATTTGAATTGAGGCTCCTTCAATACCGGTACTATCAATACCGCAATGCATGGATACGATTGCACTTGCAAATATACCGGCAGCAATAAGTCCCACGTGTGCCATTGAAGAAAAAGCAATAAGTCGCTTAATATCTTTTTGAACGATAGCGATTAAAGATGCATATACAATTCCAATAATTGATAAAATTAAGGCTATGGAACCGGAAGTTCCTCCTACAGCTTCAGGTGACAGAGGTAATAAATATCTGATGATACCAAATACTCCCATTTTAAGCATGATACCGGATAATAACATGGAGCCTTGGGTAGGAGCCATTGTGTAGGTATCTGCTTGCCATGTGTGGAAAGGGAATATGGGTAATTTGATTGCAAATGCTAAGAAAAACATCCAAAAAATGAATGTTTGTGCTTGTGCAGGAATTTTAACTGCATATAAGGCATTTAAGTCAAATGAACCCGCTTGCAAGTAAACATATATTAGTGCAACCAGCATAAATAAAGATCCAAAAAAAGTATAAATAAAAAATTTATAGTTTATTTTCAATCTGTTTTCACCTGTTCCAAAAATTCCACATATAAACCAAATAGGAATTAAAGTTATTTCCCAAAATATATAAAACATTAAACCATCTAAGGAGGAGAAAATACCCACTAATCCAAATTGCATTAATAAAATTAATGCATAAAAGCCGGAAGGGCGTTCATCGTTCCATGATGAATAGAGTATAATTGGCGTTAATACATTGGTTAATAGAAGCATTAGGACAGTTAATCCGTCAACTCCGAAATGTAATGTAGATTTAATCGGTGAAAAATACAACTCTTTTCCAAATTCAAACTGAATTCCTGAATCTGCTTTGAAATTACACCATATAATAGCGGTTAATACCAATTCGGATATTGCAATTATAAATGCTATATATTTTGAAATATTCCCTTTTAAGGCAAATAATAAGCCTGATCCTATGATTGGTAAAAGTAGTACTGCTAAAGTTAACATTATATCTTTTTACTTTTTGTATTTTAATTAATGACTTAAAAATTCTGCAACTAATAATAATATGAATATTCCCAAGGACATTGCAAATACATAAAATTCTACATTTCCGTTTTGTATTAGTCTAAGGACACTTCCGCATCCCTTAACTGTTTTTGCTGTTCCTTCTACTATTCCGTTTATTATATATTTATCAACTATATTTTTTAGAAATTTTCCTAAGTTTAAAACCGGATTAACAATGACTTCATTATAAAATTCATTGATATAAGCAGCATGTGCTGAAAATTTTTCCCATCCGGTCATATTTTCTACAATAGTTGCCTGTACTTTTCGGGTAACATATATGTTGTAGGTAACAAGGGCTACCATAGCTATTACAGCTAAAGTTATTCCTAGTAACATCATTTCAGTACCTAAAGAAGGTTCTTGATGTATAGGTAAACCTACATAAATAGGATGCAACCAATGCGACAATTTTTGAGAAATTCCTTCTCCTAAATAATGAGGTAAGTTTATTCCTCCGCCAACAACGGTTAATAAAGCTAAAACCAATAAAGGAATGGTCATTATAGCCGGACTTTCATGCAAATGTTTCTTTTGCTCCTCAGTACCTTTGAAATCTCCAAAGAATGTAAGGAATAGTAAGCGAAACATATATATACAGGTTAAAGCAGCTGAGAATAAGGTAAGTCCCCAAATAATTTTGTTTTTAGTCCAAAGTGCTACTAAAATTTCGTCTTTAGAGAACATCCCTGCTAAAGGTGGTATTCCGCAAATAGCTAATGTTCCAATTAGGAATGTCCAATAGGTTACCGGGATTTTTTTTCTTAATCCTCCCATATATCTCATATCTTGTTCTCCACTCATCGCATGAATAACACTACCCGCACCTAAAAATAATAAAGCTTTAAAGAATGCGTGAGTGATTACATGGAATAAAGCAGTAGTGTAAGCTTCTGCTCCTAAAGCGGTAAACATAAGTCCCAGTTGTGAAACTGTTGAATAAGCCAACACTTTCTTTATATCGTTCTGTCTTAATCCGATGAATGCTGCGAGTATAGAAGTAGCTAAACCAATATACATGATAAAATCAAGAGTAATCGGCACTAAACTATAAATGGCATTGGATCTGATAATCATATAAATACCTGCTGTTACCATGGTAGCGGCGTGAATTAATGCAGAAACCGGTGTAGGCCCTGCCATCGCATCAGGTAACCATGTATAAAGTGGTATTTGAGCAGATTTACCCATAGCTCCTATAAATAGAAATACAGTAGCTGTAATTAATATAGGATCATTTAACTTAAATAAATGGGCTTTGGCTGCTATGTCGGAGTATTCTACACTTCCAAAGTAATAAAATAACATGAATATTCCTATTAAGAGCCCTAAATCTCCTATTCTATTCATTACAAATGCTTTTCTGGCAGCATATCCATATTCTTTATTGGTATACCAGAAGCCAATAAGTAAATAGGAACAAAATCCTACTCCTTCCCATCCTATAAATAGTATTAAGAAATTACTTCCCATTACTAACAATAGCATGGAAAATATAAAGAGATTTAAATAAGAAAAGAATTTATAAAAGCCTTTATCTTCATGCATATATCCAACGGAATACAGATGAATTAAAGATCCGATTCCTGTAACAATCATCATCATCACTAAGGATAATTGATCTATTTGAAAGGAAAAGTTAACTTTTAAAGCGTCAACTGCAAACCAATTAAACAGGGATGCTTTAACGGGTTCTGTAAACGTGCAAAATAAATATACGGATAGAAAAAAAGGTATCCAAACAGCAAGATTAGCAATTGTTCCTACTGCCGTTTTAGGCATTTTACTTCCAAAAATTCCACAAATAATAAATCCTATAAGTGGTAAAATTGGTATTAAATATATTATATTCTCCATTTCTTATCCTTTTAATCTATTAAATAAGCTAACATCTACAGATCGTGTATTTCTATACATCATGGTTATGATGGCTAATCCTACTGCAACTTCGGCTGCTGCCACAACCATAATAAAAAATACTAATATTTGACCGTCTGCATCTCCTTTGTAGGCAGAAAATGCTGCCAACAATAGATTCACTGAATTCAACATCAGCTCCACACATCCTAAAATTATGATTGCATTTCTTCTTACTAATACTCCTGTTACTCCTATACAAAATAGTAATGCGGATAAGTATATAAAATAATCTACCGGTATACTTTGTAATAAACTGTTAACCATTTCTTTTTTGTTTCAAGAAAATAAATATTTTTTTATAAATCTCTTTTTCCTATCATAACTGCACCAACTAATGCACCTAAAAATAGAATCCCAGCTAATTCGAAGGGTAATACGTATTGACTAAATAATAAGTGTCCTAAATTTTTAGTTAATCCAATTTGACTGTCGGGATTAGTAGGAAAATCTATTTGTTGATATCCTCTTAATGCTCCAATAAATCCAATGAATACTAATCCTCCGCATATGGTTGCCAAAATTCGAAAAGCACTTCCTTTTAATGGCTCGTCTTTTTCTTTCAAATTCAACATCATGAGAACATAGAGGAATAAAACCATAATGGCTCCGGAGTAAACTATAATTTGAACTACACTTAAAAATTGAGCATTTAACATTATATATAAACCTGATATGGAAAAAAAGGTTATGATCAATGAAATGATGCTGTACATAGGGTTTTTACTGAATACAACAAATAATGCGCTCACAATTGCACTAGCAGATATTAAATAAAACAAAATTGCTTCCATATTCTTTATTTTTCTACCGTATATTTTTTTATTTGCCTTTGTGAAACGTCTATTCTATTGTCCATGCTTTCTACAAGCTTATCTTTCTTGTATATAAATTCTTTGCGTAAATGTTCCGGCATTACTAAACGGTCAGTAAGAAATATGGCTTCTTTAGGGCATGCTTCTTCACACATTCCGCAAAATATGCATCGTAACATGTTTATTTCATAGTTTTCTGCATATTTTTCCTCTCTATATAAGTGTTCTTCTCCTCGCTTTCTTTCAGCGGCAACCATTGTAATGGCTTCAGCCGGACAGGCTAATGCGCATAATCCACAAGCTGTACAACGCTCTCTTCCTTCATCGTCTCTTTTGAGTACATGTCTGCCTCTGTATATAGGACTAAACTCTCTTTTCTTTTCTGGATATGAAGTGGTAACCGGTTTTTTGAAAAAATGACTAAAAGTGATTTTCATTCCTCCTAATACTGCAGGAAGATATATCTTTTCTTTTAAGGTCATTTCTTTATTTGAAATTATCTTAGATTTATTGGTAAGCCTCTGCATAAATTTAATTTCTTTCTTTACTTTTTTCTTTATTTTAGCCAAATACTACAATAGTAGCAGTTATTAATAAATTGAGAATGGACAAAGGTATCATGACTCTCCAACCTAAACGCATTAATTGGTCGTATCTGAATCTAGGTAATGTCCACCTTACCCACATAAAACAGAATATACAAAAGACTATTTTTATTAAAAATGCTACTATACTTATAATTCCTATTGCATTTTCTCCGAGTGTTCCGTTTTTGGCCAATTCATTCATAAACGGAAAGCTGTAACCTCCAAAAAATAGAGTACTTATTAAAGCTGAACTAATAAACATGTTTATATATTCAGCAAAAAGGAATGTACCGAATTTCATGGATCCGTATTCTGTATGATAACCTCCGATCAGCTCGGATTCACATTCTGCCAAATCAAAAGGGGCTCTGTTTAGTTCTGCAAACGAACAGGTAACGAACAATACGAATGCTAAGGGTTGATAAAATACATTCCAAGCCATACCATTTAAAAATGATAATCCGTATAAGTTGGAAGCTTGTTGCTCAACCATGGCTCTTAAATCCAATGTTCCTGTCATCATAATGATGGATAGAAGGGATAATCCCATAGCCAACTCATAAGAGATCATTTGTGAAGAAGCTCTTATAGCCCCTAATAATGAATACTTATTATTAGATGCCCAACCTCCCAGCATGATTCCGTATACTCCGATGGATACAATACCCATTATATACAGAACTCCTACATCAATGTTTGCTACTTGAACTAAATGAGATTCTCCTGCTATAAATAAAGATTTTCCCCAAGGAATCACTGCTCCTGTGCTTAATGCTATTAGCATTAAAATTCCCGGTGATATGATAAACAACCATTTTTCTGCATTTTTTGGAACAAAATCTTCTTTGAAAAAAAGTTTTCCTCCGTCGCATAAAGGTTGCATTAAACCAAATATTCCTGCTCTATTGGGTCCTATTCTATCTTGTAAAAAGGCTGCTACTTTTCGCTCCATTAAGGTTTCATAAGCTGCAGCTCCTAAACACAACGCAAATAAAATAACTACCAATACTACTGTAAACCACATATTATATATATTATTCTAATGTTTTAGCTTTAAATTTTTCGATTTTATAATGCGGATCATTTTTAGGTAATGGTAATTCGTAATGATTTACCGAAATTACAGAATGATCGCTGATATGGGCAGGACCTTCTATATTCCAATAATTCAGATCTTTTCTTTCAAATCGACAATCATTGCATATAAATTCTTCTACTTCATTGTATGCATCTTTTCGCGCTGTTACCCGTATAATGGTATCTCCTTTCATCCATAATACTGCTTTGCCGCTGCATTTTTCACAAGTACAAGTTGCATTTACCGGTTCTGTAAACCAAACTCTACTTTTAAATCGAGCGGTTCTATCTGTTAAAGCTCCTACCGGACAAACATCGATCATGTTTCCTGAAAAATCATTTTCAATAGCTTTGCTTATGTATGTACTTATTTCCGCATGATCCCCTCTGAATAGTATCCCTTGATTTCTTTGGTCGGTAAGTTGATTGGCAACTAATACACATCTTGCACAAAGAATACATCGGTTCATGTTTAATTTTATGTACGGTCCTAAATCATCGGATTGAAAAGTTCTTCTTGGGAATTCAGAACGGGTTTTATCCAACCCATGCTCATAAGCCAAATCCTGAAGTTTACATTCTCCTGCCTGGTCGCATATAGGACAATCTAAAGGATGGTTAATTAATAAAAATTCTGTAACTCCTTGTACGGCTTGTATCACTCTTTCAGAAGTAATAACTTTTACTTCCATACCATCCATTACATTGGTACGACAAGCCGGTACTAACTTAGGCATAGGACGTGGATCTTTTTCTGATCCTTTAGTCACTTCCACCAAACAAGTGCGGCAACGCCCCCCACTTCCTTCCAATTTACTATAATAGCACATAGTAGGCGGAACAGAGGCTCCTCCTATTTGTCGTGCTGCTTCTACAATTGGAATCCCTGGATTTACTTCTACAGTAATTCCATCTATTGTTACTTTTATTTTATTTGGTTCTTCGTTCATTAGATTTTAATATATCTTGGTGCATTAAAAATGCCAACTGAATCCGAATGTGTAATTCCATTGGAGATACAAAATATTTTGAGAAGCTTTATCTGAACTATTGGATGTTGTTCTAATATCCGGCATGGATATAACTCCTTCTTTTAATTCCGTTCTAAGGAAAAAAAGATCCCAGAACAGCAATTCTGCTCCCACTTTTGCATCTAACCCCCATCCTGCTAAATGAAATTTATCATGTCTTTCATTATTCATTATAGTTGCATTGGTTTTTGGGATTAGCAATCCTAAACCTCCTCCTGCTATACTATTAAATTTAAAAAAGCCGGAGCTTATGAAATTATGATAATATTCTATTTCTGCATTCAAGTAATTTAGACCGTCAGTATGTTCTAAATGTAAAAAATCATCAGTTAAATAAATGTATTCTCCGTCAACGATTGCATCCTCATATCCGGGAGTGTTAATTGTTCCTGTTGATTTAACCCATTGCCCCGGTCTAACTACATATTTCATATGATCCATACCTAAAGAAACTGCCCAGTTATCTTTGAAGAAATAACCGATTCTATAATTTACTTGAGGTATTGTTACTCTGGTTGGATCTAAGAAATCATGAAAATTCCAGCCAATCGGCTTATCGTCGCCTTTTACTCCATGTAGGGTAAAATTATAATCATTACCTGTGAAATGGACGGATGACCTTCCATAATAGGCTCGATTCCAACCCCAGTAGGCGTATACTTCACCTTTTCTGTGGGCTTTTCTTTTGTTCTTTTCTTGTTCTTGGGCATCTACTGCACCAATTGTAAATATTGCTAATAAAAACAATAAATTACTTTTGTTAAATAGTTGCATATTCAGCTATACCATAATTTTTTGTTAAACATTCTGGATTATTTATATGCCATTGGAACTCATCTCTAAAATGTCTAATAGCTGCTGCAACCGGCCAGGACGCTGCATCTCCTAAAGGACATATCGTATTACCGTCTATCTTACTTTGTATATTCCATAGCAAATCGATATCGTCGTATGTTCCCCGTCCTTCTTCTATTTTTTTTAGTATTCTGTACATCCACCCGGTCCCTTCGCGACAAGGTGTACATTGTCCACAACTTTCATGATTATAAAAACGCGCCAGAGTCATCGTATGTCTTACTATACACTGGTCTTCATCTAACACTATAAATCCGCCTGAACCTAAGGCTGTTCCTGTAATAAACCCTCCATCTGCCATACTTTCGTAATTCATCAAACGGGTTTCGCCGTTAGCTGTTTTTAGTAATAATTTAGCGGGTAAAATAGGAACTGATGATCCACCCGGAATACAGGCTTTCAATTTTTTACCTTTAGGTATTCCTCCGCAATATTCTTCGCTGAAAATAAATTCTTCTATACTTAAATTGAAGTCAACTTCGTATACTCCCGGTTTATTCAGGTTTCCACAAGCGGAAATTAATTTAGTTCCCGTAGATCTTCCTACTCCCATTTTAGCATATTCTTCTCCGGTTATGGAAATAATAGCCGGTACAGTTGCAATGGTTTCTACGTTATTAACCACGGTAGGGCATTGGTATAACCCTTTAACGGCCGGAAAAGGTGGTTTCAATCTAGGGTTACCTCGTTTTCCTTCTAAAGATTCCAACAAAGCTGTTTCTTCTCCGCACACATAAGCTCCTGCACCGCGTTGAACATAAATTTCCAGATCATATCCTGTATTCTTTATATTCTTACCTAAAAAGCCATTTGCTTTTGCTTCTTGTATTGCGTGTTCTAAGATCTCGGGAATCCAAGAATATTCTCCTCGTATATATATATAGGAAACGTTGGCTCCTAAACAAAAAGATGAAATAAGTATACCTTCTATTAATTGATGAGGTATATATTCCATTAAATATCGGTCTTTAAAAGTTCCCGGCTCTGATTCATCTGCATTTACCACTAAATAACGCGGCACTCCTTCCGGCTTAGCCAAAAAGCTCCATTTCAACCCCGTAGGAAACCCGGCACCTCCACGACCTCTAAGTCCACTGGTCTTAACTTCTTCTAAAATTTCATCAGGAGTCATTTTAAGGGCCTTTTCCGCTGCAGTGTAGCCTCCATGCTTTCTAAAAACTTCAAAAGTTTTTATTCCTTCTACATCAATATTTTTAAGCAATAATTTTTTACTCATTATATTATAATATATGCTTCTAACTTATTGTTTAATCAATTGCAATATTTCCCGCCCTGCAAAGGTCAATGATTTCATCTACTTTTTCTTTTGTCAGATGTTCATGATAAAATTTACCAATTTGCATCATAGGGGCATACCCGCAAGCGCCTAAGCATTCTGCCGGTTTTAGAGTAAACATACCATCTGCGGTTGTTTCTCCTTCTTTTATCTGCAATTTTTCTTTAATATGTTCTATGATTTGATCGCTTCCATTTAACATGCATGGACCGGTTCTACATACTTCCAACACATATTTTCCGACAGGCTGCATATTAAACATTGTATAAAAAGTAGCTACTTCATATACTTCTATTGGTGAAATATTTAATAAAGAAGCCACATAATCCATAACAGGGACATCTAGCCATCCTCCAAATTCTTTTTGAGCCAAATGCAATACAGGAATTAAAGCAGATTTTTGCTTACCTTCCGGATATCTTGCAATTATTTCATGTACTTTATTTAAGGATTCGCTGCTAAAAACTATCTCTTTATCAGGGCTTACACCGTTTTTAGTCATTTTTATTTTAATGTTAGGTTGCAAATATACAATAATGAATTTTACTTGAAAAGTTTAAGTAACTGTTTTTAATCTATATTTAACAATCTGGAATCATTATAAATAACACAAAATAACTGTTTTATAGAGATTAAACTGTTTATAAGAACCTTTGCTCACCTTATTTCGGGTTAAATTTACTTTTTATAGACTTCTTTTTCCTATAAGATTTGTTTTACAACGCATTATCTTACTCTATTGAAATTTATTCTCATTCATTATTAGTATATTTAAATGAATAGTCCTTAATAAAATAGTTTGATTTTTAAATTATATTGAATCAATGTATTAATCAAAATCTCAAAAAATAATTAAAATATTATTTTCCGTTTTATAAAATAAATGTATATTTGCAGTCCAAAACCAGTAAGCGGATGTGGTGGAACTGGTAGACACGCTAGACTTAGGATCTAGTGCCGTGAGGCGTGGGGGTTCGATTCCCTTCATCCGTACAAAAATTAAAAGCAATTAACTGAATAAAGGTTAGTTGCTTTTTTATTTTATAGAATTTTCAAGACTATTGCACGATTATATTAACACTAAGAATGATTTCTAATACCATCTTTGTAAACATATTCAAAATATTTTAACGTCTCTTTATAAGAATATTCGCTTATGGATGTAAAAAGATCATATTTAGAGGCTGTTTATTTATTTCCTAAATAATTGTAAATTGTTCGTTCATGTTCAATTAAATATGATTTTTAAATAGTTTCAACCTATTTAGTATGTTTCGATTCTTATCATTTGAAAATATACCTAAACTAACTCCGGCAGATATTTTAATAGGAGAACAACTTGTAATCATTCTTGACAGGTATTTTAATAAAGTATAAATACTGTTTTGAGAAAATTTATTTATAAACTGTTTCTCAACAATGATCTTATAAAGCTCTAGGGATGCTAAAAAGATAGCTTCCATAATTTTTTTATTTAACAATTTACTGGATTTTCATTTATTTTTTTAAAAAATTTAAAAGAGATGTTCTTATTAAAAATTTATGAAATAAAATTTAATGGTTCATTTGTTTTTTTACTTAAATTATAATCAATTAAAAATACTGTTAATACTGAAAAAAACATTAATAATCCAACAGGGCCAAATAAATCATTATAATCAATCTGTATAAAAGCTAACGTTTGTTCAATAGCATTAATTCCTCCGTGTAAAGCGCCAATGACAAATAGGCTTTGTGTTCTTTTTAAGGCAAAAGAAAAGTAGAATGATATAGCAATACATAATATAACCATCATAAGAATCCCCCAATAAGGGTGGTTAGGATAATTATGTCCAGATATTATTATGGGTGCGTGCCATGCCCCCCAAATGACCCCGATTATTATATTTTTTTTAAAAAAAGAAAAATTTAAATTTTTCTCTAAAAAACCTCTCCAACCAATTTCTTCCCCCAAAGCAATGAAACCATTTATAGATATTGAGGACATTAAACTTGCGATGAACATTATTGGAACCAATAGGAATAATAAAGAGTCGATTTTTAATATAGATGGTATTTTTTGTAAAATTTCTGGATTTAGTTGTCGATAACTTGTAATTAGTTTTCCAAAGGGTTCAATTTCTAATACATTCCCAAATAAATACCCATAAAACATCACTAAAACTGGAAGTAACAAATTGGTTATCAGCAGATATTTAAAAGTTTGTTTCCAGTTAATATTTTTAAAATTTAATTGAAATTTTTCTGATGTTACCAAAAATTTCCTATTTTCTACTTTAAATGCTACTAAAGCAGGAATAATCATTAATAATAATGTGAATAGTAACTGAATGGGATTAACAGTATTTTGTGACTTCGGAATATTCCAGATAATTACCCCTATTATACCTGATATAAGATAACATATACTTATAAATGCAAGAATTTTCTTCATTTATAACAGGTTTTAATTTTCATATAAATATACTAATTTTCCTAATTTATAATACTTCTCTGATATGTCATATTGGCTAATTTCATTCTCTGGTTTTCTCTTAATGAAAATATCTATTTTTTACTTTAACAAATCTTTACTTATTTCAATATCATCATTATTATCTAGATTGAATATTTCAATAATATGGTTTTCTAATTTACCTAAATCATCTTTCTCTTTTTTTACTCCTGCAAGTTTATCATAAGGCAAATCATGTTGTTTACCATCACTTTTAAACCAAAATTTTCTATGTGAAATATAACCTGTATTAATAAAATAGGTCAATTTCATTTTCATTCTTATGAATTAAACGAAGTGTAATTGCTCCTGTTTCTTTTTTAGATTTGCTTCAATAGAGAAAATGAATATTAGCCTTAATTTTGTAATTTAAAATTACGCTAATATAAAAGCAAGAATATACACAATATTTGCGCGATTATATTGTATTTAGTTAGATTATTTTACACCTATTTAGATTTATACATTTTATTAATAATAATCAAATATATAATTAATTATAGGGTTCAACTCCCTTCATATGCATCAAAATAAATAGCAATTAACTAATTGAAAGTTAATTGCTTTTTTTGTTTTATAAAATTTAGTAGATTAAATCGTTTTTAATTATGTATAAAAATTTTAAATAAATTCTTTTGTAAATTATAATAAACAATTAATCAATTTCTTTTAGTGATTAGATACAAATTTAAGACCTACTATAGAGCTAACCAGAGTAATTATAAAAAATATTCTCCAAAAAGTTGCCGGTTCTTTAAAAACAAATATTCCTAACAATACTGTACCCACTGCTCCTACACCGGTCCATACTGCATAAGCTGTACCTAACGGAAGGGTTTGAGAAGCCTTAATCAACAATAACATGCTCGAAATCATACAAATTAAAAAACTGATATACCAATAGTATACTGCATTTCCTTGAGAATTTTTTGCTTGTCCTAAACTAAAAGTAAATCCGACTTCAAACAAACCGCCGATAATTAACAAAATCCAATTCATATTTATCTCTATAAGCTTATATTTTCCACACAAAAATAAATAAAAACTTATTTTTTATTTAGTATGGTTTATATCTTTATATAATATGCGTTTATTTATAATTAACAATCTCTAGCTGTATGCAACTGTTAAATCATAAATGATTTTTTATCAAACATCGCATAAAAATAACTGATCTTAAATTATGCATATATTTAATTCAAAGTTTTAACAACTTATCTGAATATACTTTATTCTATAAAAATATTTAAATGCATTTTCAAGTAATATTTTTTAATCCTATAAAATTTCACTAAAATTGTAACCAATTGATAGTAATCGTATGAAAATAGTAAAATTTGGAGGATCATCTGTCGGTTCCGGTCAAAGTATACAAAATGTACTTAATATTCTGCAGAACAAATATGCTTCAGGCGAAAAATTTATAGTAGTATCATCTGCCATGAGCGGAGTTACCAATATTTTAACGGAACTGGCACAAATTGCCTCTGAAGGAAAGGATTTTAAAAAAGGTCTTATTGAAATTGAACAAAGACATTTTACGGTTATTAAAGAAATGATTACGGTTAAAAATCAAAATCCTGCATTTACTCAGATTAAGATTTTTATAAACGAGATCGAAGATCTTTTGCAAGGAGTCTATAGCTTGAGGGAACTCAGTCTTCAAAGCAAAGATCTTATTTTAAGTTATGGAGAAAAATGCTCCACTTTTTTATTGAGTCAAATAGCCAAACAATATTTTTCAGAAAGTATTTATGTAGATACTTCAAACCTTATAAAAACAGACAGCAATTTTGGAAATGCCCGAGTACATACTCCCGTTACAGAACAGTTATTGCAAGAATTTTACAAAGAGCATTCACATCAAATCCTGTTTTTTACAGGTTTTATAGCCTCCAATGAAAACAATCGAATTACGACATTAGGAAGAGGAGGCAGTGATTATACGGCGGCCATAATAGCTGCCGCCTTAGATGCAAAAGAAATTGAGCTTTGGTCTGATGTAGACGGTATGCTAACCGCAGATCCTCGTGTCGTAAAGAAGGCTTTTTCATTATCTGAACTTTCCTATACGGAAGCAATGGAATTATCTTATTTTGGAGCGAAAGTTATCTATCCTCCAGCCATGATTCCGGCTTTTCGAAAAAAAATACCTATTGTATTGAAAAACACCTTTAATCCTTCTTTTAAAGGAACAAGGATTGAAGAACATACTCATAAAAATGCATACCCGATTCGGGGTATTTCTTCCATAGATGAAATCAGCCTGATCAATATTACGGGAAGCGGAATGATTGGTAAGATTGGTTTCAGCGGCAAACTTTTCTCTTTATTAGCACGTGAACATATTAATGTAATCCTTATTACTCAATCGTCTTCCGAACATAGTATTACATTTGCCATTGAGCCCAAGGATGTTCATAAAGCAAAACAGCTTTTCAACAGTGAATTTGAGTTGGAACTGGAAACCAATAAATTAAATCCGCCTATCATTGAAGAAAATTTATGTGTATTAGCCATAGTTGGTGAAAATATGAAACAAACCCCGGGGATATCGGGCAAGCTTTTCCAGGCTTTAGGACGTAATGGAATCAACATACATGCCATTGCACAAGGATCATCCGAATACAATATTTCGGTAATAATAAAACGTAAGAATATATCGAAAGCTCTGAATGCTGTTCATGATGCGTTTTTCACTCAACTAACCAAAACACTTCATGTATTCAGTGTAGGAACAGGAAATATCGGGGCAACCTTGCTGCGACAAATCGATGCTCAAAGTGATTTTTTACGAGAAAACAATGGTATTGAAGTAAAGATAAACGGAATAGCAAATTCCAGAAAAATGATTATTGACGAAGACGGCATTGATCTTACACAATGGCAAGAAAGAATAAATAAGGGAGAAACCTCTAATTTGGATGAATTCATCCAAAAAATTAAGTTGTTAAATCTTTCCAACTGTATTTTTGTGGATAATACTGCAAGTCCAATAACCGGAACGTATTATAAAGAACTTTTCGAATCTAATGTTTCGGTAGTTACCTGTAATAAAATAGCTAATTCCTCTTCATATAAAGATTATAAAGATTTAAAAGATACTGCCAGAAGAAGAGGCGTCGATTTCTTTTATGAAACGAATGTAGGAGCCGGATTACCCATCATACGGACTTTAAAGGATTTAATGACCAGCGGGGACAGGATCATCAAAATTGAGGCTATTTTAAGCGGTACTATTTCTTATATATTCAACAATTTTAGAGGCAATACTTCTTTTTATGAGGTTGTTAAAAAAGCCCATGAATTAGGCTATACGGAACCGGATCCTCGAGAAGATTTGAGCGGGAAAGATTTTATGCGTAAAATGATGATTCTCGCACGTGATGCTGGATATGAAATTGAAGAAAAAGATGTTGAGTTAGGAGCTATCCTTCCTGAAAGCTGTTTCAAAGCTCCCTCGATTGATGACTTTTATGAAGAATTAAAAAAATCTGATTCTTATTTTAACGAGTTGAAAGAAAAGGCTGAAAATGAAAATAAAGTATTACGATATATAGGAAAGTTGGAAGATGGAAAGGCTTCCGTTAATTTGGAATTCGTAGACGCTTCTCATCCTTTTTACAATTTAACGGGAAGTGATAATATTATCTCATTTACAACAGAGCGATATAAATTTAATCCATTGGTAATAAAAGGTCCGGGAGCAGGTGCTGAAGTTACCGCAGCGGGGGTTTTTGCTGATCTTATTAATGTTGGAGCTAATTAATATTTTATAAAATCTAGATATTTTTTAGATTTTAGGTTGAAAACTATTTTTTTTTAATTTAGGTATAGGCTTTATTATAAAATAAGACATATAAATTTATTTAAAAATAGTACAACTTAATCGCATCGAAATATTTAAGAAAAGTATTAATTCTTGTAGAATTATAAACCTGATACACCTATTGTTTAAAAAAGTTAGTCTTTTGAAATCAAATATAATTAGCTTACATTTGTCTCACTAAAAATTGAACGTTTTCAAATTTCGATGAAAGAAAAAGATAGTGTGCATGTATTTGCTCCGGCGACTTCAGCTAATTTTATTTGTGGATATGATATTTTAGGATTAGCGTTGAATGAGCCGGGAGATGAAGTTTTTTTAAAACGCGTGGATGAACCCGGAATAAGAATTACTAAGATAACCGGAGATCAAGGGCTTTTACCTACCCATCCGGATAAGAATACGGTGAGTGCATGTGTTAAAATGATTCTCGATTTTTTGGGTAAAAAAAATTACGGAATTGAAATTGAACTTCATAAAAAAATGCCTATCGGTAGCGGTCTGGGCTCTAGTGCAGCAAGTACAATAGCGGGTCTGTTTGCTATTAACCAGCTTTTAGGAGAACCATTATCTAAAAAAGAACTGTTGCCTTTTGCCTTAAAGGGTGAAGAACTGGCTTGCGGGCATGGCCATGCCGATAATGTTGCCCCTTCATTAATGGGTGGGATAACATTAATTAGAAGCTATCAACCGTTAGAAGTAATTAACCTTCCCGTGCCTACGGAACTTTGTTGTTCCATTATTTTTCCACATGTAGAGGTTCAGACTCGCGCAGCCAGACAAATTTTAAAGAATAAAGTTGAACTAAAAGACGCCGTTTCCCAATGGGGAAATATTGCCGGATTGATAACAGGCTTATTTACAGAGGATTACGACTTGTTGTCCAGAAGTTTACAAGACCAATTAATTGAACCTACCCGTTCCATTCTTATACCCGAATTTGAAGCCATGAGAAGAATTGCTATGGAATGCGGGTCCTTAGGTTTCGGAATTTCTGGTTCCGGACCTTCTGTAGTTGCTTTTACCAAAGGAATTGAAACAGCAAAAACAATTACTGCAAAACTTAAAGAACATCTTAAAAATCACGAAATAGAAAGCAATGGTTATTCCTCACCTATAAATAGTAAAGGAGCAACTGTGCTTTCATAATTCAGCCATATAATCTACTCTAACATGAAACTATACAGCACAAATAATAAAAATCTTTCTGTTTCTTTTAAAGAAGCCGTATTTACCAGCTTTCCTTCTGATAAAGGATTGTATATGCCTTGGCAAATCCCAAAATTATCGGAAATTTTTATTCAGAATATTACGGATTATTCTTTTCCTGAAATGGCTTTAGAAATTGCCCATTCTTTTATTGGAGAAGATATCCCTAAAAAAGACTTGGAAAAAATTATAAAGGAAACGATTAGTTTTGATGCCCCATTGGTATCACTAGAAGAAAATTTGGCTGTATTGGAATTATTTCACGGTCCTTCGTTAGCATTTAAAGATTTCGGAGCTCGTTTTATGAGTCGACTTATGGCTTATTTAACCGATAAAAACGATAAAATGTTGGATATTCTGGTGGCTACTTCAGGAGATACTGGAGGAGCTGTCGCTTTAGGTTTTTTAGGGGTTGAAGGTACTCGGGTAACTATTTTATACCCGAAAGGTAAAATTAGTGAAATACAAAGAAAACAATTGACTACAAACGGTCAAAACATTAGAGCCTTGGAGGTAAATGGAACTTTTGATGACTGTCAGGCTTTAGTTAAAATGGCTTTTAATGATGCTGAACTTAATTCAAAATTACGATTAACTTCTGCTAATTCCATCAATATTTCAAGGTTATTGCCGCAAACATTCTATTACCTTTATGCTTATGCTCAAGCAATCAAAAAGAATAAGAAAGATATAGTTTTTGTAGTTCCCAGTGGAAATTTTGGCAATATTGGTGCCGGGTTACTAGCCTATAATTCAGGTCTTCCTGTAAAACATTTTGTTGCAGCTACTAATGTAAATGATACTGTTCCCGTATATTTACAAAAGGGTTCTTATGAACCTAAACCATCCATACAAACTTTATCTAATGCCATGGATGTAGGAAATCCAAGTAATTGGGTACGAATTACCGATTTATTTAATGAAAGCTTAGATTCTTTGCGTAATCTTATATCTGCTTATTCTTTTACCGATTCAGAAACGTTGAATGGTATTAAGGAATTATATGAAAAATACAACTATATCGCTTGTCCTCATACTGCAGTTGCTTATTTAGCTGCAAAGAAGTATAATCATCCACAAGATTTCACCATATTTTTATCTACTGCTCATCCTTGTAAATTTATGGATGTATATCCTGAAAACTTAAAAAGTAAAATTATTATACCTGAACAAGTAAAAGAGTTGGATCATAAAATAAGTTCGGCTACATCTCTTGAAAATAATTTTTCCGATTTGAAAACATTTTTAATGAATTCGTAAACCGTAAAATATGTTGAATTCTTAAATGGAAGTGAGAACAGCACATTAAGGGAAAAATAAAAAGCGGTTACATTTTTTAAAAAATTCCTTATTATATTTGCATACAGAAATTTAACATAAATGATTTTATTACTATTTATAGTACCTTCTGTATCTATTTACTTTCTTTTTACTCTTCTATTTAAGTATATAGCATTACTATCCTTTTCGAATTCATTGTCAAAAAATAATAAATATACGCTAGTTAATCATGAAATATAAAAGAATACTTTTAAAGTTAAGTGGAGAAGCTTTAATGGGAAATCAACAATATGGAATAAGCTCCGAAATTCTTCAAAGTTACTCTAAACAGATAAAAGAAATTTCTGAAATGGGAGTAGAAATAGCAATTGTTATAGGAGGCGGAAACATATTCAGAGGAGTTGCGGGAGTTGCTACCGGTATTGACAGGGTTCAAGGCGACTATATGGGAATGCTTGCCACGGTTATTAACGGAATGGCTTTACAAAGTTCTTTGGAGGCAATGGGAGTACATACCCGTTTGCAAACTTCCATAAAAATGGATCAAATTGCTGAACCTTTTATTAAACGAAGAGCCGATAGGCATTTGGAAAAAGGAAGAGTTGTAATTTTTGGTGCAGGAACCGGAAACCCTTATTTTACTACTGATACAGCCGCTACATTAAAAGCTATCGAAATTAACGCAGAAGTTATCTTAAAAGGGACTCGAGTGGACGGTATTTATGATACTGACCCGGAAAAAAATAAAAATGCAGTAAAATTCAACAGTATTTCTTTTGATGAAGTTTATAAAAAAGGACTTAAAATTATGGATATGACTGCTTTTACGTTAAGTCAAGAAAATGCGCTTCCTATCATTGTATTTGATATGAACAAAGAAGGGAATTTAAGAAAAATTATTGAAGGTAAAGAAGTAGGAACTTTAGTTTCTATTTAATTAATTAATAGTTTATATTTGCAAGGCAACTTATCTGAAAATTATGGAAGAAATAAATTTAATTATAGATACGACTAAGGAAAGCATGGAATCCTCTCTAAAACATTTAGAGTCAGCTTTTAATAAAATACGAGCAGGGCGGGCTAACCCACTCATGCTTCAAAACATTTTAGTGGAATATTATGGGACTCCTACTCCTTTATCTCAAGTTGCCAATATTTCCGTTCCCGATGGAATGACTCTAAGTATACAGCCTTGGGAAAAATCTACTTTGGGCGCTATTGAAAAAGCTATTTTTCAGTCCAATTTAGGCTTTACTCCAAATAATAACGGGGAAAATATTATTATTAACATTCCTCCGTTAACAGAAGAAAGAAGAAAAGACTTAGTAAAACAAGCAAAAGCAGAATGCGAAAATTCTAAGGTTGGTATTCGAAAAGCCAGACAAGAAGCAAATGCCGATATAAAAAAGATAGAGAGTGCTTCAGAAGATGAAAAGAAAAATGGTGAAGAGCAAATACAATCGTTGACTGATAAATATGTTAAATTGGCAGAAGAACATCTTTCCGTTAAAGAGAAAGAGATCATGACAGTATAAGCCGTTCTTAACATACTTTTAAAATATAAAATACCCAATCGGTTTCTTTTTTTAAGAACCGATTTTTTTTATCTTTGAATCTTTATATGTCAAAAACTATAAGTGTCATCGGATTAGGTTTGATTGGAGGTTCTATAGCTCTGGATCTTAAAAAAAGCGGATTTGCTTCAAAAGTTATAGGGACCGATAAGTCTAAACTTCATGAAAAAGAAGCCTTGGAATTATCCATTGTTGATGAAATTATGCCGATGGACGAGGCAATATGTTCTTCCGAATTAACCATTCTATCCACTCCGGTCGATGTAAGCATTAAACTTCTACCTCACCTATTGGATATTCTCCCTGACGGTTCGGTACTTATGGATGTTGGAAGTACTAAATCTTCTTTGATTGAAAAGGTTAAAAATCATCCAAACAGAAAATCATTCGTCCCTTCTCATCCCATGGCAGGAACGGAATATAGCGGTCCATCTGCTGCCTTTCATGGGTTATTTAAAGATCGGGCTGCCATCCTATGTAATTCCAATGAATCTCATCAAATAGCAGTTCATCTGGTTTCTCAAGTTTATTATCATTTAGGATCGCGGCTTATTCTTATGGATGCGGAATCTCATGATGAACATGTGGGGTATGTTTCACATCTTTCTCATGCTATTTCCTATGCTTTGGCCGTTTCCGTTCTTGAAAAAGAAAAAGATGATGCTGCCATATTCAATTTAGCATCCGGTGGGTTTGCTTCTACCGTTCGACTGGCTAAAAGTTCCGTTGATATGTGGCTTCCTATTTTTGAACAAAATTCCAAATATATTTTACCTATTCTTACTACTTATTTGGAAAAGTTGACTGAATTTAAATCTTATTTGGAAAATGGAGAATCCAAACATTTATATGAATTCATCAAAGAAGCTAACCGAATAAAAAATAAGTTAGAGAAAAAATAATCGTTGAATTATTAGCTTCAGTTTTTTAAATTTTATTTTTTCAAAAAACTTTTTATAAGTTAATAATTTCACAGCCAAATACTAGTGAATGAAACAGTTAAATAACTAAAAATTATTAACAATTTTTTATTCCAGTCAGTAATTTTTTGAAATTTTAAATTATAATTTTTTCTTTTTGAAAATAGGAACTGTACTACAAGCCTCTCCAAACATTAAGGAAGAAGCTATAGGCTTAAGTTTTTGTATAAGTTGTAAATAAGCATTTTGTGGAACGGGTTTGCGTGAGCAGCCTTTAATAATAATTTTTTTATCATTATAATTATCCACGTCCATTTTATCTATAATTTCTGTAAATATGTCTCTTTCCAAATCCTCTAAAGTGCCGAATGATATTAACTTTGCCATTCCTGTTAAATAATTAGCAATTAATAGATATGACCAGGAAGGCACAATTGCATCAGATGTACAAGTTACTGCTACATAAGCATTTTCATACATTTTCCAATCCAATTTTGAAAGATTTTCACGAAATTCTTTTTCTCTTAAAACTAAACCTTCATATAAATAGCCTTTTAAATCAAATAGCATCCTGGGTTCTTTAGGATAAAAATCTTCTAAATCTAGTGTAATGAGTTCGCTTTTTTCGACTTTATTAATTATTTCATCCATAATTTTTAATTAAAAGTGGTATTAATTTTCATTTAGTAAATCGGGTCTTCTCTCTTGTGTATGTTTGTAAGACATTTCCTGTCTCCATTCATCTATCTTTGCAAAATTACCACTCAAAAGTATATCCGGAACTTTCAAATTTTTATACTCTTCCGGACGGGTATAAACCGGAGGTGCAAGTAAATTATCTTGAAATGAATCGTATAAGGCAGATGTTTCATCATTTAATACCCCGGGTATCAACCTAACTATGGCATCAACCAGTACACACGCTCCTAATTCTCCTCCGCTTAGTACATAATCACCAATTGATATTTCACGGGTAATATATAAATCTCGAACTCTTTGATCTACACCTTTATAATGTCCACAAAGTATGATTATATTTTCTTTTAGTGAAAGTGTATTGCAGGTTTTCTGATTTAAAGTATCGCCATCAGGAGTCATATAGATAATTTCGTCGTATGATCTTTGGGATAATAGTTGGGAAATACATTTATCAATCGGTTCAATCATTAAAACCATTCCTGCACCTCCTCCATATTGAGTATCATCAATCTGCCTATAATTTCCCTGCCCATATTCCCGTAAATCATGGAAATATAGTTGTACTAATCCTTTGTCTTGCGCCCTTTTCATAATTGATTCTTCTAAAGGACTTTTTAGTAATTTAGGCACCGCACTTATAATATCTATTCTCATACATTTTTTATTTGGCAATGATTGAAATACAAAAGTAACGTTTAATGATTAATTATATCAACCGGCGATATTAACTAAGTCTTTATTATTCTAATTTAGCTATTAAAAAAAATCTCAGTATTTTATGGCCTTTTTATTAATTCGAATATCTACATATTTTAAATTCAGCCGATTATGACCTTTGGATCATTAGAGATTTTCGTATATATACAGAAAAAAATTATATATTACAATTATAACTAATTTAAAGGATTACTGAGTATTAGAACTATATAGCTATAAATCAATTGAATTTGTTATATGGGCTAAATGATGATTTCCATGCCATGTAAATAAAGCGATTACTTGCTCATTAGCTGTCTTATAGTCCACCCACCCGATCTGTAAGGCGTATCTAACTGCGTGTCTTATAGTGGAAGTACTGCTTGTTTTAATCTTTCCGGAAAAGATTTTAATTGAGTAATCCATAAAGTTATATCTTCTTTAGATATGTTTTCAGGAATTTTAAAAGTACCTATGGGATATTTTAATTTTTCGATATTTTGTATGATCTTATCATTTAGCTAAAAAATTTCCATCGAGGTATTATGGGAACTAAAGCAAAACCTATAAACAAATATAAGCCGTTAATTGCATCAAGCTCTTCAAATCCTAACGATAAATGAAATAAAATATCTACAAATAAGGTCAAACCGAAAAGAAAAACCCCCCATTTTTTAAAATAATAGGTTCTGATCGATCCGATAATCATTACTATTCCTAAAATGATATTTAGAATAAAAAACCAAGCAGGAGCACCTGGAAAATAAATTTTCATAAAGCCAAGAATACCGAGAAAGATAGGTATAAAGCCCATAAAGCCCATGTAAATACATGAAAGAATAAAAGGTATTGATTTTTTTTCTTTTACTTCAAAATATTCTTTTGGGCGCTTTCCGAAAATTTCTTCATCACTACTCATATAGTATTATTTAGTAACTTAAGTAAATATACAACATTTATGATGGTATATAAAAAATACAGGAGGAATAATATTCCTCCTGTTCATCTAATTTATGAAGTATTTTTGATAATTTTAAAATAAAAAATCGTATCCTTTTAAGCTAAGTTTCTGATATTTTTCTTCATCAAATTTATACAATTTTGCTGATTTTCTTGACGAGGAATTATCCGTTAAACCTGTTTCTAGAATTAATTGAGAATTAACAATTTTTTTTCTAAAATTCCTTTTATCCATTTCTCGGTTTAATGCGGTTTCATACAACTTTTGTAATTGCGAAATGGTAAAATGTTCCGGTAATAGATAAAAACCTATGGGTCTTCTTTTAACTCTGCGTTTCAACCGTTCTTTTGCATAATCAATAATTTCATTATGATCAAATGCTAAGTCCGGGATTTTTGAGTATTCAACCCATTCTTCACCTCTTTCTTTAGTGTATTGCAATAGTTCATCATCTAATTTTACCGTTGCGTAGTAAGCAATGTTTACTACCCTTCCTAGTGGATTTCTAAAAACTTTTGCAAAAGCTTTTAGTTGTTCAACAAATATGTGGTCTTTTTGTGTATGTAAGAATAATAATTTTTCTACATTTGAATCAATGCCCTCATGGGCTTTCACATAAACTGAGGGAAGTCGTGGAGCTCCTTTAAAAGGTCCATTTTTTGTATCATTACTTAATAAAATACGCAGCATTTCCCCATCAAACCCAAATAAAACCAAAGATACAGAAATTGCTACTTTAAAATAAATTTCTTTTTCTTCAGGAAGCATTATTTTTATTTAAACAAAGCATCCATTAATCGGTTTTGATCATTGATGCTTTCTTCTAAAGAAATCATACTTTCTGTTCTTAATACGTCATCAATATCATCTATTTTATAAATAACATTTTTTGCATCTTCAGCATCTTTTGCGCTGATTTTACAATAAATATTGTATTTACCTGAAATTACATTAGCGGTTGTTACGTTTGGTATTGCTGCTAATTTTTCTAATACACTTTGAGTTTTGCTTGATTTGGTTAATAAAATCCCAACATAAGCTATAAAACTATAACCTAAAATATTATAATCAATATTTAAACATGTTCCTTTTATAACTCCTACATCTTCCATCTTTTTAACTCTTACGTGTATTGTCCCGGCGGATACATCCATTTTTTTTGCAATCTCGGTAAAAGGCATTCTGGTATTAATAGATAAAAATTGTAAAATTTTCTTATCAGTTTCATCTATATAAAATTTCTCTTTCATGGTAAAAAACTTTATTGTTTGTTAATTTAATTTATCTTTATTTTACAAATATATAAAATTAATCTTCAACCTATACATGTTTTTATATAAATTCTTTAAAATATAAACAAATTCGCTACTAAATGAACAATTCAGGGTATTCATTTTAAGTATAATTAATTTTATTTTTATCTTTGTTATCATATTAATTAATAATAAGATAATTTTTTTACTATTAATAATTTAGTTGTGAAAAAAATTGTAAAAGAAATAAAATTATTTTTTATAGGTAAGACACCGGAATGTAAAAAAGGTACTGCCATTTGGAAGGCTGAACTTCACGACATTATTTTTGAGTCTGATACGGTAAAAGGTAAAATATTTGACATCATTCTTCTCTTTTTCATCACTTTAAGCACTCTAATTATTATGCTGGAAAGTGTACCGGGCATTAGTTCAAAAATCGGCTTTTGGCTTTATATATTAGATTGGTGGGTTACTATTTCTTTTACCGTAGAATATATTTTAAGAGTATCCAGTGCCAAAAAGGCAAAAAAATATTCGACCAGCTTTTATGGAATTATTGATTTATTATCCATCATCCCAACCTATTTAAGTATTTTTTTCGTTCAATCGCATTATTTAGCCATCATACGAATATTAAGGCTTTTGCGAATCTTCAGGATTTTTAAAATGGGAACTTATATTGATGAAAGTAATTCTCTTTTAATTTCATTGCGACGAAGTAAACGTAAAATTTTTGTATTCTTATATTTTATCATAATTACTACGTTAATCTTAGGATCTTTAATGTATGTAATTGAAGGAGGAAGAAATCGAGAAAGTTTTTCCAGTATTCCTCAATCGATGTATTGGGCCGTAGTTACTTTGACAACTGTGGGTTATGGAGACGTAGCTCCTGTAACGGTCTTAGGTAAAATTATTGCATCGGGAATTATGATTTTAGGATATTCTATTATTTCCGTTCCGGCAGGTTTGTTATCTGCTGAATATACCAGACATAAAAAAAATCAATTAAACAGTAAAAAGTGTAATTTTTGTAATACCATAAATAATGAAGCGGATGCTATATACTGTAAGCATTGCGGTCATATTTTAAATACTCCTACTAAAAATAATGATTTAAACAGTTGATTTAAAATTTTATAATTAATCATGTTTACCGATGAATACTATATGAAGATAGCCTTACAACAAGCTAAAGAAGCTATGTATAAGGATGAAGTACCGGTGGGTGCCATTATAGTCAGTAATAACAAAATTTTAGCCAAATCATATAATTTAACTGAACTATTAGTTGATGTTACGGCTCATGCCGAAATGCAAGCTATTACTGCTGCCAGTAATTTACTGGGTGCAAAATATCTTACTGATTGTACTTTGTATGTTACCTTAGAGCCTTGTACAATGTGCGCCGGAGCTTTGTATTGGTCTCAAATAGGCAGAGTTGTTGCAGGGGCATCAGATGAAAAAAGAGGCTTTCTGTCTAAAGGATTATCTCTTCACCCTCAAACGGAATACGTATCGGGGGTTTTAAAAGATGAATGTTCTTTATTGTTAAAAAATTTTTTTTCGTCTAAAAGATAGGCTTAGTTAGTATTACATAAAGAGTTTAACTATAGAATAAACGATCATTGCTAATAATGCACTTACCGGAATAGTTAGAACCCATGCCCACAATAATTTAATGGTAATTCCCCAGCGTACGGCAGATACTCTTTTAACTAATCCTACTCCAATTATTGAACCTGTTATAGTATGGGTTGTACTTACCGGAATTCCCCAATGTTCACTAAGGAATAAGGTAATTGCACCGGATATTTCTGCTGTTACCCCTTCTAAAGGAGTTACTTTCGTAATACGAGTTCCCATTGTTTTAATAATTTTCCATCCTCCAGACATAGTTCCTAAAGCAATTGCTATAAAACTGCTTATGGGCACCCACCAATAATCGGTTGTAAAATGCTGAAATCTTTCGGCTGTCGTTAGATTAACATATTCTGCAGAATGGGCAATATTCACTTCATAGAAGATAAAGGCTGCACCAATAATTCCCATTACTTTTTGAGCATCATTACCTCCATGACCTATACTAAAAGCTGCAGAAGACACTAATTGTAATTTTTTAAACCATTTATCTGCTTTGTAAGGATTGGCATTTCTACAAATATTCATGATTATTAGTGTAATGATGGATGAAACGATCATTCCAATTATCGGTGCTATGAAAATAAATAAAATAATTGGGATAACTACGGGATAATTGACTACTGTTTCTCCTGCTTTACTGAAACCGCCAACATGAGCAACAGCTGCTCCTATAAATCCTCCTATTAATGTATGGGATGAAGAGGAGGGAATACCCGCCCACCAGGTAAATAAATTCCATATGATTGCAGCTACCAGTCCTGAAAAGATAACTTCGAGAGTAATAAAATTCTCATGAACAGATTTTGCTATCGTATTTCCTATTTTAAATTCACCTACGATATATAATGAAACAAAATAGGCAACAAAATTAAAAAATGCTGCCCACAAAACTGCCTGGAATGGCGTTAATACTTTTGTCGATACAATCGTGGCTATTGAATTTGCCGAATCGTGAAAACCATTAATATAATCAAATATTAATGCTAATATGACGATGGTTATAAGTAGAGTCATGAAAAAAGGTTATGAATATTTAACTAAAATAGATTCTATAATATTTGCTGAATCTTCACATTTGTCTGTGACATCTTCTAAATATTCTAATACATTTTTCAGTTTTATAATATCTAATACATCTCTTTTGCTTTCAAATAAATCTCCAATTTCTTTGCTAAAAAAGTCATCGGCAACATTTTCAATTCTATTGATTTCTACACATGAAGCCAATACCTCTTTGGGTTTCTTAAAGTTTCTTAGATTATAGATTGCTTTTTGCAACTCTAAAACACAGTCATGTATCAGATTTGCAAAAGTAAAATATGCCGGAATATATGGAGATTTGTACAGTAATATGTATTTACAGGATGCGAACAAGATATCAGCAATATCATCAAGTGCAGAAGTTAACTGATGTATATCTTCTCGATCAAAAGGGGTAATGAAATTTTTACCTAATTCTATAAAAATATGGTGAGACAACTTATCATTAGCATGTTCATAATCTTCCATTTTTTTATAAAATGCTTCTGTTATAGTTTCTTGTGATTTCATTCCTTCTACCATATCCTTGGACATGGCAGCCAGATTATCAACAACTTGTTCGAATAAAGTATAGAAAACCTTATCTTTTGGTTGAAATAATCTAAAAAATGCACTAATACCCATAGTTTGCTTTTTAGTTTACTTTATGTAAGCAAATATATCGAATTTTAAATTAACCTAAATATCTTTTTTTAAATTACCCGATTTTCCAGCTTATGTATTTGTTTTAGAAGCTTATCTAAAGTTATAATCTGATTAAAAATTTCTAATCTTCTTTCTTCTGATATATTCCCCGAACTTAATTCTTTAGCTAAATTTTTATTCATTTCCGCTATTCTTATCGCTTTATATTTAAGTATTACATCTTTTGTGTTTTTTGCAAGATTTTGCTCCAATGTTGGAACATATATTTCTTTGAGTTCCCAATTATTGCTTATTGAGTATTTTTTTAATAATTTTCCTACGGCAAATTCGGTGATGTCGACTTCTTTGGATTTAACAAAATATTCTCCGGTTCTCAATTGATTTTTTTCAATACCTTCCATGATTTCCAAATAAATTCTATTGTAAAAATCTACGGTAAATTGTAAATCATCTTCTTTTAAGCGGTGAACAATTTCTTCTATTACAGTAGTTTTATAGGGTTCTTCTTCTTCCACATAGTTTATTAAAATTTCATGGTCTCCATAGGATAGCATTAATTCTAAAATATCTTCTTCAATTTTATAGGTAAAATCAATTTCTTCTTGTTGAGATGTAGTTACAGGTTTTAAAGCAACTTGTTTTCTTGTATTCCGATCTCTAGAATGTATATTTGGTTGTGTTAATTGAGCCAATTCACTGAATAGAACTTGCTCCGAGATATCCAATATCCTTGAACATTCTTTTACATAAATCTCTTTTTGAATAAGATTTTTTATTAAGGCTATACTCCCAACTATATCTCTAATTAAACCGGCCTTTTTTATGGGATCGCCGTTCGTTTCTTTTAATAAAACATCTGTTTTGAATTGAATAAAATCTTTACTGTTTTCTTTAAAAAATGCTTCTATTTCATCGGCAGAATGTTTTCTTGCAAAACTATCCGGATCTTCTCCATCCGGAAACAGCAATACTTTAACATTCATTTCTTGCTCAAGAATCATATCTATGCTTCTGAATGAAGCTTTAATTCCTGCTTGATCCCCATCATATAAAACAGTAATGTTGTTGGTTAACCTTTTTATTAATCTAATTTGCTCAACAGTTAATGAAGTTCCTGAAGAGGCTACTACATTTTTAATACCATTTTGATAAAGGGATATTACATCCATATATCCTTCCACCAAATAACAATTATCTTCTTTAATGATAAAAGATTTCGCATGAAATAAACCATATAAAACTTGACTTTTATGATAGATTTCACTTTCAGGGGAATTAACATATTTAGCCGTTTTTGCATTATTTTGTAATATCCGACCTCCAAATCCCAATACTCTTCCCGAAAAACTATGAATGGGAAATAATACTCGCTCTCTAAAACGATCGAATCCTTTATCTGATCCTTCTTTAAAAATGCTTAAACCGGATTGCTCTAGTATTTCTTTTTTATACCCTTTCTCATATGCAAAATGTGTAAATGAATCCCACTCTTTCGGTGAATACCCTAATTGGAATTGTTTAATAATGTCATCCCGTATACTTCTTTCTCTAAAATATGATATTCCTATGGTATTACCTTCTTCAGTTTTCCAAAGTTGGTTTTGAAAATATTCATTGGCAACCTCTGATAATTGATATAGGCTTTCTTTGTTTAATTGTAATTCTTTTTGACTATCAGACAGTTCTTTACTGTCTTCTTCAATTTCAATATTATACTTTTTTGCCAGATAGCGTAAGGCCTCCGGATAGGTATAATGTTCTTGTTCCATTATAAAGGTAACCACATTACCGCCTTTACCGGATGAAAAATCTTTCCAAATCTGTTTGGATGGGGAAACCATAAATGAGGGCGTTTTTTCATCTACAAATGGACTTAAGCCTTTGTAATTACTCCCTGATTTTTTCAGATTTATAAAATCCGATATTACTTCTTCCACTCTTGCCGTTGAGAAAATCTTATCTATGGTCTCTTTAGAAATCATAAGTACAAAAATACGTTAATTTAAATTTCCATTTTTGAAAAAATCTTCACATATATCTTTTTAAATACAATTATATATGTATCAGTACTCAAGAGTAAAATAGAATTTTTAATGGTATAATAAAAACATTACCCTGCGCAATATCTTTAGAAATCTTATGTTTTGATGATTCTATACTATCATATAAAGATCGATTTAGATTTTATAAAATAAAAAAACACCTGATTTACATCAGGTGCTTGTTTAAACTATTTTTTCAAAACTACTTTTTTCTTGATGATTTATCTTCGTCTGAAGAATTCCATATTTTAATTTGATCTTTCAGTGAAATACCTTTAACTTCAACAAATATTCCGTCTGATAATCCTAGTTTTACATAAACTTTTTTGAATTTTCCATCAGGCTGTTGTACTTCAACGAAAGGTCTCTCTCCATCATATTGCATTAAAGCTTCTCTCATTGCTAAAATATTTTTTCTCTCACTTAATATTACTTCTGCATTGGCACTATATCCGGCGCGAATCGAAACCCCTTCCGGAATAATTATATCTGCTTTAATTTCATATTTAACAGCCCCATTTTCTTCTTTACCTTGAGGAGAAATAAAGGTTAAAATACCATTTATATCTTTGTCTTGAAGTGCTCCGATTATTATTTTTAATTTCATTCCCTCATGCATTTTCCCTGCATCTGACTCGTCCACTTTACCCTCAAATATCATTTTGCTGACATCAGCAATGCTTGCAATAGTTGTTCCTGCATTAAATGTATTGGCTTCAATCACTTGATCCCCTACTTCTACAGGTACTTCCAGTGCCTGTCCATTTGCAGTAGAACGAACTTGAATACTCGCTAAATCTTCTAATCCTGAAGTAATACCTGTTTTAGCAATATCATAATCTTTCTGTGCTTGAATTAGATTTTGATTTGCTATTTTATATTCCGTTTCAGCACTTTCATAATCCTGCTTAGAAATTACTCCTTGCTGATATAATAATTTTTGACGTTCAAAAATTCTTTTTTGATTATTTAACTTAATTTCTGCTGAATTTATATTCTGCATAGCAGTATTTACTGTAGAAACGACCGGAACCACTTTAATCGTAGCCAATAATTGTCCTACTTTTACTTCATCTCCTTCTTTAATATAAATCTCCTTGATAATCCCGGAAATATTAGGTTTGATTTCTATCTTTTCTTTGGGATTAATTTTACCGGTTGCCACAGCTTTTTGCTGAATAGTCATAGTAACCGGAGACTCTGTCTCAAACTTATCATTAGATCGTGTATTGGTTATAATTACGTACCATATACAATACAATAAAAGTGCAATAAAAGCAACAGATAAAACTATTTTAAGAACCTTATTATTCATGACAACTTTTTTCACTATAATTTGTATTATCTTAACAAATTTTGTTACGTTAAAATCACTTTTTTTAAGTATTTTTTTTTATTACTTGTTTATCTTGCCTGTAAATATATAATTCTTTTATAATTTATCTTGCATAAAATCAACACCAAACAATTGTGCTAATTCAAATTAGGATAAATTTTTCTTTTATATATTTGTTACTTGCCAATAAAAATTCTAGTCTAAATGGACTTTTCATTACCAAATAAAATTCTTGAATCTTACTGGGGGTATAAAGAATTCAGACCTCTTCAAAAAGAGATCATACTTACTATATTGGAAAGTAAAGATACTATTGCTCTTTTACCTACAGGAGCAGGAAAATCTATTTGCTATCAAATCCCCGCTCTTTTGGTTCAAGGCACTTGTATTGTTATTTCTCCATTATTGGCTCTTATAAAGGATCAAGTGTATTCATTAAAAAGGAAATTAATTCCGGCCGAGTATATTTCTTCGGATCAAACAGCAGATCAACAACTTTCCGTATTTAATAAATTGAGAAATAATGAATTGAAATTATTATATGTATCTCCGGAAAGATTGTTAAATAAAACTTTTCTAGAGATCATTAAAGATATTGAAATTTCGTTTATTGCGGTTGATGAAGCCCATTGTATTTCTGAATGGGGTAATGATTTTCGTCCATCGTATCAACAAATTATAAAATTTAGAGAATATATCGGGGTTCAAATTCCCTGCATGGCACTTACTGCAACCGCAACTGAAAAGGTCTTAATTGAAATAATAAAAAAACTCAACTTACATAATGTTCAGGTATTTAAAAGATCATTTAATAGAGAAAATCTTTCTTTACAAGTTTTAAATGCCGGAGACAAATTTGGGGAAATTGAAAGAATTTTACATAGGTATAAAGGTTCGGGAATTATTTATTGTAGAACTCGAAATGAAACTAAAACTTTGTCTGAAACCTTAAAAAGAAAGGGATTTGATGTTGAATTTTTTCATGCAGGTTTATCCCCTAGTGAAAAAATGCAAAGACAGAAAAATTGGACGGAAAGTACCAACCAAATTTTAATTTCAACTAATGCTTTTGGAATGGGAATAGATAAGAAAGACGTTCGTGTGATCATTCATCTTTCTCCTCCTTATTCATTAGAAAACTATTATCAGGAAGTTGGTCGTGCAGGAAGGGACGGACTTTTATCACATACATTTTTATTGTGGAATGAATCGGAACTTTCAGATATATACTCGTCACTCATACAAACTATATCTTCAAAATCTGAATATGAAAAAATTATCCGTTATTTATATTCAATGTTTTGTATTGTTCCTAATGAGTTACCTGATACAATTTTTGATTTCGACTTGAAATTATTTCAACAACGTACAAAAATTAATAAAAGTAAGATTATACCTATTTTAGAATTTCTTCATAATAGCTCAGTTCTTCAATGGAAATATGAGCCTTCAGATAGTCTGCTTAAAATTAACTTTCCTATAGAAAGACTTGACACTAATTTTTACGGCAATGATTCCTTTTTATTTGAAAAAATTGCCAGAAAAATAACAGGTGTTTTTTCTTATCAAATAAAATTTGATGAAAAAAAATTAGCCGACAGCCTTTTAATTCCTCTTTCCGTATTACACTCCAAATTCATTAAATATAACCAATCAAGTGATATTTCTTACGTTGATGGTAATAAGCAAAAAATTTACTTTTTAGAACCACGAAACGATCAAAAACTTTTAGTAAACTTTTGGAAAGAATTTCAACATATACAACAAAATAAATTAGTTAAATATAAAGAATTGGAATTTTTTATCAGAAATTCAAAATATTGCAGGATGAAATTAATCCTTGGATATTTTGGTGAAAAAACCAATCAAACATGCGGTAAGTGTGATGTATGTTGTAAATCCAAATTAGATGAACAATCTTATCTGAAAGATATTTTATCTTATATAAAAGAACAGCCTAGAAGCAGAGAAGATATTTATGCCGAATTTAGGAATGTTTCTTTTGAAAAAATTCATGAATGCTTACAAGATCTAATTTCAGAAAATAAAATTAAAGCATTAAATTTTAACACCTATTCGGCTTAATATTTGTCTTATTTCCAACTATTTTTATATTTATTTTTACCTTTACTGAATGAATATAAATATTGAAGAATCATGGAAAAATTTATTAAAGCCTGAATTTGAAAAACCTTATTTTTCATCTTTAATAAATTTTGTTAAGCAAGAATATAAAGAACATACTTGCTATCCAAAAGGTAAAAATATTTTTAAGGCTTTTGAATTGACTCCCTTTGATCAAGTAAAAGTCGTTTTACTGGGACAAGATCCATATCATGGAGAAGGACAAGCTATGGGATTATGTTTTTCTGTTCCCAATGGAATAGTATATCCGCCTTCTTTAAGGAATATTATTATTGAATTAAAAAATGATACCGGAATTGAATTAAAGTCGGGGGATTTAACTCCGTGGGCAAAACAGGGTGTTTTTTTGCTGAATGCTACTTTAACGGTACGAGCGCATCAAGCGGGTTCTCACCAAAAAAAAGGATGGGAAACGTTCACGGATTCTGTAATTCATAAAATATCTGAAGAAAAAGAACATGTTGTATTTATTTTATGGGGAAGCTATGCACAACAGAAAATTAATTTAATAGATACTCGAAAACATTTTATAATTAAATCGGTACACCCCTCTCCTTTATCCGCACATAGAGGCTTTTTCGGTTCAAGACCTTTTAGTCTTACTAATGAATATTTAACCTCAAAAAAAATTGAACCTATTCAGTGGTAGACCGAATAGGTTCATTTTTTATATTAAATTTTATATCTATTAATTTTTAAGTTCTTTTTCTAATTGCTTCATTAATTTTTTTTCATTCTTTTTATATAATTTCTTTTCCTTTCTAGACATGTCTTCATAATTTTTTTCAAACATATTAGACACATCTCCTACTTCTCCATCTATTACTTGAATTTCTTCAATTCCATCATCTCCTATAGTTGAAATTATAGTTTTATCTTCCTCCGGGGCATCTTCTTCTAAAATAATTTTTTCTTCTGATGGTACTGAAACTTCTGAATTAGCTTCTTGACTAGGAATAGATTCGATTTCTACTGTTTCTGCTTCTTCAATTTGCGGAGTTGGGGTTGAAATTTCTTCTATATTTTTTGATTCATTTTCATCTATAACTATGCTAGAAGAACTAGGTACTGTTTCCACCTCTTCTGTAGCAGACGGAGTAGGAATAGCGATAGACTCTTCTTGTTCAGTCTCAGATACATCATCTGAATCTTGTTCATTTATAAATTGAGCTTCCGGTATTAGTGTTTCCTCTTCAGGTTTTTCTTCAGCTATGTCTGCCTCTTCAATTTCTATTTCTATTTCTTTTTCCGGTAAAGCATTTACTGTTTCCGGCGTTTCAATTAATTTTTCTTCAACAACTTCTATAGGAACTTCTTTAATTACTGTTTTAACCGGAACTTCATTTACTACTGCATTATTTTCTTCTTTTCTGATTACAGAAACTTCTTTAGCAGCCGCAGATTTTGATACTTCTCCCGCTAATTCTGTTTTTACAATAGTTCCATCAATCAATTTCCAATATAGATTTCCTGCAGCATCTTGAACTATTACCACATCATTGGGTGATTTAAATGTAGGAGCAGATGCTTTTCCTTTTACTTCTAATGTTCCATCTTTTCCATAAGTGAAAGTATAGCTACTATTAGCTTTACCTTCCTTTGATCCCCTATAAACTAAAATCATTTCCCCATTCTGTTCAAAATAAACTCCTTTTTCAGAAGTTTCTTTTACTTTTCCTTCTTGAGCATAAACAGAAAGCGTAAGTATTAAAAGAAAAACAGTATACTTTTTTTTCATTGTTCGCTATTTTTATTAAAAATATAAATTTTGAAGCTACTAATATACATCTTTATTTAATAATTTCATATTTTATTTGCAAATAACGTTTATATTATTTTTATTCAAAATAAAATTTATTTGCTATCTGTTTTTAAATCATTTGCATAGGGCAAAGTACCTGTGTTTTTTTTCAGTTTAAAATTCTTAAAGTCTTCTGAAGATTCGATTCCATGAACAGAAATATTCGTAGTTACCCCGTCTGCCCTGTAGATTTTAACGGTATCGTTTGAAAAAATTTTTCTTTCTTTCTTATTCCAAAAAATTTGATTGGTTTTTAATGTGTCTTTATCCGAATTAATAATAACTACATTTTTCCTTGCTTCATACCATCCTGCAGTTTCAATTATCTTGGCATAATCTGCTTTCAAATGCCCGGGATCTTTACCTTTTTGGTAGAAATCCATATCTAAGCCTTTAGGAAAAACTGTATATGGTGTTTCTACAAATTCATATTCTTCCATAAGTGGAGTCCTTAATCTAATAATAGCATACACTGAATCTGTTAAAGTTATATTAGCATTATAGATTCTCCTGGAAGCAAAGTTGGTTTTTTTTTCTCCTAAATTATCCCCTTTTTCATCGGAACATGATATGGAAATAATCGCAAAAAAAATAAGATATAAATAGATTTTTATTTTTTTTATAGTCACCATCTTTCCATGGATAAACAATGATAGTTATAAATTTTAATCGTACTGTCTCTTTCTAAACCAAAGATCATCAAAATTAAATCCAACTTTAAAATTTACGAAGTTCTCTTTGATTAAACCGTTTGATTTTGAACCTCTTTGTCCTAACTCAATACCTAAATTAAGCATGGAAGGATCATGTTTACCGGATTTACCCAAAGGCAGGCCTAGACCGGCGGTTACCCCATATTGGTCAATGGTTTTATTGTTCACATTAAGCCCTGTATTTTCATAATACAGCCCATATCGATAAATAATTTTTTCAAAATAAGATCTGAAACCGTTTATATTAGGCAAATACCAGCCTCCTACAGCTACGCGATACTTATTTTTGTAATCAAAATTATCTTCCGGTATCTTTAGTTTAAATTGATCTGTAAATTTAAAATCTGCTCCTAATGACCATTTATGCTCTTTTCCATAGGCCACTCCTATTGAGTATGATGAAGGTAATTTTGCATCATGCGTTCCCTTAACATAGTTTAAGGTATCCATTGAAATTTTTTCATTATTATTGTTATAATAATAGGTTGAATACAAATAATTTACATCTGCATCTATGGTATGCCCTATATTATAAGTTGCTCCAATTTTAAGTAAATGATTATTAGTTAATTTTTTTCGATAGGCTACTCCTAAAGTATAATCGAAAAAACCATATTCTTGCTTATTAAATATACCGGAAATCAAATTAGCATTCTGTAAAGATGTTTCTTGATCTTTTTTCAAATCGCCCCAAACATACCCAATTTTAGCTCCTAAGGAAAACTCATTAGATATATTATATGAATACATACCGCTGAAAGCATTAAGTCCTCCCCTTCCCTTAAATAAAGATTTTTGATTTACAACATCTGAATTATCTGTATTTATATCATATCCTATGTTGGTGTAAGGTTGTAAATTTACTCCTACTCTGGACTTAGCTCCGATTGGAAAGGCTAATGATAAATTAGCTAAATAAGTAGTGGATCGATCACTGCTTACGTTAGAAGTTTTAGCATTGGTATAATCAGTATTGATCACGATGTTATAACTGGTATATCGCAAGTTTCTATTAGCTGCCGGATTTACAAAATTGGCTTCATTGGTAAAATCTGAAATATATGAGGTTCCCAATCCTCCCATAGAAGAAATTACTATATCGGAATTGGTTTTACTTTCTCCTAAGCCAAATGAAGAATAAGGAGAGGTAGAAGTTTGCTGGGCATAAGCTGCATTCAGAAATATGATAAATGATGATAATATGGAGAAAAATTTAATTTTCATTCAGTGTGTTTTATATACAAAGTACAAATATGTTAATAATGTACCGATTATAAAAATAATTATAAGTAAAAATTCTTAGTCAAATTTTATAGCCGAAAAAAAAATTCAAATTTTTTTTAAAAATATTTTGTGATTTAAAAATATGCCCTATATTTGCAATCCCAAACGAGGGTACCTTAGCTCAGTTGGTAGAGCAAAGGACTGAAAATCCTTGTGTCCTTGGTTCGATTCCAAGAGGTACCACTTCAAAAATCCATAATCAATTCAATAAGAAAAGATTGTGGATTTTTTGTTTTTTAATGTGATATTTTCCTTAAGAATTTCTTTAAAAAAATCATTTGATTTCTTAAAATGAAATATTTTTTACTGTTGAAGTTCCTAATACATTAGCATTTTTTCCTTTATAATATTATATAATCCCATGTAAAAAATCATAATATTTTCTTTTTTCCTGCTGCAAAACATATACTCTCAGAAACTATGGTTGAATAAAGTCAATTCTGTGGTTCATGAATAATCTTTTCTTTTTTTATTGCTTTATAGGCATTTTTTATCCAATAAACAACAGGCAAATTTATTTAATGTGGTATGGGGGCTGTTTTATTCCAAACAAAACTCTGTATATACCAAGTTAGCATTTTTTAAAATCAATAAATTTTTGTTGTTAAAAATCTTAATATAAAAAGCCTCTTTTGTCTCTTATTTATCTAGTAATAAGCTTACATTAAATTGCACAATCACATATTACCTCTATTTCTTAAACATTGAATATTTAATATTTTTTGTTTGATTGTTTAAATCTTGGAATAAAATTAGATTATTAAAAATGTAACACTATTAATTTCTTTTACTTAAGTATATCATTTAGAAATTAAAGAAAACATCTTATATATAATAAGTATTTTTTAAATTTAATTTTAATAAATTATGAATAACGTCAGTATTTTCGTGTTTTTAGCAGGAATAGTAATTTTAAATCTAATAGCTTTCTTACTTGGCAATTTATATTGTTTTGTACCTTCCTGGCTAAACTATACTATGGTCGGTGTTGAATTATTCTGTCTCCTGCTTAGTATCTATGCCCGTATTAAAGATTTTAAAAATATTGATGCTTCTGTAGGAGTTATACTCAATGTTTTTCTAACTATTTTGCTGGTTTGTCATATGATATTATATAAATCATCAAATTAATACCCAAATTGACTTTTTATAAAATAATTTAGAAAGCGTATTTTTGCTTTTCTATATATACCCTATGAATTATCTTTCAGTTGAAAACATTAGTAAGTCTTTTGGCATAAGAACTTTATTTTCCAATGTTTCTTTTCATATAAATGAAGGAGATCAAATTGCTTTAGTTGCTAAAAACGGTAGTGGAAAAAGTACCTTATTAAAAATCCTGTCCGGATTAGAATCTGCCGATTCCGGATCGGTTACGCTCAATAAAGACATAAAAGTAGTTATGTTTGAACAATCTGAACTATTTAATGATGATTTGACTGCTGAAGATTATATATTTACCCATTCTAACCCTGTATTGGATATTGTTCATCAATACGATACCATGGTCCAAAATGATCCTTCCAATCCTGAATTATTAGGATTAATAGAAAAAATGGATCAATGGGACGGATGGAAAGTAGAACCTGTAATTCAAGAAATTATCAATAAATTAAAAATTGATTTCCTTGATCAAAAGATAAAAAATTTATCGGGTGGACAACAAAAAAGAATTTCTCTTGCCAAATTCTTGATCGATATAAGCTTTGAAAAAGGCACTGTATTATTAATTCTGGATGAACCAACTAATCATTTAGATATTGAAATGGTAGAATGGTTGGAATTTTTCCTTAACAAAGAAAATAAAACCCTTATTTTAGTTACTCATGATCGATATTTTTTAGATGCTATTTGCACTCGGATCTTAGAAATGGAAGACGGAACCTTATATTCGCATAATGGCGATTATGAGACCTATGTAACCAACAAATCTCTAAGAATTGAAAATCAAATAGCTCAAACCGATAAAGCTAAAAATTTATATCGAAAAGAGCTGGAATGGATGCGCAGGCAACCTCAGGCTAGAACATCCAAGTCAAAAAGCAGAATTGAAAGTTTTTATAAAACGGAAGAACTTGCTAAAAAAAGTATCTCTGATGCTCAAGTTCAATTGGACATGCAAATGACCCGTTTAGGAAAAAAAATCATTGAAATGGAACATGTTTCCAAACATTTTGGAAATAAAATAATCTTGGACGACTTTTCCCATACCTTTGCCAGAGGATCAAAAATCGGGATCATCGGTAAAAATGGAGTAGGTAAAACAACTTTTTTAAAGATACTTGAAAGAAAGGAAGAGTTTGATTCCGGAACTATCGAATGGGGCGAAACTTTACAAATAGGGCATTTTAAACAGGAAGGACTCGCATACAAAGAAGATCAACGAGTTATTGATTTTGTAAAAGAAATAGCAGATTATTTCCCTCTATCCAATGGAAAACAAATTTCTGCCGGTCAATTCTTAGAAATGTTTCTTTTTACACCGGAATCCCAATATACTTATATATCTAAATTAAGCGGCGGAGAGAAAAAGAGATTACAATTGCTATCTATTTTATTTAGCAATCCCAATTTTTTAATACTTGATGAGCCTACAAATGACTTAGATTTACCAACCTTAACTGTTCTTGAAAATTTTTTAAATGAATATCAAGGCTGTGTTTTGATCGTAAGCCATGACCGATACTTTATGGACAAAGTGGTTGATGAATTGATGATTTTTGAAGGCAACGGTAAAATTTCCTGGTTTATAGGTAATTATACAGATTATTATTTAAAATCAAAGGAAAAAGAAAATGAAATCATCAAAGACGTTTCTAAAAAGGAAATAAAAAATAGTAATCCAACTAACGGGAACAAATCTCCAAAACTTTCTTTCAAGGAAAAAAGAGAATTAGAAATGCTAGAAAAAGAAATTCCTCAGTTAGAAGAAGAAAAAAATAAATTAACTGAACAATTATCCTCTTCGAATTTAAGTTTTGATGAAATACAAGAAATTAGCAATAAGCTGGAAAATCTTATTCAAAGTTTAGATTACAAAGAATCTAGATGGCTGGAACTCAGTGAGCTCAACGCTTAAATTTAAAATTTATAATTTTTATGACATAACATGCCCTAGTCGGGATAATTTTTGATGATTAAGAATTTTTATTCTTCTTCCCTCCACTTCTATAAGCTCATCATTTTTAAATTCAGAAATTAATCGTATCGCACTTTCTGTTGCTGTACCGATTAAATTTGCCATTTCTTCACGAGTAAGAGTAATTTTAATGAAGCCTTCATGATCAACATCAAGTTTTTTCTCTAAAAGAAGTAAAACGGCAGCCAATCTTTCTCTCACCGTATTTTGAGCTAACCAAGTGATGGTTTTTCCTGCTTCTCCTAAGTCTTGGGATATTTTTTTTAATACATCAAAAGAAACTCTGGAACTTATTTCTAACAGTCGATGAAAAATAATTTCAGGGATATATACTGCAGTAATATCTTCTAGAACGGTACAAGAAGCACTAAAACTTTCTCCCCCTAATAAAGAACGGTATCCTACAATTTCTCCTTTTTTTACTAAACGCAGTATTTGATCTTTACCATTATATCCTTTTCTGTTAATTTTACCCGTACCGCTTATAACTCCAAATATTCCGGTAGGTTTATAACCTTCATGTATAATTTCTTGACCTCTTTCAAAACGAATTTCCTTCATTTCTTTATCCAATATGCTATGTTCTTCTTTTGTAAATTGGCTTAAAACATCCTTATTTTTTAATTCTGATATTATTAAATCTACTGAATTTTTAGGCATGATATTACTCATATTTTTAATAATTTACGGACAAAAATAATACTTTAATTTTAAATAAAAGGATATAACTTTGCAGGTTTAGTGATAGTACAAATATATGAGTGAGCATTGTTATCATTGCGGACAGATCATTGAGGACACTCCGATTGATTTTGATAATAAATTATTTTGCTGTAACGGATGTAAATCTGTATACGAAATTTTAAATCAAAATAAATTGGAAAATTACTATAATTTAAACTCCAAAGCCGGAATAAAACCTGAAAAGGGGCAAAATTATTTTGAATTTTTAGACACCCCTCAAATCTTTGATAAAATTATTGATTATTCGGAAGGGGGATTAACTCTTATAACTTTTAAAATACCCGTTATTCATTGCAGTGCTTGTATTTGGTTATTGGAAAGTTTAAAAAATATTAATACTAATATTACATATTCTACTGTTAATTTTTCTTCTAAAACGGTACAAATTGCCTACAAAAATGAATTCTATAAATTAAGTGAATTAGCTAATTTTCTAACAGATTTAGGCTATAAGCCGGTCATTAATTTTGAAACTACTGAAAAAAAACCTGAAAAAGTAGACCATACCCTACTTGTAAAAATAGGGATAGCCGGATTTGCTTTCGGAAACATTATGCTTTTTGCTTTTCCGGAATTTCTCGAAACTGAAAAAGACCCTTGGCTTCAACAATACAGTTATTTTTTCAGAATTCTTATGTTTCTTTTCTCATTACCCGTAGTTTTTTATTGTGCTTCAGATTATTATAAATCTGCATGGGGAGCTCTAAAACACGGAGTATTAAATATTGATTTGCCCATTGTTATTGGTATATTTGCCTTATTTTCCCGTAGTTGCTTTGAAGCGTATACGGGAATGAGTAACGGTTATTTCGATTCTCTAAGCGGACTTTTATTTTTTATGCTTTTAGGTAAGTATTTTCAGCAAAGAACTTATAAAACTTTAGCTTTTGACAGAGATTACAAATCCTTTTATCCCATAGCCGTAACTAAAATTACTTCCAATAAAACTCATGAAAATGTTCTGATCTCAAATTTAAAAATTGGTGACAGAATACTAATACGCAATCAAGAAATAATTCCTGCCGATTCTATTCTCATTCATGGAGAAGCGTTTATTGATAACAGCTTTATTACCGGAGAATCCAAACTAATAGAAAAGAAGACAGGAGAAAAAATATTTGCCGGTGGAAAACAATCCGGCACTACTATAGAACTAGAGATCATTAAAGAAGTTAATCAAAGCTATCTTACCCGATTATGGAATAACGAAGCATTTAAAAAAGATACTTCAACTATTGATTCAATCACCAATAACATAAGTAAATATTTTGTGATGGTCATACTGATCATCACAATTGTAAGCGGATTATACTGGTATTTCATTGAAAAAAACACTTCGCAAATGTATCAAGTAATCACGGCTATATTGATTGTTGCCTGTCCTTGTGCATTAGCTCTTTCCGCACCTTTTACCATTGGAAATATCATGAGAATTTTCGGTAAAGAAAAATTTTACGTAAAAGATGCTCTCACAGTTGAAAAACTGGCAAAAATAGACCATATAGTTTTTGATAAAACCGGCACTTTGACGATTAATAAAGTTAACAAAATCAATTATGAAGGAGAAAAACTTACTATTGAAGAGTTAAAAAACTTAAAAGCTATACTTCAAAATTCCAATCATCCTTTAAGCAGATCACTTTATGAATCTATTTCCATGCCTATTGATCATATACCTATTAAGGACTACGAAGAAATAATAGGTAAAGGAATAAAAGGGTTCATTAAGGGTATAGAATACAAAATAGGCTCATCCGATTTTGTAGGAAATAAAAAAAATATTAATTCTGAAACTTCTGTTTATATTTCCATCAATGGTGTATACAAAGGGTTATATAAAATTAAAAACCAATACAGAAAAGATTTAAAAGAAATTATCAGATCACTTAACCATTATAAAATATCATTATTAAGTGGAGATAATAATTCCGAAAAGCATAATTTAGAAAAAATATTTTCCACAGACACGGTTATTAAATTTAATCAGTCTCCTCAAGATAAGCTCGATTACATTAAAAATTTACAAGATCAAGGGCATATAGTTTTAATGCTTGGCGACGGACTCAATGATGCAGGAGCCTTAAAACAATCTAATGTGGGTATTGCCATTTCAGATGATATAAACAGTTTCACTCCTTCGTCTGATGCCATATTAGACGGAAACAATTTTGCTTATCTACCTAAATATTTAAAATTATCAAAAAAAGCCTTAGTTATAGTTTCCATTTGTTTCATTATTAGTTTTTGCTATAATATAATCGGATTAAGTTTTGCAGTTTCTAACAGGCTTTCCCCCTTAGTAGCAGCCATACTTATGCCTGTAAGTTCCATTTCAGTAGTACTATTCACTACCGTGGTAAGTAAAGTTATTGGATATGAAACATTTAAAAAAAAGATAAGGTAATTTCTTTATTAGAAAACACATCAAATAACCTAAAATATACCTCAATTTAGAAATATTCTAAATTAAAGATGCAATGTAAAAATATGTTACAAATCATTATCAATCATATCAAATAAAATGTATTTTTGTTCAGTCAGTATGGAAATATTATATTTAATGATATTATGCAGTGTTTCATTAGCTGTTATATTTTTGATCCTTTTTATTTATGGAATCAAGAAAGGACAATTTGATGATGATGAATCACCTGCAGTAAGAATTTTATTTGATTCCAATGAAGGTAATTCAAAAGAATCCAAAAACGATAAGAAAGAAAAATAATAAAGTAACTACATAACACCAATGGAAACACAAAAATTTTCATATGATAATAAAATTACAAAAGCGTTTGCCTATGCCACTATACTTTGGGGTATTGTTGGTTTCATAGTCGGACTTACTGTAGCCTCATTATTATTCATACCGACATTACCTGAATTTTTCTTTGGTACTGAAGGGGCCGATTTAGCCAGATCTCAAGGCTTTTTGGGATATGGAAGATTGAGAATGCTTCACACCAGTGCCGTTATTTATGCGTTTGTAGGTAATGGATTTTTTACAGGGTTTTATTATGCTACCCAGCGATTATTAAAATCTCGAACCAATGATTTGTTAAGTTGGATTCATTTTTGGGGATGGCAATTAATTATCGTTTCTGTAGTAATTACCTTCTTAATGGGAATCAATACATCCAAAGAATATGCAGAGCATGAATGGCCGATTGATATTATGGTAGCCATTATCTGGATATTATTTGGATTGAACATGTTTATTACCATTGCTAAAAGAAGAATCAGTCATATGTATGTTGCCATTTGGTTTTTTATAGCTACTTGGGGGGGAATTACCTTATTGTGGGTATTTAATAACTTGGCAATCCCGTTAGATTCAAATATTTTACGAGCAAAAAGTTATTCTATATATTCAGGAGTTCAAGATGCCATGGTACAATGGTGGTTCGGCCACAATGCGGTAGCATTCTTCTTGACTACTCCTATCTTAGGATTAATGTATTATTATTTACCTAAAGCTGCTAATAGACCGGTTTTTTCTTACAAATTATCTATTATACACTTTTGGTCCTTAATATTTGTCTACATGTGGGCCGGACCTCACCACCTATTATATACCTCTTTACCTGCATGGGCACAAATGCTGGGAACCGCATTTTCCATCATGTTAATAGCGCCTTCTTGGGGAGGTATGCTTAACGGGTTATTAACTTTACGAGGTGCATGGGACAAAGTACGAGAAGATCCTATTCTTAAAATGTTTGTTGTGGCAGTAACTTGCTACGGTATGGCTACTTTTGAAGGTCCTTTATTGGCTACTAAAACATTAAACAAAATCGGACATTTTACCGATTGGGTTATAGGACACGTACATTTAGGAGCTTTAGGATGGAACGGTTTCATCATTTTTGGAGTTATTTATTATATCATTCCAAGAATATTTAAAACCAATCTATATTCTGTAAAATTAGCCAACTGGCATTTTTGGTTAGGAACTATGGGAATCATCTTATATGTTATCCCAATGTACATGAGTGGTTTTACTCAAGGCTTAATGTGGAAACAATTTAATCCGGATGGAACTCTTGTTACAAAGAATTTCCTTGAAACCGTTACATCGCTAAGATATTTCTTTATATTTAGATTTATTGGAGGGGTACTTTATCTTTCAGGAGCCATATTATTAGTTATAAACATTATTGCAACTGTTAGAAAAGGTACATTTATAGCTAACGAAGAGGCAGAAGCTCCTGCTTTACATGTTTCTCCGGCAAAAGGCCCGAACGAAAAAACGCATTCCTGGTTAGAAAGAATGCCTCTATTTTTCTCTGTTTTAGCAATAATTGCTTTGGCAGTTGGTGGAGCCGTGGAAATTTTACCAACCATATTCGTTAAATCCAATATACCACAAATAACAAGTGTAAAACCCTATACCCCTTTAGAATTGGAAGGAAGAGACTTATACATCCGTGAGGGTTGTAATGCCTGTCATTCCCAAATGATACGTCCATTTAGAGATGAAGTAGTTCGATACGGAGAATATTCTAAAGCAGGAGAGTACGTATACGATAGACCTTTCCTTTGGGGATCTAAAAGAACCGGACCTGATTTACACAGAGAAGGAGGAAAAAATCCGGATTCATGGCATTTTACTCACTTATTCGACCCTAGAGAAACTTCTCCCGGGTCCATTATGCCTAGATATCCGTGGTTAATTTATAACGAATTAAATGTCTCCAAAACTAAAGAAAAGTTAGAATTAATGAAAAATTGGTTCAATGTTCCTTACGAACAAAAGGATATTGACAATTATAAATCAAATATGGAGGCTCAAGCAAAAGAAATTGCAGCCAGTATATTTACAGACAGACCCGACTATAAGGCCGGTTTTGATGCCTCTGCAAAGGCTGAGGGTGCTAACTTTGTTCCATTGGAAAAAAGGGAAATTGTAGCTATAATTGCTTATTTACAAAGACTTGGTGTTGATATCAAAAAAACACAGGTAGAAACGGCAAATAATTAGAAAAATGCTCAAATTTTATAATAAAATAATTGCAGGAGTAGATAATGCCATAATTTATCAAAGCTTAGCTCTTCTGCTTTTTGTCTTATTTTTTCTTGGAGTAACTTTTATGGTAATGAACAAACCAAAAAATTACTATAACGATATGAGCAATCTACCCTTGGAGGATAATGAAAAAAGAACTAATAATATAAATACTAAATGATCATATGAAACCTAGAACACCCTTTGTCATAAATGCTATCTTATCGGTATTTTTAATTACCGGTGCATTTTACATGTTCTTGCAAAACTTTGATTTCATCACAAATCCTATATTTTTAGCCACTATTGCCATTTCTTTTGTGCTATTACTTATTAACAATTCTTTAAATGCTTTAATAGATGCTGAAAAATTTAAGTTACTTTCTGAAAGTGAAAAAAAGGACTATTTAGAACTTTTAAAAACCCCTTATTTAACTCGACTTTGGAGAGACGCATTTAAACAAAGCAAAGCAGAAGAAACCGGTGAGATTAAATTAATAGATCATGGGTATGACAATATAAAAGAATTGGATAATCAATTGCCTAGATGGTATATAGGTTTATTTGCCGTAACTATCACTTACGGTGTTGTGTATCTTTTTTCCTATGCATTTACAAGTTTTGCGCATCCGGATGTTGAATATGAAGAAGAATATAAAACTCAGATGGCTGAAATTGCCGAATATGAAAAGATAGCTCCTCAAGCCACTATAGAAACCGCTCAATTTAATCCGGATGCAGTAGCAGATGGAAAGGTAATTTATGAACAAATTTGTAAAACTTGTCATGGCGAGGGAGCTAAAGGACTTTCCGGTCCTAACCAAACGGATGATTATTGGATTAATATTCAAGAAGAATACAATAACGCAAAAGAAGACTCTGAATTTAAAAATATTTTTTATACAGTATGGAACGGTAGTAAAAATAATCCTACCATGAGAGCGTTCGGAGCGACCGGAGAAATAAAAGGAAATGATATTGTTAAAGTGGCAAGTTACTTGTATCAACTTAATAAAAATTCTCCTAAAGATTCTGAAGGCCGTTCAGTAGATAAAACCGCCAAAGAACCTCAAGGTAATTTAGCCCCTTGGTCCAAAGCATATAAAGGGGGATCCGGTACAGCTGCAGCACCAACTGAAACAACTCCTCCGACTGCAACTACGCAAAACTCATCAAACTCAGAGAAGTAAAATAAAAATTATATAAAAGTCTGTTTAGTTTCAATTGAAGATTAACAGACTTTTGTTTTTAAATATAATTTTACTCTTTTTTATAAATGTATAATTTAAAGAAATAAAGTATAATTATAGATATCAAACTTAATAATTAACTAATAAACAAAACACCATGTCTCAGGAAACGGAGGATAAAAAAATTCCTGACCTTGAACTACAAAAGGAAGAATTCAGAGAGAACCTTGCTACTGCAGACGTATCAGGAGAAAGAAAATGGGTTTATGTCCGAAAGCCTCATGGCAAACTCACAAAATACAGAGATATAGTCAGTGCATTTCTTCTCATCATTTTGTTTATATTTCCTTTTGTTAAAATCAATGGAAATCCAATATTCCTATTTGATATATTAAACAGGCAATTCTATATATTCGGAGCTTATTTTTCCCCATCAGATTTTTATCTTTTTGGTATAGGTTTAGTGACAACTACGGTTTTCATCATTGTATTTACCGTGACATATGGGAGAATTTTTTGCGGTTGGATATGTCCACAAACTATATTTATGGAACATGTTTTCAGGAAAATTGAATTTCTTATCGATGGAGACAGAAATATGCAAATTCGCCTCGACAAACAAGAATGGAACGGCCAAAAAATTAAAAAGAGAATTTTAAAATGGTCCATATTTTTAATTGTTTCTTTACTAATATGTGCTGTATTATTTTCCTACGTTTTAGGCACCGATGAGATACTAAAAATTTTTAAAGAAGGTATTTCAAAAAATGTCACCGTATGTATAGTATATATCATATTTACCACTTTATTTTATTTTGTATTTGCTTGGTTCAGAGAACAAGCCTGTACTTTTGTTTGTCCATACGGCAGACTTCAAGGAGTACTAATTGATAAAGACACGATAAATATTGCTTATGATTTCGTGAGAGGAGAAGGTACTGCCGGGAGAGCAAGTTGGAGGAAAAATGAAGACAGAAAAGCTTTAGGAAAAGGAGATTGTATAGATTGTAAACAATGTGTTGAAGTTTGTCCAACGGGTATTGATATAAGAAACGGAAGTCAATTGGAGTGCGTTAACTGTACCGCATGTATTGATGCTTGTGATATGGTAATGACCCGAATGAAAATGCCAACAGGTCTAATTAGGTACGCTTCGGAAAATATGATTGAAAAAAGAACGGATTTCAAATTTACTCCGAGACTAATTGCCTACACTATTGCTTTATTGGTTTTGACATCGGTTTGTATATCATTATTGTTCATTAGATCAAGTGTGGAAACCAAATTTTTAAAGATTGTAGGTACTCAGTTTACTATTGAAGAACAATTTATTGTTGATGAATATCAATTTATTTTTATTAATAAAACTACAGAAAAGAAAAAACTAAACGTAAAAATAATCAAACCCAATCATGCAAGGATAACTTTAGTAGGATATGGTACACAATTTATCATCCAACCAAAACAAACTCTCAAAGGTACAGCCACTATTAAAATTCCTCAGTCTGATTTAATTAAAACCAAAGAAGAAGTAATTATTGGTATCTTTGACGAAAATGGTAAAAAAGTAGATGAGTATAAAACTAATTTTATTGGTCCGTCTAAAATCCGATTTTAATTATGAAATTTAAATTTACTTGGGGGCACGGGGTTATTTTAGCACTTGCCTGCTTTATTATATTTATTTGTACATTGATATTCACCATAGAATTTTCAAAGAATACTTTTGACCTGGTAACAGATAATTATTATGAAGAAGAAATAAATTATCAAAAAGAGATTGATGCTACCAACCATGCTGCTTTATTACAAGAAAAACCTAAAATTGAAATAATACCTGAATCCGGCATTAAAATAATCTTTCCAAAAGAATTTAATTATACTAATACCACCGGAAAATTTAAACTTTTCAGAGCCAATTCTCAAGCTTTAGATATTAACAAGAAAGAACTTGATTTATCTCCTTCTAATACCATTTTAATACCGGCTAAAGTTTTAGTAAAAGGAAATTATACATTAAAATTATATTGGGAAAAAGAAAAAACTAACTATCAGATGGAAATACCGTTAACATGGAATTAGATATCGTTTACTTATATACAGCACTTAGTTTAGGGTTATTGGGGGGATTTCATTGCATAGGCATGTGCGGCCCGATCGCTTTTTCCATTGGTCTGGATGCTACTAATAAATTTAAATTCTATACTCAGAATATTTTATATCAATTGGGAAGAATAACCACTTATTCTTTATTAGGAGGCATTTTAGGAATTGTGGGTAAAAGCTTTAATATAGCCGGATATCAAAAATACATATCTATCTTTGCTGGTATTCTATTAATTCTCATGGTATTATTGCCGGGAAAAACCACTGAAATAGGAGATAATTTCAGACCGATTAATAAGTTCATGATTAAAATTAAACTATTTTTAGGTAGATTTCTTCAAAGGAAAGACAATACTTCCCGATATCTTACCGGAGTACTTAATGGATTTCTTCCTTGTGGTGCTGTATATGTAGCATTAACCTCTTCGATTGCTGCCGGTGGAATTATTCAAGGTATGCTATTTATGGCCGTTTTTGGATTAGGAACATTTCCTTTCATGTTCATAACAACATTAACCGGTAAATTTATTGGAGCTAAAGTTAGATTCAAGATTCTAAAAATATTTCCCTACTTTATTATTTTAATAGGCATTCTATTCATATTAAGAGGGTTGGGTTTAGGCATTCATCTATTGTCCCCCTCAGATAAAGCTTTAAAATTGGAACAAAGATCACATGCAAAAAGTTGTTGCCATTAAAACCGTTTCCTTTAAAAATAATCTTTCTTTTTTTAAAAATAAAAAAATAGTAACTTCGCACCATTATGGGGATGATTTCGAATATTGGAGCATATTCTTTCTTAATGGCAAGGGTTTTTAAAAAACCTCAAAAAAGAAAAATTTTCAGAAAAAATTTACTTAGAGAAATAAATGATTTAGGAGTTAATTCCGTGGGTTTGGTTGCTTTCACCTCTTTTTTTGTGGGTGCTGTCGTTGCCATTCAAATGTATAATAATTTCAAGACATCCTCTTTCCCTATTCCTGATTATTATGTGGGATATGCAACCAAAGTGGTTCTTATACTGGAATTTTGCCCTACAATAATTAGTGTTGTATTAGCCGGAAAAGTGGGTTCCTTTATTGCATCGAGCATCGGTACTATGAGAGTAACCGAACAAATTGATGCTTTGGAAATCATGGGTGTAAACAGCCCATCGTATCTAATTCTTCCAAAAGTGGTTGCTTCTTTATTTTTTAATGTAATCTTAATCATGATTAGCCTATTGATGGGCATTCTGGGAGGTTATTTTGCGGGAAGTTTTTCAGGAAGCTGGGCCCCGGTAGATTATGTTCAAGGACTTCAAATGGCCTCACCTGATTTCTTTATTTATTATTGTTTTATAAAAACTATCGTATTTGCCTTTATCATAGCAACAGTACCTTCTTATTATGGTTATACCGTAAAGGGCGGTTCATTGGAAGTTGGGCGTAATAGTACTTCAGCTGTTGTATGGACAACAGTCCTTATCATCATCACAAATTTAATGTTAACTCAACTTTTACTAGATTAAACAATGATTTCAGCAATAAACGTTACTAAATCATTTGATGGTGTAGAAGTCCTTAAAGGGATTACTACTACTTTTAAAAAAGGAAAAACAAATTTAATTATCGGACAAAGTGGTTCTGGAAAAACTGTTTTTCTTAAATGTCTTCTTGGCCTATTTGAACCTACTTCCGGACAAATCCTATACGAAAATACAGATGCATCCAAATTATCTGTATCTGAAAGGCAAAATTTACGAAGCGAAATAGGAACCGTGTTTCAAGGGAGTGCCCTGTTTGATTCCATGACGGTTGAACAAAATGTAAAGTTTCCTCTTGAAATGTTTGCAAATATATCTGAAAAAGATATGAGGGAACGGGTAGATCAAGTATTAGAACGGGTAAACCTTACAAACGCGCGTAAAAAATTTCCATCTGAAATTTCCGGAGGAATGCAAAAAAGAGTAGCTATTGCACGTGCTATTGTTAATAATCCAAAATATTTATTTTGCGATGAGCCAAATTCAGGTTTAGACCCTCAGACTTCTCAAATAATAGATAAACTTATTCATGAAATTACCCGTGAATACGACACAACTACTATTATAAATACGCACGATATGAATTCTGTTCTTGAAATAGGTGAAAATATAGTTTACTTAAAAAACGGAGTTAAAGAATGGGAAGGAGATAAAAACTCTATCGTAACTTCTGATAATCAAGCTTTATTAGATTTCGTATTCTCTTCAAAAATATTTAAAATGGCTCGTGAAGCCATGCTATATCATCAAAATAATAAAAAGTAAGAAACAAAGAAATATTATTCTTTTGAAGATTTCTTACTTTCTTCCAATTTTTTAATATTTTCTAAATAATCCTTAATTTTTTGGTCATTATTTCGGGGACATACTAATAGTGCTTCTGAAGTATCCACTATTATAAAATCTGTTAGTCCATCAATAATATATATTTTATTCGAGAGGTCTGTTTTTATAATGGTATTACTGGTATCATATGTATAAATATTGTTGCCATGTACTGCATTCCCTTCCTCATTTTTATTAAAGTTTTCATATAATGCACTCCATGTACCTAAATCACTCCATCCAAAAGTAGAAGGAATTACCCAAACATTATCAGATTTCTCTAAAATGCCATAATCAATTGAAATTTTTTCAATTTTAGAATAAATTTTTTCTACAGCCTCCGGTTCTTTATCTGTATTATATTCAGGGATTATAGATTCAAAAGATCGATACATATCCGGAAGATATTTTTGATAAGAACTTAAAATACTTCGGCTTGACCAGATAAAAATGCCTGAATTCCATAAAAAATTCTTACTTTTTAAGAACTCTTTAGCCGTTTCAAGATTCGGTTTTTCTTTAAAGGATTTCACTTGGTAAAGTCCCTCTTTGCCTTCCTTAATGTACTCAATATATCCATATCCGGTGTCAGGTCTTGTAGGGGCAATCCCCAAAGTTACCAATATATTTTCATGACTGGCATGTTTTAAAGCGTTTAATACATTAGTAATAAATTGATTCTCATTGATAATTAAGTGATCTGAAGGAGCAACTATAATACTTGCATCCGGATTTAAATTATGGATTTTTTCTGCCATATAAATATTACAGGCAGCTGTATTCATCATTTTGGGTTCACCGATAATTTGGCTTTTTGAAATATCGGGTAATTGACTTAATGTAAGATCAACGTATTCTTGGTTAGTAATAACAAAAATATTTTCTTTTAATATAATTTTACTTAATCTTTCAAATGTTTGCTGAATTAATGTTTTCCCTGTACCTAAAATATCGTGAAACTGCTTAGGGAATTTTGTTGTACTTATTGGCCAAAAACGACTACCTATACCTCCGGCCATAATTACACAATAATAATTCTTATTCTTTGTCATAAAACATTTATTTCAGTAACCGGAGCATTCTCCGCAATCAAATATCTTTTACCTGTATTTTTTTCAATGCAAATATAGCGAGTTTTTGATTTCTTTAATTTATAAAAAAATTTATTATTAATTTTAAATAAAGCATTTACATGTAAATCTTTCAATAACAATGCATTCGGATCTTGCTTTCTTATAAAATATTCAGATAATTTTTTATCTGCATAAAAACTTGCTTTGGGATTCTGCATAAAAACTTTCAATATCACTTTTAATTCTTCTTCATATACATCAATACTTTCAGAAATCATTTCAGAAAATGTTTTTTTCCATTCTTTACCATGAGGTTGAATTCTTCTAGAATACAAATCAAAAGCTCTTAAATGCGCTATTTCATGGGTTAAAGTTAAAAAACATAATGATTTTAACATACCCGAATTTACTGTTATTATATGAGGATTACCTTCTTGTGGAACTCTATAATCTCCTAATTTAGTTGATCGTGGTTTTTTTATAACCAAATGAAACCAATATGGTTCCAGCCATTTTTCAATATAAGCTATTGCTTCCTTAGGGATATGAGGATTTAATTTTGAATAATCTACTTTTTTAGAAGTTTCCACTATATTTTTAAATATTTCTTTAAATTTTCTTCAAAAGTAAGCCTTTTATATTAAATAATGGAATATAACGACTATATACCTTTCTCAAGAAAGGTAATTGTAAAAAATATTTTTAAAACTTATAACTTTAAAAATATCTATCTTTGTGAATTAGATTAATATCAAAATATGGAAACATGCAGTTCTTGTAGTTCGGGAGAACTACCTAAAGGATGTAAAAATAATGGAGCTTGTGGAACTGGAAATTGCAACAGTAAACTTTCTGTATTCAATTGGTTATCCGACATACACCCCCCTACTCAAAAAAATCAACCCCAATATATTGAAGTACGATTTAAAGACGATAGAAAAGATTTTTACCTAAATGATTCTCATTTACCTCTATCAATTGGCGACATAGTTGCTGTGGAAGCTAATTCAGGACATGATGTAGGGATTGTATCTTTAACCGGAGAATTAGTCAAAATCCAAATGAGGAAAAAAAAGGCTAAAATTGATGAACTGTTTAAAGTTTATAGGAAAGCATCTCAAAAAGATATTGAAATTTGGCAAAACTATAAAAACAAAGAGCACTCGGTTATGCTTGATGCGAGACAAATTGCCAGGAGTTTGGGACTTCAAATGAAAATTTGTGATGTAGAATTCCAAGGGGATGGGTCAAAAGTTACCTTATATTATACGGCAGAAGGCAGAGTAGATTTTAGACAGTTGATAAAGGAATATGCTATGTCCTTTCGCTCAAAAATTGATATGCGGCAAATTGGTTACAGGCAGGAAAGTGCCAAAGTGGGAGGAATTGGATCCTGTGGGCGAGAGTTATGTTGCTCTACTTGGCTGACAGATTTCAGATCTGTTAACACTGCGGCGGCAAGATATCAACAATTATCCATCAATCCGCAAAAATTAGCCGGACAATGTGGTAAATTGAAATGTTGTCTTAATTTTGAGTTAGACACCTATGTGGATGCCTTAGCTGATTTTCCTTCCAACCAAACTGTATTAGAAACTGAAAAGGGTAAAGCATATTGCATTAAAGTGGATGTATTTAGAAATCAAATGTGGTTTACTTATACAGATAATTCTATTTCTTGGTATCCTGTAAATATTTATGAGGTTAAAAAATTAGTTGAACTTAATAAAAAAGGTGTAACTATTAAACCATTAGATGAACTTCAGGAAAAAGAAGATTTAAAAGTTGATTTAATTGAAGAAAATAATTTGAATCGATTTGAAAAAAAATCGAAATCAAATACTAAACGGAAATCCAAAAATAAAAATCAACAGCGAACCAATTCAAAAAATACAACTGAAAAGCCTAAACCAAAAGCTAAAGCTAATACTAACGTTCAATCAAATTCTAATCAACCCAAAAAAAGAACCCCTAAAAAACCTAAATAATTTTTTTAGAACAATTTTAAATGAAAAAATTTCTTTTTATATCTCTTTGCTCAACGCTTCTTTTCATAAATTGTAATCATAAGTATGAATACTCACAAATGAAAAGCATCAATAATTCTTGGAGTAAAAAAGATACTTTAAATTTTAATTTTACCATTAAAAATGCTTCCGACAAAAAAAATATAAACTTTATAGTAAGAAATAATGAGGATTATCAGTTTAGTAATCTCTATTTATTTATTAAATTAAAAGAAGGAAAAAAAGTTATTAGTACCGATACCTTAAATTATATATTAGCTGATAAAACAGGAAAATGGCTTGGTTCGGGCATGGGATCCATTAAAGAAATTTATTTTCAATATAAAAAAGATTTCTCATTTACTAAAAACGGGGACTATACTCTTTCCGTTGTTCAAGGAATGAGGAAAGACACTTTAAAAGGCATTGTAGACTTTGGAGTAACTATTGAATAAACTTACCATAGAATATATATTATGGCATTAACAAATAAAAATAAGAATAAGACCAATACTATTAATAAAATAAATAAAACTAATTCCACTAAAAAATTTATAAGAAATTTTTTTATATGGTTTTGGGGATTATTTTTTGCCGGAATTTTATCATTTGCTTTACTTTTCTTATTAACGATTTATGGCTTCTTTGGAGAAATGCCCAATGTTAGAGATTTGGAAAATCCGGATATATTTGTTGCCTCTGAAATTATATCTGCAGATGGTGTTGTAATTCAAAAGTTTGAAAAAGAAAAAAGAATCCCGGTAGAATATCAAGATTTACCCCCATACCTTATTTATGCTTTAATGTCTAAAGAAGACGAACGTTTTCCTTACCATTCAGGGGTTGATAAAAAAGCTTTATTCAGGGCTGTTTTTTATGGTGGAAAAAGAGGGGGGGGTAGTACTATTACCCAACAGTTAGCTAAACTTCTTTTTACGCAAAAAGATGATGACGAGGGTAACTTTTCTTACAAAGGGGTATCGCAAAATAAATTTCAACGAGCTTTCCAAAAAATAAAGGAAATTATAATCGCGGTTCAACTCGAAAAATTATATACTAAAGATGAAATCTTAACTCTTTATTTAAATAAATTCGATTTTTTATTTAATGCTAATGGTATTGCAACCGCATCCAAGGTATATTTTAATAAAAATGTTAAAGATTTGGATCTATCACAAAGTGCCACATTGGTTGCTATGTTAGAAAATCCGGTGGTAAACAATCCTAAAATTAATCCTGAAAATGCTAAAAAAAGAAGAAATGTTGTCTTGGGCTTGATGAAGGACCAAGGTTACATTACTGAAGCAGAATTCAATTCGATTAAAGAAACCCCTATTGAGCTTAACTACAGACCGGTAAAAGAAATTGGCGAAGGATATTCCGCTTATTTTAAACATGCGTTAAAAAAGGAAGTAAATGCCGTTTTAAATGATTATGAAAACCAAACAGGAAAAAAATATAATCTTTATAAAGACGGACTAAAAATATATGTAACTCTAGATTCAAGAATGCAAAAATATGCTGAAGAAGCAATTGAAAAGCATTTAAAAAATCTTCAAAAATCTTTTTTCAGAGAGCAAAAACAAAGGAAATATGCTCCTTTTTACACTTATCCGGGAGATCCCAAAATTGATTTTTTATACAATAAACTCATGACAGATGCCATGAAAAGAACCGGAAGGTATAAAAACCTGAAAAATAAGGGATTATCTGATGAGGAAATTGTTGCGGAATTCAAAAAACCAATCAACTTACAAATCTTCACATGGAAAGGCGATAAAGATACTTTACTATCTCCTTGGGATTCTATAAGATATCATAAACATATTATTCAAGCCGGACTAATGGCAATGGAGCCTCATTCGGGAAATATAAAGGCATGGGTAGGAGGAATCAATTGGAAACATTTTCAATACGACCATGTTAAACAAGCACGTAGACAGGTAGGTTCTACATTCAAACCTTTTGTATATGCCACAGCCATTAAAAACCTTAATTACACCCCTTGTACACAAGTTTCAAATGCAACTTATACCAAAGGTAAATGGACAGTTGCCGGAAACGGCGCTTCTATGCCTTTAAAAACAGCACTTGCCTATTCCAAAAATGCGGTAACGGCAAGGTTAATTGATGCTACCGGATATGATGCAGTTATAAAAATGGCCAGAGATTTAGGAGTTGAAAGTCCTATTCCCAGAAACAATACTATTGCCTTAGGATCTGCAGACTTAACCATTTATGAAATGGTTGGAGCCTATAGCACTTTTGCAAATTTTGGAAATTACACTAAACCTGAGATGGTTTGGCGTATTGAAGACAGCAACAATAAAGTAATCAAGGAATATCAACCACAGGTAAGAGAAGTTATGAATGAAATATACGCTTACACTATGATTGAATTAATGAAAGGGGTAATTGACCAAGGTACAGGCCGAAGAGTCAGGAGTATGGGCATTGATGCTGAAATTGCAGGTAAAACAGGAACGACCAATAAAAATGCCGACGGATGGTTTATAGGAATTGCTCCTAAATTGGCTACCGGCATATGGGTTGGATGGGAAGACAGATATGCGCATTTTGAATCAACTTCCATTGGTCAAGGAGCAAGTATGGCTTTACCTATTTGGGCCTATTTTATGCAAAAAATATATGCTGATCCTAAATTGGAAATAACCCAAAAAGATAAATTTGCCAGACCGGAAACTATGAATGACAATTTTAGTTGTGATGATTTGGCTTCTTACGGTGCTTACGACGGAAGTTATTCTTCAGATGAGAATGGAGTGTATTATAATTCATCGAACGAAAACCATGGTTCTAATAAAACGGAAAATATAAATCGAGATAACAGAAAAAAAGATACGGTGAATTTTGATAAATAAATAATAAAAAAGTTAATTCACTCTTTATTTTACATTAAAAATAAGTAGATAAACTTTATTATTATAAAGAGCATTTTTTTTATTTTTTTCGTAATTGAGATAAAAATTAGAGATTACACTCAAATAAACATGATAAACAATCCATAAAATAATCTCATCTAACTAATATCTGTCACATTATGTTAACACAAAATTACGTACCTTGCAAATTATTATAATAATTTAATGATTTCTCTGATCACATCTGCAATTTTACTTGGGCTTATTCTCAGTCTTGTTTTAATAGGTCCCGTATTTTTTCTTCTGATTGAAACCAGTCTTACTAAAGGTATAAAACCTTCCATAGCTCTTGAAGCTGGTGTAATCTCTGCAGATATACTTTGCATTTATGTTTCGCATACAGGTAGTAAAGGTTTACTAAAGTTTATAGACACTCATCCGTCGGTATATATGATTGCCGGTTTTGTAATTTTTATTTACGGATTATACAATATTCTTTCAAAAGGTAATTTGCATATTAAAACAGATGCTAATATTGCGACTACCAATTATTTTAAAACCTATATGAATGGTTTTTTACTTAATTTGGTGAATATTGGTGTTATCGTATTTTGGCTGACAACAGTTGTATTAATATCCGCACAATATTCAAAACCTTCCGATTTTTATTTATACATAACCATTTTATTAATTACTATGGTGTCTGTTGATATGTTAAAAATATTTTTAGCTTCTAAGTTTAAGCATCAGCTGACCGATCAACTTGCCTACAAAATAAAAAAAATTGTAGGTATTGCCCTTATCGTATTTGGCATTATTATCTTTGGTAAAAGCTTTATAAAAACTAAAACAGAAAATCCTTTTGAATTAATCGAAAATAATAACTTCCGAAAGAAAAAGTAACACTAAAAAATAACTCTTCTTATTTACTTTACGATGTAACCTTTCAGTTTTAGCTTTGTCTATACTGAAAATAAAATTAATAAATGACTTCAAGTAAATCCATACTATCAACATTTTGTTTAGTACTATATACCTTTATATTTTCACAAAACATTGTTATAACAGGAACCATAATTACAGATAATAACCGTCCCGTACCCTACAGCAGCATTACTTTAACCAATTTAGAAGATACTTCTAAAGTATTTGGAGGATTGGCTGACGAAAAAGGTAAATTTTCTGTTAAAGTAACACCGGGAGAATATGAATTGGTGATAGATCAGGCGGGATTTGATTCATATGTCGATCAAAAATCGCTTCTTCAATCAACTTCCTTAGGAAATATAAAGATTGAACAAACGGCTAAAGAATTGGAGGGAATTGTTGTAGAAGGAAAAAAGCCCTTATATAAAATTGAGTTGGATAAAAAAATATATGACGTATCTCAAGATTTAACTGCCAAGTCAGGAACTCTTTCAGATGTTATGCAAAATGTTCCATCGGTGACTGTAGATGTAGATGGAACGGTTAGTTTACGAGGTAATGACAATGTTAAAATTTTAGTTGACGGTAAGCCTTCTGCTATGTTGGGAATTAATGATACTGCCGAAGCTTTAAAATCCATACCGGCTGATATGGTTGAAAAAATCGAAGTAGTAACCAATGCTTCTGCTCGTTATGAATCTTCAGGAACTGCCGGTATTATAAACATAATTACCAAAAAAAATAGAAAAAAAGGTGTTACCGGAAGTATTCAAATGTCCGGAGGATCTCCACAATCGTACGGTACATCCATTAATTTAGGATATGGCAAAAAAAAATGGAACTGGTTTACTAATATCGGTTTTAGGTATGGTAAAAATAAAGGTAAAGAGAAAAAAAATTACATTGGTTATGATATGAACCACCTTATGGATGAAAATTCCCTACAAGATTCTAAAAGGAATAGAGAAAGAACTTCCCTAAATGCAAGTACGGGATTTAATTTTACTTTTGACGAACAAAACTCATTATCTACATCTATAGGATATAATTATAATACCAGCAATTATTTAAGTACCACCCATTATAATACTACATTATATCCCTCACTTATACAAAGCCTTACAGAAAGAAAAGAACGAGAAAACAGAAATAATTACGGAATCGACGGAAACCTAAATTTTACGCATAATTTTTTTAAAAAAGGAAATATACTAACCGTTGACGGATACTATTCTTATAATCTAAAAGATTCCGATTCTAAAATTTTTGACCGAATTCCCGGTTTAAATACCAATGATAATACGCAAACCAAAATAATGTTGAAATCTGATTATGTATTGCCTTTTAAAGAAGGTTCTCAATTAGAAGCCGGAATGAGAGCTGATTATTCTAAAATTAAATCAGATTTTTCTTTAAATGAATTTATAAATAATTCGTGGGTAGTGAATCCTGATCAAACAGACAATACGGTTTATCAAGAAAACATTTTATCTTCTTATTTACAATATGGAAATAAATGGGGGGGATTTTCATTTTTAGCAGGATTAAGAGAAGAAACGTCAATTATCAAGGTTGTTTCTCGTCAAGCTAATTCAACCATTACTAAAAATTATACGGACTTATTCCCTACTCTGCACCTAAATTATGATCTAACGGAAAAAAGCCAATTGCAAATCAGTTACAGCCGAAGGATATTTCGTCCGGACAGCAGAATGCTTATCCCCTATAAAAACATTTCTGATGACAGGAATACTCGTCAAGGAAATCCGGACTTAGACCCGTCTTACATCAATTCTTTTGAATTGGGATACAACCTTCAACAAAGTAATTGGGGAATTACTCCTTCTTTATATTATCAAAGAACTCAAGATCCTTTACAATTCATAACTACATCAGACCCTTTAGGAAATTTAAATACCATGCCTACCAATTTAGGACATGAAAATAGATACGGTGGAGAATTGTCTTATTCTGTAAATCCTTATAAATGGTGGAAAATTTTTGGAGATGTAAATTTATTTCAATACGAAAGCTATGGGAATTATTCGTATGAAAAAATTAATACTATAACCGGAAGTACCACCTTAGTTACCGAGAATTTAGATAAAAAAGGGTTTACATGGAGAACTCGTATGAGTATGACAGTAAAACTCCCGGAAAATTTTAATTTTCAATTACAAGGAAATTATATGGCACCTTTTAAAAATGGACAAAATAAAAGTAAAGAAATGTACGGAATGGATTTAGGAATCAGCAAAGATATATTAAAAGGTCAAGGGACATTCCTTTTCAATATTCAGGATGTTTTTGATTCTAAAAAAAGGAAATTTAAAACATACGGAGACGATTTTTACAGATACTCGGAAATGCAATGGCGTCCAAGACAATTTACCCTATCTTTTACTTTTAGATTCAATAATAGTAATGATAAAAGGAGTAATAATAAAAAGAATCGCCAACAAAATAATACTGATACTAATTCCGATTTTGACGATATAAACATGTAATCCTTATTTTTTAAGTATTTACATCACAAAAATCGCATGGGGTGATTTCATAACTTCATAAAAACTATTAGTAGCCCTTTAACTTTTGTAATGCATTATATGCGTTTTCAGTAATGGTTATTTATAAACTAAAAAGTTCTGAACTTTTAATTACTCGAAGGAATCGCCGATATTTATGTAATATAAATCTGTTTCCTACTTATAAATTCATTATAAAAACGATGTAAAGGTGCAATATCACTTAAACAGTATATTCTAATATCAAATCTGTACAATGGAATGATTGATATTCGAAAGTTACTTAATAAACTCCTTTTGCTCTAAATTTACTTATTACTTAGGTATATTTACATAAAAATACAACATATGTTTTTAAAGGATTTAATTTGTGCTAAATTAGAATTAGCAACTCAATATTATACCAGATTATCGGAATTGCTGGAAGTAAAAACATTGTTTAAAAAAGATTTTCTAATAGAAGAAGGAGAAATTTGTTCTTTTATTGGTTTTGTGAAAACCGGAGTTCTAAGATCTTATTTAGATAAAGATGGAAAAGAATTTAATATTGACTTCTATTTCCCAGAATCAATAGTAACTTCATACAGAAGTTTCTTAACAAGACAACCAAGCATTGGCAGTATACAAGCATTGGAAAATTCAACTATTTTATGTCTTTCTCAAACTAATTATGATTTGCTTCTCAATGAATCAAAAGCATGGTTTAAAGTTGCAAAATACATATCAGATATTTTATTCGTTAAAAAATGCCAAAAAGATATTTCTCTTTTAATGAATACTGCTTATGAAAGATATAAATTATTGCTACAAACATATCCAAATGTGGAACAATTGGTACCACAATATCATATTGCTTCTTATATAGGAATTGAACCCGAATCATTAAGCCGTTTAAAATCTCTTAACATAAGTCAATGAAAAAATAATTATATACAACTACCTTTGGATCAAATTAATTTAATAAGCACATAATTACTTAGTGCTTTTTATTTAAATATATAATCATGTTAAAAAGTAATGTTACAAGAAAAGATCTAAAGACTGTTGTATTAAAGAACCAAACCGTTTCAAGAATTGAAATGAAGGAAGTCATCATCCCTCCAAAAGGAAAAGCAGATTATCACCTTCATCCCTGTCCGGTTATCGGACATGTATTATCCGGAACCTTGTTATTCCAAATTGAAGGACATGAACCGGAAATCATTAAATCCGGAAATGTGTTTTACGAACCTAAAAATCAACCTATTAAACATTTTGACAATGCTTCTGATTCAGAAAATCTTATTTTTTTAGCATATTATTTACTGGAAGATAATGAAGATCTAATAACTATATTATAAAAATAGTAGACAATGTTTAATAAACATGTATAAATTATCATAAATACAAGAAAAAAAACACATAAAAATCACTTCTTTCCTATCATGATAATTATTAAGTTTTAAAATTCAACATTTGGAAAAATTATTATTCTCTAATTAGTTGCATTAAAACAATACTTTATATTTTCCTCAAATTATATGATTTGGGGATTTTTAAATATTTATACTATATCTTGTTATTTTATCGTTACTAGTAACATTCCTTTTAAGGATATAATTTTCTTACTATAAAACATTTCATTAACTTAAATATACGCACAAATGATAGGATATTCCTGCAAAAGTTAAAAAATTATTGAAATGTAATTTATTGCTTATTTAATAAAATTAATCTTTAACTTGCGTTAAATCAATTTTAATGAAAAAAATATTTTTTATTTGTTTCCTAACCTTAGGATTACTATCTAATTCACAAATAAATAAATACTATCAACAACAGGCAGATTATAAAATGAATATTGATGTTGATGTTAAAAATTACCAATATAAGGGTCATCAACAAATTACTTATACAAACAATTCCCAAGACACACTTTCTGTTTTCTATTTCCACTTATATTGGAATGCATTTCAACCAAATTCAATGATGGATCAGAAATTACAGGAACTAAATAAGACTGCTGACAAACGAATGATTACCGGTGAAGGGAAATCACGAATCTCATCGTTGAAATCTAATGAAATAGGGTATCAAAAAATTAAATCCTTAAAACAAGAAGGTATACCGGTTACGTTTACTGTTGAAGAAACTATTTTAAAAGTTCAATTGGCAAAACCTATATTACCCCATACCACCACTCATTTTGAAATGGAATGGACCTCACAGATTCCTCCGGTTATTCGAAGAGCCGGAAGAAATAATTCCGAAGGCATTGATTTAACCATGACCCAATGGTACCCGAAAGTAGTAGAATACGATTATGAAGGATGGCATACCTTTGATTATATCGCAAGAGAATTTCAAGGAGTTTTTGGAAATTATGATGTAACGATAGCAATTGATAAAAATTATATTATTGGAGCCGGTGGAGTTCTCCAAAACCCCAAAGACGTTAAAGGATATCTTGCAGATGCTCAACCGGTTGTTAAAAAAAATAAAACATTCTGGCATTTTAAAGCAGAAAATATTCATGATTTTGCCTGGGCTGCCGATCCTGATTATACAGTTGATTCAATCTCCATAAAAAACGGACCTTTGGTTTATTTGATTTATCAGAAGTCTGAGCAAACCAATTATTGGGAAGAATCTAAACCTTATATCAAGAAATACTTTTCTCTTATGAAAGAAAACTTTGGAGCCTATCCCTATCCAACCTATTCTTTTATTCAAGGAGGAGACGGTGGCATGGAATATGGGATGTGTACTATGATCATGGGAAATGCAAAATCTTTGGAAGGACTTGCCGATTTGATGTTTCATGAAGCCTCTCATTCTTGGTTTCAGCATATACTTGCTTCCAATGAAAGTATGAGAGCTTGGATGGATGAAGGATTTACTTCGTATGCAGAACATTTAATGATGGCTAAAATATTTCCTGACTATGTAAAAAATTATCCAAACCCTCATTATAACAGTGTTGAATTTTACACAGAATTTATAAAAACTAGACAGGAAGAAGTAATGGGTATTTTTTCCGATCATTTTTTAACTAATAATGGCTATAGTGTTGCTGCCTATATTAAAGGCGAGTTGTTTTTAGTGCAATTAGAATATATTGTTGGTAGACAAACTTTTTTCAAAATAATGAAAAATTACTTTGAAACATGGAAATTTAAACATCCTACCGACAGAGATTTTATACATATTGCTCAAAAAATATCAGGCATGGATTTAAAATGGTATTGGAACTATATGACTTATACCACTCGAACTATTGATTATGCTATTAAAAGCGTAGAAAAAGAAGGAAAAACCACTAAGGTAACACTTGAAAATCTGGGTTATTTTCCGATGCCGATAGATGTTAATGTAACATATTCAGATGGTTCAAAACAAATATATAATATTCCTTTAAATATGATGCATAATTATAAGAAACAAGAATCTGATGTTAATCAAAAAAATCTACCTTATTGGAAATGGACACAAAAGGAATATGAATTTAGTCTGAATGTATCACCTGAAAAAATTAAATCTATTGAAATAGACGCCACTTATCGAATGGCAGACATCAATAGAGAAAACAATATTTATCCTAAATAAAATATACATATGCTTTTAGTAGTAAACATCGGAAATAGCAATATACGTTTTGGAATATTTCAAGAAGAAGAGTGTATTAATTCATGGGTAATGAATACTAAACCTTATAAAAGTGAAGATGAGCTATTTTCTCAATTTAAAATGACTTATCAAAACTATGGGATTAATCCCAATGATATTACCGAAATAGCAGTAGGCTCCGTTGTACCCCATTTAACATATCCTGTAAGAAAATCGCTAACCCGTCTTCATAATATAAAAACGGTTCAAGTAACCAGAAATACCCCTACAGAGCTAACGTCTAGTACCCCGCAAATGGGTACCGATCTTTATGCCAATGCATATTATGCCTATAAAAAATATAAGGGGACAAAAATTATCGTAGATTTCGGGACTGCATTAACTTTAACTTGTGTCGATAAAACCGGAGATATAAAAGGGGTAATTATTGCCGCCGGTGTCATCACTTCTTTAAATTCTCTAATTGGAGCAACTGCACAACTTTCAGATATTGAAATGCGCACTCCTAAAAGCGTACTTGGTAAAACCACGGAAGAATCTATGCAAAGTGGAATGGTGTTTGGTTTTTTAAGTATGGTTGAAGGATTAATTGATCGGATTAATAAAGAATTAGGGGAAGACACTTTTGTAATAGCTACCGGAGGACTCGGCCATCTATTTGCTCCCTTAACCACTAAAATTCATATTTATGATCGTTTCCATACCATAAAAGGCTTACGGGAACTATACTTAAAACAAACCTTAGAAAATGAAAATTCTAAATTTTAGTTACCCATTTTGTATGTATAATTATAGATAATAATGCATACCTTTTTCTATTTTAAACTTTGTGATATATCATAAATCTAAAAATACACACAATACATAAAATAGTTGTAGTACCATTTTATAAAAATATTTACATAAACAAAATTAGAAGTTATCCCCTTTTTTACAGCTACTATTTTTATTAATTAATTGATTCTTAAAATATCAATAATTTTAACCCCAAGATTATTTGGTAATATAGGTAAAGCTGTATCGGCTCGAAACATAATCTTATATCCTTGACTAATTGAATTTGAATCGGAAAGTGTAGGAAAAGCTATTTGAAATTTTACACTGCTGCCGACATTAGTTCCTGCGGGAACAATAATTGCATCTGAATAAACCGTTTCTCCGGTAGCATTGGATACAATTGAGACATAAAATATACCATTAGTAATCGGTTGTCTGTTTAAAATTTGATATTCAAAATTAATACGGAAAAAATTGGCTTGATCAGCCAGTTTGTTTTCAAAAAGTAGTGTTCCTGAATCTCCATTTTTAGGACTGAGAATATCTATCGGCGAACTTGATGGTGAGGGCCAAGTACCATTTACAAATTGAGGATTTACTGCGACTGAATTATTTTGAAGTAATAATCCGTACGATTGAGTTCCTGAAAGTGGAACATACCCCGATTGATTAATGCTTATTTTAACACCTACTAAATTTTTACCATCTGAAGGCGAAATACTATTGTTGTTATTACTGGAATAAAGGCGTTGCCATTCATGTCCATTAAACATATAAACTCCGGCTTCTCTAGTATAAACTTGATTATTAATTGTTTCTGTAAATCCATCCGGATCATAAATAATTAAACCGTTTGCAGGTTTTTTAATTGTAACGGTATCTTTTATAGAAGTAATATTTACTCTAGGAGGTAAAAAACCTTTATTAGAAGATTTTATGTCTAAAATGGAAGAGCTGTCCGGAGTTTCTGTACCTATACCTACTTGTCCAAAAAGAATAATTGCATGCACAACGAAAGCGAAAATTGATAAAATTATCTTCATAAAATTAAATTTAAAAAATGTTATTTTGGGTAAAAATTGAGAACTTTAAATCTACTCAGACAGATAATTTAGATGTAGAGGCATTTAAATAATTTACAAATATCATGCCCATATAATGCTATGTATGAATTATTTACAATTTACCAACTATACAATTTGAAGTAAAAAAACGTTTCGTTGTAGGATAGATGCAATCCCGCTGATCTTTATTCGATGATGGTATATTTTTTCTAAAAGATATAACTATGAAGTTATGTAAAAACTAATTATTATTTAAGTAATATACAGATTTCATCGATTTATTGCTATTCTTTAAATTCCACAATAGCCCTAATAAATGCCTCAGCATTTTCTAAAGGGACATTTGGCAAAATTCCATGACCTAAATTGGCTATATATCGTTGAACACCAAAATCACGGACCATTTGTTGTGCTTCAGAATATATTTTTTCAGGAGAAGACAACAATTTAGCCGGATCAAAATTTCCTTGTAATGTAATTACGCCCCCCGTAAATTCTCTGGCTTTTTGAGGCGTGATCGTCCAATCTACTCCTAAAGCAGAAGCCTTAGATCGGGACATGGTTTGTAGTGCATACCAACAGCCTTTTCCAAACACTATAACCGGAACTTTGGGCGCTAAAGATTCAATAATCTGATTTATATAGTTCCATGAAAATTCATCATAATCTTTAGGAGAAAGCAAGCCTCCCCAACTATCAAAAATTTGTACGGCATCTACACCATATTCAACTTTTTTTAATAAATACCGGATGGTATAATCTGTAATTTTTTGCAGTAATACATGAGCCTGTTTTGGATTTTTAAAGCAAAACGATTTAGCTTTATCAAATGTTTTAGAACCTTTACCTTCGACAGCATAGCATAAAATCGTCCATGGGCTTCCTGAAAAACCGATTAAGGGAATTTGATTATCTAGAAGTTTTTTAGTAAGGGTTATAGCTTCCAATACATATCCTAAACTTTCTTCAATCGGAGGATTTTGCAATCTATCAATATCAGATTCAGAAGTGATAGGATTTTCCAAATAGGGGCCTACGGATTCCTTCATTTCAAAATTCAATCCCATAGCTTGAGGAACTACTAAAATATCTGAAAATAAAATAGCCGCATCTATAGGAAATCTTTTTACAGGCATTAGAGTTATTTCTGCTGCCAATTCAGGAGTTTGACAACGGGTAAAAAAATCATACTTATCTCGTAAAGCTCTAAATTCAGGTAAAAATCTACCAGCTTGACGCATCATCCACACCGGCGGACGTTCGACATGTTTACCTTTTAAAGCATCCAGAAATAAAGTATTTTTAATCATTTATTTTCTTTTTTATTAGTTCAAGTAAGGATTCCTTTGTTGTATCTTCTGGATAATATATTTTGTATTCTCCCAGTGTACTAACCGTTTCAGCGGTGGTTTTACCGCTTGTAAATATAATAGTTTCCTGCGGAATCTCATTCATGGAACTAAAGGATCTTACTGCAGAAGGACTTGTAAAAACAATAGCATCATATTGCTTATCTATTTTATGAGGAGTTAAAAGGGTTTTATAACATTCTATTCCAACAACTTCCACTCCATTTTTACGTAAAGCGTCCGGTAAAATGGTGAGCGACAAATTTCCTTTAAAAAAAACATATTTTTTTATATCTGTTTCCAGCATTCTTTCCAACAAATCTTCAGCATAATTGGTTATAAATGCAATATCTCTGTTCTGTCCGTATAATTCTTTTGCGGTACTTTTTCCTACTACAAAAAATTTACCTTCCAGTTCTATATCCTTGATCGCTTTTGCAGAATTTTTACTGGTTACAATAAACGAATCAACATCTAAAGGAATTTGCTTAATAAATTCATAATAAGGATAGATTTCTACATATATAAAAGGAATATAATCAATTTCATATTCCTGCTCATAATCATCCGGAATTGAGAAAGAAGAAGTAAATAATATTCTTTTCATATTAAATTGATTTATACAAATATACTGTTATTAAATGCACTTAAAAAATCAACAACTAAAAATATCATCGTTTTGTAACAAAATTCATACATTTTATTATTTTTTTATCCTTATTACTGAGTATTTAAAACAATATTGCATTTAGAATCATTATTTTTAAAGTATAATTAATAGGAAATTCAACCTACTATACTAAGTGGTTAAGCAATAACGATTATTTGGTAAATCTATAATGAGATTTTAAACTATTAGTTAATTAAATTTATTATCCAATAATTTCTGATATTCATAAAATTGTAAAAAACACCCTTTGCCAATCGGTAATGATTCATCACTAATAAACCAAAATCTTTTAAATTTTGAAATACTTTCCACGAGATAATGACTGCCCATAAAATAGCTTCTTATTACTTTTACAGGAATACCCGATTGAGAAATTATAAATTGATGTGGGTAAATTAGAATTTCATCTTCTACTAAATCTTCAAACAGGTTCGGAAAATCTGATCTTTTTAAAATGGTATTTTCACCAAATAAATTGGCAACATAGGTATTTTCGGGATTTCGATATATATCATGAGGATTGCCTTGTCGTATAATTTTACCTTCTTTAACAATCATCATTTCATCTGCATATGCCAAAGCGTCTTCTATTTCATGGGTGGCTAAAATAATGGAAATATTATTTTCTTTAGCAAAATCAAAAACAGCTCTTTTTAGTATATTTTTCTTAAAAGTATCGACTTGAGAAAATGGTTCGTCTAATAACAATACTGAAGGAGTTTGAGCTAAGGCTTTCGCCAATGCTACTCTTTGTTTCTGTCCTCCGCTTAGTGAGATAGGTTTTTCATCTACATAATCCGCCATGCCCACTAAATCGAGCAAAAACATAATTCTGTTTTGCTTTTCTTTCAAATCTATATTAGAGAGAAATTTACCCACATTTTCGCCAACGGTTGCATAGGGCATAAGCCCGAAATCTTGTTCCAAATATTTAAATTCAGGTTCTCCGGGAACTAAATTTCCTTTAAATCCTGCTAATTTTTTTCCTCTATAAATAACTTCTCCACTCTCCCATTCCAACAAACCATAAACTAACTTTAAAATGGTACTTTTACCGCTTCCACTTTCTCCTACAAGTGCCAGCATATTTCCTTGCTTTAAAGAGAAAGAAAGAGATTCAATTATTTTTTTATCTTTAGTGTATGAAAAACATAGATTCTTAACTTCTAACATATAGACTTATTTGTAAAATTCTCTGATTATGATTCAATGCTACAAATGATACTGGATTAAGCATAATTTCACAAATTTAAACTATTAATGCTAAAAACATCTTTTAAACTTTTATTTATTTTACTATAAATTTAATGCGGTTTTAACTGTTCTTTGGACAAAATTTTGAATATAATTTTTATAATTAATATCAAATATTGTTTTCAAATCATAAATTATTCAAATGCTAATCCGACCTTTTTTAAAAGATCAATTACTTAGTATACTTAAAAAATTGCAATTTTGCAGGAAAAATCCTTCCATCAGTAATGATTGTATGTATAGCTGAAAAACCAAGCGTCGCTAAAGATATTGCTCAAATTGTAGGGGCAAAAGAGAGAAAAGACGGATTTTACCAGGGAAACGGTTATCAAGTTACCTGGACTTTTGGTCATTTGTGTACGTTAAAAGAGCCTCATGATTATAACCCGAACTGGAAGTTTTGGTATTTGGAAGACCTTCCTATCATTCCGTCTAATTTTGGGATTAAGCTTATTTCCAACAAAGGGGTGGAAAAACAATTCAAAGTAATAGAAAGCCTGGTTGCTGAATGTGAAGAGGTAATCAATTGTGGGGATGCCGGACAGGAAGGTGAATTGATCCAACGGTGGGTATTGCTTAAAGCAAAATGTAAAGTTCCTATAAAACGATTATGGATATCATCTCTTACAGAACAGTCTATAAAAGAAGGATTTGAAAACCTTAAAGAATCTTCCCAATATGAAAATTTATATGCTGCCGGAAGTGCCCGCGCAATCGGCGATTGGCTTTTGGGAATAAATGCTACCCGACTTTTTACTAAAAAATTTGCCATAAATAAAACCTTATTATCAATAGGTAGAGTTCAAACGCCAACGTTGGCAATGATAGTACAACGGCAAAAAGAAATTGATTCTTTTGTTGTTGAGGAATACTGGGAATTAAAAACCATATATAAGAATGTGGAATTCATTGCTGATATCGACCGATTGAAGAGCGAAGACCGAGCTAAAAAAGGATTAGAATATTTACAGAAATATCCTTTTGAAATAGTTTCTTTCGAGAAGAAAGAGGGAAAAGAAAAGAATCCTCGTTTATTTGATTTGACTTCTCTACAAGTAGAGGCAAACAAAAAGTACGGTTATTCTGCTGATAATACTTTAAAATACATTCAAAGCCTCTATGAAAAGAAATTCGTTACCTATCCTCGGGTTGATACCACTTATCTTTCGGAAGACTTATATCCTAAGATCTACGGAATTCTTTCCGGCATGAAATATTATGAAAATCTTATTGCTCCTCTTTTAGAAAATCCGATTCCAAAATCGAAAGCTGTTTTCGATGACACTAAAGTTACGGATCATCATGCTATTATACCTACCGATATTTTACCCGAAGGTATTTCGACTGATGAAAAAAAGATTTATGATCTTGTTGCCCGAAGATTTATTGCCGTATTTTATCCTGAATGTAAAATTTCCAATACTTTGGTAACTTCAAAAGTTGGTGAAGTACCCTTTAAAGCAAGCGGTAAACAAATTTTGGAACCGGGATGGAGAATCATCTATGAAAAAGATAAAAAAAATGAAAAAGAGGAAAATTTAATTCCGGTTTTTGAAGTTGGAGAAAGCGGTCCTCACGATCCATTCATTCATCAAGGAAAAACTACACCTCCTAAATATTTCACCGAGGCTACTTTATTAAGAAGTATGGAAACCGCCGGTAAACAAGTAGATGATGAAGAGATGAGGGAAGTAATGAAAGATAATGGTATTGGACGTCCTTCTACTAGAGCAAATATTATTGAAACTTTACTACACAGAAAGTATATCGAGAAAAAAAGAAAAAATATTTATGCCACCTCAACGGGAATGGATCTGATCGACACGATACAAAGCGAAATTTTAAAAAGCGTGGAGCTTACAGGTCTCTGGGAAAAAAAACTCAGACTCATTGAAAAAGGAGAATATTCTTCCGATCTTTTTAAAAAGGAACTTATCGAAATGGTAACCAACCTAACCCAAGAAGTTAAAAACAGTCAATACAGACGAATATCCATACAAGAGAAAAAAAATACTGAAATAAACGAAAAATCTAAAAAGCAAACCACACCCCTACGACCTGTAGAAGATTTATTTTGTCCAAAATGTAAAAATCATAAATTGATCAAAGGAAAATCTGCTTACGGCTGTTCTGATTTTAAAAATTGCAGTTTTACTATACCTTTTGAAATATTCGGCAAAAAATTAACTTTAAAACAAATATCAGATCTAATAGGTAAAGGTAAAACAACAAAAATAAAAGGATTTACAGTTCCCGAATCTCAGGAGAAAAGGGACGGTATTTTATTATTTGATGAAAATTTCGGAATAGTATTTGAAACCTAACCAAATCAGCATATATTATGTTAATTTGAAATTTAATTTATTTTTGCAATTATAATTAAAATTATTATTTATGAGTTTAATAAAAGAATTTAAAGAATTTGCCCTAAGGGGAAATGTGGTTGACATGGCTGTCGGTGTAATTATCGGGGGCGCATTTAACCAGATTATCACGTCTTTAGTTGAAGATATTATCACCCCTCTTGTTCTCACTCCTGCATTAAAGATGGCTGATTTGACCGATTTGGCTAAATTAACCATTCCGGGAACAGCTATTAAATATGGTAACTTTTTATCCACTTGTCTATCATTTTTAATTATTGCTTTTTGTTTATTTATGATGATAAAAGTGATCAATAGGCTTAATAAGAAAGACGAAGAGAAAAAAGAACAAGATAACACACCTAAACCGCCTTCTCAAGAAGAATTATTAACTGAAATCAGAGATTTACTCAAAAATAAATAAAAAAAATCCTAACAAAAGTTAGGATTTTTTATTGTGAATATATTTTTAAAACCTCATACCCAAAGTTAATACAAAATTATTTTGGATATTATTAACTTTTCCTAAATAGGGTTTATCTAAACTTATTGCAAGATTGGATCCACCTACCGTATAAAAGTCACCGGAAAGGGTCGTGCGATAATCTGTTTTAATATATTGATATCCTAGGTCCACAAAAAATTGACCAATATCATATCCGGCTCCAAAAGACAATTTATTTTTTTCACCTGCCAAGTAATTTTTTACAAATACAGGATCACTGTTTGTATCCCATATTCCTGATATAGAGTTACTTTTTACAGGAGAAGAAGCATAAGCGTAACCGGCGCGTAATTTAAGTTCTCTAAACCTGTACTCAATACCTGCGCGGTATTCTTGTGAATTTCTTACGTAGTCATTAACAAAATTATTATTTAACCTATAGTCAACATCTCCTTTAAATTCCATGTCTTTATTAAAGTAATTAATAAAATCAAAATTGAAAGCTAAAGAATTATCATCATCAACGATGTTAGAGGCAAAGGCTCCACTTAATACCAATTTTCCGGGAGATACATTTTTATAATGATCATAATAAACATAATCTTCTACGAATTGTCCTTTATCATCGTATCCATATATCCATCGGTAATCATCCATATCAGACCACCAAATAGGAGAATGATAGGCAGCCCCTAAACGAATCTCAGGTGTAATTTTACCGATTACCCCCACATTTAATCCGAAACCGTTGGCTTCTTGACTATAAGGCGTTAATTGCTCATTGAATTTCATATATTCCCCATCTACTGTGTTTCTATGACCATATTCAGAATTGCGATCAATATTTAAATAATGCCAATCTAATCCAATACCGAAATATAATCTATCCATGTAATTGGTTGCCAAACTGAATTTCATTTTTGATTTATATCCATTGGTATACTGATCATAATTGACCATTTCATAAAGTTGATCTACATTATCTTTATTAGGATATAAATAATTTAATTTGGTATTTCTGGAAAAATTTACGTCGTTATCTACTCTTTGATAAGAAAAGTTTACTCCAACGTTTACTTTAAATATATCTGCTTCATCACCTAAAGCCAATGCAACTCCGGCACCGGGAACATTAAAATTGGTATCGGTATTGGAATTTACTCCGTTGCCCATAGTAGCTTTATTTTTATTCGATAAGATACTCATTGAAATATTCGCTACAGAATTTCTAAAAATACCTAGACCGGCAGGGTTTGTTTCTACAGCACTAAGATCACCTCCTAAAGCTCCCATAGATCCCCCCATACCTATATATCTGGCAGTACCTGTTGTATTATTGGAATTATCACCAAAAATAGTAAAAGCATCCGATACATCATTGGGATAAAATCTATTGGTTTGTGATTTACCTATCAAAACCATGGATGAAAGGATAAAACCGTATAATAATTTCTTGTTCATAATTTGAGTTATATTATTATATATTATCTTCTACCACCTATTACGCCTCCGCGACCACCTCCCAAGGAGCCTCCTCCAAAGCCGCCACGGCTGCCACTACTTATGGAACCTCCTCCAAAGCCTCGATTACCTCCTCCAATTATAGATCCGCGAGAACTTTCGCGACTGCTTGAACTTGGGGTTTGATAGTTTGGTGAAGATATTCTAGAAGAACCTGATTCGTAATTTCTGGATCCTCCCATAATTCCTGTACTGTTTCTAGATCCTCTTATTGTACCTGAATTGGATGATTCTCTTCCGGTTCCGGAATTTCCGATCCCCACTTGATTTCTTGATCCTTCCAATGTACCTACACTATTTCTGGAGCCTCTAATGACGCCTGTGGATCTTGATCCTTCTGAATTAGTTATCGTATTATTTCTTGAGCCTCCAATTACAGCCCCGGAATTGTTTCTTGAATTTTCGGGAGTAACAACTGCGGCATTAGCTCTTGAGCCGCCTATAATTGAACCGTTTCTTCCACTTTCATTGTTTCTTGAAATAGTAGATGTAGAACCTCTATTGATTCTTGAATTACTTATCCCATTGCTTCGGCTTCCCGAAATGATGGTATTTCTACTATTTTGTCTTTGAATGTCTTGTATTTGTCTTGAACGAGATGTTCCGTAAGATCTTGAAATATATGAGTTTCCTCTTGAACTATTCAAATAGGATGATCTTGATCCGTAATTAGCATAATATCTTGAACAACACCAACCATTATCCCAATAATGGTGATGAGGCCTCCAATAACCCGGATAATTCCAACCCCAGGATGGACCCCAATATGAAGGATAATCCCATCCCCAGCCGGACCATCCCCAGCCCCAGCCTACTGAAACGCCCCAATTCCATCCATAATAGGGACTCCAATAACTTCTCCATCCCCAATAGGGTGAGCCCCAATAATAGGAATAATAAGGACTGTAACCTCCGTAATAATAATTATTAACTACAGTTCCGCCATCATCTCCCCAACCGTCTCTGTTATAATTATTGGAATAGGATTGATTGATATCATCACTGTAGCGATTGACAGTATTGGAAGAAGCATCACTTTTGTTATAATCATCATCGTATAATAAATCACTGGCATTAGAAGTTGGGTCAATATATTTTTTACCTATTCTAACTTGACTGTCTGAATATGAATTGGATGAGCTTGTACCCTCATCATATACGTAATCATAAGACTTTTGTTTATTATTTTTTCGAGTCTTGTTTGAATAATATACACTATCCTCACCGGCATATGAAGATTGGCCGACATAACATGATGTTAAAAAAACCGACACCCATAAGAGAGTACCAACTTTCATGAAAACTCGTCCTAAATTACAACTGATATTCTTCATGATATTTTTTTAGTAGTTTATATATTTATTATAATTTTGTTCTTGAATCATTTTAAATTCGCAAAAGTCGTACCAATTAAGAAATACTTATTTTGCTGCAATAGTAATGTGACAAAGTATCTTAATAATTATGACAGTTATAATTACAGAAAAGTTTAAAACAGTAGAAAAGCATTATGGCAACACTTACATCAAGAGAAGAAGATTATAGTAAATGGTATAACGAACTGGTAATAAAAGCCGATATGGCTGAAAATTCCGGGGTTAGAGGATGTATGGTTATAAAACCTTATGGATATGCTATTTGGGAAAAAATGCAACGTCAATTAGATCAAATGTTTAAAGATACCGGACATGAAAATGCCTATTTTCCTTTGTTTATTCCCAAATCTTATCTGTCTAAAGAATCGGATCATGTGGAAGGTTTTGCCAAAGAATGTGCTGTGGTTACTCATTATCGATTAAAAAATTCTCCTGACGGAAAGGGAGTGATTGTTGACCCGGATGCCAAATTGGAGGAAGAATTGATTGTTCGACCAACTTCTGAAACCATAATTTGGAATACTTATAAAAATTGGATTAAATCTCATAGGGATTTACCTATTTTAATTAATCAATGGGCTAATGTAGTTCGTTGGGAAATGAGAACTCGATTGTTTTTAAGAACTGCTGAATTTTTATGGCAAGAAGGACATACCGCCCATGTATCCAAAGAAGAGGCTATTGAAGAAGCTGAAAAAATGTTAAATGTTTATACCGATTTTGTTGAAAACTTTATGGGTATACCTGTAATTCAAGGGGTAAAATCTCCTGCGGAAAGATTTGCAGGTGCTGAAGAAACTTATTGTATTGAAGCTATGATGCAAGATGGTAAAGCGTTACAAGCCGGAACTTCTCATTTTTTAGGTCAGAATTTTGCCAAAGCATTTGATGTGAAATATCAATCAAAAGAGGGTAAACAAGAATATGTTTGGGCTACCTCTTGGGGAGTATCTACACGTCTAATCGGAGCTTTAATCATGTCTCATTCCGATGACCATGGGTTAGTACTTCCTCCCAATATAGCTCCAATCCAAGTAGTTATTGTACCTATTCATAGAAATGAAGAACAATTAAATGCAATTTCTGAATTAGCAGATGCACTTATCTCTCAACTTAAAAAGTTGGGAATTAGTGTTAAATTTGATGATAGAACTGAATATAAACCGGGTTGGAAATTTAATGAATATGAGTTAAAAGGCATACCGGTTCGGGTTACCATTGGCCCTAAGGATCTTGAAAATAAACAAGTTGAAATAGCTCGAAGAGATACTTTAGAAAAGCATCAACATTCTGTAGATGGTTTAGCTGAACATATTCAAGATTTATTGAAAGAAATTCAACAAAATATTTTCAATAAAGCAAAATCACACAGAGATTCTTTAATTACCGAAGTAAATTCTTACGAAGAATTTAAAAAAGTATTGGACGAAAAAGGCGGATTTATTTCTGCTCATTGGGATGGTTCGTTAGAAGTAGAAGAAAAAATAAAAGCTGAAACGAAAGCAACCATTCGTTGCATCCCTTTAGATGCTAAAGAGGAAGAGGGAGTATGTATATATTCAGGGAATCCTTCTAAAAGAAGAGTCTTATTTGCAAGAGCTTACTAACTAATCTATAGTACTTTTTATCGAACAGATATTTGTACTATTTTCAAATATTAATTTATTTTTCAACTCAAATATGAATAAAAATTGCCTTAATTGAATTAAGGCAATTCTTTTTAAACTAGTGTTTTGAAAAAAGTTAAATTTTTAAATAACAGTAACAGATAAATTTTGAATTCATTTTTATATTCTTTCGGCATTAAACTCATGGGAGCAGGAATGAAGATTGCTTCTTTATTTCATCCTAAAGCAAGACTTTGGGTACAAGGAAGGACTCATGTCTTCTCGGAAATACAAAATAAAATTTCACCAACGGATCAAGTGATTTGGATGCATGCATCATCTCTTGGTGAATATGAACAAGGACTTCCTGTGTTAACTGCTTTAAAGAAAAAATTTCCAAAACATAAATTTGCTCTTAGTTTTTTTTCTCCTTCCGGATATGAAGTGGTTAAAAATAATTGCATAGCCGATCTTATATTTTACATTCCCTTAGATACTCCATCAAATGCCAATCAGTTAATTGAACTCTTACATCCAAGCTGTGCTATTTTTGTAAAATATGATTTTTGGTATCATATATTGCAAGCACTTGCGGCAAAAAAAATACCTACTTTATTTATCTCAAGTATTTTTCGTCAAGACCAGATATATTTTAAGCCTAACGGAAAATGGTTTGTATCGATTTTAAAGAAAGTAACTCATTTTTTTGTACAGGATGAAAATTCAAAAAAATTATTGAATTCCATCGGCATTCAACAAGTAACGGTTTCAGGTGATACACGTTTTGACAGAGTTAAAATGTTAAGTAAACAGAATAACCACTTAAGCTGGTTGTCTTTGTTTAAAGGAACTAACACCATAATTGTTGCAGGAAGTACATGGAAAGAAGATGATACGCTGTTAAAAAACTTTATTAATTCTTCTTTCTTTATGAATTGTAAGATACTTATAGCTCCACATAATATGAATCATGAATATTTTCAGAAATTAAAAGCGGAGTTATTACCTAAAACGGTATTATTTTCAGAATTAAGTCACACCTATCCTGCAGACTATCAAGTACTAATTTTAGATACGGTTGGTATATTGACGAAAGTTTATTCCTATGCCGATATTTCTTATGTGGGAGGTGCATTTGGTAAAGAAGGGGTACATAACGTATTGGAGCCGGCTGTTTTTGCTTCTCCTGTTTTATTCGGACCCATTTATGATAAATTTATCGAGGCCGTAGAATTAATCCAGTATGGAGGAGCAAAAGTAATTCACAATCAAAATGAATTTAATGAAGAACTCGTTGAATTACTTACAGATACAAATAAAAGGTATAGAATGGGTGAAAGAGCTCGCGAATATGTTTTTAGTAAACCTGATTCGGTTCAAGTTATTGTTGATTATTTGGTTCACTTACAATAATGGACTTAAAACTTAATTTTATAGGTCATAACATTTTATTTAAAATTATAGTCAATAAAAAATTGATCATATAAATTTTAATGATTCCGTTTATGGTTGGTTGTGAAAAAAATAATAACTGGAGGCAATGAAAATTCCGGCAGTTTCTGTCCTCAAACGATTCTCTCCTAAACTAACCCCTATAGAACCTAAAGAATAAAGCTCTTCTACTTCTTTTTTAGAAAAATCTCCTTCCGGTCCAACCATTATGGTTATTTCTTTTTCTCTGTTTAACGTTTCGTTTAAAGTGATCTTCTCATATTCTTTATAACAATGGGTAAGGTATAATTTTGTTTTCGAAGATTGTATAAAATCCTTCAAAGGAGTTAATCGATAGAGTTCAGGAAAATTTATTCTCAAAGATTGTTTACAGGCGGTTTCAATTTGTTTCTTGATTTTTTCCGTATTTAAAACCTTTCTTTCTGAATTAGTACATAAAAGTGGGGTAATTTTAGATACTCCTAATTCAACTGCTTTTTCTACAAAAAACTCAAATCTGTCTATATTTTTGGTTGGAGCAATAGCAATATGTAATCCATTTTGTCCTCTATTTGAATGGGTGAAAGTTTCAATTACTTGAACCTTAACTTTCTTTCCTGTTATTAATAATTGTCCTTTTATTAATGCTCCTTTTCCATTAGTCACATAGACCATATCTCCTTCTTTCATTCGCAACACTCTTACTATATGGTGTTCTTCTTCTTCCCTTAGTTGTACTTCATTCGGATATATCTCTCCTATAAATAATCTCATGAGATCAATCTTATATTTAACAAATGTAATTATTTACCGGTGAATTGAGATGATAGTATTTATTGAGTTAAAGTTGTATAAATTTTTTAACCATTTGCTTCAATTTCAACATAATCTCAAATTTCACTTTTCTATTATCACTTAAATTTATTCAATTCCACTACTTTTTAAATTTAGGAAAAAAGGACAGATTAATATAATTAAATCTGTCCTTTACTATCATTTACTTACTAGAGTTTAGTTACTTAGCTTTTGTCTTATGATGCTATAAAAGTCCTAAATTAAATTTAGCTTCTTCGCTCATCATATCTTTATCCCAAGTTGGTTCGAAAGTAATTTTTACATTTACTTCTTTTACTTCATCTATAGCACCGATTTTTTCTTCTACTTCCATGGGTAATGTTTCTGCCACGGGACAATTAGGGGTTGTCAAGGTCATCAATATTTCCACGTTTCCATCTGTACTAATCTGTATATCATAAATTAATCCTAGTTCATAAACATCCACGGGAATTTCAGGATCGTAAACCGTTTTTAATTTTTCTACAATTTTTTCGGAAAGGGATTGTATTTGTTCTTCGTTTAAAGACATGTTAGCAAAATTCAGCGTATGCTTGTTTTAAATTTTCAGCAATTATTTCAGGAGAATGACCTTCAATATGATGTCTTTCTAGAAAATGAACCAATTCTCCATCTTTAAAAAGTGCTATGGACGGAGATGAAGGTGGAAAAGGGGCAAGATGTTCTCTAGCGGTTTTAACTGCATCCACATCAAATCCTGCAAATGAAGTAGTTAAATGATCCGGTTTTTTTCCTTCGCCTTCTACAGATAATATTACTCCGGGACGAGCTCCTCCGGCAGCACATCCACAAACAGAATTAATTATTAATAGGGTTGTACCGGGTCTTTTTAATGCTTCTTCTACTTTTTCTGATGTGTTTAAATCTTCAAAACCTTTATTTGTTAATTGCGCTTTCATTGGCGCAACCATTTCTTCTGGATACATATTTTATATTAGTTTTTATTGTTATACAAAATTAATTAATGTTTATGATTATTACAAATGCCCTATCTTTGACAAAACATTTCTTGAAATTTTATGTAATCAAAAGTCTCAATAATATCATCTTTGGAAATGGTATTGTGATGAAATGCATATTATATGAACCAAAAGTATACGAAAGAAGAACATTTAAAAGGATATAAGCTTATTAAATATTTGTTTGAAAAAGGGATGTGGAATAAAAAATATCCTTTAGCTATGGTTTATTGTCCTTCTCCTGAATTTTTGGAAACCCATAAGGTTGGAGTGTCCGTTTCTAAAAAAATTTTTAAACATGCAGTGGATAGAAATCGGGTAAAAAGAATTTTGCGTGAATGTTTCCGCTTGCATAAAAATGAGCTAAACAACACTTTTACAACATCTCATTTACTAATGATTGTCTATAATGGTAAAGACAAAAAAATACCTGCCTTTAAAGAATTGGAGAGTTGTTATTTGAAATTGCTTGAAAAAATTAAATCTTCAGATTAATTTATTTGGTTTGGGATAATTTTTTTAGTCCTTTTATTATGAATACTATTAAAATGCCTACTATAGCAAATAAAATTGAATAAAAATATTTATCGTTTGGATCGGTAGTTACCCCATAACTATAATTAATTTGCGTTACATTAAAAATTATTAAGAGGACAAAAGCTAAAAGAGTAAGATTTAAAAAATATTTCATCTTTATATTTTTACAAATATACAAAATGAGATCTTATTTTTTAAGGAGATACTTTTTCTAACAAAGAGGTTATGTTTGCAGTAAATAACTTAATGGAAATAGCTAATAAGATAATACCGAAAACTTTTTTCATAATTGAAATTACTCCTTGTCCTAAAATTTGTTCTAATTTACCCGAATATCTTAATACTAAATATACAACTACCATATTAAGAAGTATGGCTATGATAATATTTTCCGTATGATATTCTGCTTTTAAAGCCAACACGGCGGTTAAAGCTCCTGCTCCTGCTATTAAAGGAAATGCCAAAGGAATTATGGAAGCAGAATGCGGTTCATCGATTTTATTAATTTCAATGCCCAAAATCATTTCCAGTGCAATAACAAATAAAACTAAAGCACCTGCTACAGCAAATGAATATACATCAATTCCTATAAGTTTTAGTAATTTATCACCAACGAACAAAAAGGATATCATGATTGCACAAGCAACCAATGTTGTTTTTTTAGCCTGAAGATAACCGACTTTACTTTTTATGCTTACTATTACGGGAACACTGCCAAAAATATCTATAATGGCAAATAAAACCATAAAACAACTTGCTATTTCCTGGATGGAAAAATGTAAAGGCATAGTATAATTATATTTTTAAAGAATTTTGTTAATTAAATTTCCTAAAAAGTTTTTAGGCGCTCTATTTTTTTATATTTAATTTCTTAATTAAGTCTTTAGCTTTTGTATATACAGATTCTAGGGATTCTTGTTCTGTTACGCTTGAATATCGTTCAATTTGAGATTGAATAACCATATTCTTCCATTCTTCTGAAATTTCATCTCCTAATCTCTGAGCTAATTCATCTTCTAAGTCTGAAGTAGAAACAAAACTATCTTTTTCTAAATTTAAAAATTGTTTTGCTGCTTCTATCAAAGTCTTTTCTAAAAGAATGTAAAATTCTTTTTTATCTGTTCCTTCTTGTGCTAAATGATTTAATTGTGATAATTCATTTTTAAAATCATTAGTAATGTTAGAGCTTGTATAAGGTAAATTACGTGATGTAAATTTTTTTTCTTTATTTAATGAATCAAACGATTGTTCTTCTTCTTGTTTTTTTAGCTTATTTTTTTTATTTCTTTTTATTATTAATATACAAATTACCAGAATAACTATAATTGATATAACTCCTGTAAATAATATAATTATCAATATTTTTCCTAAGCTGTTATGGTCTCTTTTCAACACTTCAGTGACCTTATTTTTAATAGCAGATTTGGGATCATATTGGTCGACATCACTCGTGTCCTTTTTGATGACCGTACCGGTTTTTTCATCATTTTTTGCTAAAGTATTAGCTGATACTTTAATAGGAATTGGCTGTACTATTAAACTTTTATATTTCTCATCTATGGGATCAAAATAGCTAATTGATTCTACATTTATATTATAAGTACCCTCTTTTTGAGGAACTAATATGGTAGACGTATTTAATTTTCCTTTTATGCCTTGTACGGTTGCCTCTGAATCAAATTTACTTTTAGGGGTATATTGTTCTATATCATCAGATAATAGAAGTCTTGGAGATTTAAGAAGCGTAAGATTTCCCTTACCATTTATTTCTACATTTACAGTTACTGCTTCTTCTGCTTGTAAATCTTTTTTGTTTGCTGAAGCTCTCATAGTAAATTGACCAACCAGCCCATGAAAATCTTTTGGAGCATTATCAGGAAGTCTTTTAACTTGTAATGTAACCGGTGCAGATTTTATATTTAAATCGTGTTCATCAAAAAATCCATCCGGAATTGTTAATGTTAAGGTAAACGGATTTATGACAAGGGTTCCCGATTGAGTTGGAAACATAACATAAGTCCCTATAACTCTTGAAAAATAGGATTCACCATTAATTATTTCCTGTTCGTAGGTATTGCTTCTTTCTTTTACCGGTTGTACAAATATTCCCTGCCAATCCGGAGAAACCAGATTGGTCATACTATTGAGTAATTCAATCCTTCGAGTATAAAATTTTAAATTCGCAACTACCCCTTCATTTTGATATGGATTCTTTTCTGAAACTTTAAATTTAAGAAATACTTCACCTAATTTTGAATTAAAAGCTGTGTCATCTTCACTTCCAATAGGATTTCCTGACACAGTTATTACGGTGGGCTTGGTCTCATATTTCCTATTATTAACAGTTATTTGTGCGGCATCTATACGGATATTCCCCTTTTTAACAGCTCTTAATATAATTTCAATTCCATATTCAAAAACACTATTCCCTTCATCATCAAAGCCTTGGTTCTGAATAACCTGCCTGCCAATTACCTGCGTATTAGAAAAAGAAGGTAATTTTAAACGCCCCATATTTTTAATTTCTTCATTTTTAATGGAAAGTAAAAATTGTAAGCGTACAGGCTCATTGACTCCTACCTCATTTTTTTGGGGTATGAGTTGAAAAGAAACCTGAGCTTTTGCCCAAATTCCGCTTAAAAAGATAAGTAAAAAGAGTATTACATATTTCTTCATCACCAATCTTTGCTACTTTGTCCTTGATTTGAATTAGCTCTTTTATTAATAATCTTTTGATGCGCTCTTTTTTCTTGTTCTTCCATTGCTCCTAAAATATTTTCATAATGTTGATTGGAGGCATCTGACAGATTAGCATTATTTGTATCTGCTTGTGATTTCTGATTGTTTATTGAATTTTTTTCATTTTTATTTGGCTGTGTTTCTTTATTATTTAAAGAATTGTCTTTATCTTTTTTATCGGTTGAATTATCTGTTTTATCTTCTTTAGCATTGGATGAATTCTGCTGATCTTTTCCATTTTGCTGAGAATTATCCTTTTTATCTTCTTTATCTCCTTGGTTCTTATCTTGATCTTTGCGACTTTGCTCTTCTTGTTTTTGTTGAGCTTTTTTTACTTTTTGTTTTGACATCGTATAATTATACCTCGCCTTATCATCTTTCGGATTTAATTTCAAAGTATTTTTGAACGCTTCTGCTGCTCTTTCATATTCTCCTTTTTGAAAATAGCTGTTTCCCATATTGAATAAAGCATTAGCTTTTTCCGACTGATTTGCTGCCAATTGGAGTGATTTTTCATATTGAATCAATGCGTCATCATATTTTTTTAATTTATACATGGCATTTCCTAAATTGTAATTAGATCTATATGAATCTTCTCCGTCTTGTATTGAATTTAAATAATTAGCTGCTGCATCTTTATAAGATTCAGCCAAATATTTATTATTACCCTCTAATAAATGCTTTCTTGATGCTTTCGTCTGAGCTTGAAAAATATTTATTAGTGAAATAAAAATTATAACTAAATATTTATTTTTTAAATACATTTTAACAAAGATACTAAGATTAAATCATAAAATCTCTCCTATAATTTGTTAAAGAAACAATAAAAATAACTAAAAATGCGGCTCCTATAAAATAATGAAAATACTGTTTTGTGTCGTAATTAATACTTACGGATTGGTTAGTTTTGTCTAAGGTGGACATGGATTTAAATAACTTAGTAACAACATCTTTTGTATTATGACCGCCATAGAAATATTTACCTCCGGTTCCTGCTGCCAATTGTTTTAATGTACTTTCTTGCAATTTCGTTAATACAATATCTCCCTTATCATCTTTTTTGTATTCTGAATATTTACCTTCATAAAATAATGGTATGGGGGCTCCTTGAGTTGTACCTACACCTACGGAAAATATGGAAATTTTATTTTTCTTTGCCGTATTTATTGCCCGTTTAACATCTCCTTCATGGGCTTCTCCATCAGATATTATAAAAATCACTTTGGATGTATTGGAAGTTTGAGATAAAAGAGTAGAAGCTTTTAAAACGGCATCTGCTATATTTGTTCCCTGGGTTGTAATAAGATTAGTATCAATACCATTTAAGTAGAGCTGAGCAACGCTATAATCACTAGATAAGGGCATAATGGGATAGGAATTTCCTGCAAATGCGACTATTCCTACTCGATCCCCACCTAGTTTAGATAAAAAATCACAAACAATTTTTTTGGCTTTTTCCAATCTCGAAGGAGCTATATCTTCTGCATTCATGGATTTGGAAACATCTATTACGAAAACCAAATCAATACCTTCACTCTTTACTTCTTTTTTCTCTGTTCCTCCTAAAAAGTTAGCTAATCCTAAAATCATCAGGATATAGGCTATAATTATTCCTATATTACTTAAAATAAATTTTGAATAATTTTCCTTTTCAAAAATCAATTTTTGAAAACTTGGTTCAGCAAATTGATTTATTTTGGACTTTTTCCATTTTATGAGATATAGTAATCTCCATAATAGAAAGGGTATGAATAACAATAAATAAAAATATGATATTTTCTCAAACTGCCAATTCATAATATCTTTTTAATTTATACTTCTAACTACAAAGCCTCTTAAGAATAATTCTAGTAACAAAAGTATTAATGCAGGAAATAGAAATATTCTATATTTCTCTTTATAATTATAATATTTTAAATCATTTATATCTGATTTTTCTAATTTATTTATTCTATTGTAAATATTTTGAAGACTTTCCGAGTCAGTAGCTCTAAAATAGGCTCCGCCTGTTTTTTGGGCTATTTTCTTTAATAAATCTTCATCAATTTCCACTTTTTGTTTTTCAAAATAAATTTTTCCGGTAAAGCGGTCTATTTGAGTAGGAAAAAGTGCGTAGCCATTAGTACCGATACCTATGGTATAGACTTTAATTCCTTCAGCAGCTGCAATATCTGCTGCAACAATTGGCTCTACATATCCGTCATTATTTACTCCGTCTGTCATTAAGATAACTACTTTACTTTTTGCCTTACTTTTTTTAAGATGATTGACAGCTGTAGCTAAGCCCACCCCTATAGCCGTTCCTCCTTCCAATGTTTGCGTCCTTAGATTTTCAATTTGTTGAATAAGAATTTTTCTGTCTACCGTAAGAGGAACCATAGTAAGTGCTTCCCCGGAATAAGCAATTAACCCGATTCGGTCAACATATCTTTCTAATGCAAATTTCTGCGCGACTTTTTTAAGTGCTGATAATCTATCCGGATTCAAATCCTTTGCTAACATACTTAAAGAAACATCTACAGTCAGCATGATATCTATTCCCTTATCGCTCTGGTAAACTTGCGAGGTGCCTATAACTTTAGGTCTTGCCATGGCAAATATTAAGAGCGCTAGGATAAGCAAACGTATCCAAAATAATAAAGGCCTTAAATATGTTTTATAATTTTTTTCAGATTTAAAAGCAGAGACATTCGGTATCGATACGGCCTTTGTCTTAGCTTTCGTTCTAAATTTTAAATATATAAAAATGGGTATTACCAGTAAAAGAAGCAACATCCAAGGATAACCAAACAGTATATTATGATTCATCTTGCAGCTTTATTTTAGGTGAATCTGTTTTAGTAAGATTTATGAAATTAATTGCCTTTTCCATATGTAATTTCGCTTCTTCCGGAGTTGGTTTATATTTCGCAAACTTTGCCAAGTCTGAAGTTTTGAAAATACCGCTCAGATTTTCAATTTCATTTTCATCTATCAATTTTTCTTTTTTTAAATACTCCAACAAATCATCAGATAAAAGTTTGGTTGCCGGAAAATTCCAACGAGCTTCCATATATTCTTTTATTATGGATGTTAATTCTGAATAATATTTTTTATATAAATCCTTAGCTATATAATTAGATTTCTTGAGCTTTTTCAATCTTTTAATGGCTAATACATCCGGTTCGCTTTTATAGGTTTCCGATTTTTTCTTTTTTCTTCTTATAAAATAGATGATTACACAAACTAGGATTACAAGTAATATTAGTACATACCCTAGATAAGGCTGTATATAATCCCATACATTTTTAGGAATCTGTACAATACTATTAATATCGAATAAAGGAGTTTTTACGCTATCCGTAACAACAGGAGCTACCGTGACTTTATAGGAAGGAGTAAAATATTCTTTTGAATTGACTAAAATTCTTTGAGGCGGAACCGAAAAAGTTCCTTCTTCATAAGCTGAAAAAATTATACTGTCATTTATAAAAATAGAATTGTTTTTACTTAACGTATCTTTTTTTTGTCTTAAAACTTCAAATTTTTCACTGAGTGTATCTGTAATCGTTGGAAAAATTATGGTATCCTTTTGACCGGTTTTAACTGTTATTTTTAAAACAATAGGTTCTCCAAATTTTATATAATCTGTAGAAATTTTGGAAACAGGGATTTGTGCATGAATAAGTATTGCTGCTATAAAAAAATATACTATGAAAATTTTAAACTTCACAATTAATGATGTCCTCTAAAATAATTAAACAATATTTTTATATAATCACCTTCGGAAGGAATATTTACAAAACCGGCACCATTTTTAATAAATGCATTTTCTGTTGTAGTAGTTAATCGCTGATAATATGCTGAATATTTATCTCGAACAGTTTTTGAAGAAGTATCTACCCATTGCAATTTTCCTGTCTCTAAATCTTCAAGATAAATTAAGCCCATATCGGGAAATATTTTCTCCCAACGATCGTAAACTCGAATCCCTGTAATATCATGCTTTTTAGTCAATATCCGTAAATTTCTTTCAAAATAGGTGACATCAAAATCAGATATAAGAAAAATGGTAGATTTTCTTTTTATAGTTTTTATAATAAAATCAAAAACTACCGATAAATCTGTTTTAGTATGTTTAGGCTCTGCTTCTAAAATCGTTTTTATGATTCTTACAATATGAGCATTTCCTTTTTTGGGAGCAATAAAATAATCAATTTTATCCGAAAATAAAACCAAACCTACCTTATCATTATTTTTAATGGCAGAAAGAGCAAGAGTTGCTCCTATTTCAGCAACCAATTCTTTTTTTAATTGTTTTTTGGTTCCAAAATTCATCGAGGCGCTAATATCTATTAAAATCATAGATACCATTTCTCTTTCCTCTTCAAATATTTTTACAAAAGGTTCATTAAAACGGGCTGTTTTATTCCAATCAATTTTTCTGACATCATCACCAAATTGGTATTGACGAACTTCTGAAAATGTCATTCCTATGCCCTTAAAAGAACTGTGATATTCTCCTAAGAATATTGAATTAATTCTTCTTTTAGACTTTAGCTCAATAAGCCGTACCTTTTTTAGAAGTTCTTCTGTCGTCAATTTTTTTGTTTTTTATAATACTATGGAGCTTTTACTGAATTGAGAATTTGATCAATAATATCCTCGGAAGTTATATTTTCTGCTTCTGCCTCATAGGTTATTCCGACGCGATGACGAAGGACATCTTTGGCAACGGATTTAACATCTTCTGGTACTACAAATCCTCTTTGGTTTAGAAAAGCATTTGCTTTTGCCGCCAATGCCATACTTATGCTGCCTCTAGGGGAAGAGCCGAAAAGTATGTAAGGTTTAAGATTTGGCATATTATATTTTTCAGGATAACGGGTAGCAAATATCACATTTAGGATATAACTTTCAATCTTTTCATCCATGTAAATTTCTTTCACCAACTCCCTCGCCTCAAATATTTTTTCTAAAGTGATAATTTTCTTAACCTCATGTTTTTCTCCTGAAATATTTTGTCTAAGGATTGTTCTTTCTTGTTCAAAATCAGGATAAGAAACAACGCATTTTAACATAAATCTATCGACTTGAGCTTCAGGGAGTGGATAAGTACCTTCTTGATCGATAGGGTTTTGTGTTGCCAAAACCAAGAAAGGTTCTTTCAATTTAAATGTTTCATCTCCAATGGTTACCTGTTTTTCTTGCATGGCTTCCAACAGAGCTGATTGAACCTTAGCCGGAGAACGATTAATTTCATCTGCCAAAATAAAGTTAGCAAAGATAGGCCCCTTTTTAATAGAAAAATCGTTTTCTTTCATATTATAAATTAAGGTTCCTAAAACATCCGCAGGTAATAAATCAGGCGTAAATTGAATTCGAGAAAACTCTCCATCAAGAGCCTCTGCAAGTGTTTTTATTGCCAAAGTCTTTGCTAATCCGGGAACACCTTCCAATAAAACATGACCGTTACTTAATAAACCAATTAACAGGCGGTTAATCATGTATTTTTGACCAACGATCACCTGATTTATTTCTTTACTTAGCAAACTAAAATCTTTGCTTTTTTCCCGTACTTTTTCAATAATAATTTTTATATCTTCGGAAGTCGATGTATACTCCATGCTTTCTAAAAATTAGCTAGCTGCAAAGTTCACTATTTTATTCTAATTGTGCTGCTAATAAATCGTTAAAATTTATATTAAAACTCCTAATTTTATATATTTATAGCAGTATAATTATATAATTATATTTTTTTTATATTTATAGCTTAAATAATTATCCGTAATAAAGTTACTAACTTTGTACGATATAAATTTGTTTTATGGACTCGTCAACAATAACAAAACCTAAATGGATTCGGGTTAAGCTGCCTTCCGGTAAGAATTATAAAGAACTTAGGGGAATTGTAGATAAATATAAGCTTAATACGATTTGCCAAAGTGGAAGCTGTCCAAACATGGGAGAATGTTGGGGTGAAGGCACGGCGACATTTATGATTTTGGGTAATATCTGTACCAGAAGTTGTGGGTTTTGCGGTGTTAAAACAGGGCGACCTTCCGAAATTGATTGGGAGGAACCCGAAAAAGTTGCGCGTTCAATTAAATTAATGAAAATTAAACATGCGGTATTAACTTCCGTTGACCGTGATGATCTTAAAGACATGGGATCTATTATTTGGGCAGAAACCGTAAAAGCGGTACGCAGAATTAGTCCCGGCACAACCATGGAAACTTTAATTCCTGATTTCCAGGGAATTCACAGGCATATAAATAGAATTCTGGAAGCTGCCCCTGAAGTCATATCTCATAATATGGAAACGGTTAGGAGATTAACCCGTGAAGTACGTATACAAGCAAAATATGATCGAAGTTTGGAAGTTCTCCGATATATGAAAGAACAAGGGCAACGAAGAACAAAAACAGGAATTATGCTAGGTCTTGGAGAAAAGCCTTCTGAAGTTTATGAATCTATTAGAGAAATACATGACGCCCGAGTTGATGTAATCACGATCGGTCAATATTTACAACCTAGTAAAAAGCATCTTCCTGTAAAGGAATTTATTTCGTTGGAACAGTTTAAAGATTATGAAGATTACGCTAAAAGTTTAGGAAATTTCAGACATATTGAAAGCAGTCCACTAGTTCGTTCATCTTATCATGCTGAAAAACATGTAAATTAAACAACCCCTTAAGATAATGTATATAGAGTATGAAATGATGTGTTTTTCTAAAATTATATTTCAGCTATAATCACGATCCACTAAAAAATCATTTCACTTACTTCGTAAATTCAACTTTGTAAATTTTAGACCATAGTTTTCCGGTAATTAAGAAAGTATCACCATCAACATAGGCAATCCCATTCAAAACAGCCTCCTCATTGGTTTGGTTCATTTTAACTAAATCCGAAAAATCTGCTTTAGCAACCACAATTCCTGTACTAGGATCAATTTTTAAAATGATCGGTTCATCAAAAACATTGGCATAAATAAATCCGTTAGCGTATTCCAATTCATTAATCCTAGAATAAATATTTTCATAACCAATTACTGAAATACTCTTTTTTAAATTAAAATCTTTATCATAAAATTTTAATTCTGAAGATCCATCAGAAACAACCATTTCATCTCCTATGGTTGTTGCTCCCCAACCTTCATATAAAGTCCCCGGATAGTTGAATTCTTTTAAAAGTTTAAAATCTGATGCATTATAAATGAATCCTTTTTTCTCCCTCCAAGTAAGTAAATATAATTTCTCATTTAGCAAAGCAAACCCTTCTGCAAAAAATTTAGGGTCTATTTTAACGCTTTGAGAGTAAGAAGTTGAGCCTAATTTATATTTAACTAATAATGATTTTCCATAGAGTCCTGAACTTTCCGTAATCCATCCGTCTTTATAGATAAATCCTTGTGTAAATAATTCCGGATTGTGTGGAAATTCTTGGATCAATTTATAATGTAGATCCTTTTCTTTTTCGTTTGGAAACACGGTAAAAGTTGCATCAATTTCTTTTTTATATTTTCCGTTATAATTGATTGTGAGTACTATATAATTTGTACCCAACTTAGCATTGGATTCATTTAAAGTAATATTTTTTTTATCGTATGTTTGATTATTCAACTTAATACTATACGAATCAATAATTCCATCTTGTGTATTAAATTCTAAAGGTAATTTATCTCCTATGTGTAAGGGTTTATCATCTAATTTATCGAAATTGGTACTAATACTTATATTCTTAGGATCTTTACAACCCACTATACTTATATCAATCAGCAAACATAGTATTAATTTTGTTATTAGATTTTTCATTTTATATTGCTTTTGATGTATAAATCCTATTTTTTGCGGTCACTAGTATGCAAATTCCTGCGATAATAAAGGGTACACTTAACCATTGTCCGGTATTTAATCCCAGCCAATTAATATATTCTTCTCCCTGCGGTTCCTTAAAAAATTCTACGATAAACCTGATACCGAAAAGTACAATTAAAAAATACCCAAATATCCAACCCGAATATTTCTTTTTATCGGTTTTTAAATAGATAAACATAAGGGATATAAACAAAAGTAAATAGCCAAAGGCTTCATATAATTGAGAGGGATGGCGTGGAACAATACTTCCGTATTCATCGGTATCCTGTTGTATAAAAAGTACAGCCCATGGAAGTGAAGAAGGCTTTCCAATAATTTCCGAATTAAAAAAATTTCCAAAACGTATAAACATTCCTCCTATGGAAACCGGAATAACTATTCTGTCTAATATCCAATAAAAAGTTCGTTTTAAATATTTTCTTGTAAATAGATATAAAGAAATTAGAATTCCTATAGCAGCTCCATGACTGGCTAATCCTGAATAGCCTGTAAATTCAAAATGAGGTTTAGTTCGTATGGGTAAGAAAACCGCTAATGGATCTTGTATAAATAATTGTTTTTGATAAAAGAGTACATGTCCCAATCTAGCTCCTATTATAACGGCCAGAAACATATAGATGAACAAGGGATCTAATAATTTTTTATCTTCCTTATCTTTTTTAAAAATAAACTCCATGAGATAAAAACCTAAGCCAAAAGCAATAACATACATCAAGCTGTAGTATCTTAAGGTAAAGCTGCCTATATGTATACCTAAACTCGGATCCCAAGTAATATATAAAAGTTGATTCATCTAGTTTTAATTATGTTTTTTATGTGGCACCGGATCGTACCCCTCTCCTCCCCAAGGATGACAACGAAAAATACGTTTACTTCCCAACCAAAATCCATAGAACAGTCCATGAATTTTTAATGCTTCCAACATATATGCGGAACAGGTGGGAGTAAACCTGCAATTATTTCCCATCCAAGGAGATATAGCGATCTGATAAAAGCGTATTAATACAACTAGTGGGAATATTGCTATTTTCCTTATCATTATATCAATTTCTTTACAAAGATACGGTTTTCTCTAAGATGATATTATGCGTTAATAAATATTTAACAGGCTAAAATTAACCGGGAAATATTGAAAGGTTTTAATCATGGTTTACCAACCTAAATAAAGGCTTCTTTTTATATAGGTTATATTTATTATTTTTGCGTAAAATTTTAATTCAGTAATGACAGAAAGTGGAAAGATAGAATTGATGTGTCCGGCAGGTAATTTTGAATCATTGCAAGCAGCTTTGGATAATGGTGCAGATTCAATTTATTTTGGAGTCGAGCAATTAAATATGCGTGCGCGTTCATCTGTTAATTTTACTTTAGACGATTTGGAAGAAATTTCCAAAAGATGTTCTCAAAAAGGGGTACGAACGTACTTGACCTTGAACACAATTATTTATGATCACGATTTATCCATAATAAAAACTGTCTTGGATCGAGCAAAATCTGCTTCTATAACAGCAGTTATTGCCATGGATCAAGCGGTTATTGCATATGCAAGACAAATTGGAATGGAGGTTCATATTTCAACTCAAATAAACATTACCAACATTGAAACGGTAAAATTTTATTCTTTATTTGCCGATACTATGGTTTTAAGCAGAGAATTGAGCTTAAGCCAAGTTAAAAAGATCACTTCTCAAATTAATAAAGAACAAATTAAAGGCCCGGGTGGAAAATTAGTTGAAATTGAAATTTTTGGACATGGCGCTTTATGCATGGCTGTATCGGGGAAATGTTATTTGAGTCTACATTCTCATAATTCTTCTGCTAATCGGGGGGCTTGTAAACAAAATTGCAGAAAGAAATACACCGTTATCGATCAAGAATCCGGTTTTGAGATTGAAATCGATAATGAATATATGATGTCCCCTAAAGATTTATGTACAATTGATTTTCTTGATCAAGTTATTGATTCCGGGTTAAAAGTATTGAAAATAGAAGGTAGAGGAAGAGCACCGGAATACGTGGCTACTGTAACTAAATGCTATCGTGAAGCCATTGATGCCATTGCTTCTGGATCTTTTACTAAAGAAGCTGTAGCCGAATGGATGAAAAAGTTAGAAACTGTTTATAACCGAGGATTTTGGAGCGGTTATTATCTTGGGCAAAAATTAGGGGAATGGTCTGATAATCCGGGATCTAATGCTACACAAAAAAAGGTTTATATTGGAAAAGGTCGACATTTTTACCCTAAAACTAAAATTGGTGAATTTGAGATTGAGGCTTATAGTTTAAATGTTGGTGATAAAATATTAATTCAGGGACCTACTACCGGTTCACAAGAAGCTGAAGTTTCTTCGATGATGGTCGATGATATACCCGCTCAGGAAGCTAAAAAGGGAGATATACTTACTTTACCTATTGGTTTTAAAATACGTCCGTCCGATAAATTATATAAAGTTGTTAAAGCGTAGATTTTCGATTTTTTTAATTAAAATATGGTAATCATTACATTGCAAAGAGATAAATGCATAGGATGCAATTATTGTTCGGAGTTTGATCCTGAAAATTTTCGCATGTCTAAAAAAGATGGAAAATCTGTTTTACTTAGGTCTATTGAAAAAAAGGGTTTTTTCACTTTAAAAAATCCTGATAACTATTGTTTTGAGGCTGCAGATAAAGCGGCTAAAGCCTGTCCTGTTAAAATTATTTCTGTAAAAAAAATATGATTCATGTTAAAAAAAGAGGCTCGTAAGAATTTTCTAATGTTAAGATCTATGCTTACGAAAAAGCAGGTATTATCTAAATCTGAGCAAATTTTTTTACAGTGGAAAAATTCTATTTTGTCCGACTACAATTCTTACCATATTTTCTTAACTATTTCTGATAAAAAGGAGATTGATACTTCTTTTATACTAAATTATTTGTGGGCTAATCAAAAAAAGGTTTATTGCTCCAAAGTACATCATAATTCTTTATTACATTTTGAACTTACTCCTGAAACTAAACTTGAAAAAAATTTGTGGGGAATCCCTGAACCGATAGATCAAGATAATATACAGATTATGAATATAGATTGCATTTTTACTCCTTTATTGGCTTATGATATTTTAGGAAACCGCGTAGGATATGGTAGAGGATATTATGACAACTTCCTTATAAATCACCTTTCCTCTACTAAAGTTGGACTTTCTTTTTTTGAACCCTTGGATTCAATTAACGATATTTCAAGATCGGATATACCTTTGGATTATATTATAACTCCCAATTATTGTTCGGTTTTTCCAATTGAGGTAAAGTAAAATTTAAATTCCGATTTAAATTTTTCCGGATTCTTTTTTAAAATATAATTTGCTTGGGATCTCTGAGTAGAGAAATATTTTTTCTTATTATTATAATAATGAACCTTATAATGTACTACTCCTATTGAATCATTAAGAATCGTAGTGGTATCAGATTTTTTCTTTTCAAGTTCAATTGTAACATATTTTACCTTTAAAGAATCCAAATTATTCACAATTTTACTCACATACACCGTGTCTTTTTTAGGAAAATACCCTTTTAATTGTGAAACTATAAGTGTATCAATCTCTTTGTTTGATTTATTTTCAGTTGCTAAAATAGCTAAATCATAAACTTCTTGTAACTTTTGTTCTGTTATATGTGATATTACTGCCAATGAATCCATTTTTTCAGAAGCATAATAATTTTTATTGTTATATTCTTTTATTTTAATAGGATCTTTTTCTCCTTCGTAATATTTTTCCTTCTTACAAGCTACAAAACCTATTATCAGAAAAACTATAATAATTTGAATTATATGCTTATTTTTCATTTTTTTGTATTTTGAATTTTATTAAATCTATTTTTTTGTTCTTATTAATCTGGCTGTTAATCAGAATATAATTTTTGAGTGAGGTAGTAGGTGTAGTCATAAAGTCAATGTATTTTTTCTTATCCAGCACTTCAACACCAAATAATTCGTTATCGTAAACCTGATAAATAAGTGCATCATCAGCAATTAATTTATTTAACTCTTCTTTTCTTTGTTTTATTAATTGCGATTTTTTATTTTCATCTGCATCATTTACACCAGTTGAATAATAATATAACATGATAGCATAATCATCAGGCCTCAATTTGAAGTTTCTATTATTCTCTTCTCCCTTATCTCTTATTTCTTTAAGTCCGACTACAAAAGATTCCCTTTTATACATAGGTGAACTTATAGTCATTTTGAGAGTATCTGTTGATGATCGATAGGTAAAACAACCATTAGAAACGGTATAATATTCAGGAGATACTCCATTTTTTTGGATAATTATTTCTAATTTGGATTTTATTAAAGAGCTTCTATCGGCATCATAAAAACAAAATTTGAAGGTATTTCTATATTCGTAATATTTATCAATTGAAAAAACCACAACTAATAATGCGATCAATCCTAACAGTATATATATTAATTTTTTAATGCCAAACGAATGATTTTTATTTTTAGTTACGTTTATGCCTAAAGATTCTGTATGTATAGCTTCATCATCATAACCATTAGTTTTTACCTCTACATTTTCTAATGAATTTTTTTTATCACCTCCAACAGTTTTATTTATCAATGGCTCATTCGACACATGTGAATTAAGATTGCCTTGAGATATTTTAGATTGATATTTTTCCTGAAATTCTGTCCATCCCCTCTTATATCCACAATATTGAGTTAATAAATTGAGCATATCAATTCTGGGTAATTTTTCAAATGAAGATTTAAAATAGGTATAGAACCATTTTTCGCTAACGTTTCCTCTAACTTTCTGTCTTAAATGTTCTTGAAAATATATAATGTCTAATCCTTTCCATTTTGAGATGTCAGGATTTAAGGTAGGAAAATCTTCTAAAAAGGTTTGGGTAACCTCCTTTTTTAATTGCTCAAAAAGTATTTTTTCCTGACCCTTCATTTGTAAAATAATTTTAACACACTGATAATCAGTATATATTTTTTGTAAAATTCAAAAAACAGTTTTTACAAAAATATTACAAGCATTTGAATCTTGCAACAAAGTTTAACTCTCCTATCTTTGTTTCTCTAATTTAAATTATATATAATTAAAAAAACTAAAAAATGAAAAAACTAATTTTAAACATTGCAGCTGTAACTGTTATTGCAACAACTTCTTTCATCGCATGTGATAAAAAACAAGCTAGTAGTGATGCTGCTGCTACAACTGATTCTACAGCAACTGCTGCTCCAGCGGTTGATTCTACTGCGGTTGAAGAAGCTCCTCAAGCTCCTGCAACAGATACAGTTAAAGCTGAAGCTCCTAAAGCTGAAGAAGCTGCTGCTCCTAAAGCTGAAGAAGCAAAATAATTTGTTTAAATTAAACAAAATTAACAAAAGGTTACAACTTTTTTGTAGCCTTTTTTCCGAAAGTAAATTTTTACTTTTTTAAAACTTAACAAAAAAAACCCCAAGTGATGAATAAAAATTTTTTAAAATTTACTGCCATCACGTTACTTAGTATAACTAGCTCCTTCATTGCATGTGAAAATAATCATAAAAATAAACCCAATGAAATAAATTCCGTGCAAGGTCTAAATGCTCAGCCTCAGCAAGAAATTGCGCCGGCACCTCCTATAGACAGTTCTGCTAACCTTAAGAACAATAACAATCCAGCTATCCCGGGCATGAATGCTCAACCACAGCAAGAAATTGCTCCCAGCTCAGCATTAGATGAAAGCAACTAAAAAATAAATTAAATTTCAAAAAATCATTTAAAAATTTATCGTTATGAAAAAAACAATTTTAAACATCTTAACTATTGCTACTATTACTTCTATTTCTTTTATTGCTTGTGAAAAAAAACAAGTTAATCATGTAGATGCGTCTAGTTCTACTGCTGATTCTCTTGCAAAAGATACAGCGACCTTAGGTGAAAAAATTGGAAATTTCACCGATTCTGCTACCGCTCATATAAAAGAAACAGCTCATGAAGCTAAAGAAAGCTTAGACAAGACTGTAGATAAAGTTAAGGACGAAGCAAACGATCAAAACCATAATATCAAAGAAACAGCTAATAATGCTAAAGAAGGCGTAAAAAATGCTGCTGAGGATTCTAAAAATGATATTAAGGAGGCCACTAAAAAATAATTTTTGGATAAATATCTAATATATTTTCATAAAAAAAGGCATTGAAAATCAATGCCTCTTTTTTTATATTTATATTCTTTAATTAATTTTATTACTCGGATTGTTTATCATTTAATTGATCACCAATTTTTTGTGAAGCTACAAAAGAAGTAATTGTATTAGTTAACATATCACTTGCTGCACTCGGATTATTGGGCAGCAATATTAAATTAGATCGAGAACTGGCCCCTATGGAGCTTAATGTATCGTAATGTTGAGTAACCACAATTAAAGAAGAGGCTTCTTGTGAGTTTATATTTACTCCGTTTAATACTTTAACAGATTCTTCTAAACCTCGTGCAATTTCTCTCCTTTGATCGGCAATACCTTTTCCTTGTAATTGTTTACTTTCTGCTTCCGCTTTGGCTTTAGCTACAATTTTTATACGCTCTGCTTCTGCTTCATATTCTGCGGCAACCTTTTCTCTTTCAGCTGAATTTATTCGATTCATTGCTTGTTTAACCTGCTCATCGGGATCAATATCTGTAACTAAGGCTTTCACAATGCTGTGTCCATAGCTCTGCATCGCTTCTTGCAATTCACTTTTAACAGCAATTGCTATGTCATCTTTTCTTTCAAATACATCATCTAAACGTAATTTAGGAACTTCAGCCCGAACTACATCAAAAACATAAGAAGTGATTTGTTCGTATGGATTTTGTAATTTATAAAATGCATCATACACAGCTGTCTGAACTACTTGATATTGAACTGAAACTTTAAGATGGACAAATACATTATCTTTTGTTTTAGTTTCAATCATAACATCTAATTGCTGGATTTTTAAATTCACTTTTCCTGCAATCTTATCTATGAAAGGGACTTTAAAATTAATTCCTGCATTTCGTGAGGAATTAAATTTTCCGAATCTTTCAATAATTACTGATGTTTGTTGCTTTACAACAAATATAGGCGCACCTAAAAAGAATAATATAAACAGAACAAATAGTAGTATAATACCCATAATTTATCAAATATTTTTAGTTTTATTAAAAGCAAATATAAATAATTTTATTTTATCGTATCTTATTGAGGTCTCTGTCCCATCAACATTAAATATGACTTTAAAAAATCATCTATATTACCATCCATAACTGAGTCAACGTCTGAAGTTTCAGTACCTGTTCGAACATCTTTAATCAATCGATAGGGCTGCATTACATAATTTCTTATCTGACTGCCCCATTCTATCTTCATTTTACCCGCCTCTATTTCGTCGCGTTTCGCATTTCTTTTTTCAAGTTCAATTTCAAATAAGCGTGATTTTAATAATTGTAATGCTTTTTCCTTATTTTGTAGTTGGGATCTACTTTCTGTATTTTCAATGATGATTTCTTTTTCTTCTGCTGTGTCTTCATCTTTATATTTATAGCGTAATCTAACTCCTGTTTCCACTTTATTAACATTTTGTCCTCCGGCTCCACTGGAACGAAACGTATCCCATGAAAGCGAAGCTTGATTAATCTGGATATCAATGGATTCATCTACTAAAGGATACACATACACAGAAGCAAAAGACGTATGTCTTTTTGCATTGGAATCGAACGGTGAAATTCGAACCAATCGATGCACTCCGTTTTCTCCTTTTAAATAACCAAAGGCATAGTCTCCTTCAATCTCTAATGTTACAGTTTTTACACCTGCTACATCTCCAGCCTGATAATTAAGCTCTTTCACTTTAAAATTATGTTTTTCTGCCCACATAATATACATACGCATGAGCATACTTGCCCAATCACAGCTTTCGGTACCACCTGCTCCTGCTGTTATTTGTATCACAGCGTTTAAATCGTCACCTTCAGATGATAACATATTTTTAAACTCTATATTTTCTAGCAAAGTTACTACTGCTTGGTAATGAGAATTTATTTCATCTTCGGAAACATCACCTGATTTAAAAAAATCGTATAAAACCACTAAGTCTTCATATTGTGAGTTGATTTCCTGGTACTCTTCAACCCATTTTTTTTTGGCTCTTAATTGTTTTAATATTTTTTCTGCTTCTTTTGGATCTTCCCAAAATGAGGGATCTGCAGATTTTTCTTCTTCATTTTGTATTTCTACTTGCTTTTTTTCTATTTCCAAGTATTCATACAAATCGTTTATCCTTGTCTGTAATTCTTTTAGGTTTTCTTGAGTAATCATAAGTAGTACAAAAATACAATGTAAAATTTTATAATTAAAATACCGTATTAAATAATATAATTCAACGTATCCCGGAATTAATTTTTTTTATAATCTGATAAAATAGTTCTAATTTAAATAAAAATTGATGAATTTTGTTTGTAAATTTGCCTTCGTTTTAACAGAGTTCATAATAATTATATACCTTAATGCCGAACATAACATTAATAATAAAAATTGTATTGTAAATAAGACATTTTATCCATATATATATTTAAGAGAATATGTCTTTCTTTTTTTAAATGAGTCTTAAAAATTATGTGTATATATGAAGTAAGCTAAACATTTTTTTCTAAAAAAAGTAGTAATGATCTTTCTATTTTGAGAAAAAATACCATTCCAATAGAATAAAACTAATTTACAAAGAAGATTTACGAACAAATTAAATGATATAATATAAAATGGAATTATTAAGTAAATTTTTTAAAGATTATCACCTTCAATTAATAGCAACTATAATTGTTATTATGGGGATATATTTTTTAAAACTTATTATAAATAAAATAATTTTAAAATATGGTAATCATACCCATATTAAAGAATTACGAACACGAGTAGTGATTAAATATTCAAGTATATTAATTAATATTTTGGGCTTTGTTCTTCTTATAACCATTTGGGGAGTTACTCCGGAATGGATATTTGCTACATTTGCCTCTTTTTTTGCAATTGTAGGTGTCGCTTTTTTTGCACAATGGTCATTATTAAGCAATGTTACTGCGGGGTTTATCATCTATTTCACAGTTCCATTTCGAATAGGAGACATTATAAAGATTATTGACAAAGATAATCCAATCACCGCAACTGTTGAAGATATTAAGGCTTTCTATGTTGTACTACGTACTGATGATGGATTACCGGTAACTTTTCCGAATAACTTAATTTTACAAAAAGCCATATTAACTTTAAACGCATCCTAATGAAATCTTTAAAAACCTTTAAATATGAAAAACTTTTTAAATCAATTAATTGTATTTACCCTTTTTATTAGCGGGGTAACATCTGCTCAAAATTTTAATAATTCCGGATTCCAAAATTTGAAAATCGGTGATATTCAAGGAATATTACTTACCGATGGCTATTTTTACAATCCTTCTGTACAACCCGAAATGGCGCCTGTAGCAAAAGCCGATGAGGTTAATAAAATACTTTCAGACAATTATTTACCAACGGATAAATTAGAATTAGCCTTAAATGTTTTATTATTAAAAAAGGATAACCATTTAATTTTATTTGACACCGGAACGGGAGAAATTAATGGTAATGGCGGAAAATTGCTTAACGCTCTATCTGTGGTCGGTATTAAACCGAATCAAATTACAGATATTGTTATTACTCATGCTCATTTAGATCATATTGGAGGATTGGTTGCCGATAATAAACCGGTTTTTCCGAATGCCACTATTTATTTAACTAAAAAAGAATATGATTTCTGGACAGGAAAAAAACAGGATTTTTCAAAGTCTAAACGATCAGGAAATGAAGCTGAATTAAAAGAAAGTATTAAAGCAATCAGTACTAAATTAAAATCGATAAAATCGAAAATTAAATTTATTAAGGATAAGGAAACCATTTTAAATTGCATTACATTTTCATTAGCTCCGGGACACACTCCGGGACATATTATTTCAACAATTTATTCCAACAATGAATCATTGGTCCATATTGCTGATTTAGTTCATTATGGAGTATTATTATTCCCACATCCTGAATGGGGAACATCTTTTGACTGGAATTTTGATTTGGCAGTTAAAACACGTATTTCCGTTCTTGATACTTTAAGCAGGGATAAAACCCTTGTTTTTGGTTATCATCTTCCTTATCCGGGTATTGGCTATGTCAAAAAAACAAATTCCAATAGCTTTCAATGGTTAACTTATCCCTTTTTGACTCCTTTACAATAATAATAAAGAAAGGCTATCCATTGATAGCCTTTTTTACTATTTATTTTTATGATTATGCTAAAGCTTTTGTAACCTCATTTGCCGCATCTTCTAAGGTAATAGCAGATATAACTTTTAATCCACTTTCATCAATCATTTTTTTAGCTATTTCTGCATTAGTTCCCTGTAATCGTACTATGATTGGAACTTTTATAAAATCGCTCATATTTTTATAGGCATCTAAAATGCCTTGCGCTACTCGATCGCAACGAACTATACCTCCAAATATATTTACGAGTATCGCTTGTACTCTATCATCAGCTAAAATTATTCTAAATGCTTTTTCTACTCTTTCAGCGTCAGCAGTTCCCCCAACATCTAAAAAATTTGCCGGGTCTCCTCCTGAAAGTTTAATAATATCCATTGTTGCCATAGCTAATCCGGCACCGTTTACCATACATCCTACATTGCCTTCTAGTTTTACAAAATTTAATCCTGCCTCTCCTGCTAGTACTTCAGTCGGATCTTCTTCTCTTATATCTCTTAGTTTCACATATTCGGGATGCCTGAAAAGAGCGTTGTTATCAATAGTAACTTTTGCATCTACTGCCGCAATTTGATTATCTGATGTCTTTAAAACAGGGTTTATCTCGAATAAGGTGGCATCGCTTTTTATATAAGCTTTATACAATGCAGTCACAAAGGTTACCATATTTTTAAATGCCTCTCCGGATAATCCGAGATTAAAAGCAATTTTTCTTGCTTGAAAATTCTGTAAACCAACCGATGGGTCTATTTCTTCATTAAATATAAGTGATGGAGTTTTTTCTGCTACCGTTTCAATGTCCATTCCTCCTTCTGTAGAATATATAATTACATTTTTTCCTTTCACTCTGTCTAATAAAACTGACATATAAAATTCTTCAATTGTATTCTCTCCGGGATAATACATATCCTCCGCAATAAATACCTGATGAACTTTCTTACCATTTTTAGGTGTTTGGGGAGTGATTAGATTCATCCCTATGATTTCAGAAGCGATTTCTTTAACATCATCCAAAGATTTTGCCAATTTAACTCCTCCTCCTTTTCCTCTTCCTCCTGCATGAATCTGAGCTTTTACCACCCACCATTTAGTACCTGTTTGATCATTCATTTCTTTAGCTGCTTCTACGGCTTTCTCCGGTGTAGTTGCAACTATTCCTCTTTGAACTCTTACTCCAAATGATGAAAGTATTTCTTTTCCTTGATATTCATGTAAATTCATGGCTTATTACTTTAGATTTATATTAATCTACTTCAATTTATTTAAATGCTATAAGGACAAATATACAGATTTTTTAGATGAGATATTTATTATTTAGTAATGCAGGGGTATAAATAGAATTCAATTAGTAAGAAAATTTAAAATTGATGTTTTGGCTATCTGAATTTTTCATCAAAATTATATATAGCTATTTTAAAATAGAAAAGCGTTTCCTTTAGATTATTGGGAAACGCTTATTTATATATTAAATTTTATGAATTATTTTTTAATAAATCTATATTTTTTTATTCCGTTAGAGGTATTTATTTTTAGAACATATGATCCTGATTTCAAATGACTCACATTGATTTCATTGGATGATTGAATAGTTCTATTGATTACTTCTTTACCTGTAAAATCATATATGGTAAGGGATTTTACGATTAGATCTGTATTAGATTTTATATGTAATATATCCTCAACCGGATTTGGATAGATACTAACTTCGTCGCCATTATTTGCATTTTCTTCTAATGAACGACTTTTAACATTTGTTACAGTAATAGGAAGATAATTTACTTTAGCTCCATCCAAAGTTTGCCATTGTTGATTTTCATTTTCGCGGGCAAAAATTCTAATTCGGTAATTTCCATTTGAAACATTATTAGGAATAGTTAGATATAATGAATAGGAAGGATAGTAATATCTCGCTCCTAAGTTTATAGTTTGTTGAGAAAGAACATATTTTATCTCATCATTTTCATTAGTTAAAGTGATTGCAATTTTCCCTATAAAATCTTTACATCCACTATTTCCGAAAGAAAATTTGGTATAAATGGTATTACCAGGATTTACTTGATTTTTATCCACATAAAAAGGAGTTTTATCTAACATAGAAAGATTATGTGATTTTACGCCATTTAAAACATCAATTATGCTGGTATTATTTACGTTCGTTGCTGTTCTTATAGCACTATATTTATCTCCTTTTTTCTCAACAACTTTTAGTTGATATTTTCCAGATGGTATATTACTATCTATTGAATAATAATTATAATTAAAATTAAGTGGATGAGCACCTTCATTTAATATTGATACAATATTCCCATTTAAATCACATAGAGCCATATAAAAATTTAGGTTATTTATTGTTTTTTCAATTCCTATATTATATATTTTATGTAATTCAGTAAAACATTCTTCTTTATAAACTTTATTTTTTGAAATGGTAAAATCGTTTACAAAATATCTGGCAACTTTACTTCCACCTTCATTAGGTTTTATATTAATTCCTATCGATTGCTGATATTTATATTCTAAGGGCGCGTTGGAATTATAATATCCGTTTTGATATCCTCCCCATCCAAAATTAAAATGTAATAATCCGTTTGAATCGTATCCGTCACAAACAAATGAATGTCCACCATTTCCACTTTGTCCGGAGTAAATAATAGGTCTATTATTATTTAATTCTTGAGTTATAATCTTATTCCATTCTTCATCACTTATAATTATCTCATTTACATTAGAGTAGTATTTACCTCTTACAATATAATCTATACTTTGGTCATAATCAAAAAAGGTGTATAAAGCTTTTAATGCATCTTCAGTATATGCCCCACTTCCATTTACTCCATACTGCATTTTGGCACTAGCACCTACATGATACATTAAAAGCGCAACAGCATTAGCTTGTTGGCTAGTATATGAACTGTTATAATTATTTAGCATATTTGCCCATTGGTAAGTATATTTTGAAAGGTCAATATCAGGAATATTATATACCTGTTTATTATAAGAATCTGTGGTTTGATACGCAGGAATTTTACCTATACCTGATTTAGGGTGTTGGTGAAATTTCATGATCTGAGCTGTAGCTGTTGCTACACAACCGGTATAAACTTTATAAGGAATTAAGTTATTAAAAGGCGCATCTTGATTCCAATTGGTTTTAATTAGAGGTTGTAATTCTATAGATTTATTGATTTTAAAAGTTTTTTTACCACTTCTATATTCCTCCCATTCCAACTTTATTTCTTTTGATGCTTCTGTTGATTTATTAAACGCTTGTTGCATACCCATTTCTATAGATTTCATCCAAGATTTAAAATTTTCCGGAAGATGGTTTACATCATAAGATCCGGTTTTTGAATATCCGATGATGGGATAATTAATGTCGTCTGCTGAGATAATTATAAAGCCTTGATTATTTCCTATATTATACACGTAATAATACTTGTCTGTTAAACCTTTCTTATTTTTTACATCATTATTTAAACTTGTATATACTAAATTAATTTTTAATCTAGAGATCTTTTGACTTACATATACATTATTACTTAAAAAATTTTCAGCAACATGTTTTGCTTCTATTTGATCAATTTGTTTAGACCATAGCAGTAAATTACCTAATGCAAATAGTAGTAAAAAAGATATAAGTTTTTTCATAATACATTTTTTAATTATATTCAAAAATAATAAATAAATTATTAATTACCTTATTAAAAAAAATAAAATATTTATTTTATAATATTTTAATAATAAAAAAGGTTTATGATTATTAATAAGTGTTGTTTTTTTTAATTAGATTTTTATACAAAAAAGGGTGAAGAAAATTCTTCACCCACTTAAATTTTATAAATTTTATTGAAAATTTAAGTAAAATTATTTTTTAATAAATTTATATTTCATTATTTCTTTAGACGTTTGGATTTTTATTATGTAAGCTCCCGAAATTAATGAACTCACATTTACCCCGTTAGAAGGATCTATATTACCTTGCAATACTTCTTTACCTGATAAATCATAAATTGAAATGGATTTAATTTGCTGTTCTAAATCAGATTTGATGTACAAAATATTTTTAACGGGATTAGGATAGATTACAATTTCATTTGCTTCATTTTTCAGCTCTTCTATTCCCAGTTTACCATTTTCTATGGTTAGAGGAAGATAATTAACAGTTGCTCCTTCCAACAATTGCCACTCTTGCCCTTCATTTTCACGTGCAAAAATTCTGATTCGATACTCACCACTAGCAGCATCATCTGGTATGTAATCTGAAATCATATAGGATTTAAAGTAATAACCCTCTTTTAAATTATTTATTAAATCTTTCCCAACTATATATATTAGTTTATCCTTCTCATTAGTCAAAGCTAAAGCTATCATTCCATTAAAAGGTTTACATCGATTATTCCCAAATGAAAATTCTACTTGCAGGTAATCTTTAGGCTTAGCTTTTCTTATGTTGGCTGTAAGATCTTTATCATTTAATAAATTAAGGTTATGCGATTTAACACCATCCAGTAATTCAATTATACTTGTATCATCTACATTTTGAGCCGTTTTAATTGGTATATACGCATCTCCTCTCTTTTCAACTACTTTTAAACGATACTTCCCTGCTTTAATAGAACTGTTTAGCGTATAATAATTATTTTTAAAATTATACGGATTTGTACTTTCATTAAGTAGCGTTACCATTTTATTATTAAGATCATATAAAGCCATGTATTGATTTTTTAATATAATGGTATCTTCTACACATATGTTGTATAAATCATGTTTTTCAGTAAAACATTCATCTATATATACTTTATTAGTTGAAATCGTAAGCTTATTTACAAAATATCTATTGACTTTTTCTCCTCCTTCATTGGGTTTTATATTTATACCAATACTTTGGCCATATTTATATTCTAATGGGGCATTTGAATTGTAATATCCGTCTTGATGTCCTCCCCATCCAAAATTAAAATGCAAGAGTCCGTTGGAATCGTACCCATCACAAACAAATGCATGTCCCGTTCTATTTTCCGTGCTTCCTGAATAATAGATAGGCCTACCTTCATTTAATTCTTTTATTATGATAGTATTCCATTCTTCATCACTGATAGGTATTTCATTTAAATTAGTAAAATATTTGCCTCGAATTATATAATCTATACTTTTGTCATAATCATAATAAGTATACAACGCCTTTAAAGCATTCCGGCTAGAAGTCCCGCTTTCTTTTACTCCATATTTCATTTGGGCACTTGCTCCTATATGATACATTAAGAGCCCTACAGCCTTTGCTTGTTCATTGGTATAATTAGGACTAGGTGAATTATAATATTCATTTAACATATTTGCCCAATCATACTCGTATTGCTTTAAATCTATCTGCGGTATATTATAGGTTACATTGTTACTGGGGTCTGTGGTCTGATAAGCCGGAATGATACCAGTTCCTTTTTTAGGGTGTTGATGAAATTTCATAATCTGTGCGGTAGCCGTTGCTACACAACCCGTAAGAACTTCATAAGGAATTTGACTATTAAAAGGTGTTCTTTGATTCCATTTTGTTTTAATAAGCGGTTCTAGTGCGGTAATTCTGGTTTGGATGCTTTTTTTTGAACTTCTATATAATTCCCATTCTTTTTCAATTTCTTTGGTAGGTCTGGTTAAATTATCAAAAGCTTGTTGCATGCCTAATTCTACGGCTTTCATCCAAGATTGAAAATTATCAGGAAGATTAGCAACATCATAATACCCTGAGTTGGAATATCCTATGATTGGATAATTTATATCATCTGCTGAAATAATTATAAAACCTTGCTTTGTTCCAATGTTGTAAACATAATAGTACTTTTGTGAATGATTTTTCTTTAATTTATTTACCTCACTCTCTGCAGTATAAACTAATCTTAATTGGCTACTTATTTCTCTATGTTGAATGGAATTAATGTTTTTTTTTATAAATTTTTCTGCAACTTGTAAAGCCTCTGCAGGATCTACTTGTTTTGACCATAATTGAATATATGTCAAAACAAAAAGAATAATAAATATATGTTTTCTCATGATAATATTTTTAATATATTAAAATTTGACAATAAAATTACATTAATATTTACAAATTATCTATATTATTAAAAAAAATATTTAAATTAAAATATATTTTTTTTAGATAAATTACATATATTATATATCACTTTATTACACACATATTCATTTGACCTTTTTTTAAAATTTTATGTATATGAAAATTTTACTCTTTTTGCATAAAATAAAAGGTTGAAGATAAAACTTCAACCTTTAAAAAAAATAATTTTAATAGTAATTTATTGCTATTTACATTAAGTATATTATAAAATTATTTATCCATTCTGCTTATGCTTACTATCTCAAAGTGTCTCTTTTAACCATTTAAAAAATTCTTTTTGCCAGATTATCCCATTTTGAGGTTGTTGAACCCAATGGCTTTCTTCCGGAAAATACAAAAGTCGGCTCTTTATACCCTTCAACTGCGCCGCTTGAAAAGCTTCAAGCCCTTGAGTATAAGGAACTCGATAATCTCTTCCCCCATGAATAATTAATATAGGAGTATCCCAATTTGAAACTAATTTAATAGGATTAAATTCTTTGTAAGCTTTGGGTTGAGGATTTTCCCAATAAGATCCTCCTATATCATAATTGGGAAAGAATATTTCTTCGGTTGATCCATACATAGATTCTAAGTCAAATACCCCACAATGTGAAATAAAAGTTTTAAATCTTTTCTTATGAATACCTGCTAAATAATAAACCGAATAACCGCCATAACTGGCTCCTACAGCACCTAAACGATTTTTGTCCACATAGGGTTCTTTTGAAACTTCATCAATAGCAGATAAATAATCCCTCATAGGTTGTCCACCCCAGTCACCTGATATCTCTTCGTTCCATTTCACGCCGAAAGAAGGCAATCCTCTTCGATTGGGGGCTACAACAATATAACCATTGGATGCCATAATCTGAAAGTTCCAACGGAAACTGTAAAATTGAGATACCGTACTTTGAGGCCCTCCTTGACAGTATAATAAAGTAGGGTATTTTTTATTTTTATCAAAATCAGGAGGAAATATTACCCAAACCAACATTTTTTTTCCGTCGGTTGTATTAATCCACCTTTCTTCTACTCTACAACTTTTTATCTTTTGATAGAGGTCATCATTTACTGAAGTTAACTTAGTTTCAACTCCGGTTTTAATATTTACTTTATAAATTTCAGACGCATGATTCATGTCTTGACGCTCTCCAACCAAATAATCTCCGGTGTTACGTATACTAACATAATCATGCTGACCGTTTGTAATTTGTCTGATTTTTTTTGTTTTGATATCTAACTCAAAAAATTGTTTAGTAGCGTTGATACCGGCCAAAAAATAAATTTTCTTTCCATTTTTAGCCCAAACATAGTCTATTACCGTATTATCCCAAGTTGAAGTTAAATTTATTGTTTTTTTAGTAGCCAAATCATAAATTTTCAGATCATTCTTATCTGCCTCATATCCGTCTGTTTGCATTGATAACCACGCCAACATTCCACCTTTTGGACTAAACTTAGGGTTAGTATCGTATCCTTTATTTTCAACAGTTAAATTTTGCGTTTGTTGTGAAAATATATCATAAAGGTATATATCCGTATTGGTTGAAATTGCATCTTGAGTTCCGAAAAGTTTTTTGGATTGGTAAACTAAATATTTACTATCAGGAGAAAATGAATAATCTTCGGAATTATATTTTTCATCCTTATTGATATCCACCAAAATTCCGTTTGTACTACCAATGAATATATGTTTAAATTTTCCGTCTTTCCAGGTATCCCAATGTCTATACATTAAATGATCATACACTTTCACATCTGATTTTTCCATTATTGGATATATATCTGTGCCTAAAACTTTTTCTAATTTCACCGGTTTAGATATAGCAAAATAGTTGGAATTATTAGCATAAAGTAACCCGGAAAGAATTTCGTTTTCTTTATTTATTTTTTCTGTTTTCTTAGTTTTTAGATTATAAGAATAGATATCATCTCCCACTGAATATATAAATTCATTTTGTGAATGAAAAGATAATGCTTTTTCCTTGTCTTTACTTTCAGTAAGTCTGATAATTTGCCCATCTAAATTTAGATGATATAAATCTCTGGTACTGCTATTTTCATCAACATTATAATATTGTACTCCATAAATAATGTCTCCGGTATCATTTACAGCGTCTATAGATACCCTACCTAAACTCCAAAGTAATTCAGGAGTCAAATTTTGTTTTTGTGCCATAGTAAAAATCCCAATTAGAATTGATACAAGTAAACTACTTTTTCTCATTGCTAACTCTTTCCGTTTTTTGAAATAATTTCAAAATTAACATTTTCTTAAACACTTATTTCATTACTTCTTAACTTTAATCAGATTTATGGGTAAATTAATAGTCATTATTTTTATATTGGCACAATTATTTCAAGATAATATAGTTAATATAAATATTTTGTAATCATGGCAATTTTAGTATTACTGAGACACGGTCAGAGTGTTTGGAATCTGGAAAATAAATTTACCGGTTGGGTTGATGTAGAATTATCCGACAAAGGAAAAGAAGAGGCTAAAAAAGCCGGCGATCAGCTTAAAGGTTTACATTTTGATTATGCGTATTCATCTGCTTTGAAAAGAGCTCAAGAAACATTACAAATCGCGTTGAATGAAGCCGGAATAAAAAATGTACCCACGAAATTTGATAAGGCGTTAAATGAAAGAATGTATGGAGATCTACAAGGCTTAAATAAGGCTGAGACAGCTAAGAAATTTGGAGATGAGCAAGTTCATATTTGGAGAAGAAGTTACGATGTTGCTCCACCCAATGGAGAAAGCCTTAAAGATACCGCTGAAAGAGTAATTCCTTATTTTGAAAGTGAGATAGTTCCAAAAATTAAGGCTGGAAAAAATATAATAATAGCTGCACATGGAAATAGTTTACGTGCATTAGTTATGTATTTAGAAAAAATGACTCCAGAAGAAATTATAAAATTTGAATTAGCTACAGGAGTGCCCAGACTCTATGAATTAGATTCCAATTTACATGTTTTAAAGGTTAAAAATCTCTAATATGTTTTAACTTCTTATGAAATTAACAAAATTATATTTTTTAAGCTAGCTTAAAATAAAAATATTAAAAAAAGTTCTTTTCATAGTAAGTTATTCTCTTCGAATAGCTTTTCTCAAATATTTAACTAAACATATGGTCCTGATTTCAATTGAAATCAGGACTTTTATTTTATTCTTTTATTCCTTATAAGTTTTAATTTTTAATGAAAATTTCATTAACAAACTATTCAAATTTTAAGCTTTTATATACATATTTTTAATAAAAAAAGGTAAGTTTTTATATATTCATAAAACAATATTATATACCGATATTTATGTTGTTATACATAATATTAATATACATGTATTTTTATTCAATATATATTTGCGATTTACTATATCTTTTTATATATTTACAAAATATAAAAACTTTATCATACTACAATAGATTACATACTTTTGAATAACCTAATATTGTCTAATTAGGTGTCTCCAACAATTACTTAGTAAAAAACGAAAGTCCTATCTTATAACCATCTAATTCACCTCCTTATCATAGTTAAAATTTATAAGTACTGCATTGATCCGTGTAATTTTTAGTGATTAATATGAATTGACTATGGTAGTGATTGGATTAGACATGTAAACAACTAGTTACGCATTTTAAATAATATTCAGTGACTTTGAATAAAAATAATCATTCTATTAATGATGTAGTTAAAATTAGAGGCATCTTAAATTTAATAAATATGGTTGATCACAAATTACAATTATTTTTAGAAAAAGTTTTATTATCCCAATGGGAGAATAAAATACAATTTAAATCCGAAATGAAATTATATGAAGATTTTGGATTAATTGGACATGATGTAGATGATTTTCTTACACATTTTACAAAAGAATTTAATGTAAGAATTAGCAATGAGTTTAAATTTAACGAAAGGTTTTATCCTGAAACCTATTCTGTGCTGGATATAATAAAAAGTATATTTAATAAAACCGTAAATATTTTTCTTCAACGATCAATTTATGAAAAAGAATTAAAGGATCTAAGTATACAAGAATTAGAGCTAGCTATTAAAAGGGGGGTGCTATTATAATACAATTTTACCAATAACTATATAATATTAAAAAATGATATTTTGCTTCATTTAATATTATTTTAAACTTTTTAAATAACAAAAGGCTCTATATTAAAAAGATTTGAGCATTGGAGAATTATAAGAGGTCATTAAATCGAATAGTAAATTAACATTATAAAATTTTACAATTAATTTATTCAATTTTTTTTCTTACTTCTTTGAAATGATAATAATCTTTCATAAAAAAAGGCTTAAATTACTTTTAGTAATTTAAGCCTTAGATTAGTAGCCCGTAGGGGAGTCGAACCCCTCTTGCCAGAATGAAAATCTGAAGTCCTAACCGATAGACGAACGGGCCTACTATTATTTTTATTTACGCTAATGCGTTAACGTGCTTGTTTAATTTAGATTTCAAGTTAGACGCTTTATTCTTATGAATAATGTTTCTTTTTGCTAACTTATCAATCTGAGAAAAAACAGCCGGTAATTTACCCACCGCTACAGTTTTATCTGTTTCAGCTCTTAATTCTTTAATAGCTGTACGAGCTGATTTATGATAATACTTATTACGCAATCTTCTTACGTGATTCTGTCTTATTCTTTTTATTGCTGACTTATGATTTGCCATTTTAATTCTTTCTTTTCATTATCTATTTGCGGTGCAAATGTAATTATTTTTTACAATCCCACAAATATACTTTTTCATTTAATTTGTTGTAGACCCACAGGGATTCGAACCCCGACAAACGGTACCAAAAACCGGTGTGCTACCGTTACACCATGGGTCTGTACCAACAAAAAAACCTTAACTGAAAAAAATCAAGGCTTTTCTTGTTGTGGGCGATGCAGGATTCGAACCTGCGACCCCCTGCTTGTAAGGCAGGTGCTCTGAACCAGCTGAGCTAATCGCCCCTTTAAAACAAAGATATTTAAGAGCTTTTCTTTATTACTTTGTTCCGTAATTGGATTGCAAATATACGCTCATTTTTTATACTTGCAAATATTTTTTTAAAAAATTTCTGCTACTACAAAATTACTTCCTCCTATAAAAATCAAATCTTCTTTGTCAGACTGGGTTTTAGCCGCATCAAATCCTTCTGCTACACTATCGAATTTTTGATAATTTTTGAAGTATAAATCTATTTTTTCGGAATATTCATTGGGATGTAGCCCTCTTTGAATAGCCGGTTTTACAAAATAATAGAGGGCATCAATCGGCAATAGTGGAAAAATTTTATCTAAATCTTTACCTTTTACAAAACCGATTACAATTCTCAGTTTTTTATAGGTTACCCGTTTAAATTGTTCGGCCAATTGTTTAAAACCATCCTCATTATGAGCTGTATCGCAGATAATTATTGGATTCTCCCATTGTAAAATCTCCCATCTTCCTCTAAAGTTCATTGAATCTTTTACATGCAAAAGCCCCTTTTTAACCTGATCAACAGATATTGTAAATCCTTTATCATTTAAAATATCGATGATACTTACTACCGTTTTTTTATTTTTTTCTTGATATATACCTTTTAAATCTGATGGATAGTTTACCTTATTTTTTGTCGCATCTATATATTCGGCATTACGCTCTTGAGCAATATGTATTAGTAATTTTTTAACCTCTTCCTTATCTTCTCCAATAACTACAGGAATTCCGGGTTTAATAATCCCCGCTTTTTCTGTGGCTATTTTTTCAAGGGTATCTCCCAATAAATCCACATGATCCATCGATATACTGGTTATTGCACATACTTCAGGAGTAATGATATTTGTTGAATCTAACCTTCCGCCTAAACCAACTTCAATTACGGCTATATCAACTTTTTCTTTAGCAAAATAGCTAAAAGCCATAGCGGTCGTTAATTCAAAGAAGGAAGGATTAAAATCCTTAGTAAAATGATCTCTAATAGTAATTAAAAAATTATATACAAACTCTGCGGGGCATTCTTTTCCGTCAACCCTTATCCGTTCAGTGAAATTTTTAAGATGAGGAGAAGTAAATAATCCCACTTTATACCCGGCTTCTTTTAAAATGGAGGCTGTCATATTGGAAACACTTCCTTTTCCATTAGTTCCCGCAATATGTATGGATTTAAATTTTCTGTGAGGATTTCCTAAAATCTCACTCAGTTTCATTATATTTTCAAATCCAGGCTTATATGCAGAATTCCCGACATTTTGATAATTTGAAACTTGGGTATACAACCACTCTAAAATTTCTTCATATGTCTGCATGAGTAAAAATAATACGATTAATATTATTAAAAATTAAAATACATTTGAAGTAATCCGCAAAATTTTAAATAACCATTTTTTAATAAAGAAATTATTTTTCTATACTTTTTTTACAATTCCCACATATTTTCCTTCAAATTCGACAATTACCGTTTGTAAATGATTTTGATTTACCCAATCCATAAAAGCAGAATTATCTCCGATATCATCACTGATAAAAAAGCCGTTTTTTTCTATTCTTTCCCATAGTAAAGGATAGGCCCACATTCTACCTTTATAACTTTTATCACTGTCATAATGAGCTATCTCAAAAGTCTGTTGTTCTTTGAATATTTTAGGCAGGGATTCTTTATCTGCTTGTCTAAATATTTTCCAATAGTTTCTAAGATTATCAGGAACTACACATCCAACAAATTTATCATTATTCCTGTCCAAATAAGGCATATCTGAACTATACAAATTTCCACCTCTTTTTTGTAAAGACAATAAAGCCGCCAGAGAACTCCATCCGTAAGCTACTCCGGTTTCTATAACATTTTTAGCCTGAGTATATTCACATAATGCGTAGATAAGATCTAGTGCTCCGGCTCCGCCCATTTTAACCGGACAAGCCGCCTCAATTTTTTTGGACTCCTCCATTTGTCCTGCAAAATCTTTATATAAAGAGTATTCATTTTTTGTAATTTGGTATATTGCATCATGCTGACTGATTGCTCTTTCTGCACACCATATTTCGGATTCTTTTTTTCCTTTTAAAGCACTTCCTCTGTCGAAAATATTTTTATAAATTTTTCTTACTAATTCCGGATATAATTGTGGTCTGGCTAAATAACCGAATAATGTTCTTAAAACTGATTGCATTTATATTTTACTTTTTATTATACTGAGATATGATGCAAATGTAGTTAAAATACTTATACCATTAGATTGCTAACTATTTTGGACATACAGAGTGTTATTACAGATGAAAAGGTTCGTTTTATCTTTTTTTCAATTTTATAATTAAATAGTTAATAGTATACCGTTAGATTTATAAGTGAACATAAATTTAAAAATTATATTTTAGCTATATATATTATCCTCGATAATTCAAATCTTAATAATTCAATACAGTAATTAGCAATAAATGAGTATAATGCGAAAAACGATTAAAGATTTTATGAATAATGAAAAGTCCGTCGGGATACTTCTTATCTTGTGTACAATCTTTTCCATAATATTGTCAAATTCAACTTTCCACACTTTCTATCATAATTTTTGGGAAACATCGGTATCTTTCAAATTAGGAAATGAATATCTTTTTAGCACCCAGGGGAATCCATTAACTGTATCTGAACTAATAAATGATGGGTTAATGAGTATATTTTTTTTAGTGGTGGGATTGGAACTTATCCGTGAAATACATATTGGAAAACTTTCCAATCGTTCGCAAGCCCTTTTACCTGTTTTGGGAGCTATAGGCGGAATGATTATTCCTGCGGGAATATATGCATATTTAAATTTCGGAAAAGACACCATTTCAGGTGCCGGAATTCCTATGGCAACCGATATAGCATTTGCGTTGGGGGTATTGAGTTTATTAGGAAAAAAAATTCCCTTGTCTCTCCGTGTTTTTCTCACTGCCTTAGCTGTAATTGACGATTTAGGGGCTATTTTAGTTATAGCCTTTTTTTACACTAAAAAACTTTCTTGGATCTTTTTATTTTTTGCCTTATTCATATGGACGATACTATTACTTTTTAAAAAACTAAAGATCAACCATTTATATTTATATATAATCGGCGGTATAGGAATTTGGTATTGCTTACTTAATTCCGGTGTACATGCAACTTTTGCGGGTATACTACTGGCATTTGCCATACCCTTTGAAGGAGGTAATCCCCATGGCCAAGCCATGAAATTACTATCTATACTCCAATTACCTGTCAACTTTATAATACTTCCTCTTTTTGCACTTGCCAATACAGCCTTATCTATTCATTTAAACATTCAAGAGCTTTTCTCTCAATCGTACACTCTTGGAATATTTTTTGGCTTAATCGTTGGAAAACCTTTAGGAATTATTTTATTTACTTATCTGGCTTGTGCTTTGAAATTTTGCAGGCTTCCTTCGGAAACAGATTGGAGGCAAATGATAGGAATCGGTTTTTTAGGTGGAATTGGATTTACTATGTCTATTTTTATTACCTTACTGGCTTTTAATCCGGCTATACATGCCGACTATATAACTCATGCTAAAATTATGATTCTATTTTCCTCCCTATGTTCTGCTTTAATTGGATATATATACTTATATTTTATATTCCGAAAAAATAAAATCTAACAAAAATCTTTTGTATTTTCACACCTTTAAACCTAATAATAATATGAAAAAAATATTTTTATTACTTGTATTAACATTTTTTATAATGACCACGAACGCACAAATCTATAAAACTAAAACAGTAACAGATTCAAAGGGATATACTTATGAAACGGTAACGAACGATCCCTCCAATTCAAGAATTTATACGCTGAAAAATGGTTTAAAAGTATATTTATCCCGAAATAATGATGAACCAAGAATTCAAACATACATTCCGGTACGTACCGGATCTGCTAATGATCCGTCCGAGAATACCGGCCTTGCTCATTACCTAGAGCATATGATGTTTAAGGGAACCAGTAAACTCGGAACTTCTGATTGGGACAAAGAATCTATATTATTAAACCGTATTTCAGATTTATACGAACAACATAAAGCTGAAAAAAATCCAAAAAAGAAAAAGGAAATTTATAAAAAAATAGATGAAGTATCCCAAGAAGCATCTAAATACGCCATTGCTAACGAATACGACAAATTAATTTCAGAATTGGGCGCAACCGGAACCAATGCGCATACTTGGCTAGATGAAACGGTTTATAAAAACAATATTCCATCCAACGAATTAGAAAGATGGTTATTTGTTGAAAAAGAACGATTTTCCGAATTAGTTTTACGTCTCTTTCATACAGAATTGGAAGCTGTTTATGAAGAATTTAATCGTGCTCAAGACAACGATATGCGTTTAGTTAATTATGAATTGATGGATGCTCTATTTCCTACTCATCCTTATGGACAACAAACCACTATAGGAACATCCGAGCATTTGAAAAATCCATCCATGAAAGCAATTCATGAATATTATGAGACTTATTATGTTCCTAATAATATGGCAATTGTATTGGTGGGCGACTTAAATTTTGATGAAACCATACAATTAGTCGATACCTATTTCGGCAGTTTCAAATATAAAGAATTGCCCGTTTTGAAAAAACCCATTGAACAGCCGTTGACCTCTGTTGTTAAAAGAGTAGTAAAAAGTCCATCTTCAGAAAGAATCCAATTAGCTTTTAGGTGTAGTGGAGCCGGAAGCAAAGAGGCTCTTTACGTTAAAATGGTTAATATGATTTTGAATAATTCCGGTGCGGGTTTAATCGATATAAATATCAATCAAAAACAATTAGCTCAAGGGGCAGGATCTTACATATCTATTTTTAAAGACTATGGTCTTCATTCCTTATATGGAGCTCCTAGAGAAGGACAATCTTTGGAACAAGTACAAAAACTTTTACTAGATCAGTTAGAAATCATAAAAAAAGGAAATTTTGATGATTGGTTGATTAAAGCTATTGTCAATGATTTAAAAACGCAACGCATCAGCAGCTGGGACACAGCTAACGGAGTAGCAACTCAAATGTATAATGCTTTTATCCAAAATTTATCTTGGCAACAAATTTTAGATGAATTTAATGAGTTGGATAAAATGAATAAAGAGAGTATTGTAAAATTTGCCAATGAATTTTATAAGGATAATTATGTTGTGGTTTATAAAGAAAAAGGAACCAATGATAAACTGGTCCGCGTTGAAAATCCGGGAATAACTCCTATAACTTTAAATCGTACGGAACAATCAGATTTTTATAAAAAATTCTCGCAACTTCCCGAAAAAGAAATTCAACCTCAATTTATAGACTATAAAAAATTAATAACTTTTGATCATGTAAAAAATATTCCTCTTTCCTATATTAAAAATTCAAATAACGAATTAGGAAATTTATATTATATATTTGACTTTGGATCAGATAACAATGAAGAATTGGATCTGGCCTTAAATTATCTTTCCCTTCTGGGCACTGATAAGTATACAAAATCCAATCTTGAAAAAGAGTTCTATAAAATAGGAATCAGTTATTCTATTCAAGTTCAAAATGAACAAATTTTCCTAAACCTACAAGGTTTAGAAAAAAAAATCCCAAAAGGTATAGAATTATTTGAACATTTTTTGCAAAATGCTAATCCTGATTCAGAAACATATCAAAAATATGTACAAACTATACTTAAAGCCAGAAAAAATTCTAAATTAAATAAACAGGCAATACTGAATGCTTTAGCTTTGTATGCCCGTTATGGAGAAAATAACAGGTTAAGAAATACTATTTCTGAAGCGGATTTATTAAACAAAAAACCCGCGGACTTAGTTAAGATATGTAAAAGTTTATTCGATTACAAACATGAAATATTTTACTATGGACCGAATGAATCTGTTATTAAAAAAGCGATTCAAAAATCTCATAATTTCGGAAGCGGGAAAGAGTATAATTCCCCTATAACTTATAAGGAACTTGCATCTGACGGCAGCTTGTTTTTTGCTCCGTACGACATGGTACAAGCCGAAATACTTTTCCAATCAAGAGGAAATAAATTTGATGTAGCTAAAATGCCTTATGCAAAAGTATTTGGTGAGTATTTCGGCAGAGGTCTATCTTCCATTGTTTTTCAAGAAATTCGTGAAAGTAAATCATTAGCTTATTCTGCTTATGCCAGTTATACCATCGCCTCTGATAAGGATAAATACGATTATGTTTCTTCCTATATTGGAACTCAAGCCAATAAATTACCACAAGCTGTTGACGCAATGAAAGATTTAATGAACAATATGCCTGAAATTACTAAACAATTTGACAATGCTAAAAAAAGTGCTTTGAAACAAATTGCTTCAGACCGTATCACTAAATCAGCAATTTATTGGTCCTATCTTTCCGCCAAAAAAAGAGGAATTGATTACGATTTAAGAAAAGATATGTATTCTCAAATACAAACATTGCAACTTAAGGATCTTAAAGATTTTTTTAATCGTGAAATCAAGGGAAAAACCTATAATGTATCTTTAATTGGAAAAAAGGAAAATCTTAATTGGAATTCGGTTAAAAAATTAGGAACAGTTCATGAATTATCTATTGATGAATTATTTAATTATTAATACATCTTATTCTACATGAATTGTTTAAATTAATATCCTATTAAAAAAGAAAATTTTCAAATTTTATAAGAAAAGAACCGAATAATTATATTCGGTTCTTTTTTACTTTTATGTAAACTGATTTTTTCGATTAGAAATAGTAAATGTAAATAGAGATTAAATATAAAGATCTAAATCTCCTTTTCCCTGACGGAGTATTTCCGGACTCCCGGAAGTTAAATCTACAACCGTAGAAGGAGTATAACCTCCCGCACCGCTATCAATAACTATATCTACTAATTTATCATATTTCTCGGCTATTAATTCGGGATCTGTAATATATTCTAAAATCTCGTCATCATCATGCGTTGAAGTGGATGCTATGGGATTGCCTAATTTTTCAACGATAATTCTAGGAATATTATGATCGGGAATTCTAATTCCTACTGTTTTTTTATTCTTATAATAAGAGGGCAGCGTATTGGAAGCTGCAAGAATATAAGTAAAAGGCCCCGGCAAAGTTCTTTTCAGAAGTTTAAATAGATTCGTTTCTATGGGCTTAGTGTACTGAGATAAATTTCTTAAATCATTACAAACAAAGGAAAAGTTTGTTTTTTCCAGTTTAACATTTTTAATTCTGGAAAGCTTTTCCATGGCTTTGTGATTAAAGATATCACAACCCAATCCATAAACCGTATCGGTAGGATAAACAATAATTCCTCCCTTTTTTAATACCTCAACTATTTCATTAATTGCTTTTTCTGAAGGATTTTCCGGATAAATTCTTAGGATTTTGGCCATAATGTTAATTCTTACAATTGGTAAACAATGTATTATTCTTTTACAAAATCCAGTGAAGCAGAATTAACACAATATCTCAATCCGGTTTTTGTAGGGCCATCATTGAACACATGTCCTAAATGACTCCCGCAATTAGCACAAAGGATTTCCATTCGGGTCATACCATGAGAGGTATCTAATTTTTCGATAATTCGGCCTTTGGCTATTTCATGATCAAAGCTGGGCCATCCGCAATGCGAATCAAATTTAGAATCACTATCAAACAGAACCGCACCACAAGCTTTGCAAGTATACACTCCTTTTTCAAAATGCATATTGAATTTTCCACTGTAAGGAGCCTCTGTTCCTTTTTCTCTCAAAATGTAATATTCTTCGGGAGAAAGCTGCTTTTTCCACTCTTCTTCTGATTTTGTTACCTTCATTTTTGTTTCTTTTTTTGTTACTTCTAATCTGTCTTTAGAAATGCAAGATAGTATGAGTAATCCCAAACCTATACTAACTGCCGACTGAAACAGTTTATTGAATTTATTCATGGTAAAAAACAAAATTCATTCCAATAGTAGAACTACATTTTCTTAAGGATTATCGCTAAATTCGTTATTGTAAACATCTAAAAGCAGGAAAAAGCTGGATAATAATATAGGACCGAAAATTAATCCGATAAATCCAAAAATATTCATTCCTAATATTACCCCAAAGATGGTAATTAACGGATGAACATCGTCCAGTTTTTTAAGTAATGTAAATCTCACGATATTGTCCGATGTTCCAATAATTATAATGCCGTACAATAAAATAAATATAGATTGCCAGGTTTCTCCGGAGGTGAACAATAAAATGGCAACCGGAACATAGGCCAATGCAGAACCTACGATAGGCAACATGGATGTAAATGTTGTAACCGCAAACCAAAACCATAAATTATCCAATCCTACAATGGCATAGCCGACAGCTCCTACCATTCCTTGAACAACAGCAACTAATGGGATGCCGATGGCATTGGATTGAATCATTTTTTTCAACCTTTGTCCTAGCCTTTCGGTATTTTGTTTTTTTAAAGGAGACCATTTTAAAAAGGTGCTTTCAATTTTCCTGATATTCATAATCATAAAATAGAATAAAACAAAAGAAAAGAAAAAAACAACTACAGAATTTACCGTTGAATTTAATATTTTAGGCACGACCCTGCCTACCCAGGTGGTCGCTTGAATGATATTGTCTTTGCTAAGTATATTTAGTCCGTATTTTGTTTGTAAATCATTTACAATACTGACCAGTGAATTATTTATTTTATCAAAATAAGTTATAGCCGTATGTACCTGAGAATAGGTTAATTCAATAATAAAATAAACAGGAATCGAAATGATCAATAAGGCAAGAAGAAAAACTATACTAATTGATATCCATTTTTTCAATCCCTTTTTTTCTGTCAGATATAAGAAAAAATCTTTGGATAAGGCATATAATGTAATTGCTCCTAAAAAGCTGGGAAGAAATATAGCCAACTGGCTTATAATAAGGATAAAAAGAGATATTATTATAATCAAAAACAATATCTGATGTATTACTTTTCCACTTATTTTTTCATTCATTTATACTATCAATTACTTATTATTTATACTCGCTAGTTAAGGTTGTTTCATTTTTATTAAATATTCAATAGCTTCTTCATAACCGGGTAATCCTTTGCCTTTAATCTGATGTACACAAGCATCTTTAATGACTGAAATTTTTCTAAATTCTTCTCTTTTTTCAATATCGGAAATATGAACTTCAATAGCCGGTGCGGTTACTGATTTTATAGCATCGTGTATTGCATAGGAATAATGAGTATATGCTCCCGGATTAATTACAATACCTTCACATTTAAAACCTTTTTCATGAATCTTATCAATAATCGAGCCCTCATGGTTGGTTTGATAGTATTCTAATTCCACATCAATAAATTTTTTTTGCAAATGTTTAAAATAATCTTCAAAAGAATAATGACCGTAAATATCTGTTTCTCTTTGTCCAAGCAGGTTTAAATTAGGACCGTTTATAATTAATATTTTCATAATCTTTTTTTACGAATATAAGGAAGAATGAATGAAATAAAAACATAAATTTTGGCGAAAAAGAATATTTAAGTATATTTGCACACCTGAAAAACATGCCCAGGTGGCGGAATTGGTAGACGCGCTGGACTCAAAATCCAGTGGTAGCAATATCGTGCGGGTTCGATTCCCGCCCTGGGTACATGTAAATCGCAACTGTTTATAAATAAACAAGTTGCGATTTTTTATATATTATATTGATATCTTTAACTTTCGCCTAAACCATTTTTGCAAACCCGAGCTTTAACGCCTGGTTTTTACTATTTTTTCGATCTCATTGATTTTTATCGAATTTTTGTAAAAATTAGCTAATTTTATTTTTTATGGCACCCGTTGCAACAGCGATATCTTTGGTTAATTTAGCTAAGGGTCTTTTAGTAAATTCTTTTTCATCATAAAAGTTGCCGTAAGCTAATTGATAGGCCTCTTCTAAGGTCAGATGAATATCGGGAAATGCTTGCTGTAAAGTTTCTATATATTTATCATTAAATAAAAATCTTTTCTTTATAATCTCTTGTACAATATCTCTGTGTTCATTTGCTATTTTATTATATTCAAAAACTTTGATATTTCCCTTTACTTTTTCTTGTAAACGTTGATCTTCATTTTCCTCATTTATCTTAGTGAAAACCTTTATTTCATCAGTTTTGCCAATAGCACCCAAATAGGTTTCCGGTTTGTAATCATATTTTATTAATTGGTGCTTAGGATTGGATTCATAGGGTGACAAATATTTTTCATAAGAAAAATCAACAGTTCCTTTGCAGTCTCTATTGCAAACACTACATGAAGGAATCAAATTAAAAAAATTTAGTGCTAATAAAGGATGTTTACTTTTGGGCAAGAAATGATCAAGTTCGGGCCTGGTTATTTTTTTTACTCCTTTAGATAAAGTAAACGTATATTGGCGATTGCAATAGCAACATACTTGTATTCCTAGTTTTTTTGTCAATTGATAAGGTCCCCATTCTTTTTCCGGTGTAATTTTCTGAAACCAGTTTTCATAATCAAAAATCTTATTTAGCAAAATTTTATAATTCCTATAATTTTCTTCATATTTTTTATATAGAACGATGTCTTCTTCATTTGAACTTAAATCCAAACCTAAAATACGACGACAATTAGTATGTAAATCATTAAGTATCTTTAAAACTTTCTTGAAATCTTTAAGTTCTTCACGGAATAAGGATTTATTTTTTAATTTTTTATATTTTTTATCAACACTTTTATTGTCTTTAAAGATTACTTTAATAAAAGAATCATATTGTGAATGATGCAACTTAATTTTTTTTATATTATTCTCAATATCATCGTCTTCTATTTTTCCTTGATGGATTAAATGTATCGTTTCAAATAAATTTTTATAAAAATCAACTCTTTTTTTAACTTCTTCAGAAATAAATGCAATGTGTTGATCTTTGGCAGTAAACAGATCAGATTCTGAAATACATTCTCGTATACTAATCATGAGTTTTGTTTTTAAGATTTTTAAGATAATTTAATCTTTCTTCCAATTCTTGTATTTCATTATCTATGGAAGGCCCAAAAGCCTCATTATACATTTTAATGAGCTTACTTTGGATAATATGTTCGTCAACCATACGGATTAAATATCTAATCCTTTGTTGTTCTTCTTGTGAAATGTCAATGTGTTGATTATTGTTTTTATTTTCAATCATCTTATTCAAAACATGGATCACTTCTTCAATTTTCTTTTTAGCAAAATCTCCCACTAATCCATCTTCTAAAAAAAAGGAATCTGCCAATAAATTTGAAATATTAGCGCCAAAAGTTTTTCTTTTGTTTGTTAATACTTTTGTATAATTTTCACCTTTTCCCAAAAAAAGAATATTTTGATGAGGTATATCTGAAAGAGTTAGAGGGTCATGGGTGGTGAAAATGATTTGAAGCTTTTTATTAACAAAAATTAATGGTAGAATCTCTAAAAGCATGTTAATGTATTTCTTCTTCCACAAAGGGTGAAAGCATACATCAGCTTCATCCAGTAAAATTAAATATTCATCTGTATTATTCAATTTGTCCCTCTTTTTTTCAATACGAGAAACTTGTTCATTGAAAATTGAAAATTGTTCATACATCAATTTTTCACCACTGCTTAACTCTCTATCTGTAGAAAAATTAAATAAAGGCTCATCAGTAACTTTAAAATGTTTTTTAAATTCTTTTGTAAAATCCTGATATGCATCTATAATTTCTAATGTATTAAAATTATTAGCATTGAAAACGTAATTGTGATAATTGGGATAATTTCGAAGAAAATCAAATTCATTTGATTTTTCAATTTTTGATAACAAAACTTCAATTAATTTTTTTATTTCTTGTACAGGTAATTGAAATTCTATATTATTAACTTTGATATAGGCATTATCTAAAAACCAATAAAAAGCTTCTTCAAGTCCACATATATTTTTAGTTTTTAAATATTCCACTGTTTTACCTCCTCTTATAAAACCTTCTCGTATATATATGTTACCCGTTTCTTCAAAAATTAAATGTACTCTCTTTATTACAGCCTCTATAATATTTTCTTTAAATAAATGTTTCTCAATTGACTTTCTTTCATAAAGACTTTTTTCATAAAACTCTTTTTCATTATTAATAGAATTATCTTTGCTCTCAAATATTCTTTCTACATCTTTTTGTTTTCTTTCACTATCGTCTTTAAAATATTGAAAAAAAGGCTTAAATGTATCCGGTATATTATAATAATCTTTATTGGAATGATTTATTTTTATTTTTATATTATTTATCGTAGGCAGTCCCAGTTCCAATAATTTGGCATATATTTTTTTGTTTTTAATTAACCTAAAAATTCTTTCTAACATTGCATTATTATGAATTTTCAAGAACCTTGAAAATTCCGAGTCAGCATACTCTCTATCGTTTTGTAATATCGAAAACTTTGAAAGTGTTAGAACATTTTTGGTTTTTGATCTGGTATTCGGAGTATCATCATATCCAAGAATTGAATTATAATAGAATATTAATTTAGAATTATGGGGTATTTTTTTACCATCCGTTCCTATAAATTGGCAGTTACCATCTCTTATGGCTTTTAGCAAAGTGGATTTACCCGCACCGTTATTTCCTACAATAGCGGATACCGATTGAATATTTTCTCCCCAAAAATTTGAAATGTACTTAGGCTCTTTTTTTGAACCTGATGAATTTTTATTTTCAATATAATTTAAATCTGTATCCATCGCCTCATTAACCAGATTTAGCGTTAACGCCTCATGATCTGAGCCGAAAATATAAGGCAAGGTCCCTTTAAGGATATGTATTTTAGAAATCATAATATATTAGTTTTTTCAGATAATAAAGATAAAAATTTGTCTTGATTGAAATAAATTTTTTTAATCTTTATTTTTTTATTTGTCTACCATATATTTTACATTCTAAATACCTTAAAACATTTTTAGATATATAAACAGTTTTACTTAAAGTTCCGATTAATTTTTTTATGGTTTATATATTTCGTAAATCGTATATCCGTTAAGTTCCTATACATTCAATACTTAGTAACAGCAAGGGTATACCTCGTAAACAATAGGTATAACTTATCCTCCGGGCATACCCTCATACCCCTAATTAGTTTCCGATGTCTATTTTATTACTTTTTAACTGCTTATTTGCAATTTTTTGATTTTCAAACTCATGCAAAAAAAATAAGAGAACTTTAATAATAAAGCCTCTTATTGTTTTTAATGATTAAAATTTTGTGTAAACTAGGTTCTTTCTCTAAACTATTTTAATTAAAAAATCTTTTTTAGGGTGTCTAACTTTTGGATAATTAACTAACCAATCATTCTCTTCATCTCGGTAACCCAAAGGAAGCATGACAACACTTCTTAAACCCAGTTCGCGTAATTGTAAAAGTTCATCTATAGCCTGATTATCGAATCCCTCCATCGGAGTAGTATCAACTTTTAATTCTGCAGCAGCAGCAATCGATAAACCAAAAGCTATGTACGCTTGTCGTGCTGCATGTTCAAAATTATTTTCAGCAGCTGAATTCAGATATACTCCTTTAATACGATCCGTATAGCTTTGATAAGCATCAGAAGGCTGATTGCGTTCTCTTGTTATATGTCCGTAAATAGTATCGATTCTTTCTTCTGTATAATTATCCCAAGCAGCAAAAACTAAAATATGTGAACAATCTTCAACTTGTTTTTGGTCCTTAGACAGGGAAACCATCTTTTGCTTTAATTTCTGATTAGTAATTTCAATAACCTTAAACGGTTGTAATCCGGAAGAAGTGGGAGCTAGCCAAGCTGCTTCAATGATTTGATCTACCAACGATTGTTCAACTTTTTTTGAGGCATCGAATTTTTTTGTTGCATACCTCCACTTAAGTGAGTCTATTAATTCCATATAATTAATTTTAAATAATATTATTTTGATTCTGATTTATTCTTGCATTTATTCTTACATTTTGCCGTAACAATAGATAATAACTTATAAAATTCTTTCTGAAGCTCTGATAATTCATTTTGCTCCATTTCCAATTCTGCCTTAAGGGTATGAGGAATTATCCATGCTTCTTCTTTCATTTTCCTCCCTTGATCTGAAAGATGAATCAACATATGCCTTTCATCTTTAGTAGACCGACATCTCTTTATAAGTCCGTTTTCCTCCATTCTTTTAAGCAATGGAGTTAAGGTTCCACTATCTAACCACAACATTTCTCCTATATCTCTCACGCATATTTCTTCATTTTCCCATAAAACTAACATCACTAAATACTGAGGATAGGTTACCCCTAATTTTTCTAAATGTGGCCTATAAAGCGTTGTAATCAATCGGGACAACGCATAGATGGGAAAACATAATTGATCTTTTAATTGTAAACTTTCCATACCGTTTTTAGATTGAGTAAAATTAAATTGTACACAATTAATATGCAAGTTTTTTAGTTTATTTTATTAATAAATTTATTTTCAAAAGTTCTTACTTGGTTTAATTATATACTATTTCATTTTTATAAAATTTACACCTCCAAATAAACTAATTTATTATAAACTTATAATGGTTCGCATGATTTAAAATGTTCTCCAAGCAGTAAATGTTGTAAATTAATATGAGTTTCTATATACTATTTGTACCTTTGCACAAATCCTAATCGTATAAAGACTTAAAAAATTTAATCAATTAAATGATTGAGTTAAAAAATATTACTAAAACATTCGAACATAAAGGCAAAAAAAACATAGCCCTTTCCAATATTTCTCTTTCGGTTTCCGAAGGAAAAATAGTTGGTGTTATTGGCGAATCCGGTGCAGGAAAAAGCACACTGATAAGATGTGTTAATCTACTGGAAAGGCCTAATTCAGGAGAGGTTTGGATTGATGGTCAAAATTTGATGGAGTTATCTCCTTCCAAATTAACCTCTGCCCGTAGAAATATAGGAATGATTTTTCAGCATTTCAATCTGCTTTCCTCCCGAACTGTATTTGATAACATTGCTTTTCCCTTGGAATTAAATCATACTCCCAAGACTAAAATAAAAAATAGAGTTTATGAATTGGTTGAACTGGTAGGACTTACGGATAAATTAGACAGTTATCCGGCGAATCTTTCCGGAGGACAAAAACAGAGAGTTGCTATTGCCAGAACGTTGGCCAACAACCCTAAAGTTTTATTATCCGACGAAGCAACCAGTGCCTTAGACCCTTCCACTACTCGCTCCATTTTATCTTTACTGAAAGATTTAAATAAAGAGTTGGGAATCACTATTTTATTGATTACCCATGAAATGGATGTGGTAAAACAAATTTGTGATGATATAGCTGTCATGAACGGTGGAAAACTAATTGAGCAAGGAAGTGTTTCTGAAATTTTTTCAAATCCTAAAACGGAATTAGCTCAGCGTTTTATATCTTCATCCTTACATTTAGAGATACCGGTAGATTATCAAAAACGCATTACCCATATGCCGGAAGAAGGAAAACATCCTTTACTAAAACTACAGATATCTGGTAATACGGTAGATGAACCGGTATTATCCGAAATTTCCAGATTATTTGATATTAACAACAATATTATAAGTGCTCAAATGGATTATGCGGGGGGCGTTAAATTCGGGGTCATGCTAACGGAAATTATCGGTACGATTTCTAAAGAAATGGCTGCCATTGAGTATTTAAAAAGTAAAAACATTAAAGTAACTTTATTAGGATATGTCTAATTCAATTATTGATCTCTTAGCAAAAGGAACTTGGGAAACCATAGTCATGACTTTTGTCTCCGGCTTTTTCGGTTATTTGATAGGATTGCCTGTCGGAATCCTTCTATTTATTACCCGCAAAGGCCAATTTAAAGAAAGTCTTGTTTTCAATCAAACGGTCTCTACCCTAGTAAATATATTCCGCGCCATTCCTTTTATTATTTTAATTGTTTGGATGATTCCTTTTACGCGGATGATTGTAGGAACTTCCATAGGAGTACCTGCAGCTTTAGTTCCTCTAAGTTTGGGAATTGCCCCGTTTATCGCCAGAATGGTTGAAAACAGCCTGTTGGAAGTACCGAACGGTTTAGTTGAAGCTTCGAAAGCTATGGGAGCAACTCCTTTTCAAATTATTAAAAAAGTATTGTTACCGGAAGCTTTGCCTTCATTAATTAATTGCGCAACCATTTCTTTAATTACTTTAGTCGGTTATTCGGCTATGGGAGGAACTGTTGGAGCCGGAGGATTGGGAAAAATTGGATATCAAGAAGGATACGTAAATAAGAATATGGAAATTATGAATTTTGTTTTATTATTATTAGTTTTACTTGTTTTTGCGATCCAATTTGTCGGAGATTATCTTTCAAAAAAAGTGGATCATCGTTAAAAATTAAAAAAAGTCTAAAATAATATGATAATGAGAAAACTAATAGTATTTACCTTACTTGCTTCTGTTTTTTTTCTAAGTTCTTGCAAGAATGACCGGGCAAATAATCCTAATTATATTAAGGTTGGAGTTGAATCGGGGCCGGAGTTTGTGGTTGCCCAAACCGCTCAAAAGGTTGCTAAAGAAAAATACGGCTTAGATGTTGAATTGGTAGAATTCAACGATTATATTTTACCGAATACGGCACTTAATGACGGGGATATTGATATTAATATTATTCAACATAAACCATTTTTGGATAATATCATCAAACAAAGAGGATATAAACTTGCCATAGTAGGAAATACTTTTATTTATCCATTGGCCGGATATTCTAAAAAAATAAAATCGCTTGATCAATTACAACCCGGCAGTACTATAGGAATTCCAAATGATGCCACCAACAGAGGAAGAGCATTATTGCTTCTTCAAAAAGAAGGTTTAATCAAATTAAAAGATCCTAAAAGCCTTATTTCCAGCGCTTCTGATATAATTGAAAATCCTAAAAATTTAAAGATAGTCGATATGGATCCTGCTATTTTAACTGAAATTCTAAATGATGATAAAGTAGCTGTTGCCATTATCAATAATACATTTGCAGCTAAAGACGGTTTTACATTAAAAGATGGTCTTTTTGTTGAAGACAAAGATTCCCCTTATATGAATGTAATCGTTTCAAGAGAAGATAATAAAGATGCTGAAAATGTAAAAACATTTGTTAAAGCTTATCAATCGGATGAAGTTGCAGAAACTACCGATCGAGAATTTAAGGGAGGAGCTGTTAAAGGCTGGTAATTCATCCGTTTTTAATCAATCAAATTTTAATGAAGATTTTTAGATGGATTAAATGGATTTTTATTGGTTTATGGGTACTTTCTATTGTAATGGTTTTTGTATACAAATGGTTGCCTGTTCCATACACAGAACTTATGTTAAAAAGATTTTTTGTGAATGGTTCAACCATTGAAAAAAAATGGATTCCGATAGAAAGTATGAATAATTCCATAAAACTTGCGGTAATTTCCAGTGAAGATCAAAATTATTTTAAACACGGCGGATTTGATTTTAAAGAGATTCAAAAAATAATTGAAAAACAAGGATATCCCAAAAGAGGAGGAAGCACCATTTCACAACAAACCGCAAAAAATGTTTTTTTATGGGAGGGTAGAAATTATGTCAGAAAGGGTCTGGAAGTATATTTCACTTGCCTCATTGAGTGGATTTGGGGTAAAAAAAGAATATTGGAAGTGTATTTAAATGTAATAGAATTCGGTGATGGAATTTATGGGATAGAAGCCGCTTCTCAACATTATTTTCACAAATCGGCTTCTCAGCTCACAAAAAGCGAGGCTGCAACTTTAGCTGCTCTTTTACCCAATCCCCGAGAATATGGGAAAAAAATTAATGGAAAGTTCATTCAAAAAAGAAAACTATGGATCATGCGGCAAATGTCTAATTTACAAGGCTCTGTAAATTTTCTGTAGTATACATAACTAAAAAAAACTAAAAATGCTTAAAAAGATTCTCTTCTTCTGCTTACTTTCTCATCTCTGTTTTTCTCAGCAGGCTATAGAAAAAGTATACAGCTCATCCGTTAACGGTATACAATTATTCAATCCCGATACGAATGATGAAACTCCTTTTATCTCCATGAACAAAGGTATGTTTGTGCTTACTTTTGATCTGTTAGATAGAGGCTACGAAAAAATTTACTATACTATTAAGCATTACGATAGAAATTGGACTGAAGACCATCTTTTTGAATCCGAATATATTGATGGATATACCTTACCTCAAATATACGATTATCAACCTTCCTTTAATACGAGACAAAATTATACTCATTATACCTTAGAATTCCCAAATAAAGACATGCAACCTAAGGTATCCGGAAATTATCTCCTAACTGTTTTTACTGATAACCACAAACCTTTATTCAGTAAGAGAATTGCGTTTTACGACGATTTTGCTCATATTAATGTTGGATATGAGAGGTATTCTACATCTAAAAACCCGAACATAACACAGCGAGTAAAAGCACAAGCTGTCGTCTCGGGAATTAATTCAATCTCCACCCGACAACTTTCTTTATGTTTACTTCAAAATAACAATTGGCAAACTGCGATCTTTAATATAGAACCACAGTTTGTAAACGGTAATTCTTTCACGTTCGGACAACTGACCAATGCTTTTGAAGGCGGTAATGAATTTTATACTTTCGATACCAAAAATATTTCCATTCCGGGTTACGGAGTATTTAAATCGGAAGAAAATAATCCGCTTTATCTTACCTATTTATATTCCATTGCTCCGTATCCGCTTGACTATGCCTATAATCCTGATGTCAACGGTGCTTATTATTTCAGGAGATTTGATCTTAATCAGGAAAGGGATGCCCGAACAGAAGGCGATTATACTCCGGTAACTTTTTCTTTGGAACTTAAACAGCCTTTAGAAAATAAAGATTTGTATATTGTAGGATTATTTAATAATTATGAACTTTCCGATTCTAATCGGATGATTTATGATGAAAATCAAGGTTTATACGTAAAAACAATGCTATTAAAACAAGGGTATTATAATTACACTATTGCAACCGTTGACAAAAAAAACAACCATTTTAGCATTTCAGAAATTCCCGGTTCATTTTGGCAAACAGAAAACCTCTATCAAGGTTTGTTATATTATACTCCTTTTGGTGGCACTTATGATGCACTTATAGGCTATGGAGAAATTAGAGCCAACAGATTATAATTCTTATCAAGTTATACGGTATTTAAAATTTGAATAAAAATGATTAAAATACCCTTATATTTCAATAGGTTTACTATTTTTGTTACATATTAAAATGAAATAGAATCAAATTTATGTATATCCTTTTTAAAAACATACACCATTATGTAGGTATGATTACCCTTGTTTTTGTATTATTACTTACTGTTGTATCGTTTATTTATTATTTACAAGAAAGACCTGTCAGTGGTCAGGTGAAAAGAATCTCTCTTATAACTTTGATATTCACACATACACAGATACTCCTTGGAATACTATTATTTTTCAGCTCTCCTATCTTTCAAAATGCCAGTATGAAAGATATTATGGGAATTGCTGCAATACGAAGAAATTATATAGAACATCCTTTCTCTATGGTTTTGGTTGGAGTTTTAATTACAATTGTAAATGCAAAAATTAAAAAAGCACCTAAAATTTCAGTTTGGACACTTCTTATGTCTGTCGTCTCACTTGCTTTAGTACTTGGAATGATACCTAGAGCATTTTGGAACAGTTTATTACCCTAAAAGATAAATAATTAAAAATCATTAAAGTATATATTTATGAAAATTGCAATTGTTGGAGTAAGCGGAGCTGTTGGGCAAGAGCTTCTCAAAGTTTTAGACCAAAGAAATTTTCCTTTAACTGAATTAGTACTTTTCGGATCTAAGAGAAGTGCAGGACAAGTTTATAAATTCAAGGACAAGGAATATACAGTCAAGGAACTTCAACATAATGACGATTTTAAAGGGGTAGATATTGCTTTAGTTTCTGCAGGAGGAGGTACTTCGTTGAATTTTGCGGAAACCATCACTAAATATGGTGCGATCATGATTGATAATTCATCTGCGTTTAGAATGGATGATGATGTACCCTTAGTAGTACCGGAAGTAAATGCGGAAGATGCATTGAATTCTCCAAAAAATATTATTGCAAATCCCAATTGTACAACCATTCAAATGGTAGTATCTTTAAAACCTATTGAACAATTATCACATATAAAAAGGGTGCATGTTTCTTCGTATCAATCAGCATCCGGAGCGGGTGCTTCTGCAATGAAAGAATTGATTGAACAAGCAAAACAATCAACTGCCGGAGAGGAGGTCCTAGTTGAAAAATTTGCTCACCAATTGGCTTTTAATTTAATCCCTCATATTGATGTGTTTACTGAAAACGGATATACTAAAGAAGAAATGAAAATGTATAATGAAACTCGTAAAATTATGCATTCCGATATACAGGTATCTGCAACCTGCGTTCGTGTTCCTGTTATGCGGGCACATTCTGAAAGCATATGGGTGGAAACTGAGGATGAATTAACCGTTGAACAAATTAGAAATGCTTTTGAAAATTTCAATGGGTTAATTGTTGAGGATAATCCTTCAGAAAATAAATATCCTATGCCTTTATTCTTATCAGGAAGTGACGAAGTTTTTGTAGGGAGAATTAGAAAAGACCTTACCAATCCTAAAGGTATTGCTTTCTGGAGTGTAAGTGATCAAATACGTAAAGGTGCTGCTTTAAATGCTGTTCAAATTGCAGAATATTTGATTAAACATAAAAAAAGATAAATCACAATCTATACCATAGATGACAAAGTGTATCCGATTGAATCCAATCAGATACACTTTTTTAGTTTATACGAAATAAAAACTACAAGTTTTGTAACTTTGCTTTTATGAGTGCCTTAAAAACTTTAAATCCATATTTTTTAAAACACAAAAAACTCCTTCTGTATGGAGTTGTATTTATAATACTTTCCAATTTTTTAACTATTTATCCTGTAAAATTTATTGGAAAGGCCATTAACATTATTGCTCAATCTCTTACCCATTCAGATTCGCTAGATAAAAAGCAATTAATGAAGCAGCTTCTTCTTTATGGAGGAATTATCGTACTGGCTCCAATTACTTCAGGAATCATGAAGTTTTATATGAGGCAAACTATAATCGTTGCTTCCAGAAGAATCGAATTTGAACTTAAAAATAATATATATAAACATTATCAAACACTTTCTTTCAGTTTTTATAAAAAATCTAAAATTGGAGACCTCATGAATCGCATCAGCGAAGATGTGGTAAATGTTCGTCAATATTTAGGCCCAGGAATTATGTATAGCGCCAACTTATTTATAATGCTTATACTGATTCTCGGGTATATGCTGGCTTCTGATCCGGTGATGACCTTTTATGCAATCCTTCCCCTACCCTTCCTTTCTTATTTTATATACAACCAAAGTACTATTATTAATAAGAAAACTAAAATTGTACAAGGCAAACAATCGGAACTTTCCTCTTTTGTTCAAGACTCTTTTTCCGGGATAAGAGTTATCAAATCGTTCACTAAAGAAGACTATATCATATCAAAATATATAAACCAAACCAATCAATATAGAAATGAATCTCTTTCGCTTTCAACCACAGAGGCCATTTTTTCTCCTTTAATGGTTTTAATCATCGGATTAAGCAACTTATTTATACTCTATATTGGGGGCCAAAGATATATAGATGGTAAAATAAACGTCGGGACTATTACAGATTTTTTTCTTTACCTCAATGTTTTAATTTGGCCATTTACAGCTTTAGGATGGGTTATATCTATGGTCCGAAGAGCTGAAGCCTCCATGGAAAGAATTAATGATTTCTTGAACGTTAAAGAGGAGGTTAAAAATACCAACTTTAATGTATATCCTATAAAGGGTAAAATCAGATTTGAAAATGTTTCTTACACCTATCCGAATACGGGAATACAAGCTCTTAACCGTGTATCTTTTGAAATACAACCCGGAGAAACGATTGTGTTTATGGGAAAGACCGGATCGGGAAAAACAACTATTGCTCTGTTATTGGAACGTCTTATTGAGCCGGATTCAGGAGCAATTTATATTGATGATGAACCTTTATCCCAACATAATTTAAATGTAATACGAGATAAAATCGGATACGTACCTCAGGAAAGTTTTCTTTTTTCGGATACCATTTTCAATAACATTTCGTACGGGGTTGAAAATGCGACATTGGAACAAGTTGAAAAATATGCTAAAAAAGCAGAAATTCATTCCAATATTATCGAATTTAAAGATAAATATCAAACGGAAGTAGGTGAACGAGGGGTAACCCTATCGGGAGGTCAAAAACAGCGTATATCGATTTCAAGAGCATTGATTAAAGATCCTACCATATTTTTATTTGATGACAGTTTATCCGCTGTCGATACTGAAACAGAAGAAAAAATATTATCTAATATTGAAAATGACATTGATATTAAAACAACAGTAATTATTACTCACCGTGTTTCATCCGCTAAACATTCAGATAAAATCATTGTTCTGGATCAAGGGCAAATAAATGAGATAGGAACTCATGCAGATCTTATTTTAAATCAAGGTTTTTATTCTGAATTATATAAAAAACAAATTACGCAAAAACTATCATAAAAACAATTGTAATATTAAGAGTATTTTTTATATTTTTGCTCTGTTTAAACAAAAAAAAATTAAATTTTATTATCCCTTAAAAGATATTATTTAAGGCAATAAAAAACAAAACACATATATGATGAATGATTTTGAAAATGTAGAGAAGAAAGAAAATGAAATTTTCTCTAAAGTATTAAGAGCAGGAAAAAGAACTTATTTTTTCGATGTAAGAGAAACTAAAGCAGGTGATTATTATCTAACAATTACTGAGAGCAAAAAGAATATTTCCGAAGAAGGCGCTTTAGGTTTCAAGAAATTTAAAATCTATTTATATAAAGAAGATTTTAAAAATTTCAAAGACATCTTTGAAGAAACTACCGCTTTCATTATTAAAGAAACCGGAGAAAAAGTTATTTCCGAAAGACATAGAGACGATTTTCATCTTCAATCCGAAGAAAATAAAGACAATACAAATTCAGCAAATATTTCAAATTATACTAACGTTGAATTCGATGACATTTAGATAACATTTTTTAAAAATCTAAATTTATACCATATAAAAAAGCAGATATTTATCTTGAAAATATCTGTTTTTTATTGCACCTATTTCATTAACTTTTATTTAACATATTCTAAACATTGTGTTAAATATATATAAAAAAAGTTAAATTGATCGTATAAATATCTATATGATTCTTATTTTTGATCAACATAAATTAGTTGTATCATCTTTGAATATATGAAGTCTTTAGTAAAAATACTCTCTGTAATTATAGTAATTTCAACTTCTGCTACCTCGTGTGTATCTAATTACGTAGCAAGTAATAACGATACCTATAAATATCCTACCACTAACGAAATGCTGGTTTATCATCCTAAAACTGTTAAACTTTACAGTACGGCATCGGTTAGTGATGAAAATTATTCTACAACATTAAGAAAAGATGCTGCTTTACTAGAAAACAGCAATATCTATGCCGAAAGCAGATTTTCAACTAGAGCTTATAATTTGCTAAGTGAAGCCAGAACTTATTTAGGAACTCCTTATAAATACGGAGGAACAACAAGAAGAGGTATAGATTGCTCTTCTTTTGTTCAGCATGTGTTTGCTGCATTAAACATTTCTTTGCCTCGTACATCAATTGAACAATCCCATAGAGGAACTTTTGTTTCTAAACATAATCTTAAAAAAGGAGACCTTATTTTCTTTGCTCATACTCCTAAAAGCAGAATTTCTCATGTAGGTATTGTTGAAAGCGTAAGCCCAACCGGGGAAATATTTTTTATTCACGCGTCTTCGTCCAAAGGGGTTACTATTTCTTCGCTGGATACTGCTTATTGGAGAGCGAAATTCAGAACAGGTAAAAGAATTTTAGATTCAGATATTGATATTCAAAAAATACATGAAGAAGCCCAAAATGATACTAGCTTAGCTAAAGCTTCTGTATAAAAATTAATTTTAACACTACGAAGGGGTGCTGTATATAACGGCTGAGATTATACCCTAAGAACCTGGACAAGTAATGTTGTCAAGGGAAATCTTAGATAAAGATTTCAAAAATTTGAAATCTTATTTTTTTTTAGTCCTGTAACATATCCCTGAAATTTATTTATTATGAAAAAAAGGGATTGGTTTTATTTATTAGTTATCGCTCTTTTTAGTTTAAGCCTACAAGGACAGATTAAGAAAGATTCTTTAATTGAATTGAAAGAAATTATTGTTTCAGGCAAAGCTCCCATTACTAAAGAACGTATTACATCAAAACAACTGGAAGGCAAAAATTTAGGTCAAGATATCCCCTACTTGTTAAAAAATAATCTTTCGGTAGTTTCCACTTCAGATGCCGGAGCGGGAGTGGGTTATACCAGTTTAAGAATAAGAGGCAGTGACCAGACACGGATAAATGTTACTTTAAATGGAGTCCCTATAAACAATGCAGAATCCCAAGGTCCTTTTTGGGTAAATATGCCCGATATTGCCTCTTCATTATCTAACCTTACCATACAACGGGGAGTAGGTACGTCAACGGAAGGAACGGGATCTTTCGGTGCTAGTATTAATGCAAAAACTCAAACACCGTCTAAAACTCCTTATTTCCAATCAGATCAATCTGTGGGTTCGTTTAAAACCCATAAGCACACCTTTGGATTGGGGACGGGTAAATTTTTTAATGACGCACTTACTTTAGATGCCAAAGTATCTTTTATAAATTCTGATGGATATATAGACCGAGCCTTTTCTGATCTTTTCTCTTATTATGTCCATGGTCTCTACGAAAAAAATAAGACATCTATCGGGTTAATGACATTTGGCGGACAAGAAAAAACCTATCAAGCTTGGAATGGTGTTAATGAAGAAATGATGAAGAAAAGAAGGACTTTTAATTCATGCGGAGCCATTTACGATCAATATGGAAATATTATCCGATATTATACTAATGAAACCGATAATTATAATCAAGATCATTATCATTTATATTTTAAACAAAGGTTTACTAATTCTTGGGTATTAAATTCCACGCTTTTTTATACTCGTGGTAAAGGATATTATGAAGAGTATAAACAAGATTCCAAATTATCCAATTATAAATTAAATGACCTTATAATAGGTAATGAAACTATTTCGCGTTCCGATTTGATTCGAAGACAATGGCTGGATAATAATTTTTACGGAATATTAAATCGTGTAACCGGAACGATTAATAATTGGAATCTTGAAATTGGAGTGAGTGCAAATACCTATAAAGGATATCATTACGGAAATGTTATTTGGGCTCAATATTTTTCAAATGGCTTGAAAGATCATGAATATTACAGAAATAAAGCCGATAAAGACGAATATTCGGGCTTTTTTAAAGCAATAGTAACTCTTACATCCAACTTAGACTTATTTGGAGATATTCAATATCGATCCATACAATATAAAGGTCATGACCTCCCGGGTGGAGAAAGTGTTTACAAGAATGGTGGACCTATAAAATTTAATAAAAACTATAATTTTATCAATCCCAAAATCGGTACATCGTATAAAATTGATAAAGGATCTATCTATGTAACCTATGGATTAGCTCAACGAGAACCCAGCCGAAACGATATATTGGAAAACAAAAATGTAAAAGCAGAACTTCTTCATAATGTGGAGTTAGGAATCCAACAAAATTTCCGGGAATTTTCATATTCTGCAAACTGGTACGGAATGTATTATATTAACCAATTAGTATTAAGCGGTAAAATAAATGATGTAGGAAGTTTTATACGAGAAAACAGCGGTAAAAGTTATCGAACCGGAATTGAACTTTCGGCAGCCTATCAATTTTCATCTCAATTTTCACTTTATGCTAATTCAACCTTAAGCATTAATAAAAATATAAATTTTAAAAAGGAAACTGATTCTGAAATAAAAAAACTAGGAAATACAACGATCGCTTTCTCTCCCTCGTATATTGGAAATGTTATAGCAGAATGGAAGCCTATAAAAAATTTAAATTGCAAATGGATGAACCAATACGTTAGCAGTCAATATCTGACCAATGAAGAGCCTAAAAATGGAAAATTGGACGGTTATTTTATTTCTGACATGGTATTTGAATTTTCTCCATCACTTTTTTCAATGAAATCTTTTAATTTGAAACTTGCCTTAAATAATATTTTCAATACTAAATATGAAAACAACGGATATTATTATGATAATACTCCTTTTTATTATCCTCAAGCCGGATTTAATTTTTTAACAGGCATCAGCTTCAAATTCTAATCATATGCTTTTGTGACAACCTCGGATAAAAAGTTTATTTTAGTTGACTGATTCTATTTAAATATATATTTTTGTATTAAAGATTTAATATGAAAAATCTGTTTATTTTATTTTTTGCCTTATCGATTATAAACTTATCTGCTCAAGATAAAAAATTAATCCAGTGGAAAAATTTATCAGAAGGTGACAGCCTTCAAGTACATGGAGATAATAGGTTGTTGTTTGTAGATATTTTTACTGACTGGTGCGGTCCTTGTAAATTTTTAGATAAGTATACATTCCAAAATCAAGAAGTAGCCTCTTATATTAATGAGAATTTTATCCCGGTTAAATTTAATGCAGAATCTAAAGAATCCATAACTTTTAAAGGAAATACGTTCGATTACATTACCAACGGACAAGCCGGAATACAATCTTGGGCTTATTATGCATTAGGGGGTAATTTAAGATATCCTTCCATGGCATTAATAAATGAAAGAGGAGAAACAGTTTCAGTAATTTCAGGATTTATGCAGCCCGAAGAGTTTTTGAATACTATAAAAAATGTAAAATCTCAATTAGACCAAAATTTAGTCAAAGACAACTAATAAAAGCTCCTTGCCTTGACGTATACCAACATTTTGAAGAATTATTGTTGAAACGCCTATGCTTATTATTGTTTCCTGTAATTATAATTGTACCGTCTGAAACTATTTCACATTCAATTAATGGATTATTTACAATCAGATAATCAACGGAATCCTTACAATTTTTTGAAGATTTATTTAATATTTGAATTTTTTTACCTTCCCATTTATAAATTTTATCTTCCTTATAAGGTCTTATTTGTATCTCATTGATTCTTTCTCCTATGCTGTAAGGATCTATAATATATCGCTTTACTAGTTCCCAATTTTCAGTTGAATCTCCTACGACTAGCAATTTCTTGCCATCCCTGAATCCCAATAAAGAATTTTTATGATTGAATACTATAAAATTTTTCTTTCCGGATAAATGATAATCATTATATAAAATACTCAACTGAAAGAGAACTATGCACAATAAAGGCGGAATTAGATGGTTCAAATTTAATCCTGAAAGATAATTTTTTAAAAAAATCAGAGAAAATGAGATCAAAAACAATTCCCATAAACTCAATGGAATATTTTTTAGCATTAGTGGTTCAACCGATGATACATAATAGGTAGAATCTACCAAAAGCTTAACTAAAAAATCATAAATAAATGAAAAATATTCCTGATACTCCCACGGTAAAAAAACCAAAAATAACTCTACTATTGATGAATAAGTAATTATAAATGTATAAGGTATTATCAAAATATTGATAGGAATCGATAACAATGAAAATTGATGAAAATAAAATAATACAAAAGGAAGCGTTCCTACCTGCGCAGCTAAAGTAACCGCCAATGGATTTACGATCCATTTATTAATTTTTTTATTCTTACTTTTCATATGATAAATCAAGATGGGGGACAACCAGACAATAAAAAATACGGCTATATAACTTAATTGAAAACCCACGGAATATATTTCATTCGGATCGCATAAAAGAATAATAAAAGCAGATAAGGCCATACTGTGATAGATAGAACCGGTACGTTTCAACAATTCAAAACAATAATAAATCGTTATCATTAAACATGATCGGAAAACAGAAGAGGTAAGTCCGACCAAACAGCCAAAAAACCATACAAATAGTAATGAAATGATAATGATGGTTTTTCTGTTTCCACTTTTCATCATTAGGGTTAATAGGTTGAAAATAATCCCAAATAACAGAGCAATATGCATTCCTGATATGGCTATTAAATGCATAATTCCGGATTTAGAATAAACATCAATAGATTCTTTTTTCATTTCCGACCGATCACCCAATAAATATGCTTTTAAAAATTCTTTTGAATCTTCTCCTAATGTTGAACTTTCAATTTTTTTAACTAAATACTGATTAAAATTTTTAATCGAATAAATTAGTGATGCATGCGGCGATTCTGAAATAATCTCATCTACTCTGCCCGTCTGCAAAATATAATTTCTTTTTAGATAATTCGAATAATCAAATTGATGAGGATTCAAAGCCCCTGTCGGATCAGTAATTGTAAGCTTCAAAATATATTCATTGCCTAGAGTTAAAACCGAATTATATTTTTGTTTATCAACAAAGAGCATAATTGATCCTTTGGTTTGAAACTGTTTGTTTTTATATATAATACTTGTAACCTCTGCAGTATATTTTCGGAAATTTTTAGTTGAATTGTTTTGCTCTTTTAATACAACTGTTAGCACTTGAGCTTTTCCATTTTCCTTATAATTTATATAGTGATCATCTAATAAACTGTTATTTAATTCAACCACAACCATTCCAAGTAAACTCCAGCTTACTAAAGTTAAAATTGAAAATATGCCTTTGTAATCAGCTTTATTTACAATAAACCCTAAGAGCACTATAAGTAACCCCAATAAAATTAATATATAAGGAATCGGAATGAAAATGAGATCACATAAAAAAATCCCCATTATCAAAGCCAAAAAATAATATGCATAAGGATTTTTTGAAAAATTCATAGAAGTTTATTTAGCTAAAAATAAAAAATTTAAAGTTGAAAGTATATAAAATTCTACATTTTGTTGCATTTTTTTTCAATATAGATTTTAGTATTTTATTTAATACTATTATATTTACTACTGTAAAAGAATACAAAAACAAACTAATTAAATTAATATTTATGAATCTAAAGTATAAAGCATTAGATCTATTTTGCTTTTTAAGCATTATGGCTCCAACGGCTATTGGTTTTGCACAAAACATATCTCCAGATTCAACTCAAATTTCAGAAAAAGAAATTGACGATGTTGTAGTCATTGGAAAAGGAGTTATTGATGTTGTAAAAGAAAGAGAAACCCCTATTGCTGTCTCTATTATTAAAAAACAAGAAATCAGGGACAAAGGAGGAAATCAGGAATTTCCTGCACTTATGAAAAATGCACCTTCCATTTATGTTAATGATGCCACCGGATATGGGGACTCAAAAATGATTACAAGAGGATTTAATCAATCCAATACCGCTGTTTTGATAAATGGTCAGCCTGTTAATGGTATGGAAAGCGGAAGCGTGTATTGGACTAATTGGACCGGATTAATAGACATTGCCAACACCATCCAAGTACAAAGAGGTCTTGGGTCTTCTAAACTTGCTATATCTTCCGTTGGCGGCACCATAAATATTGTAACTAAAGCCACTGACAAAAAAGCCGGTTCAACGGCTCGATTTTTAACGGGCAATGACGGTTTTTGGAGAACTACCTATGAATACAACAGCGGTTTACAGGGAAAATGGGGAGTATCTTTTTCAACCTCAACGTGGAGAGGCGACGGGTACAATAGAGGAACTAAAGGTTATGGTCAAAATTACTTTTTATCAATTGGCTTTCAACCCAATGAAAAACATAATTTCAATTTTATAATTTTTGGAGCACCTCAAAATCATGATCAAAATTATTATACAAAAATATCTGATTTTAAAAGATATGGTTACCGATATAATGTAAATCAAGGATGGTTACACGGAAAAGAACTTTTATTACGAACCAATTACTACCATAAATCAGTAGCCAATTTAAATTGGGACTGGAAAATCAATGAAAAAAGTACTTTGTCTACCGTGTTCTACGGCTCTTTAGGAAGAGGTGGAGGAACCGGAGGATATGGCTCTAAATACATTGAAACTCAAAACATTTCGACTCCTCAAAGTCCCAACACTATACCCGGAAGCAGAAATCAGGAAAATGGAACCATCAGTTGGGATGCAATTTTCGATTATAATTCTACACATAATAGCGATGGAATAGGAACAGGGAGTGATAATTTCATCATACGATCTTCGGTAAACAATCATCAATGGTACGGGCTGGTATCCAACTTTAATCATAAATTTAAAAAACATTTTGAGTTTAATGTCGGAATTGATGGGAGAGCTTATACGGGTACTCATTTTCAACAAGCCAATAACTTTTTAGGATTATCCGGAATTACTGACAATATTTCAACCAATGTAAACGGTACCCATACTGCAACTAAAAACTATAATATTAATCCTTGGAGTTCCTTATTTAGAAATGTAAGTAGGGGGCAAAGACTGAGTTTTGATTACGATGAAACCATTCAATATATTGGAGCATTCGGACAATTTGAATATGTTAATCCATTTATGAGCGCCTTTATACAAGGAGTAATTTCCGAACAATATAATTCCAGAAAAGATCGATTTAATTACACTCCCAACCATCAAAAATCTAAAACACTAAATAATACCGGTTACAATATCAAAGGAGGAGTAAATTTTAAAATTAATGAAAATCACAATATTTTCGGTAATGCCGGATATTATTCCAGACAGCCTTTTCAGAATAATTTATTTTTAAATTGGAAAAATGATGTTAATCCGCTGGCTGATAATGAGGAAATTATTGGTTTTGAAATCGGATATGAACTTCACTATAACTTTTTGGATTTAAGTATAAATTTATACAGAACCAGTTGGAATAACAGAGTTGAAACTATTTCAAACGAAAGCATCAATCAAATAGAAAATCGATCAGGTATCGATGAACTCCATCAGGGAATTGAAGTTGAATTTCTTGCTAAGCCTATCAGAAAATTACATTTTAAAGGGCATTTATCTTTAGGCAATTGGAAATATAATGGTAATGCGCATTCTACAACGTACGATTCCAATAATTTGTCCAATATCTTAAGTGAAAAGGATATTTTATTGGATGATGTAAAAACTTCAAACGCTCCCCAATTCAGTTATGGAGTTGGTTTAGTGTATAAAGCGTTTAAAAATTTCACTTTTGATGCTGATTTAAACCGATATGAAAAATTATATTCGGATTTTGATGTAACCCGGGCGGCTCCAAATACAAAAATCGATTTAATTGAGCTACCCGATTATTTTACGTTGGATATGGGAGCTTCATATACTTTATATTTCGACAAAGCCTCATTACGTTTTAGAGCCAATGTCAACAATGCGTTAAATGATGTATTTATGACCTATTCTAAAACCAATATAAAATCCGGCGATAAAGGAGCAGAAAACGTGAAATTTAAAGGAATCGATACCGCGAATCAGGTCTATTTTGGAAACGGAAGAACTTGGAATTTCGGTGTTACTTACAATTTTTAATTGATAAGTTAACGATAAATAATCCTACATACTCATAAGATGTTATGTTTGATTATTTGGATCTAATTCATACGTGATTAAATTCTAAAATACTTTGGTAATTACTTGATAATTACAATAAATAGTAGAGTAAAATAGTAATTATTTTACTCTATTTTTATTATATTTGTTTGAATAGCATTAACATTATGGATGTAATTAAAGATCAAATTATTAATAAATCAATTGAGCTGTTTACTCAAATAGGAGTTAAAGTGGTCACCATGGACATGATCAGTAAAGATTTATGTATGTCCAAAAAAACTATCTATGAACATTTTTCCAGCAAAGAAGATTTAATAAAAAACACATTCATTAAATGCATCACCGCTGCTATTCAAGAACTTGAAAATAAAATTAAAAATTGCCCGAATATCATTCAACAAAAATTTATTATTCTTGAAGACAGCAGCCATTTTATTTTTTTTAAAGAAAACCAAACCTTATTTCAACTAAAGAGTTTTTATCCGGAGATATATACCGAAATGATTTCTTTACAAAACGATTCTTTAAAAACGTTAATTAAAACAAATATTATTTTAGGTATTGAGGAAGGATTATACAGATCTAAAATCAATAAAAAATTAACGGTTGAATATTTTTACCTGATTGAAAAGATTATAGCTATTGATGATAAACTTTCTGAAGTTAACGTAAATGATAAAATGGTGAAAAAATATTTTATAGAGTTATTAATACGTTCAATTGCAACTAAAAAAGGTTGTAAAGAACTTGAAAAATATATTTCTAAAAATTAAGAAGGAATTACCGAAACAGTTTTAAGTCCAAAAAAAGATGAAATGGAAATGATATGCTCAAAGACCTCTGCTTGAACTTCTTCATATTCATTCAAATCCGAAGTATTGGTAAAGCAATAAACCTCTAAAGGAATTCCATAAATCGTTGGATCCAAAAGCCTTATCAAAATTGTATCCATTTGAGATATGCGCAAGTTTTTTTTAAGATAAACTTGTACATACTTTCTAAATATTCCCATATTCGTATGATTTATGCCTTCATCCAATGTAATAGTGGTAAAATATTCTTTGAGAAGGCTACTATTTTTCAGCTCTTCAAACTCTTTTTTTCCTAAAAATTCAATGGATTGGCTATTGAAAACAATTGACCTTTTTATTCTTCGAGTATGTGAAGTTTTCATAGGGTCATAGTTTCTAACTTCTGTGGATATCAAATCATAAGTGGGTATGGTAGACACAGTTTTGTCTTTATTTAAAATTTTAGTGGTAATTAAATTAATGTCCACAATGCTTCCTTCTAAATTATATTTGGAGATAGAAATGTAGTCGCCCGATTTTAATTGTTTGGAGTTTGAAATATTAATTCCTGCCACAAATCCTAATATAGGATCTTTGAATACCAGAATTATAACAGCCATGGTAGCTCCTATAAAGGTAAAAATATTAGAGCTTGTTAAATCAAATACAATTGAGATAATTATAAAGCTGGATAATACTATTATTAACATTTTAAGAAGTTCCAAAAACGTATTTAATCCAACGGTAACATAGCTTCTGTCTCTATTTTTTACTTGAGCATAAGAATTGATAACACTAATTAGAAATTTAGCAATAAACGTTATTAAAAATATACTGAATGCTAAATCTAAAATATGGAAACTCTGAGGATGAGGGTAAAAAATAACGGGCACTAATAAATAACATATTCCCAAAGGTAAGAGACGAAAGAAACTGGTAAATACATTTTTTTCAATAAAAGTATTCATCCATATATTTTTTGTATTGGGAACAATTTTCAATACAATTTTTAATAATACTTTACGCTGTAAAAAATCTAAAATCAAAAAAATAACCAGTATTATTAAAACTTTACTTGTTATTTGAGTGATTAAAACCACTTCATCGGGAAAATGATTCGAAATATAGCGATCCAACTGATCGATTATCGTATTTTGGTTTTTTTGTCTTAATGTAGTTGCCTCATTCATTAATCCGCTAAGTTTATATCAATTTATTAGAGATAAAGAGAAAAGTTTATAATTTATTAAGTATCTTTATAGTTACTTTTAATGTATCATATTTTATGCCTGATTTAATTTGGATAATTTTAATATTTATTCTCATACTTATTGGAATTATAGGCTCCGTTTTACCTGCATTACCGGGAACACCTATAGCATTTATAGGTTTATTAGTTTATAAGTTATGCCCTCTTGGTGAAAATTTAAGTTGGTGGTGGATTTCTTTTTGTGCGATTTTAACCATATTAGGAATGGTCATTAACTATTTTATGCCTATTCTTACTGTTAAAAAATTCGGAGGTTCCAAATACGGCGCTATCGGAGCTACTATTGGAACATTGATAGGTTTTATCGTACCCTATGGTTTTCTGTACGGACCTTTTTTAGGAGCCTTTTTTGGAGAATTGATTTATGATTTTATGAATAAAAGAGGGGCTTTAAAAGCCTCTTTGGGTGCTTTACTGAGTTATTTTCTTTGTATGGGCGTTAATATAATTATATGCGGAATCATGATGACCATTTTTATTATCCATCTTACCTTTACTTATTTTAGCGTTAATTGATAAATAAACTTTATATTTAAAGTATCAAATACAATACTTTATGAAATTATATCCGATTGAAACCGGAAATTTTAAACTCGATGGAGGCGCTATGTTCGGCATTGTACCTAAATCTATCTGGCAAAAAACACATCCTGCAGATTCTAATAATTTAGTCGATTTAGCTATGAGATGTCTTCTTATTGAAGATGGCAAAAGACTAATATTAATTGATACGGGTATTGGAAACAAACAAAATAAAAAATTTTTTGGATATTATTATTTATGGGGTGAATTTTCTTTAGAAAAATCCTTAGCACGATATGGCTTTACCTGTGATGATATTACTGATGTTTTTCTTACTCATTTACATTTAGATCATTGCGGGGGAGCTATTAAATGGAATAAAAGCAAATCAGGTTATAAACCAACATTCAAAAATGCTATTTATTGGAGTAATGAAGATCATTGGAATTGGGCCGTCCAACCTAATTTAAGAGAAAAAGCTTCTTTTTTAAAAGAAAACATTCTTCCCATTAAAGAAAGTGGTCAATTACAATTTATATCCATTCCTAAAGATAATTTCCTGAAAAATTCACCTTTAGGCTTTGATATATATTTTGTTAATGGACATACAGATAAGCAAATGTTACCCGTAATAATTTATGAGGGAAAAACAATAATTTACGCTGCTGATTTGTTACCTACTACCGGACATATTCCAATTTCTTATATTGCGGGATATGATACCCGCCCCCTACTCACTATACCCGAAAAGGAACAAATTTTAAATCTTGCCGAATCTCAAAATTATTTTTTCTTTTTTGAACATGATGCCGTTCATGAACTGTGTACAGTTAAAAAAACAGAAAAAGGAATCAGGCTCGATCAAACGTTTAGCTTTTTGGATATTTTTGGAAAATAAAAAACTCTATCAATCGTAATCAATGATAGAGTTTTTTTACTTCTTTAAATACTATTTTTTTAATTATCGTTGGCTGCTTGGATAGCTGTAATTACAACCGTATTGTAAATATCTTCTATTTTTGCGCCTCTACTTAAGTCATTGATAGGTTTTCTCAATCCTTGAAGTACAGGACCTAGCGCTAGTCCTCCGGATTCCCTTTGCACCGCTTTATATGTATTATTACCGGTATTTAAATCCGGGAAAATCAATACATTTGCCTTTCCTGCAACTAAAGACCCCGGCATTTTACTGCTACCAACACTTGGAACCACCGCTGCATCATATTGAATCGGTCCTTCAATTAATAAGTCAGGACGCAAAGATTTTACCAGCTCTGTTGCTTTTCTAACTTTATCCACATCTACTCCCGCTCCTGAATATCCGGATGAATAAGAAAGCATGGCTATTTTCGGCTCAATTCCAAATTCTTTTGCAGTTCCTGCAGCAGAAATTGCTATATCTGCCAACTGTTCGTAAGTAGGATTAGGAACAATAGCACAATCACCGTAAACTAGTACCCTATCTTGCAAGAGCATGAAAAATACGGAAGAAACGGTTTTAATTCCCGGTTTTGTTTTAACAAATTGTAAAGCCGGACGTATCGTGTGAGCCGTAGTATTTTGAGCTCCTGACACCATTCCATCTGCATCTCCTTTATACACCATCATTGTCCCAAAATAGGAGGCATCCAACATTAAATCTTTAGCCTGAGCATGTTCCATACCCTTATCTTTTCTAAGTTCATATAAGGTATCAACATAATCATTTAACTTATCGTTTTCTGTATTATCTAAAACAGAAATCAGATCCGTATTCCAACTTAGTCCCAGTTGGTTAACTTTTTGTATAATTTCATCCGGTTTACCTAAAATTGTGATTTTTACAATTTCATCATCCGCTAACATGGAAGCGGCGCGTAAAATTCTCTCATCCCCTCCTTCCGGTAAAACTATATGTTTGTGGGCTGCTTTTGCTTCTTTCAATAAATTATACTGGAACATTCTAGGGGTAATTCCTTCAATTTTAAATGAAGAAATTCTCTTATCAAGCTCCGGCACATCCACATATTGTTCAAACAGGTCAATATTACGTTTAATTTTTGCCGTGTTTTCAGGATAAATTGTTGATTTTATATTGTCAATAGCTGTTGCTGCTTCAAATGTTCCTATATCAACAAGCATAATAGGCATGTTTACACTCGATCCGTCAATCATTTTCATGATTGAAGCATCAGGACCTATTCCGGCAGTTAGTATTATTCCTGAAATTCTTTTAAAATTAGATAAGTTGGAAAGTAAAGTTCCAACGATTAAATCGGATCGATCCCCGGGAAGTATTACAACGCAATCTTCTTCAACATAGTTAATGAATTGAGATAGTAACATACCTCCAATCATAAATTTAGTGATGGATCGATTTAAATTTTCACTTCCATGAAGTACTTTAGCTCCTAAAACATCAGCCACTTCTTTTAGTGTAGGAAAACTTAAAGGTTTATCGTTAGGAATTATAGATAATAAAACGGAATCACCAATGCGTTTCTTACTTTTAGTAATAACTTCTTCTATATCTTTATCACATTTATTAACAATTACCGCAATAACTTTATTATCCTTCTTTAAAAAATTGTTTAATTCCAGACTTATATTTTTAGCTAAATCGTGCGAATTTTTAAATGAATCTTTTACAACAAGAACGACCGGAATATTTAATGATTTAGCAATGATAACATTCAAATCATATTCTAACGAAGTACTACCTGCTGATATATCAGTACCATCGATTAGTACAAAGTCAAATCTATCTTCTAATGCTTTATACTTTTGAATAATACTATCGTATGCCTCATTTAATCTGCCACTATTTTGAAGATCAATAATTTCACTTTTAGTAAAAGCGTATGCATCTTCATAACTCTGATTAAGATTAAAATAAGAAATCATAGTTTCAATATGGTTATCTTTTATCCCATCATCTAAATCATCAATAATAGGACGAAAATAACCAATATTCGGTGTTCTTCTCATTACCATTTGCAATATCCCCAAGCTAATCAAAGATTTTCCGCTATAAGGACATGTAGCCGCTACATATACTGATCTATTGTTCATTTAATATTATAATTGTAAGTATTGCAAAAGTACAAAATTGAGGAATATACATTTAATTAAATTTATAAATTAAAATATATCTAAATAATGCCTTTTATTTATTATAAAATATGATTTTTAGTAAAAAAATATGCATTCTATTAAAATTCAACTTTCAATCCGTCATAAGCTAAAAAAACATGATTAGGCAATGTTTTTTCTACCTCTTCATGAAACCCTAGTTGATAGCTGATGTGTGTTAAATAAGCCTTTTTAGGTTTAACTTTCTCAATGATTTCCAATGCCTCAAACAAAGTAAAATGGGAAGCATGAGCTTCCTTTCTTAAAGCATTGATAACTAATACTTCTGAAAATTTAATTTTTTCTATTTCTTCTTCAGAAATAGAGGAAGCATCAGTGATATATGATAATCCCCCTATTTTATATCCTAAAATGGGCAACTTACCGTGTAAAATATGTATGGGTTGAATAGAAACATTTTGAAAAGAGATATCACCATTCACTGAATGTAATTCAAAACCGGGAGCACCCGGATATTTTACTTCTGCAAAAGCATAAGAAAATCTTCTTTTTATATCTTCTAATACCCTTTCCTTTCCAAAAATAGGAATATCTTGTCCTTTTAAAAAATTGATGGGACGCAAATCATCTAATCCTCCAATATGGTCTGTGTGTTCATGCGTTATTAATACGGCATCTACATTGGATTTATTTTCTCGCAACATTTGCTGTCTGAAATCAGGACCGCAGTCAATTAATAAATCCAAACCTTTATATTGAACCAATGCAGAAGTTCGTAATCTTTTATCTTTTTCATCTTGAGACTTACATACCGGATCATTTGAACCTATAACCGGAATTCCTTGAGAAGTTCCTGTCCCTAAGAATGTTATATTACTCTTTTGTAGTACCATAATTTTTGTAAATTTACGAACAAAAGTTGAAAATATGCTCTCTCATAAACAAGTACTAACCCCTAGGCAAAAAGCTCTTCAGATTAATTTAAATAAAGATATTTATGGGACTTTTTCTGAAATAGGAGCAGGTCAGGAAACCGTACGCTATTTTTTTAGAGCGGGCGCAGCTTCTAAAACTATTGCCAAAGCAATTTCTGCCTATGATAAAGAAGTAAGTGATTCTATTTATGGAAAAGAACCGGATAATAGATATGTTTCTCAAGCACGATTGCATAAAATGCTTGACCATGAAATTGAATTAATTGAGAAACGAATCGATAGAAGCAATTGTTCAGGCAGAAAATTTTTTTCATATGCCAATACGGTTACTACCATCAATTTTAATAAAACTTTTAAAGGACATGGTTGGGTTGGAATCCGATTTCAATTACACGAATTAGAACCGTATAATGAAATTATTTTACATGTTCGTTTCCATGAAAACGACACTAAATTACAACAGGAAACCTTAGGTATTTTAGGAGTAAATTTAATTTATGGTTCTTTTTTTTACAGCGATAATCCCAAAAAAATAATTTCATCTCTTTATGATGAACTCAGCACCGATCAGATTGAAATTGATATGATTAATTTCAGCGGACCAGATTATGCTGCTGTAGACAATCGTTTAATGAGCTTACAGTTAGTTAAAAACGGAATGGCAGATGCAGCTGTTTTTGAGCCTAACGGAAAAAATGTTCTTCCCGCGGATGAATTATATAATAAAAATATTTTCGCTTTAAGAGGAAGTTTCCGTCCGGTTACCCATGTAAACATTGATATGTTTAATCAAGGATTGAAAATGTTTATGAATGAAAAAAAGGTTACTAAGGAAAATACTAAGGTACTATTTGAGATTACTTTATCTAACCTACTTGCTTCCGGTGAGATCAATGAACAAGATTTTCTAGATCGGGCGGATGTTTTAGGAAAATTAGGATATACTGTTTTAATTTCTAATTTTTCCGAATATTATCGTTTAGTAGATTATTTCAGCAGATTTACTACGGAACGAATCGGTATTTCAATGGGTGTTAATAATTTATTGGACATTTTTAAAGAAGGATATTATAACCACTTAAGCGGTGGTATTATGGAAGCTTTTGGAAAGCTATTTAAGCAGCATATGCGAATTTATCTTTATCCTTATGTTGATCAAGAAACAGGAGAGTTTCTCAATTCTGAAAATTTAAAAGTTAATGAAAGCCTTAAAGATTTATACAAATATTTCAAAAAAAATAAGAGGATTGTAGATATTAAAGATTATAATGAATCCTATCTCAGAATTTATGGAAAGCAAATTCTTACTCAGATTGCTTCCGGTAAAAACGGTTGGGAAATTAATATGCCCAATGAAGTTGCCGATATGATTAAAGAAAAGGGTATGTTCGGGTACTCAGTGGATTATGCTATTAATTAATATTTTAATGAAATGATTATATATTCAGAAAGTTTTCACGTTGAATATCCTTTAGAAAAGGAATGGATCGATTGGGTTAAAAATACCTTAATCCCTGAAATGTATGAAATTCAAATATTTACTAAGGTTATATTTTCAAAAGTTATTTCTCATCCGGATGAATCAGGATGTACCTATTCCCTCCAATATTATGCCGCTAACAAAAAAGTTTTAGAAGACTATTATAAAAACCATTCCGATCGATTTGCTCAATTATTATTTCATAAGTTTGGAACTCGAGTCTTGCCTTTTAAAACTGAATTAGAGCTACTTGAAAGTTTCGAATTTTAATTTGCCATTTCTTCTACATAAAAAGAAAATATACTATACTAAGCAATTTATTATTTTCCAATCAAAGAGAGGATATAAATTTTTTTGTATAATCTAATGTTTTTTCAATTTCAATATCTTTTATACAATCAGAAATAAACCATGTTTCATAACCTGAAGGCGGCAAATATATTCCGTGGTTTAGTAGATAATGAAAATATTTGTTAAACATTTCATGATCAGCTTTTGTTGCATCATCAAAGTTTGAAACTTCTGATATACCAAAAAATACGGTCATCATCGATGAACATTGATTAATACATACGGGTATACCGGCGTTTTTAAAAATAGTTCTTAATTCATCGGATAGGATTTTTGTAGTTTGTGTAATTCTATGGAAAATATCTAAATCATCTTTCAGTATGGATAAGGTTGTATATCCGGACCTCATAGCAATTGGATTTCCGGATAAAGTACCCGCTTGGTAAACCTTACCAACCGGAGATAAACAATCCATTATTTCCTTTCGAGCGGCAAATGCTCCGACGGGCATTCCACCTCCAATAATTTTACCATAAGTTACTATATCTGCCTGAATGTTAAAAAACTCTTGAGCTCCCCCTATCTTTGCTCGAAAACCTGTCATGACTTCGTCAAAAATCAGTAATGACTGATTTTCTTCACATAGTTGCTTTAACTTAACAAGAAAATCTCCTTTAGGAGGTATACATCCCATATTACCTGCTATAGGTTCTAGTATAACTGCTGCAATTTCGCCCTTATTCTTTTCGAAAACAGATTTTACAGATTCGATATCGTTATATTTAGCCAACAAAGTATCCTTTGCCGTTCCTTCCGTTACCCCCGGACTATTAGGATTTCCAAAGGTAACAGCACCACTTCCGGCTTTTATAAGAAAGGAGTCGGAATGTCCATGATAGCACCCTTCAAACTTAATAAATTTATTTCTTGATGTAAAACCTCTTGCTAATCGAATCGCAGACATACAGGCTTCCGTACCTGAATTAACCATTCTTATTTTATCAATAGAAGGCACAGAAGAGGTAATCAATTTAGCAATTTCTGTTTCTAATTCTGTAGGAGTTCCAAATGAAAACCCATTTTGCATTTGCTCTTTTACTGCTTCTACTACTTGGGGATGATTATGACCTAGAATCATGGGGCCCCATGAGTTTATATAATCTATATATGTGTTTCCGTCTTCATCTGTAAGATATGCACCTTTTGCCGATTTCATAAAAACCGGGACTCCTCCGACAGATTTAAATGCTCTAACCGGCGAATTTACCCCTCCAGGTATATATTGTTGTGCCTCTTGAAATAAAGCCTTACTTCTTTTAAAAAACATCTACCAACCCTATTTTAACTTTTTCTCCCTTTTAATAAAATTCTATCTCCTTGTTTAGGCTCATCTCCTGGAAACATCAAATTTCTTTTATATAATTCAATTAAGGAAATACCATTTTCTTGTGCTATATCGTACATCTTCTCTCCTTCCTTTACAATATGTTCTTTGTTGATTCCTTTTTTCTTTTTTGGATCTAAAAAGATTTTTTGGTTAATTACTAAACTATCATGAAAGAGTAAATCATTATAAGATTTTAATTGATTTAATGAAATGTGATAGGCTTTTGAAATATCTTCCAACGTATCACCTTTCCTTAATATAATATATCTTACTTTCCCATTGGGATGAATTCTAATTCTAGAGCTGGGGAATTCAAAATTATTGGTCTTAACGGCAGCTATTTTCTTTACATTTTCTACTTTTTTAGCCGTTACTTTAAACGGAATTGTTTTTTGGGGAACATCAATTTTTACTGTTTTTGAATTAGCATCTGCCAACAAAATTGATGATTCATCTACCTTTTCAATACTATTATTGGATTTATATGTATCCGGATATAACTCTGCTAACTTTTTATCTACATTATCAGAGGTTAAAGAATCAAACTGGTATAATTTATATCTTTCAATTAAATTGATTAACATATATGCGTACTTAGGATTAGTAGCATACCCTGCTTTTCTTAAACCATGTGCCCATGCTTTATAATCTTTTCTATCTAATTGAAACAGTTTTTTATAATAGGGTCTTTCTGCTAAAAACAAAGAATGGTCTCTGTAAGATTCTTTTGCGGAGGTATATTTTCTAAAACATTCTCCTCTGGCATCATCATCATGATACATTCTCCCTCCAGTCCAATCATTTTTACATTTAATGCCAAAATGATTATTTCCTACCTGTGCTAAAATACTCTGCCCGTTACCTGTTTCTAAAATTCCTTGTGCTAAGGTAATACTTGCAGGAATTTGATAAACTTCCATTTCCTCTACCGCAATTTTAGCATAGGTTTGAATGTATAATTCATCTTTTTTTACAGATTCTTGAGCCAGAATGAAATTTCCTAAAACAATCGCTATTAGAAATATTCCAAATTTTTTCATGTTACAATTATAGGTTTATTTTTCTTCTTTAAATACTTATTCATTTCTTTAATCCCTTGTAAACCTCCTGTGTGTATTGCTAAAATTTTTTTGTCCTTATGGATTTGCCCCTTTTTTAACATGTCTCTTAATCCGAACATCATTTTTCCTGTATATATAGGATCAAGGGGTATATGATTGAGATTATAAAATTCGTTAATAAAATCGATTAATTCATTCGTAATTTTAGCGTATCCTCCAAAGTGGTACTCCAAATTTACTATAAAATTTTCTTTGCTAGTATGTTTTAATAATTCTTTAACTAAAAAATGAGCGTTTTTTAATACCGGAAATCCGATTACTTGTTGGTGAGGAAATGCTCCTACAGATAATCCCGAAACAGTTCCTCCGGTACCCATTGCAGAAGTAATTATGTCATAAGAAGAGGTTTTTTCTGATAGTATTTCTGCTGCTCCTTTTACAGCCAATGAATTTGTCCCGCCCTCAGGTACTAAATAATGATTAGGAATGGTATTAAGTATATTTTGTATATAACTCGACTGTTCTTTGAATCTATATTCATGCCTGGGTACAAAAATAAATTCCATGCCATAAGTAGAAGCTTCTGTTAGAGTTAAATTATCTTTCCATTTATCAACAATTTCTTCTCCTCGAATTATACCTATAGATTGGAAACCATTTTCATTAGCTGCTGCCGCACAGGCTACAATATGGTTAGACATTGCTCCGCCGAAAGTTACCAATATTTTCTTTCCTAAATCTTTAGCTTTTTGAATATTATATTTTAATTTCCAAAATTTATTTCCTGAAATGACGGGATGAATCAGATCTTCTCTCTTTATATAAAGAACTTGATCTGTTTGTAACCCCGGAAATTGAAAAGTTTGTATAGGTACATTCATCTTATTTTAATGAATTTATTTTTATATGAATATATCTAATGATTTAATAAACATTCCATAAACAACTAAAGCATATTCATTTATACTAATTTAAATAAAGAATATGCTTTAGTGATATAACTTTTTAATTATTTTTAATCTTATCTTACTCCATGCATCATTTTTACTAGTACTTTATTTAATGCGATCATTAATACTCCACAAATGATTACAAATAATGAAATATATAAAAATATTTTACCTGCTCCTAAGGTTTCGACTGTAGAAGCTAAAAAGCCTCCTACTATATTTGCAATAAAGGATGCCATTAGCCATACTCCCATTAATAGAGATGCTAATTTAGGAGGTGCCAATTTTGTTACTACGGAAAGCCCGACAGGCGACAAACATAATTCCCCTATGGTATGAACAAGATACGTTAAAATTAACCACCATATACTCGCTTTAATGGTAACATCGGCTATATCGCCCCCTCGTTCTGCAACTGCTCCTAACATAAAGAAAAATCCAACCCCTAAAATTATCATTCCTAATCCCATTTTTAACGGAGTCGTTAGTTTTTGTCCTAATTTACTATTCCAAAAATACGCAAAGATCGGAGCTAAAACTACTATAAAAAATGGATTTACCGATTGGAATAATGAAGTGGGTATATTGTATTCTCCAATAAAAGGCAAATTTACATTTCTGTCGATAAATTTATCTGTATACAATGATAAAGATGAACCGGCTTGCTCAAATCCTGCAAAAAAGAAAATAGCAAAAAAGAAATAAATAAATATAACAGCAACTCTTTGTTTTTCATTTTTAGTTAGTGGAACGTTTGGATCAACATCACTATTTGTATCGTTTTTGGTGACTTTTCCTTGAGGTTTTAACCCAAGATCTCCTAAATATTTTTTCGCCAACGTATTATAGGTAATTTGACCAAAAAACATTCCGACTGCAGCGGCGAGGAAACCATATTTATACCCATACGATATTATTTTTCCTGCGGCATCTCTTGTAGAGAAAATATCATCGGTCAATATTCCTACAATAATGGGAGCAATCAATGCTCCTAAATTTATGCCCATATAAAAAATAGAGAATGCTGAGTCTCTTTTAGGATCGCCATCTGCATATAAACCACCTACCAAAGTTGATATATTGGGTTTAAAAAATCCATTTCCTATAATTAGAAGGAATAACCCCACATACAGTCCACTTTGGGTATTTAATGAAAATAATGCCAGTTGCCCACACATCATTATAATTCCCCCTATTGTAATGGAATGTCTTTGTCCTAAATATTTATCTGCCAACCAACCTCCAATTAATGGAGTAAAATAAACAAACCCCGTAAAGAAACCATATATTAAGCTGGCTGTTTGAGCATCTATACCTAAACCTCCTTCTAAATAAGATTTTGTAAGATATAGTATTAAAATTCCTCTCATCCCATAATACGAAAATCGTTCCCACATTTCTGTTAAAAACAGTAGGTATAACCCTTTAGGATGCCCTTTTTTAACTTGAGTTTCTGTCATAATATAATTTATACTTAGTTTTACTTATTATTATTATTTAACTTCTTGCATTAATTTCCTTATCAAAGGAGAAAATAGAATTAAAGCAATACCTGTAATTAATGCATAATTGGCCAATTGTCCGAATCCTGTAGTATATGAATATAATTTAGTTACTAAAGATGCATTTTCATCCGGAGAAGACATTTCTGCCCCTAAAAGACCTGCTACATATTGTGCATAAGAACTGGCTAAGAACCACATTCCCATCATCATTCCTGATAAATTTTTGGGAGATAATTTGGTAACTATAGATAAGCCTACCGGAGATAAACAAAGTTCTGCGAACGTCATAACCAAATAGGCTATTGTAAAGATATTTAAAGATGTCATTCCGTTCGAGTCAGCAAAATATCTTGTACTATATAAAATATAAAAAGAGCCAGAAAGAAATAAAAATCCCAATCCAAATTTTATTACCGTATTGGGTTCTAATTTTATTTTTGCCAACCATAGCCATAATAATCCAAACAAAGGACTTAAGATTATTACAAATAAAGCATTGGAGCTATTATTTACAATATTGGGGTCAATATTAAAAAACAGTAATTTATGACTTAGGTTTCCTTCGGCAAAAATAGCCAGAGCTCCTCCACTTTGTTCAAAAAATGCAAAAAAAAGTATTGAAAAAATAATTAAAATCATCGCTGCAACAAGTTTTTTTCTTATTTGTGCGCTTTTTATTTTAATAAGTTCTATAATAAACAAAGCTATTGCCAACGGACCAATGGTATACATAAAATAATCGGTATATCGAGTATTATGTATCATGGCATAAATAATAGGTACGCATAACAATACTCCTAAGTACACAAACATCTCACGTGTACTCCTGGTTGAAGGTTTCATATCTATCAATGGTGAGTCACCAATAGGACCTAAATATTTTTTGGTTGCTAGGAAGATTAAAATACCTATTAGCATTACTATCGCTGCGGCTAAAAAGCATAAATTCCAGGAATGATATTTTCCTAAATAAACACATAAAACACCACCAAACAAGGCTCCTAAATTTATACCCGAATAAAACAACCCAAATCCTGCATCTCTTCGTGGATCTTTTTCACTGTATAAATCTCCAACCATAGTAGAAATGTTAGGCTTAAAAAATCCGGTTCCAATTATTGATAATGTTATTCCAAAATAAAAAAAATCATGTGGAGAATAAGCGATAATTAAATTACCTAAAACCATGGTTAAACCTCCAATGAAAAGAGATTTTTTAAATCCTAATATTTTATCTGCCAAAATCCCCCCAATAAAAGTAAAAGCGTAAATAAATGCTTGTATCGCTCCATATTTAAGGTTAGAATCTTTATCAGTAACTCCTAATTGACCCACCATAAAAATTGTAAGAACTCCTCTCATACCATAGAAGCAGAAACGTTCCCACATTTCAATCAAAAATAGATATATTAGCTGTTTTGGATATTTTCCGCGAAAATTATGAATTTCTTCTAGAGTAAGTTCTTTATTTTTTTGGATATTGTCATTCATATTATTATCACTGTTAGTAGTATTAATCGTTTTAAATTCATAAATGCTTAAAAATCAATTATTTAATTTTTTTAATTGATTTTTTACTATCAAAAATACTAAAAATTCCTAAAATCAAATAGAAGTATAAGCAATAATCTCAAAAATAATATAATTTATGAATAAAAAATAAAGCATATTTATTTTATTATCTAAATTTTTTTTTACTTAATAATGAAATAATTTTAAGCTATTATTACTAACAATAAATATAAAGACATATATTTTTATGGATTTTTTTAAACTAATTGGTATAAATATTTACTACAAACTATCATGCAAAATAATTTTCTAATTAGTTTAATTTATTATTAATTTTTTAATTCATCATATAATTACTTTTTAGTAGTTATTATATTATGAAATTTAAATTCCCTTAGCTAAAAAACCTATCAAAAAAGAGTAACTAAAGAAATAAAATCAATAAAACCTATTTCTTTAATTTATGATTTCAAAAACTATTTAGATTTACTATTTTTAAATAAGAAGGTCCTTATCGGGAATGAAATTGTTATTAATAGCATTGAAGAATATGTATAGTAAATATCATCATAGACAGTAAAGGTCTGATATAAAATTATGAGAGTTAGCTTATGAGTTTAGCTAAATTAAAAGTTTATAAGTTTAAAATTCCACCAACCAAAAAAACCACTTCAATACAAAACAAAAAAAGCCTTGTATAATTCTATACAAAGCTTTCTTTTTTAAAAAACCGGCGGCTA